>CAXQGL010000020.1:0-21367 GCA_964223495.1 Candidatus Nitrosopumilus sp. | reverse complement strand
GGGATGTCGGCACAGCCGCATTCATAGATCTCGCCTGGGCCGTTGCACACGCCACAGGCATCGAGGGCACCGACACAGTCGTCCACGTCGTCGCAGATGCCATCGCTGTCGGCGTCGGCTGCACAATCGCCACCACAGTCGCCGAGGGCGTCGAGCTGGTTTCCGTTGCAGTCGCAGTCTCCATCGGGGATGTCGGCACAGCCGCATTCATAGATCTCTCCCGGGCCGTTGCACACACCACAGGCATCGAGGGCACCGACGCAGTCGTCCACGTCGTCGCAGATGCCATCGCTGTCGGCGTCGGCGGCACAATCGCCACCACAGACGTCCAGGGCGTCGAGTTGGTTTCCGTTGCAGTCGCAGTCCCCATCGGGGATGTCGGCGCAACCGCATTCATAAACTTCACCAGGGCCGTTGCACACGCCACAGGCGTCGAGGGCACCGACGCAGTCGTCCACGTCGTCGCAGATGCCATCGCTGTCGGCATCGGCAGCACAGTCGCCGCCACAGACGCCGAGGGCGTCATTCTGATTTCCGTTGCAGTCGCAGTCCCCATCGGGGATGTCGGCACAGCCGCATTCGTAGATGTCACCAGGTCCGGCGCAAACACCACAGATGTCGATGGTGCCATCGCAGTCATCGACATCGTCGCAAATGCCATCGGAGTCAGCGTCTTCCGTCAGCACTTCCCCATCCAAGCAGGATTGGCAAGGACCATCGGCGAAAAGACAGGAACCGTCATCGAGGTCCGCACCGTCCGTGAAATTGCAGGCGAGGCTGTCGGTGCAGCCGGGAACGGGCAAGGAGAGGGGGAGGTATACCGTTCCATTGATGTTGTCTCCGTCCAGGAAGATTTGGGCATTGATGTATCCGGACAAGTGGCCGTTCGTGGTCAATTGAGCGATGAGTACGCGCTTCTCAACACCGGCGATTCCATTGGTTGCGCTGGGGAGGACGAACCATCCACCTCCCGTGAGGTCGGCAATCATGAAGCTGCTTCCCGGCACATCGCCTGCGGGTTCGAAGACGGACGCCCATGGGCTCGTTCCGGATTCGAGGATGGTGATCGCGGATTCTCCCGCGGAAGACAAGGGCGCTTCATCGATTCCTATCGTGACGAAACTGTCGAACTCATTGGAAGGGTAGTTGTCCCAGACGATGGGATTGATGCCGGCTGCCGTCTCACTGCCAACCGGATAGGACTGGAAGAAATTTCCAGTGGTCTCGATGGACAGCGGATTTTCTATGTCTCCATACACGCTGGAGATCTTGTCGAGTTCAGAATTCGTGGTGATGAACAACCTGTATGTCGTGTAGCCCGTCAGGTCGGCGTCACTCAGGATTCCGACGTCTTGGGCGACGGTATCGATTTCGACGGTGAATTCCGACAGAGTTTCAATCTGGGCTTCGGTCAATTCCGATGGTTCAGTAGAAAGCAGGGCGCCCAAATCCTGTCCCATTGCGGAGACGGAAATTGAGGCCAAGGAGATCATTACAATTTGGCGAAGAGAAAGCATGGTTCGATAGGTCAAGCGCATTCACGCCAAAAATTGCCATGTTATACCTATATGTAATGACCGTAGACAAACTTTACATATTGATTCTATTTGTATAATTCTGTTTGTCGAAGCAAATTAGAAATTCATCTGCCGAAATTTATAAACGTTTAGTGGGTCTTATACGTTTTCGCTTTCCCTTGCTGATTGTGTACAGCTTCGGGATTGGAGGGGGGACAAATGCCGTGAGTGGTCCGGTGACGGTTCTATCTTCGTACGCAATGCAGAACATCGTTCTCTTCGGCCCTCCCGGTGCAGGAAAAGGCACCCAAAGCCAGTTGCTGGTTGATCATTTCGGTTTCGTCCATTTGTCCACCGGCGACATTTTCCGCTCCAACATCAAGGGGGCGACGGAGTTGGGCCAATTGGCCAAGTCTTACATGGATCAGGGCAAGCTGGTACCGGATGATGTCACCATCCGCATGCTGGAGGATTCGGCCAATGCGCACCCCAAAGCCAGCGGTTTCATTTTCGATGGCTTTCCGCGCACGACAGCGCAGGCTGTAGCATTGGATGCCTTTTTGGAGGAGAAGGGGCAGGCCATCAGTGGCATGCTCGCCTTGGAAGTGCCGGAGGACGAGCTCAAGGCCCGCTTGGCCAAGCGGGCTGAGACGAGTGGCCGCGCGGATGACGCGGATCCGGCCGTCATCCAGAACCGCATTGATGTCTACAATGCCGAGACGGCTCCCGTAGCAGACCATTACCGCGGGCAGGACAAATACGCCGGGATTGTGGGTACGGGCAGCATCGAGGACATCTTCGATCGGCTCAAAACCGCCATCGAGGGACTGTCCTGAGTCCTGCGCGCCTTTGACGCACCATGGCGAGCGAGAATTTCGTCGACTATGTGAAGCTGTGTTGCCGCTCCGGAAAGGGTGGCCCGGGCAGCACGCACATGCACCGCGACCGCACGACCGCCAAGGGTGGTCCCGACGGGGGTGATGGCGGTCGGGGTGGTCATGTGATCCTGAGGGGCAATGCGCAGATGTGGACGCTGTTGCATCTGAAATACCGCAAGCATATTTCGGCAGGCCATGGCGAGTCCGGAGGGGCCAACCGCCGCCACGGTGCGGATGGTCAGGATGAATTCCTCGACGTGCCGATCGGGACGGTGGTGCGGGACGCGGATACACGCGAGGTGGTGGGAGAAATCACGGAAGACGGACAGGAATGGGTCATGGTTCCTGGAGGGCGGGGTGGCCTCGGCAATGACCATTTCAAGTCGCCCACGAACCAGACGCCACGTTATGCCCAGCCGGGCGAGGACGGCGAGGAGCTGTGGCGCATCCTCGAGCTCAAATTGTTGGCCGATGTGGGCCTTGTGGGGTTTCCGAATGCGGGCAAATCCACCCTGCTCAGCGTGGTGAGTGCAGCGAAGCCTGAAATCGCGGATTATCCCTTCACGACACTTCGGCCCAATCTGGGGATGGTGTCCTACCGCGGCGACCGCAGCTTCGTGATGGCAGACATCCCGGGCATCATCGAGGGTGCTCATGAGGGCCGTGGACTTGGGTTGAGGTTCCTTCGCCACATCGAACGCAATTCGGTGCTGCTCTTCCTCGTCCCGGGAGACGCCGATGACATTGCGGAATCCTACCGGATCCTCCTCTCCGAATTGGAACAGTACAACCCCGAACTCCTGGACAAGGACCGCATCCTCACCATCAGCAAGTGCGACCTGCTCGATGCGGAACTCAGGGCGGAGGTGACGGCCTCGCTGGGCGACCTCAAGCACCACTATTTCAGTGCCGTGACGGGGGAGGGGGTCGATCGTTTGAAAGACCAGCTCTGGTTGGCGATACAGGGCGGTGCGGCTTGATGCCGCCGTGCGCGGTACCTTCGCGCAGCACCATCAACGCCCATGGGAGAAACACTCGCGCTCGACACCGGAGAGGACCTGAGGAAGGTCGCCTTGAACGACTACCGACTGGCTTGCATCAGCAGGGAAGCTTCGCTGCTGGGCCGCAAGGAGGTCCTGACGGGCAAAGCCAAGTTCGGCATCTTCGGAGACGGCAAGGAAGTGGCGCAGCTGGCGCTCGCCCGTCAATTCGGTGATGGGGATTTCCGCAGTGGATACTACCGCGACCAGACGTTGATGATGGCGTTGGGAATGCTGACCGTTGAGCAGTATTTCGCCCAGTTGTATGCGGATACCCAACTCGAGCGTGAGCCCATGACGGGAGGACGTCAGATGAACGGGCATTTCGGATCGCGCACCGTGGACGCGGAAGGCCATTTCATAAACCACACGAAACAACCGAACAGTTCCATCGATCTCTCTCCGACGGCGAGCCAGATGCCCAGGTTGCTTGGATTGGCCCAAGCGAGCAAGCACTACAGGGCCCGTGGAAAGCAGTTGAAGAAATCGGGATTCAAGGTGAAGGGCTTCTCGAACGGCGGTAACGAAGTGGCCTTTGGTACCATCGGGGATGCCTCCACCTCGGAGGGCATGTTCTGGGAGACCATGAATGCTGCAGCCGTGCTCGGAGTGCCCCTCTGCATGAGCGTCTGGGACGATGGCTATGGCATCTCCGTACCGAAGAAATACCAGACGGCAAGGGAGAGCATCTCCCAGGCACTTGCCGGCATGGCTTACGGATCTGAGCCGGGTGGGTCCGCAGATGGCGGTGTGTCCATTGCGGAAAGTGGTGTCGAGCTGCCGGGTGGCGGCATCGTCATCTTCAAGGTCAGGGCCTGGGATTACCCCGCCCTTCTGCTGACCTACGAGCGCGCTGTCAAAGTGTGTCGGGAGCGCCATGTGCCGGTGCTGGTGCATGTGGAGGAATGCACGCAGCCCCAAGGCCACAGCACCAGTGGTTCTCACGAACGGTACAAGTCTGCCGACCGTCTGGCCTGGGCGGAGGAATTCGATTGCATCCGACAATTGGGGCGTTTCCTCGAGATGGAGGGCGCAGCGACCGATGAGGAGCTCAAGGCCATCAGGGCCGAAGCCAAGCAGCAGGTCCGTGCGGAGCAGAAATCCGCCTGGCAGGCCGTGAGGCAGGCCCTGGATGGGGAGCGGGATACTGCCGTCGAATTGCTGAGGGCCGTACCCGATTGTGCAGACCGAGCAGAGGAGCTGTTCAAGATGACGGACCCCTTGCGCAGGGATGTCCATGTCGCGGTGCGTCTGGCCCTGCATGCCACTTCCGGGTCTCCCTCAGAGCCGCGCACGGCACTCAAGCGCTGGTTGGAGGTCCAACAGTCCCGCTGTGCGGAGTTGTACGGGGGCGGACTCTATGCCCATGGTGAATACGATGCGTTGGGCGTGGAATCGGTTCCGGCTGAATTCGGAGAGGAGATGGTGGATGGTCGCATCATCCTGCGCGACAATTTCAAGGCTCTGTTTGAACGCCATCCGGAGTTGCTCACTTTCGGTGAGGATACCGGACGCATCGGTGGGGTCAACCAGGCCATGGAGGGAATGCAGGAGACCTTCGGTGAAGACCGGGTTTCGGATACGGGCATCCGCGAGTGCAGCATCATCGGTCAGGGCATTGGTCTGGCCATGCGCGGCCTGAGGCCCATTGCGGAGATCCAATACCTCGATTACCTGTACTACGCGCTCCAGATCATGCGGGATGACTTGGCTACGGTCCATTACCGCAGTGCCGGGGGACAACGTGCGCCTTTGATTGTCCGAACCCGGGGCCATCGTCTGGAGGGCATTTGGCATTCCGGAAGTCCCATGGGCGCGGTCATCCACAGCATCCGGGGCATGCATGTCTGTGTTCCGCGCAACATGACCGAAGCGGCAGGCATGTACAACACGCTCATGGCCGCGGGGGAGCCCGCCTTGGTCGTGGAGTGTCTGAACGGTTACCGGACGAAAGAACCCAAGCCCCTCAACCTCGGGGAATACCGAATACCGCTGGGTGTGGCGGAGGTGGTCCGGCCGGGCCATGACCTGACCATTGTTTCTTATGGCAGCACGTTGAATCTCTGTTTGGAGGCTGCCCAGCGTCTTTCAGGACTGGGTTTGGAGGCTGAGGTTGTGGATGTGCGGACCCTGTTGCCTTTTGACCGCACCGGGGTCATCGCAGAGAGTGTGTCCCGCACGGCGAGGGTGCTCTTCGTCGACGAGGATGTTCCGGGAGGGGCCACGGCGTACATGATGGAGCGCAGCTTGGCTTCCGGAGACCTTTGGATGCACCTCGACGCTGCACCCCAGACCTTGTCAGCCGCGCCGCACCTTCCGGCCTACGGAACGGACGGCGACTATTTCTCGAAGCCGTCTGTGGAGGACATCACCGAGAAAGCCCATGCCATCGTGGCAGAGTCCGATCCGGGCCGTTTTCCCGACCTCGTCTGAGCGTGGAGCGCATCGAATTTTCACTGCGGACGCCCTACATCGACCTGATGCAGGTGCTCAAGGCCACCGGTCTGTGCGCTACCGGAGGAGAGGCCAAGTGGGCCGTGGATGAAGGACGTGTCACGGTAAACGGGGAACCCGAGGCCCGACGGCGCCGGAAACTGTACACAGGCGACGAAGTGGTGGTCGATGGTCAATATCTCGTGTACATCGTACAGGCCAACGAGCCCTGATTTCGTCGCATATTGCCTGACCCCATCCGAAATAGGATGGCATTGAAACCGATTCCAGCGCGACACATGAGCCAGATGCGTCTTCTCAATGGGGCTTTGTTCTTGATATTGAGCTCTATAGTCTTTTCTTCTTCCGCTCAGGAAGTCATCCGGGGGCAAGTCATCGACGGGGAGACAGGGGATCCGGTTTTTGCGGCCAGCGTGCTGGTCGAAGGGAGTACTACGGGTACGTCCACCGATTTCGATGGGCGTTTCCGGCTGGAAGTGGCCTCGGTTCCGGTTCGGCTGAACATCAGTTTCATCGGGTATGCCATGTTTGCGGTGGACGTGCGCAGCGCGGCGGATGAGGTCCGGGCTGTGCTCCAGCCGGATGCCGTGTTGATGGAGGAGGCCGAAGTGGTGGGTTCCCGGATCGATGAGCGCCAGAAGCAGGGGCCCCTCACCGTCGAGAGCATGGATGTGCTCGCCATCAAGGAAGCGCCGAGCGGCAACTTCTATGAGGGTTTGGGCAATTTGAAGGGTGTGGACCTGACCAGTGCATCCCTGGGTTTCAAGATCATCAATACCCGGGGCTTCAACAGCACGTCTCCCGTGCGTTCCCTGCAGCTGATCGATGGGGTGGACAACCAGAGCCCGGGACTGAACTTCTCGCTGGGCAATTTTCTGGGAGCCCCTGATCTCGACGTCATGAAGGTGGACATCGTGGCGGGTGCGAGCAGTGCCTTTTATGGTCCTGGCGCCTTCAATGGTGTCGTCTCGATGGAGACCAAGTCTCCTTTTCGGTTTCCCGGGGTGGCGGTCAGCGCCAAGGTGGGCGAACGGAACCTGACGGAGACCGGATTCCGCTATGCGGACTACATCGAGAATGAGGAAGGCAATCCAGTCCTCGGATTCAAGGTCAATGCCTTCCGTTTCAGTGCCGATGATTGGGTAGCGGACAATTACAATCCGGTGGATGCCTCGCAGTTTGACGCCGCCAATCCCGGTCGTTTTGATGCCGTGAACATCTACGGGGACGAATACAAGTCGGTTTTTGACTACAGTGGTGACAACAGTTCCAATGCCCGTGGTCTCGGAGCCTTCTTCCGCACCGGGTACAAGGAGATTGACTTGGTGGATTACGGAACCAAGAACCTCAAGGTATCGACCGCATTGCACCTGCGGTTGCAGCCGGACAAGACATACGAGTCACCAGAGTTGGTGTACGGATTCAACAGCGGATTCGGTACCACGGTCTATCAGGGTGACAACCGGTTTTCCCTGCGCAACATTGAATTCTACCAGCACAAGCTCGAGCTCTCCAAGCCGGGCAAGTGGTTTCTCCGCACCTACCGAACGAGTGAGGATGCCGGTGAGAGTTTCGACCCATATGCCACCGCGTTGCGCCTGCAGGAAGAGACCCGGAGCGACTACAACTATGCCAAGGTGTACTATCGGTATTGGGTCGACAGCATTGCTCCGATGATTGCGGGGACCTGGCCTCAAGGCATCCTTGATACGACAGGACCATTCCCCACATTCACCATCCCGCCTGACAGCATTTCGGCGTGGTATGCCAACAACGCCGACAACCTCACTGCATGGCACAACATTGTAGAGGATTGGACCAACAACGGGTACGCGAACCTCGGTGATGTCTCCCTCGAGCCACTGGGGCACCTGGAGCCCGGGTCGCCGGAATTCCAAGAGGCTTTCGACCGGTTGACCTCGCTCAAGAACAATGAGGGAGAGGGAGGAACCCGTTTCTATGACCGATCCAGCCTCATTCATGTGCACGGCGAGCGCATATTCAATCCATCGGGTTTCGAGGAAGTCAGGGTCGGAGCGAATTTCCGTCGGTACACTCCGGACAGTGATGGTACCATCTTCAGTGATACTGCGGGGGTGGTCATCACCAACCAGGAAATGGGCCTGTATGCGGGAGCGAGGAAAAGGTTTGCAGAGGACAAGGTGATTGTGACCGCGACCGCGAGGGCCGACAAGAACCAGAACTTCGATTGGGTATTCTCTCCGGCGGCCTCCCTGGTCTGGAAGCCGCGGGAGCAGGATTATTTCAGGTTCAGCTTTTCGAGTGCCTTGCGCAACCCGACCCTGGCAGACCAATACCTGTACCTCGATGTGGGACCGGCTACCTTGGTGGGCAATCTCAATGGCAGGGAGGGACTGGTCTCCGTTTCAAGCTTCTTGGATTACCGAGCCAGCATTTCCAGCACCGCAGGGTTGCCGTTCGGCAACATCGATACGCTGCAATACTTCGATATCGCACCATTGCGGCCGGAACAGGTGCGGTCCATCGAGATGGGTTACCGGACCACCCTGTGGGACAAGCTGTATCTCGATGGTAGCTGGTACTACAGCCAGTACAACCATTTCATCGGCTACAACATCGGCCTGGATGTGCTCTTCCAGAGTCCGCAGTTTCCCAATGCTGTGACCGGTATCGATGTTTTCAGATATGCGGCAAACTCAATCAATGAGGTGCGGACCACGGGCGCTTCAATCGGTGCCAATTGGTACGTGGGGGACAACTGGATGATTTCCGGGAACTACAGTTGGAACCGCCTGGTGAAGACGGATGAGGACGATCCGATCATTCCGGCTTTCAATACGCCTGAACACAAATATAATTTGGGTGTCAGCACCCGGGATCTGCGGCTGCGTGAAGCAAGCACGTGGGGTTTCGGCGTGAATTATAAGTGGGTTCAGGGATTTGTTTTTGAAGGCTCACCGCAGTTCACAGGCTTCGTCCCCACGTTCGATCTGCTCGATGTCCAGGCCAATGCGCGGATTGACCAGCTGAACCTGACCATCAAGGCAGGCGCGTCCAACGTTCTGAAAAACTGGCATATAGAGACGTATGGCGGGCCTTCGGTCGGTCGCTTGGCCTACTTGAGTCTGCTCTACGAAGTGGATACCCGGAACTGAATTGGGGTGCCTTCATTGACACTTACAAATTCGCCTGTTGCCTGAATTTCAATCCTCTGTGTAATAAGTACACACTGTAAGCGAGGTTGTCTATCTTTCACCCTCAACTTAGGGACCAAACCATGAAGCAAACTTGTCTCCTTCTGGCAGCATTCTTCGTCTGCCTGACCGCCGGAGCCCAGACCCGCTACCTCGATGAGGTTTTCAGCGACGTCACAGTGACCTCCGATATCCAGTACGGTACCAACATTACCGTCATTACTGCTCTCCAGGGACTCCCCCCGGCGCCGCAACCGCTTGTGCTCGATCTCTACGAGCCCACCGGTGATACGGAAACCAGCCGTCCGCTGCTGATGATGTTCCACACCGGTAATTTCCTGCCTCCCTACCTCAATGGGGGTGCGCAAGGAACCAAGACGGACAGTGCCATCGTCGAGATCTGCACCCGTTATGCCAAGATGGGATATGTCGTGGCCAGTGTGGATTACCGTCTCGGATGGAATCCGCTTGCCGAAGCCCAAGAAGAGCGGACGCTTCAGTTGATTCAAGCCGCTTACCGAGGAGTTCAGGACAGTCGCACGGCTGTGCGTTACTTCCGCAAGTCGGTGGCAGAGGATGGCAATCCCTACGGCATCGACGACACCAAGATTGCCTTGGGTGGTGACGGAACGGGTGGCTATATCACGCTGGCTACAGCCGGTATCTCCAGCTACAACGACATCATCCTCGATGACAGCGGGCTTCCGATTGCCAAGTTCTGGTACGATCCGGGCACGGGCAGCCAGATTCCGATGGTGGTGGAGGACATCCACGGCAACCCCGATGCCACGAATGACGCCTATGCTCCAGCAGAAGTGGGTGGTTTCCAGCTCTGCATGGCCAATCACGTGGGCTACAGCTCGGATTTCAACTACCAATTCAATCTCGGTGGCGCCTTGGGTGACCTGAACTGGCTCGACGAGGGTGACATCCCCATGGTCAGTTTCCAGAGCCCCCATGACCCCTTTGCTCCCTATGAGACCGCGGTGCTCATCGTTCCTACGACGAACGAGCCGGTCGTAGAGGTGAGCGGTGCCTACGATATCCATGAGGAGATCAACGGCTATGCCACCAACAACAATGCGGCTTTTGCGGATGCGGACATCGCAGATGCCGCTTCGGCCAACAACAATGGGTGGGATGGACTCTTCCCGGTCTTGAACAATTACGTGGATGGTGTTCCCACCGAGCCCGCCGATGCTTCTCCCTGGCAGTGGTTCGATGAGGCTGCCGTTCAAGCCTATGATGATGCCAATGGCACCAATATTCTTGCTACGCAGTTGACCCTCAACCCCACCATGGGTGAGGCGGAGGCCATGTTCTGGATTGACCAGATCGTGGACTACAATTCGCCCCGCATGGGATTGTCCTTGGGTCTTGTGACCGAAGGTCAGGTCAACAACAATGGTGTGCGCTACGTCGACGAGGTGTTCGACGAAGTGAACGTCACCACTGACGTGGTGTACGGTACGAACATTACGGTGATTACGGCCCTGCAGGGTCTGCCCCCCGCACCCCAGCCGCTGGTGTGCGACATCTATGAGCCCGCTGGAGACATTTTGACGGAGCGTCCGCTCATTCTGTACTTCCACACGGGTAACTTCCTGCCGCAGTACGTCAACGGCAGCGCCGTTGGTAATAAGGACGACAGCTGTGCCGTGGCCATCTGCACGGAGTTCGCCAAGAAGGGATATGTGGTCGCGAGCTGCGACTACCGTCTTGGATGGAACCCGCTGGCAGAAACCCAGGATGAGCGCACGCTTCAGTTGATTCAGGCCGCCTACCGCGGTGTGCAGGACAGCCGAACGGCTGTTCGTTACTTCCGCAAGTCCATCGCCGAGGACGGCAATCCCCATGGTGTGAATGGTGATCAGATTGCCATGTTCGGTGAGGGAACGGGTGGCTACATCACCCTCGCCTCCGCCGGTATCTCCAGCTACAACGACATCATCCTCGATGACAGTGGGCTGCCGATTTCCAAGTTCTGGTACGATCCGGGAACGGGTACCCAGATTCCGATGGTGGTCGAGGACATCCACGGTAACCCTGACGCCACGAACGACGCCTACGCTCCGGCCGAGGTGGGTGGTTTCCAGCTCTGCATGGCGAACCACGTGGGTTACAGCTCTGCGTTCAACTTCCAGATGAACCTCGGTGGCGCCATGGGTGACCTGAATTGGCTGGATGAGGGCGATGTACCCATGGTCAGCTTCCAAGGTCCGCATGACCAATTTGCTCCCTACACGACGGGTGTCCTCATTGTTCCTACGACCAATGAACCGGTTGTGGAGGTCAGTGGTGCCTATGACATCCACTCTGAAATCAACGGTTACGCCACGAACAACAATGCGGTGTTCGCCGATATCGGCCTGCCCGATCCGGCTGTCGCTTACGGCAACCAGGGTTGGGACGGTCTGTTCCCCGTGCTGAACAACTACGTGGACGGAGCGCCGACCGAGCCCTTTGACGGCGCTCCCTGGCAATGGTGGGACGTTGCCACGACGGAATACGTCGACGGTTTGAACGGTACGAACATCGCCGCCACCCAGCTCACGCTGAACCCGACCATGGGTCCGGCCGAGGCAGCCTACTGGATCAATGAGGTCACCAACTACACGGCTCCGCGTCTGGCGGTGAGCCTCGGTGTGGCCGCCCTCGGCCCCGGTTGCAACGATGAGACCGCCTGTAACTACAGTGCCCTCGCCACGACCGACGACGGTTCCTGTGAGTACGCTGCCGAAGATTTCGACTGTGATGGCAACCCGTTGGTGGTGCCCGGCTGTACCGATGTCATCGCGTGCAACTACAATGGCTTTGCCACGGAAGATGACGGTTCCTGTGATTACATGGAGACGACGCTTCCGACGGGTGCCACCAATGTCTGGCTGGTGGGTCTTACGCTCTCTGGTACCGACAATGAGCCCCTCGCAGGTGGCTGTGAGGCCGATGGCGGTGTCAATCCGAACATTTCCGTCAGCGGTGTTTTCCTCGGTGATGGAACCGGTGGACCGCTGGTGATGTCCAATGTGACCGATCCGACCGGTGGTTTGCTTGCCGACCTGGTGGCCATTGCGAGCGTGACCCCCGTGGGCATGTGCGGTGGACAATTCACGGTGAACCTTTCCGGCAACATCCTGACGCTCGCCGAGCAGAACGGTGTGTGGAAGACGATTGTTCCGGTGCTCGGTCCCCAGTACCTGTGGGCCGCTCCGCTCTCGAGCTTCACCCCGGGATGTGGCGATCCGACGGCATGTGGATTCACGAGCCCCTGTGACATCAGTCTGCTCTGTGACTACACCGATACCGACGCTGACCAGATTCTCGATTGTCAGGAAGTCGCAGGCTGTCAGGACCCCAACGCCGACAACTACAACGAGAACGCCACCGATCCCGGAGCCTGCAACTACAACGGTTGCATCAACCCGGATGCCGTGAACTTCGACTCTACCGCCAATACGGATGATGGCAGCTGCCAATTCGAGATTGTGTTCCGTGTGAATGCCTCCAACATCGAAGTGGCCGGCTTCATGGACATCGCCGGTTCCTTCAATGGATGGGGTGCCCCCGCCACGGTGATGACGGAAATGGGCTTCGGGGTCTGGGAAGCATCCCTGATCCTCGGAGTGGGCAGTTATGAGTTCAAGTACCGCAATGGCGGTACATGGGAGGAGATCAGTGGCCCCTGTACCGATGGTGGATACAGCAACCGTCAATTGAGTGTAGTGGACAGCCCGATGATCTTGGATGCGGTCTGTTACAGTGAGTGTGATCTCTGTGCAGGATGCACCGATCCCTTCAGTGCTGAGTACAGTCCCTTCGCCGGAGCTGATGACGGCAGCTGTGCCACGGCCATCGTCTACGGCTGCACGTACCCGGATGCAAGCAACTATGATGCGACAGCCACCATCGACGATGGTTCCTGTGAAATCAGTGGTGCGAACCCTTGTCCGACCGACCTCGATGGAGACGGTGCCACGGCTGTGGGTGACCTGCTCCTGTTGCTCGGAAGCTTCGGACAGCCTTGTCCGAACTGATCGCAGTCCGATCCAGAAGAAATGCGGAAAGGCGTCCTTCGGGGCGCCTTTCTTTTTTGGCACCGGCATACACATGCGAAGCCAGGGGCACCGATGATGAATCCTATGTCAATGGAATCATGAGTCCGTGCAGATTCATCCTGTCGGAACGGTCACAGAGGTGCCCCCGACAGCTTCTAGGTTTTGGTTACGGGAGGCCGTTCGAAACGTCGAACGGCCTCCTTCATTTCAGGGCTTGGACATCCTACTTTGCATCCATGTCATGGCATAAGGACTTGTCCCTGTTGCTCCTGCGTATTGGAGCGGGCGGATTGATGGTGCCTCACGGATGGGGCAAACTGGAACGGCTTCGAACCGGGTTGGCCGAGGGAGAGGTCAGTTTCTACGATTGGATGGGCCTCGGAGAAGAGGTTTCGCTGGGGTTGGCCGTCTTCGGTGAGCTTGTCGCCCCGGCCTTCATCGTCGTGGGACTCTTTACGCGCTGGATGTCCGTTCCGGCTGCCATCACCATGGCGGTGGCGGCATTCGGTGCGCATGCTGGCGATCCCATCAGCGACAAGGAACATGCACTGCTGTTCCTTGTGCCCTTCCTCGTCCTGCTGTTGATGGGAGGGGGGCGCTACAGCGTGGAGCACCGAATCGGGCGGCCCAAATAGGCCGGCTGCTCTGAAATCCCGGTTCAGCCCAGGGCCTCGAGCTGGGCCTGAAGCACCTCGATCTTGGCCACGGCATCGGCTTCCTTGGCACGTTCCGAAGCCACCACCTGTTCGGGGGCTCCTTGGACGAATTTCTCGTTGGAGAGCTTCTTTCGCACGATGTTGAGGAAGCCCTCCTGGTACTCGAGGTCCTTGCGGATCTTGTCCTTTTCGGCGTCCAGATCGACCGCATCTCCTGCCGGAATGAAGAATTCGTGGGTCTCCACAACGAAACCGAAGGCTCCGGTGACTTTGTCATCCACCCGTTCCACGCCCGTGACGTTGCACAGATGGCAGACTACGCATTCGAGGCTGGCAGGGTAGGGCTTGCCCCCGGTGTCGACGATGACCTTCAGGTCAAGGGCCTGCTTGTTGGGGATGTGGCCCTTCTGTCGGATGCCGCGGACCTCGGCGACGATGCGGGTGGTCTGGTCGAAATCGGTGAGGAGTTGACCATCGACCTCAGCATCGGAGCGGGTGGGGAAGGGGGACTGGCACAGCAGCGTTCCTTCCGGTCGTTCCTCCAACAGGCTGTAAACCTCTTCGGTGAGGAAGGGCATGAACGGATGCAGGAGGGACAGCATGCGTTCGAACAGCTTGACCGTGGCGTCGTAGGTGGCCCGGTCACAGGGTTCGCCGTAGGTCGGCTTGGCGAGCTCGAGGTACCACGAGCAGAAGTCGTCCCAGATGTGCTTGTAGGTGGCCATGAGGGCCTCACTCAGGCGGAACTCGGCAAAACTCTGTTCGATGTCGGCCAGCACTTGCTCGGAACGGGCTTCGAACCAGCGTATTCCAGCGGCGGCATGTTCGGGTTGGTCCGCTGACTCACTGACTTCCCAGCCTTTCACAAGGCGGAAGGCGTTCCAGATTTTGTTGGAGAAGTTCCGGCCCTGCTCGCAGAGTGCCTCATCGAAGGGCAGGTCATTGCCCGCCGGCGAAGTGAGCAGCATGCCGACCCTCACGCCATCCGCACCGTATTGCTGCATGAGTTCGATGGGGTCGGGGCTGTTGCCGAGTGACTTGGACATCTTCCGGCCCTGCTTGTCCCTGACGATGCCGGTGTAGTAGACGTTGCGGAAGGGCGGTGCCTGCCGGTATTCGTAGCCGGCGATGATCATCCGCGCCACCCAGAAAAACATGATTTCCGGGGCGGTGACAAGGTCGTTGGTGGGGTAATAGTAATCGACTTCCTCCTTGGTATAGAAGCCGTCGAAGACGCTGATGGGCCAGAGCCAGGAGCTGAACCAGGTGTCGAGGACATCCTCGTCCTGCCGCAGGTCTGCCGGTGTGATGTTGCGGCCCGCAACTTCGGTGGCCAGCCGGGCTGCCGTATCGGCATCGGCCGCAACCACGAATTTGGCATCGGCTGAGGTGGGCTCGCCCTCGTAGTACCATGCCGGGATCCGATGGCCCCACCACAGTTGGCGGGAGATGCACCAGTCCTTGACGTTCTCCATCCAGTTCCGGTAGCTGTTCTTGAATTTGGCCGGGTGGAATTGGATCGTATCGTCCATCACGTGGTCGAGGGCCGGCTTGGCGAGCTCCTCCATGGCGACGAACCACTGCATGGACAGCCGCGGCTCGATGATGGCCCCGGTGCGCTCGGAGCGGCCCACCTTGTTGGGGTGCTCCTCCACCTTGACGAGGTGGCCGGCAGCTTCCAATGCGGCGGTGAAGGTCTTGCGTGCCTCGAAGCGGTCCTGCCCTTCGAATGCTCCGCCCACGGCATTCACCGTGCCGTTGGGGTTGAGCATGTCGATGACCTCGAGGCCATGCTTCTGGCCGAGTTCGTGGTCGTTGGGGTCATGGGCGGGGGTGACCTTGAGGCAGCCGGTGCCGAACTCCCGGTCGACATACTCGTCCAGGATGATGGGGATGCTCCGGCCCGCTACCGGCACGATGGCCCGCTTTCCGTGCAGGTGGGTGTAGCGCTCGTCCTCGGGATGGATGCAGATGGCGGTGTCGGCGAGGATGGTCTCCGGCCGTGTCGTGGCGATGGTGAGCCAATCGTCTGTACCCTCGACCTGATACCGGACGTGGTGCAGCTTGGACTGTTCCTCGGTGTGGATGACCTCTTCATCGGAGACGGCCGTGAGGGCCTGGGGGTCCCAGTTGACCATGCGCAGGCCCCGATAGATGTGGCCTTTGGCATGCAGGTCGAGGAAGGTGTCGATGACGCTGCGGCTGTAGTGCTCGTCGAGCGTGAAGTTGGTGCGTTCCCAATCGCAGCTGGCGCCCAGTTTGCGCAGCTGCTTGAGGATGATGCCGCCGTGCTCGCGGGTCCAGTCCCAGGCGTGCTCAAGGAAGGCTTCGCGGCTGAGGTCGGACTTTTTGATGCCTTGGTCGCGCAGCTTCCGGACCACCTTGGCTTCGGTGGCGATGGAGGCGTGGTCCGTTCCTGGCACCCAGCAGGCGTTTTTGCCCTGCATCCGCGCACGGCGCACGAGCACGTCCTGGATGGTGTTGTTCAACATGTGCCCCATGTGGAGCACACCCGTGACGTTGGGTGGGGGAATCACGACGGTGTAAGGCTCCCGGTCATCGGGGACGCTGCGGAAGGCCTTGGCATCCTCCCAGGTCTGGGTCCAGCGGTCCTCGACGGAGGTGGGGTCGTACTGTGAGGGAATCTCTTGTGCCATGGCGGAAACGAACGGGTCGGTTGCGGCGCCAAATTTAGCCTGTTAAAATCGCGTTAACCCTACCCGGAATAGGAGAAAGACGCCTTTATCTTCAAGTCGGAATACAATCAATCCCCCATTATGAAGAAGGTTCTCCTCACCCTCGCCGTCGTTTTCGGCGGATTCATCATCGCCGGCGCACAGGAAGTGGCTGGTGGTCCCATCATCACCTTGGACAAGGAAGTGCACGATTATGGCACGATCCAGCAGAATGCCGATGGCAATTGCGTCTTCACCGTGACCAACGATGGCGCCGATCCCCTGATCATCTCCCGTTGCAAGGGTTCTTGCGGTTGCACGGTTCCCCAGTGCGACAAGGATCCGATCATGCCGGGTGCCACCAGCTCGATCAAGGTCAAGTATGACACGAAGCGCGTGGGTCCAATCAACAAGAGTGTGACCATCACCTCCAACGCCTCCAACGAGCCGACCAAGGTGATTCGCATCAAGGGCAAGGTGGAAGCCGTGGCCCAGACCGTGGGTGCTCCCGTGAAGGAAGCCGCTGGTCCGACCAACAAGCAGTGATACCGCGGCTGTAAAGCCATCACGATATCGAAGCCGCTCCGGAATCTCCGGGGCGGCTTTGTTTTTGCTCGAACCTGGGACCGCTTCCGCTTGTTGCTAGGCCATGTTCGGATTGTTCAGAAAAGACCCTGCGGAGAAGTTGCGCAAGGAGCACGCCAGGTTGTTGTCGGAGGCGCACCGCCTCAGTACCGTGGATCGTGCACGAAGTGATGAGATGACGGCCAAGGCGGCGGAAATCGAAACGCAGTTGATGGCCCTGGGCCAAGAGGAGAAAGGATGAGGACGATTGCCGTCATCGGAGACAGCAAGGGCATAGGGCTTGCCTTGAGGCAGCGGTTGCTCGACCGCGGGGACAAGGTCATCGGGGTCTCCCGGACAGGGTCCCAGGCTGTGGGCAACTACACAGGCCTCGTATTCGACGCCGCGGCCCATCCGTGCGATCTCTCGTCTTTCACGGATCGGCTGGATGGACTGGTCTATTGTCCCGGCACCATCAATCTGAAGCCTGTACGCGGTGTGAAGCCCGAGGTGGCCCTGGAGGATTTCAAGGTGAATGCGATGGGGATGTTGCAGTCGGTACAGGCCAACCTCAAACTTCTGAAGGCCGCGGCGGCTGCGCCGAACAGGGGGCAGCCCTCCATTGTGGGCTTCAGTACCGTGGCAGTCCAGACGGGCATGGGGTTCCACGCTTCCATTGCCATGGCGAAGGGTGCCTTGGAAGGCCTGGTCCGCACCATGGCCTGCGAATTCGCTCCGGACATCCGGGCCAATGCCATTGCGCCTTCATTGACCGATACGCCTTTGGCGGCTTCATTGCTGTCGTCAGAGGCCAAGCGCGAGGCGAGTGCAGAGCGGCATCCGCTGAAAAGGGTGTCTTCCGCCGATGATGTGGCGGCCATGGCGGCCTTCCTGTTGTCGTCGGATGCCGCGGCCATCACCGGCCAGGTGTTGCAGGTCGACAACGGCATGAGTGCCGTCCGATGAGCGTCCGCACCACGTTGGACCGTGAAGGCGTCGCTGCCCTGCCGCAGCGATTCCGGGCCCGGTTGGTCAATTCGCTCAGTGGATTCAAATCGGCCAACCTCGTCGGCACTGCCGATGGGAAAGGGCAGCCCGCGTGCTGCATCGTTTCGAGTGTCGTTCACCTCGGATCCAACCCGGCCCTGCTTGGCGTAGTGTTCCGCCCGCCGGGTGGGGATGCGCACAACTATCACAACCTCGCGTCATCCGGCCACTTCACACTGAGCCATGTGACGGTGCCGATCCACGAGCGGGCCCACCAGACGAGTGCCCGTTATTCGGCCGGGGTTTCTGAATTCGATGCGGTCGGATTGACGCCCCACTGGCATGGCGAGGGAGCAGAACGGTTTCCGGCGCCGGCCGTGGCCGAGTCGCCTGTCCGCATCGGCTTGACCGTGGAGGAAAACCTGTTGCTGCCCAACCGTTGCCGTTTTGTCATCGGGGCGGTCGAATGGGTTGATTTCGCTGCATCGATTCAGGCAGAGGATGGCTTTTTGGATCTGGCCGCTGCGGATACCGTTGCCATCGGTGGACTCGATGCCTATCATTCCGTGGAGCGGATTGCCCGGTTGAGTTATGCGAAGCCGGACCGTGCACTTGAGTCGCGGTCGGATTTTCATCAAGGCTGGGATTGACCCCAAACGATGTCGGAACGTCCCACCCTCCGTGTCATCTGGCTCAAGCGTGATTTGCGCCTGCGCGACCATGCGCCGCTGGCTGAGGCGATGCGGATGGAGGGACCACATCTGCTGCTCTACTGCTTCGAGCCCATGGACCTGGCCCACACGACCACGTCGGGACGCCACGTGGCTTTTGTCCAACAAGGGCTGGCCGACATGGATGCCCAGCTTCAGGGTTGGACAGCTTCCGGTGCTGTGCGTCCGGGCGTCTTGACCACCCCGGTCCATGCTGATGCAACTGATGTCTTCCGCCACCTCATGGAGCGGTTCATACTTCTTGGGGTGCACAGTTACCGGGAATCGGGCCTGCGACATACGTATGACCGAGATCTCACATTGGCAGCGCTGTTCGCTTCGGCCGGCGTGCCATGGCGCGAACACCAGCGGGATGGGGTGCACCGCGGCAAGATGGACCGCAAAGGGTGGCGCGAGTCCTGGTTTGCCCACATGTCGGCACCACAGGACCATCCTGAGTGGGCGCGGTTCGACCCCGTCGATCCTGCCGCTCTCGATTGGCCGGCCTCGTGGCGGCAGCTGCCCGTTCCGGACGAGGCGCCCGAGCGGTTTCAGCCGGGCGGAGAGCGCAAGGCCCACGCCTACCTCGAGACCTTCGTGACCGATCGCATCCGCCGCTATGCCCGTACCATCAGCAAGCCGGAAGGCAGCCGTGAGGGGTGCAGCCGGCTCAGCGCCTACCTGGCCTGGGGCAACCTCAGCATCCGGCAGGTACACCAACGGCAGGAGGCCGCCCGGCGCAGGGGCGGGGATGGTCCGACCGGTCAGGCGCGGAACTTCAGTGCCTTTGACAGCCGCCTGCGTTGGCATTGCCATTTCATCCAGAAGTTCGAAATGGAGGATCGGATGGAGTTCGACAACGTCAATCGGGGCCACGACCTGCTCGACAAACCCGTCGACGAGGAGAAGGTGGCGGCCTGGGCTGAGGGGCGCACGGGATTTCCCCTGATCGATGCCTGCATGCGCAGCGTGACGGAGACGGGTTATCTGAACTTCCGGATGCGGGCCATGTTGGTCAGTTTCCTGACCCATCATCTCTGGCAACCCTGGCAGGCGGGCGTGGAGCACCTGGCGCGGCAATTCCTCGACTTCGAGCCGGGCATCCACTTCCCGCAGTTCCAGATGCAGGCCGGGGTAACCGGCATCAATACCGTGCGCATCTACAACCCCGTCAAGCAGGCCGAGGACCACGATCCTCAGGGCGCATTCATCCGCAAATGGGTGCCTGAGCTTGCCGATCTCGATGCGCCCGCGGTGTTCGCCCCTTGGACCATGCCTCCGATAGAGGCGGAGCTCGCCGGGTTCAGGGTGGGGGAAACGTACCCGCTGCCCATCGTCTCATTGGAGCAGGCCTCGCGGGCGGCGCGGGAGAAATTGTGGGCGCACCGCAAGCATCCGGAGGTCAGAAAGGAGGGACAGCGCATCCTTCGGCGACATGTCGTGGAAGGATCGCGTCCGATGGATTGAAATGCGGAAACCGTGACCGAAATTGCCCCTTCGATGAAAGACGAACGTCCCGTTCTCCTGAATGCCGCCGGCCGGACCCTGTTGTACCACGAGGTCATTGATCAGGCCGAATCCGATGCGCCTTGGTTGGTGTTCGTCCATGGGGCGGGGGGCAGCATCCGCACCTGGAAGTACCAGATCGAGGCGTTCCAGCCGCATTACCGATTGCTCCTCATCGATTTGCGGGACCATGGATTCAGCAAGGACATCCTTCCGGAATTTCCGGAATACGACTTCGATATCGTTGCGGATGACATCCTCGCAGTGGTGGATCACTTGGGCATCGATCGGGCGCACTTCGTTTCACTCAGCATCGGCAGCGTCATCCTGCAGAAGATCGACATCGAGCGGCCCGCCCTCATCGACCGCATGGTCATGGCTGGCGCCATTTTCGACGGTTCACGTCTGATGCATTGGTTCGTCCACAGTGGCAAGCTGCTGAACTACATCCTGCCGTACCGCGCGATTTATTGGCTGTTCAGTTTCATCGTTCTGCCGCGTCGCAACCACCGACTCAGCCGCTGGATCTTCCGCCGCCAGAGCCTGCGCTTGACTCCGGGCGAATACTTGAAGTGGGTCGAGCTCTACAAGCCGTTCTTCCGGCTCATCAAACAATACGTGGAGCGGACGGTGGACAAGCGCGGCCTCGTGGTGATGGGGTCGCAGGATCACATCTTTTTCAGTGCTGCCGAGAAGTTTGCCCGCGCCCAGAAGAACATGCGCCTGGCGGTCATCGAGAATTGTGGCCATGTCTGTTCCATCGAGGCCCCTGAGCTATTCAATGATCTTGTTCTCAAGTTTTTATCTGGTCAAGAGGTGCCGTTGAAGGTGACCGCAACACCGGTTCCTTCGAGCTGGGCTGACCTCAAGGCCCTTCAGGGCTGAGTCTTCTCGTTGCATCTTTGGGACATGAAGCGTCGCGCAGTTATTCTGGCCTTGGCCATGGGCATGAGTGGTGGGGTGTTCCAAGCCCAGACCATCAACACCGACCGCCCCGACCAAACCGAGAGTTCGGCCGTGGTGCCGGCGGGGTCCTTTCAATGGGAGTGTGGATTTTCCAGCATGTGGCGCCCCACATTCGGAGGCACGTTCAGGGAGCTGGCCCTGCCCAATTCGCTGTTCCGCATCAGCCTGCATGAGAAGTTCGAG
>CAXQGL010000019.1:0-57309 GCA_964223495.1 Candidatus Nitrosopumilus sp. | reverse complement strand
CTTCATGCCGTCGCTGGTGATGACGCAGACCGCCCCTGCGTCCTGTATGCGGTCGGCAAGGCTGCGGGCGGAGAAGCCTGCGAAGACCACGCTGTGTACCGCCCCGATGCGGGCGCAAGCAAGGACGGCCACGGCCAGCTCAGGCACCATCGGCAGGTACAGCGCCACCCTGTCGCCCTTCTGCACGCCGTGCGCCTTGAGCACATTGGACAATCGGCAGACGCGATCGAGCAGGTCGGCGTAGGTGATGGCCGCTGTGGGGTCGGCAGGATCGTTGGGCTCCCAGAGAATGGCGGTGCGGTCACCATGGCCCGCCGCCACATGACGGTCGAGGCAGTTGGCGGTGATGTTGAGCTCCGCGCCATCGAACCAACGCACGCGGGGCGTATCGAATTCCCAGTCACAGATGGTGTGCCAAGGCCCCATCCATTCATAGTGACCCGCTATGTCGGCCCAGAACCCCTCGGGGTCGGATGCGGCGTCAGTTCGGGCGGCCGCAATGGCCTCAGGCGAATCGAGAAGAAAAGGCATGGCCTGAATTTAGGCACCCCGTCCCATCACTGAACCGCAGTTCCTGAAAGCGAAAACCCCCACTGCGACATTGCAACGGGGGCTTTCTGTAAGCTGTGGCGACCCTGGAAGGATTCGAACCCTCAACCTTCTCATCCGTAGTGAGATGCTCTATCCAGTTGAGCTACAGAGTCGGCATCCCTTCGCTAAGGGACGGCAAATGTAGTCCATTTTCTGACCTTGACAACCACAGTGCCTGCCTCGATTCTCCTTGCCGTATTTTCGTGGTATCCCATGATTGTCCTCCGCAGACTCTGTGCCTTTTCGGCCTGCATGGTGGCCCTTGCCTCGTCCGTATATGGTGAGGTCAACTTCTCCGAGCTCAAGGACATCGTGCTGTCCAACGATGCGTCCGTTGAGGAGCGGTTGGAGGCGCTCGAAACTCTGGGCGGTGAACTGGGGGAATTCGACGGAGAAACGATGGTGGCGCTGTGTGATACGCTCCTGCAGCTCAGTCTGGATTATGATCAATCCGCCACAGTGGCCGTCCAGAAAGCAAAAGGGTTCCGCGAATTGAGGCGCTACCCCGAGGCCTTGGCCATCCTGGACTACGCCTTGCTGGACGAGAACGCCCGGGAATTCAGCAAAAAGACGCGATTCAACCTGCTGTACCACAGGGGAGGCATCCACTACAGGATGAACAAGTCCAACCGCTACAAGCAAGCGCTTGTGGACTATCAGGCCGCCCTCGACCTGGCTGAGGAGATGCAGGATATGGACCTTCAAATCAAGGCCCATGACGTCCTCGGGTTCATCTACAACCAACTGAAGGACAAGCCGACCGCCGTCACCCATTATACCTTCATCCTGAAATATGGTGACGATGAGGTGCAGGTTGCCCAAGCCCGGTACAACCTGTCCCTGCAATTCACGGATGACCCGGTTACACGGGATACCGCGTTGGCATACATGCTCAGGGCACGGGAGATCTACCGCCGGGTCGGGGACAACATGAAAGTGGGGAAATCAACGGTCAGCATCGCGAAAAACCTGAGGGCATCGGGGAGAATCGACGAAGCCATCCTCGAATTCGAGGCCGCCTTGAGGTCGGCCATCTCCCCCAAAACCCAGGTCACGTGCTATGAATACCTCGGACAGAGTGCTGCAGACCAAGGTCGTTATGAAGACGCCGTCGCATTGTACGACCAAGGGCTCAGGCTGGATGCTGAGCACGGCCACAGCCGCGAGGTGTACATCAAGACGAAAAAGGGCAGGGCGCTGACTGCGCTCGGTCGAAGCCAGGAAGCCCTTCACCTCTGTGACTCCATGGCCCGGGTGGTGCTCGCGGATGAGAATCTCCAGGAAAGGTGGAGGGCCACGCGACTGACCGACTGCTGGGACTGCCTCGGTTATGCGCAAAAGGACCTCGGGATGTATGAGGATGCCTTCGCCTCATTCGTCAAGAAGGAAGAAGCCGAGGACACCTACCGCAGCATTCAGGAAGCCCGCGACGCCGAATTGAAAATGGAGCTCTATGAGTTTGAATCGGTGCGGGCCCAGCAGAAACAGAAGGAGTTGGACAAGCAGCGGGATGACCAGCGTACCCTACTCGTGGTCATCGTATTGCTCCTGATTGCCTTTGCCATCTTCATCACTTCCCGCTATCGGTTCACGCGAAAACAGAGTCAGCTCATCTCCATTCAGGGAAAGCAACTCCAGGATCGCCAGCGGGAGTTGATCCGTGCCAATGCGGAATTGGAAATCGCCCTGAACCACAAGGCGGTCTTCCTGTCCAACATGTCCCACGAGATCCGTACCCCCTTGAATGCCATCGTGGGCATGTCGAACCTCGCCACCAAGGAACAGATGGCCGAAGGGGCGCGCAAGTACCTGCGCAACATCGTGACCGCTTCCTCCAACCTCATCGACATCGTCAATGACATCCTCGATTTCTCCAAGCTCGAAGCCGGAAAATTGGAGATTGCGGAAGAGCCGTTCTCGGTCAATGACGCCCTCGAGGTCGCCGAGAATGTCATGCGCATTCCTGCGGAACAGAAAGGGCTGGAATTCACGGTGAATGCGGACCCAAGCCTGCCGGACTATCTCATGGGGGATTCCAGCCGCCTCAACCAAGTGCTCATCAACCTCATTGGAAACGCCATTAAATTCACTTTGGACGGAGGGGTAACAATGCATGCGGAAATGGCCGGCCTCCCTCCCCTGCCGGAATGGTGTCCGGCTCCTACCAAAAACTGCGACAATTGGTTCGTGGTGAGGGTGACCGATACCGGTATCGGCATCCCGGCCGACAAGCTGGAGAAAATCTTCGAGAGCTTCAATCAGGGAGACCAATTGAAGACCCGCAAATTCGGTGGCACCGGGCTGGGCCTGAGCATTTCCAAGCAGATCGTGGAATTGCAGGGGGGCGTCATCTGGGTGGAAAGCGTGGAAGGCGAAGGGTCCACTTTCGCGTTCGCCCTGCCCGCCGTGGTTTCGGAAATGGAGCTTGACGCCGAGGAAGTCATCGCCGACGATACGGAGATCGGCCCCCTCCGCATCCTCATCGCTGAGGACAATCCATTCAATGTGATCGTCACAGAGGACACGCTCAGATCCGAATTGGAGGACCTCACCATCGGGAAAGCAGAGAATGGCCGGATTGCCTTCGAAAAAGTCCGCGAGGAGGATTGGGACCTCGTGCTCATGGATATCCACATGCCCGAAATGAGCGGTCTCGAAGCCACAGCCGCCATCCGAAAATTGCCGGATCACCGCTCCAATACGATCATCATCGCCATGACGGCCAGTGTGTTGCGAGAGGAAACGGACAGCTATATCCGCCACGGTATGGATGGATTCGTGCCCAAGCCATTTCAGGTGGAGCAGCTCATCAGCGAAATCCGGCGGCTGCGCAAAGAGCAGAAAAAGACCGTCAAGAAGGCCCCGGTCATTCCGGCCCTCCGCATCCTCATCGCAGAAGACAACCCCTTCAACGTCATCGTGGCAGAGGACACGCTGCGATCTGAAATCCCCGATGTCACCATCGGCAAGGCAGAGAATGGGAAAATCGCTTTCGAATCCGTTCGGGATGGTGATTGGGACCTGGTCCTGATGGACATCGCCATGCCTGAGATGACAGGCCTTGAGGCGACGACAGCCATCCGAAAATTGGCTGACCCCAAGAAATCCGACATCACCATCATCGCCATGACGGCGAGCGTGCTCAAGGAAGAGACCGACCACTACCTCAAAAAGGGCATGAACGGCTTCGTACCCAAGCCGTTCAAGGTGGAGCAATTGTTGGGCGAAATACAACGGGCCCACCTCTCACGGAAGTGAGGGCGGGCCCGCTTTCGATTCCTTTTCAATCGGCCGGAAAGGCCTTGAAGTCAGCGGCCTGCGAAATACAGGGCGACTGCTGCAATCGTGGACATCCATCCGATGGCCATGATCCAGCTGATGCGCTGGTTCCGACGCTCATTGAGTTTGAGTACCTGGATGTCGTACACCTTGTCCAATGAGGTCTTGACCAAGGCGAATGCCGCATTTGACTTCACGATGTAGTCATCCGCCCCATTCTTGAGTGACTCGACAGCCACTTCGAGGCTGTCCTGTCCACTGAAGAACACCACATGCATGTTCGGGCTCCGCTCTTTGATCGCCTCGAGGACCTCAAGGCCATTGAGTTCTCCTCCTCCACTCAGATCGAAGTCGAGCACCACGGCCCGCTCATCGAATCGATCGAGGGATTCAAGAAAGCTCTCTCCATCGTGGTATTTGTCCACGTGACTGTATCCGTTGCGGATCAGGAAATCCCGCAGGACCTCGGTGTTGGGGATATCGTCGTCGACCAGCGCGACTTTCAGGTGCTTGCTCATTTCAGTAATTCTTGCAGATCGTCAATCAGGTCTGAAAGCAGACGACAGGTTTCATCCAATTGGGCTTGGTCGATTCGGCCACCCCCTTTGATGTGCTGTTCCTGGTCGGCCATGATCGCATGGGCTTCGCGGGCTCCAATCGTTTGTACCTGACTCTTCAACTTGTGCAGGATGGCCCTGATCGGCTCCTGGGCTGCATTGATGTCTGCCCCTTTGAGGTTTTCCAATTCCGGTTCCAGTGTATCCAAGAACAACCGGATGTAATACTTCTTCTTCTCCGGGTCCCCGGCGGACAATCGTTCTATGATCTCCATGGCGATTCAGCGGCAAGATACCTTATCCGGGCATGTTTTCCCGCTTCAGAAAGTCGCACTTGATACTTGCGGTGGTGGAAAGAGCCACGTGAGTACAAGGGTGTGGTTGAAAACGCGGAAATCCGAAAGGCCCAGCACCACGGCATCGTAGCCCAGACGGTAGCTCAACTCCAGTCCTGCACCCGCATCCATATAGGCCTCCGCACCGATGCGCACGTAGCCTCCGTATCCCACGCCCCAGGTCAAATCCTGGATGGCTCCCACGCCGACCTGACCTCCCCGAGGCACGATCAAATCGTAGGTCTGGCCCGCCACTTCGATGTAGTGATCCCGGATCCTGGACGCCATCATGGTACCGCCCAACTCGAAGATCCAGCTGGCACTTCGGTCGATCGGGCTGGCCGTGCGGTAGCCCAGCCCCATGGCCATGCGGTCCTCGGAACCGAAGATTCCAAAGTCCCGCAAATCCGTGCTGCCCTGCCCTTGGTCAGGGAGCTCACCCGTATCCAATTGCCAAGCTCCGCGCGACTTCAATCTCCAGATGTCCACGTCGAGCACCACGGCATTCTCCAGATTGAACCGCTGCATGACACGAAGTCCGAAACCGAAGCCCACATCATATCGCTGATCGATGGGATAGGTCGCCACCGACATCCCTCCTGCATTCGCGATGCCCAAGGATTGGGCAATCTGGTTCCGAACCGTGTTGGCGGTTCCACCGGATACGCTGTTCCAGTCCAGCCGTTCAGGAATGCTCAACATCTCGCGGAAGACATCGCCCAGTTCGTGCATCCCCGTGCCATTGTAGAAAACACTGGAGGCCCCTCCTGCCTTGCCGATGTTGATGTTCATGCCGAAATGGAGCTGCTTGGGGCGCTCGAAGTCCCCGAGGAGATCGCTGTCGTCGTAAGGCTCGTAATTGAATACCTGACCCTGCGCACCCACTGCCAGCGAAAAAGCCAGCAACAGACACAGGGACCTCCCCGGATGCTGTTTGGACATCATGGTGGAAATTTAGCAACGTAAGTCCACGGCGGACCGAACGCCGAAATTCGAACCATGCCTCCCACACCGCTCCAATTCGTGATTGTCGACATCGAGACCAACGGTGGTCCCCCCGATGGTGAGAACATCACGGAGATTGCGGCCATTCTTCACGACGGGCGGAAGGAGCTCGACCGTTGGGTGCACCTCATACGTCCAGACGCTCCGGTTCCCGCAGGCATCACGCGATTGACCGGAATCGATGATGCCATGGTGGCCGATGCCCCGCCATTCGGGAGCATGGCCGAGGATCTGTTGGCTTTTCTGGGAGACGCCGTCTTCGTGGCGCACAACGTGGCGTTCGACTTGCGTCACATTCAATCCGCTTTCAAGCGGTGCGGCATGCACTACAATCCCAGGCGACTCTGTACGGTCAGAATGTCCAGGAAGTGGCTGGAAGGCCCTCAGCGCTTCAGCCTCGGTGCCCTTTGCGCCTATTTCGACATTGAGAATGAAGCCCACCACCGTGCATGGGGTGACGCCGCCGCCACTGCCATACTGTTCTCCAAGTTGTGGTCAGCCCATGCCATCGCCATCGAGGAGGAAATCGGACGGGGCGAGGGAAGGTCCTGGTGGCCACCACACCTCCCTCCGGACGCGTTGGCCCATCTCCCTTCCACTCCCGGAGTCTATCGCTTTCTCGATGAGGCTGGCCGCATTGCCTACATCGGAATGAGCCGCAACCTCTCCTCGCGCATCAGGCAGCACTTCAACAATGCGTCCGACCCCGCCCGCTCACAGGAATTGAGGAGGACGGTCCACAAGGTGATCTGGGAGGAAACCGGATCGGAATTGATGGCCCTCGTGCTCGAGGATGTCCTCATCCGACGGCATCATCCTCCACTCAACGCTGCTCAGAAGGTGGTGGGCAAGGGGTGGTCCCTGGAGCTGTTCACCTGTCGATCGGGCATACAAAGGCTGACCATGGTCAAGGGAGGAAAACCGACGGCCATCCAGCGCTTCAGGAGCCGCAGTGAAGGTGAGTCATTCCTGAGGGAAATGGCGGAGGTATGGGGGCTGAACCCGGCGTGGTCCGGGCTTCCCGGAACGGCGTGGTCGGAAGCTTGGGTCGACAATGCCGCCTCGAGGGCATTGCACAACGACCGGATTGATCAATGGTCGAGCGCCATGCAGGAAGCCAAGCAGCGACAAAATGACCAGGAAACCCTGTCCTTGCCGGCGGCACCCGGTGGGGGCGAACCCCAACTGCTGCTGGAATCGGGACGGTTCCGGGCGTATCGCTTCGTCACCTCGGGAGACGAGGAATGGGTGTACGATACCGGCTCCGGCCGCATCGACGCAGCCCTGGAGCGCTACTTCATCCGGGTGAAACCGGTGTCCTGATCAATTCAGGTGCACCGAGCCTCCGAGGGATGCACTGCCCTTGCCGGAGGCGCGGACATGTGAAAGTACATGTGCGATGGCGTGGGCAGGAGCCGACCAATGGTCGACTGAAGGCGGAACAAAAAGGGCGTCGGAAGGGGTGTTCGGGGTAGTGTGCTCCATGCGCAGTTCAATTCTGTCCGTTTTTGGTGCCGGACGACCATGAAACGCAGAAGGCCGGGTCATATTGCCCGGCCTCCCATTTTTTTCGGTGTCGCTTTTTTTCCTGGTCAATCCAGCGTCAAGGACACATCCTGTTCCACCATCATCTTCCGGAGGTTGATGAGGGCATAACGCATGCGTCCCAATGCGGTATTGATGCTGACATCCGTGGTGTCTGCGATGTCCTTGAAACTCATTCCCCTGTACATCCTCATCTGCACCACTTCGCGCTGCTCATCGGGAAGCTGATCCACGAGATGCTGTACATCCTCCAGAATGCGCTCGGAAATCAGCTCCTCCTCCCGGGTCGGCATCTCGTCCTGCAACCCACCGAGGAGATCGTACTCCTCGGTTCCCCTGCTGAGCGGCATTTTCTTCTGCCGACGGAAATGATCGATGCCGGCATTGTGCGCAATCCGCAGCACCCAAGGCAGAAACTTCCCTTCCTCGTTGTACTTGCCGTTCCTCAGGACATCCACAACTTTGATGAAGACATCCTGAAAAAGGTCTGCTGCCACATCGTGGTCCCGTACAAGGAGATACAACTTCGTGTACACCTGGTCCCGATGACGGGCAAACAAGGTTTCAAAGGCGCGTTGGTCGCCTTGTTGGAATTGCGCGATGAGCGCGCGGTCTGGGGTGGGCTGTTGGGCCATGACACTACGAATTGTGCACGCACCGTTGAACGGCTGTCGATCAGTAAGTGACGTGCGGTGAGGGTAGTGTCTGACGTATGGCCTTCTGTTTTTCCTGATACTGCTCCGAGCAGTACTTCCTTAAAGATACGGCTATTTTTCCCGGAGGTCGAACCGTACCCCCCCAAAGCGTGTTAACGCCCTGTTGAACCGGGTGACCGAAATTCGTCCCATGCCCAAGCATTCCAAGACTTCCGCACCCGAATCGTACACGGGACATATCGTTGCTGACGGTGCGGAATCGGATGCACACCCCCGGGAAATCAGGATTCGGGGTGCGCGCATGCACAACCTCAAGAATGTGGATGTGGACATTCCACTCGGAGCACTGACGGTATTCACCGGACTCAGTGGATCCGGCAAGAGTTCATTGGCCTTTGATACGCTCTATGCCGAGGGGCAACGCCGTTACGTCGAAAGCCTCAGTGCCTACGTACGCCAATTCGCAGGCCGCATGGAGAAGCCGGATGTCGACCGCATCGACAACCTGACCCCCGCCATCGCCGTGGAGCAGCGCGTCACATCGAGGAGCAGCCGTTCCACTGTGGGCACGGTCACCGAAATCCACGACCACCTCAAGTTGATGTGGGCCCGAATCGGCAAGACGTTCAGTCCCGTTTCCGGCAAGGAGGTGAGACGGGATACGGTCACCGATGTCGTCGATGCCGTGCGCGACGCGGCGCCGGGTCAGCGATTCATGGTTTGCGCCCCGGTCACATTGGTGGACGATCGGCCGCTGGGAGCCCAGTTGGAAATCTGGCAGCAACAGGGCTTCGCGCGCATTCTGGTCGATGGGGTCCCGACTGCTCTGACGGACTTGATCGAAAGCGGTATGGCTCAAAACCCGGCAAGTCCCATGGAGCTGGTCATCGATCGGCTTGCGACACCCGAATTGGAAGAGCGCAAGACCAGCGATGAATTCGACCAGCGACTGGCCGACTCGGTGGATACGGCGTTCTACGAAGGCAGGGGGCACTGCCTGCTGCATTGGATGGAGCCCGATGGGAATTTCCGGACGGACCAGTTCAGCGATCGCTTCGAGATGGACGGAATGACGTTTGAATGGCCCTCGCCTGACATGTTCAGCTTCAACAGTCCACAAGGGGCTTGTGCCCGCTGCGAGGGTTTCGGTCATGTCATCGGCATCAGCGAGGACCTCGTCATACCCGACCCTTCGAAATCCGTCTACGGGGATGCAGTGGCTCCTTGGCGTGGTGAGAAGGCCAGCCGATACAAACAGCGTTTGCTTGAATCCGCCCATGCGGAGGATTTTCCGGTACACACCCCCTACTCCGATCTGACGGCCGCACAACGGCGCGAATTGTGGGAGGGAACCCGTCATTGGAAGGGCATACATGATTATTTCAGCCGACTCGAGGCGAAGAGCTACAAGATCCAGAACAGGGTCATGCTCAGCCGCTACCGGGGCCGGACACGTTGCTCGGCATGCGAAGGAAGCAGGCTCAAACCCGAATCCCGATACGTCAAGGTGGATGGTCATGCCCTGCCCGACCTCCTCGCCATGCCTGTGGATGAAGTGCTGCCGCTGCTGAAGGGCATCTCCCTCAGTGACAACGAGCGGGCCATCGCGCGGCGGTTGCTCATCGAATTGGAGCACCGGCTGCAATTCCTCATCGACGTGGGTTTGGGCTACCTGACCCTCAACCGCGCCAGTGCCACCCTCAGCGGAGGCGAGAGCCAGCGCATCCAGTTGGGAACCAGCCTTGGCAGCAGCCTTGTGGGCAGCACCTATGTCCTCGATGAACCGAGCATCGGTTTGCACCCGCATGACACGGAACGGCTCATCAAGGTGCTGACGGGACTGCGCAATCTGGGCAATACCGTTGTCGTCGTTGAGCACGAGGAAGCCGTCATCCGGGCTGCGGACCACGTGGTCGATTTGGGCCCCCTGGCCGGGTCGGAAGGCGGTGATGTCGTGTTTTCAGGACCCTTCGAGCACCTGCTCGATGCCCCGACCCTCACCGCCGAATACCTGCGCGGCGACCGCCGGATCGACATTCCCGCCAAACGCCGGACCGGAGTCGGAACCATACAGGTGCTGAATGCCAAGGAATACAACCTGAAAGGGGTCAATGCCGAATTCAAGCTCGGAGCACTGAATGTCGTAACCGGCGTATCCGGGTCCGGCAAGAGCACCTTGGTCAAGCGCATCCTCCATCCCCTGCTGCTCCGTCATCTCGATCTGGGGGGAGACAGGCCCGGAATCAGCGATGGCCTTTCAGGCGATGTCAGCCGCATCGAATCGGTGGAGTTCGTGGACCAGAACCCGATTGGAAAGAGCAGCCGATCGAACCCTGCGACCTATGTAAAGGCATGGGACGACGTGCGCTCCTCCTTTGCAGCGCAGCCCCTGTCGAGGAATCGGGGCTACAAGCCCTCGGTATTCAGTTTCAATACCAGCGGAGGACGCTGTGACACCTGTGAGGGAGAGGGACGGGTTTCCATCGGGATGCAATTCATGGCTGACGTGACCTTGACCTGTGATGCCTGCAAAGGCAAACGCTTCACGGATGCCGTCCTCGAAGTGGAGGTGGATGGGCACAACATCCATGACATCCTCGAAATGACGGTCTCTGATGCCTCCGATTTCTTTGCGGCACGCAAGAAACCGACGGCTGCGGAGCGGTCCATCGTGCGCAAGCTGGCTCCGCTGATCGACGTGGGACTGGGCTATGTCAGGCTGGGACAGAGTGCCACCACCCTGAGTGGTGGTGAAGCCCAGCGCATCAAGTTGGGCGCCTTTCTCGCCAAAGGGGACCGGGCCGGACACACCGTGTTCATTTTCGACGAACCGACGACCGGCCTGCACTTCCACGATGTGGCACAGCTACTCTCCGCATTCGACGCGCTGATTCGACAGGGTCACACCGTCATCTGCGTGGAACACAACCTCGATGTCATGGCCGCAGCGGATCACATCATCGACCTCGGGCCAGGAGGAGGCAAGCACGGAGGAGACTGCGTGGCCATGGGAACGCCGGAAGAATTGGCACGGTCCGTGCAATCGGTTACGGCGCCGTACCTCAAGGAACGGCTTCACAATCCATCCTCTTGACATGAACTGCACTTTCCCCCTCCCCCACATCGCGGCATCCTTCATGCTGCTGACCCTTACTTCCTGCGGCGCTCAGGATGTGCCCACAACGGATGCCCCATCCACAGGTGATTCCACCCTTGCGGTGACCAAATCGGAAGCCGAATGGCGTGAGGAATTGCCCCACATGGCCTGTTTCGTCCTGCGCGAGAAAGGAACGGAACGCGCCTTCACGGGCGAATACTGGGACCACCATGAGCGGGGCGTCTACCAATGCGCCGGATGTGGTCAAGCCCTCTTCGACTCGGACCACAAGTTCGAATCCGGCACGGGATGGCCCAGCTTCTTCCAACCAGCGGAAGGCGCTTCCATCACGGAACACGAAGACGACAGCTGGGGCATGCGTCGCGTGGAAGTGCTTTGCAGCCAGTGCGGTGGTCACCTCGGCCACGTGTTCGAAGATGGCCCGCGCCCCACCGGGTTGCGTTACTGCATCAATTCGGCCGCATTGAAATTCGCGGCAGATACGCTGCGGAAATCGGAAGTGCAAGGCATCCGATACGACTGATGCCGACGGCGACACCATAAAAAAAGGCACCCCATGAGGGTGCCTTTTTCTTTCCCGAATCAGGGAATCACTGCTTGATGTTGAGCTCGATGTTTCGGATGTCGATCAGCTTGGGGGCCAGGCTGTCGGGATTGCTCTTCATCGGGATGGGACGGGTGCGGCCGTGCAAGTTGATGCGGCCCGTGATGTCCCCCTCCGTGGTCAATTGCATCAGCAGCAACTTGCCATCCGGCCCTGCCGCGGCCTGCCGCATATCCGGTGTGACGAACCAAGCGCCATTGTCCGTGTACAACCTGCCGCCGGCGCCGAATTCGCTGAAGTCCATCAGGAAGGCGGTGAGGGCATTCATGTAGTTGTCCTCATATCCTATGGTGACCCAGCTATCGTATTTGAGGCCTTCAATGTTCTGTACGTCGGAACGCTGCAATTCATTGGCTGAATTGGCGCCATTGGGGTGCTGATAAAAGGGCTTCGTGCTCTCTATGTTGAGGAAGTCCTCCCCATCACCGAAAATGGCGTCCACCACATCCCCCTCTGCAGTCATCTGGGCATAAATGCGGTAGGTCTTTCCGGGGACCACCCCCCCGTTATCCACTTCCTCTACGACGAGCTCCTTGAATTGGGCATTGGCGGATACCGCACACAATGCCGCACAGATGGTCAGTGCAAAATTCTTCAACATGTTCTGGATCAATTGCGGATGATCAAATTCCGATCGAGCAACCTGCCGCCCATTCCGCGGCTGGAGAAGCCGGCTCCCCTTCTCGGCAAGACGTAAGATACCGTGATTTCGTGCGTGTTCGGTGAAAGATTCCCAACGGCACCGGTGCCGGCATCATATGAATACCCCACCTGTATGTCCTGGAACGCGGCGCCTGCCATCAGGACGAGGGCATCCCCTTGACGGAATCCAAGTCCACCCCAGAACCTGTTCTGGAAGAGTGCACGGGCATGCAGGTCCAATTGAATCGGCGTGATCTCCGTGAAGCGCATCATGATGGCCGGCTGGACCACCCAGTTGTTGTCCAGCGTGTAATCATACCTGCCCGTCAGCGCGTAGTGACGCACTCCGCGGTTCCGCCTTGCAGTAGGTTCGGATTCCAATCCAAGCGGCGTCTGCAGCAGATTCGATACCGCCAGACCGAACTGGTAATATTCTCCGAACACCATGAGACCGAAGCGGGAATCAAAGGCGAAACTGCTCTCCCGCGTGCCGGTGATTGCGGGATCGTCCGGATTCCAGAGCTGGAGATCGGTACCGTCGAAACTCGTGTTCCTTCCCATCAGGCCGATGCCGAAGGCGACCGCATCCTGGTTGTTGAGGTCAATCGTATACGTCCCCGAAAGTTCCAGACCGGTGCGGCTGTAAGCGCCGCCCTGATCGTCGCGCTCTACGGTGAACCCAACGCCGAATCGGTTGGGCAGACTCGACGTCACGGTGACGTTGCTCGTGGAGGGTGCACCATGAAAACCCACCCATTGCTCGCGGTGGCTGATGGATGCGAAAGTGCCCAGCTCCGTTCCGGCAAAAGCAGGATTGACGAGGAATGGATTCTGTACGAACTGACTTTGCCGTGACAACTGTTGTGCCTGAAAGCCGTCGAGACCGACCCAGATCAGACAGAGGGTCATCAGGCCTGCACGCAGCACGGAATATGAAGTGTTGTGGCTCATGATGATCAGTACTTGAGGGTTACCGTTCCGGTGATGGGGTCAGCGCCGGGCTCCACGGAGATCACATAGTAATAGTCACTCGGTGGCAGCAATGCGCCATTGAAAGTGCCATCCCACCAAGTGGTGCCGGGCTTGGAACGGAAGAGCAATTGGCCCCAGCGATTGAAGACCTCGACCTCACTCTGCGGGTAGAATTCCAGACCACCGACCACCCAGCGGTCATTGATGCCGTCCCCATTCGGGGTCAGGGCATCGGCGATGAACAGGCATTCCTCCGTGGGATCAACGGTAGCCAGGAAACCCAAGGTGCAACCGATGTCGTCCGTGACCGTCACACTGTAGACATCCTCGGGCAGGCCGATGGCCGTGGCCGTGGTTTGTCCTTGCAGATCGCTCCACTCATATTGGATGGGCAATTGTCCTCCGGTGACGGCAGCAGTGGCGGTTCCGTCCGAGGTCTGCCAGCAGGTCACCGGCGTGGTGAAAATCTCCACGATCATGTCGGTGATGATGTCCGCCTCAACCACGAAACTGGAATCCGTCGTACACCCGGCAGTGTCTGCAGCGGATACGAAATACTCTCCCTCGAAGAGGTTGAGCACATCCACGGCGGCGCCCACGAATTCCCAAGCCGTCTCACCAGAACCACCCACCGTTCCGATGATGGCCACACCATCATCCATTCCGGTGCAGGTCACATTCTGGACGGTGATGTCGAAGATCAACGGGTCGGGTTCGCCGATCTCCACCGTGGCGGAGTCCAAGCATCCATTCTCGTCACTCAGATAGAGCGGATATACGCCGGCACAGAGGTTGACAAGACCACTTGGAACCACGTTGGTGGAGTCCGACACATTGCCTTCATACAAGGTCAATACGCCTGTTCCTCCTTCGATGGCCACCTCGATTCCTCCGGTGCAGTCACCCCCACATTCAGGAAATACCGTAGTCAGGATGTCGAGGTCGACGAGATCAGGTTCAGGTATGCCGATCTCCAGACTGTCGATGCATCCCAGCGTATCCCCGACCACGAGCATCAGCGAATCGGGCCCGAGGTTGAACAGGGTGTCCGGCAGGCTCTGGATGACGAATGGGGCAAGGAGCTCCAACGTCCCGCTGCCTCCAAGGGCATTGACCACGAGGACACCATCTCCGGATCCGGTGCATGAGATCGGGGTGATCGAGGGGATGATCTGGATTGGAGCCGGCTCTTCCACCACCACTTCAACGAACTCACTGGTACAACCGAGCTCATCCTGAACGAGGAGATCGTATCCGCCTGCGGGGACATTGAAACAGTTGCCTTCCTGACTGCCGGTGGGCAGTGGAACCAATTGTGCTGTCAGCACACCGGTTCCCCCTTCGAGGTTGTCCACGCAAATCTGTCCGCCGCTCGCACCACTGCAGGGCACATTTGAGACATTGAAAGTGAAGAGAATGGTATCCGGACCGATGATGCTGATGGTGTCGGTGACCAGGCATTCGTTGCCATCCTCGGTGATGTGCACGTAAGTGCCCGGGCAGAGTTGGCCGGGATTCGCGTCTTCTCCATCCACCCCCGTCACCGTGATGATGTAGGGCAACTCTCCACCCTCAATGTCCGCCAGAATCAGACCATTGCAATCGCCGGCACAGTCCACATCGGTTACGGCGTATTCCACCTGCAGGCCGTCGGGCTCCTCGATGACGAGCGCCTCGGTGTAGGTGCACCCATTCTCATCCATGATGGTGAAATTGTACGTGCCGCTCGGCAGACTGTCCTGCTCGAAGTCGATGCTCCCGTCGAACTCGATGGTCACATTGATTTCCGGAACCTCGAATGTCACGTTGCCCGTCCCTCCTGCTGCTGAGGCACTGAGAGAGGCATCGCTGTAACCCGTGCAGCTCACTTCAGTGGACGACACATCGAAGAAGAACGGCTCTGGACAGGAAATGGTCAGGGTCGTATCGGTGGAACAGCCCACCTGGTCCGTCACCGTGACCGTGTAATCGCCGTCACCCGCAAAGCAGGACAATGGGCCAAAACAATCGCTGGCATTGGGGTCGAGGTTCAGGCCCAGTGCATTGGAAGCCTGTGTGACCAATCCCCCTGTGCCCCCTTCAGCCGTAAAGCAGATGGTCGCCACATCCTCGTCCCCGCAGAGGTTGTCCTGGGTCAGGGTGGCTTCCAACTGGATCTCATCCGGGGAGAGGAAGGCAAAAACCCCTGTGGTGTCGCGACAGGTATTGGAGGAAAAAGCCACAGTCTGGGCCGTGTCCACCAACGCGATGAAGTAGTTGCCGTCTGAAATCCCGGTGAAGACCGGATCACCGACCTGTTGTTGAACGAGGATGGTGTCCGTGCCGGTGAATTGAAGCAGGCTGTATTCCACCGTAGCATTGAAAGGTGATGCCGGATCGTTGGGCAACACCTGGACCGTGGCGGTCTCACCGAAACAATCAATCTCCTCCATCACCATGTGGGTGGGATTCTCCATGGGTGTGCAGAAATCCTCCACTGGAACGTATCCATCCGTGCAATAGGTCACGACGTCTTCACCGAGACCAGGTTGCATCGCCACGCATGCGGTGAATTCGAAATTGGAACAGGTCGTGATCTGCCCGATGAGTACCCTGCCGTCCGTGACCGTATTGTGCACCGGGTCCGCAGCAGTCACCAGCAGTGCACCCTGTGTCACTTCCTGACCGCAGCTGTTGAAGCCTGCAGGAAACGTTCCTGGCGGCTCGAAAACGGTGACCCCGGGTGTCGCCTGTGAAATGTGGGTGGTCCACCATGTGTCATATGCCAGCTCCTCATCAATGCCGATGAAGGCGCCCACCACGCTTGCACCGCTGTTGTAGCCGTTGGGCACAAGGTCCGAAGTGTAATTGTAGCATCCGCAATCCGCATTGAATCCAAACCCCGGAATCTCGGGGACGCTGGCTGCGTCCGCGGCGAGGCCCAACACGAGGAAATCTTCGTCGGGCAGGACCGCGTAAAGACGATACCGACGCTGACCGGCGGGGATTTCACCCAAACCGTCGTACAGCACGGTATCGAGGACGACGTCGACCTCGAGATCGAAATTCAATTGGGCTGTGGACTTCTTCCCGATGCTCAACCCGAGTAGAAGTGTGAGTAAGAGGATACTGCGATGTGCTCCCATGGCTATTGGTCCGGTACTTTGCGCCGAAATTCAATGACGGCACTCCCCCGGAGGGTCGCGCAAATTAATGCAATTGATGCCGGCAGTTCCCATTGGATTATCGCGCACAGGAGAGATTCGGTTGCTTTTCGAGGATGAACGCTACCTGGCGGTGAACAAACCCCCGGGGCTGCTGGTGCATCGGACCCCCATCGATGCCCATGAGACCGAGAACCTCAGAGACCTGCTCAAGGGGCACCATGAAGGACGACTTGACCCGGTCCACCGCTTGGACAAGCCGACCAGCGGCGTCATCGTTTTCGGCAAGGATTCCGAAGCCATCAACTGCTGCAAGCGCCAATTCGAACAAAGACAGACGAGCAAGGAATACCTGTGCATCGTTCGCGGTCATGTGCACCACCCGGGTTGCATCGGCAAGCCGCTGCCCAAGGGGATGACCGGTCCCCCGCGTTTGGCGCGCACCTCGTTCCAACCACTGCAGTCCTGCGAGCTTCCCTATGCCGTCTCGCGCTACCCGAGCGCGCGGTTCACCTTGATGAAGTGTACTCCCCATACAGGTCGATACCACCAGATCCGGCTCCACATGCGGCACTTCAGACACCCCATCATTGGAGATTCACAGCACGGTGACAAACCCCAGAACAGGGCATTTGCATCCCATGTCGGTACTCCGGGACTGTTGCTCCATGCTCTGGAATTCTCCTTTGACCACCCGGAAGGAGGCCGTGTTGAACTGGTGGCCTCCGTGCCTGAACTTTGGAACCGCCTTCCCCGCGCAACCGGATGGGATTTGGACGGGTTCCAAACGGACAAAGGCAACAGGACAACAGCCATCACGAAAAGGCCATGATTTTTGGAAGTGACCATAGGGACAAGACGGAGCATCCGGGCCCCTTCGCCTCCTTCACCCCTCCTCCGGTCCCGGAGTACGCCCTGCCTGAGGCCTGGGCCAAGCATCCGCTGCATGACCCGATCCGGGACTGGCCTGCCAAGGTGCCTGCCGTGCCGGTGTCACCTGGCCAGCACCCGCAACCGGTGCATACGTTTTTCATCCATCCTACGACATTCAGGGGCCTCGGGGTCGGATGGAATGCGGCATGGAATGACCCCGAAATCTCTGCCATCACGGATGAGTGGCCATTGCGTCACCAGGCGAGCCTGTTCCGTGCGGTCGGTCGCGTGACCGCCCCCAGGTATCGCCAAGCCCATCTGCGGACTTTCTTCCTGAGGGGTGCGGACAGTCGGGCCGCATTGGAACTCGCCTATTCGGATGTCCGGAAGGCGTTCATGCATTTCATCCACCAGCTCGATCCAGGCACGGGCATCATCATCGCCGGACACAGCCAGGGCTCCCACCATGGGTGGCGCCTGCTCCAGGAGTTCTTCGACGGCACCGCACTTCAGCCCCGCCTCGTGTGCGCTTACCTCCCGGGATATCCAATACCGGGAGACAGCCTGAAGCACATCCCCTTCGCTGACCGGGAAGCCCATGTCGGTGCCATCCATGCATGGATGACGTTTGCAGAGTCTTTCGTCCCGGAATTCCACGAGACGCACATGGATGGAATCCGAATGGTGCACCCCATCCTGTGGACTCCGGAGGAAGGACAATGGAACCACTGGGATGCCCACGAAGGCATCATCACGAGGGGGTTCAAACTGAGGCACAAAGGGGCGCTCTCAGGAGCGCTTCACGATGGCATGTTGTGGATCAAACCGCTCCGTGTGCTCGGAGCCGGGATGTTTGCCATGAAGAACTGGCACGTGGCCGACTACAATCTCTTCTGGGACAACATCCGCCTGAACCTGGTCAGACAGGTCGAATTGTTCCGCTTTGCGGCCAACAGGGCAGGCGAATTGCCTTGATTGTATTAAATTACTGATTATGCGTTTCCGTGGCTTGACCCTTCACCAGATTCCAGCCCTGCTGGCCTTGCTTTTCTGCTCTTCCCTCGTGGTGAACGCCCAGGACACCTTGCAAGTGACTTGGGCCGGAGCCTTGGCCGGAAGTGAGACTGCCGGCTTCGAAGTCACGGCCGGTTGCGACCTCCAGTCATTCGACATCAGTCTCGACATCGTCGCGCCCGGCAGCAATTGGGCAGGCGACATGGCATTGGCCATCACTGCTCCGAATGGCAACCGGATTGAAGTAGGCGGATACAACACCGACTTCGGCTATGTGGATGCCGGTAGCTGGCCTTCCTCCTGGAATACCACTGCCGACGGGAATTTCACAGCTTCCATAGGCCCATTGGCGACTTATGGGCTCGCCGGTTCGGGTTGCTGGCTGATCGAAGTGATGAATGCATGGACGAGCGGTGCGTCCAGCAATTACACCATTGCATTGGACCTCATTGGATTGTGCAGCGAAGGAGACGCTCCCGGTTGCATCGACCCGGCCGCACTGAATTTTGATGCCTGTGCCATGGCGGATGATGGCAGCTGCATCTACCCCCCGTTGTCGGCCGGCTTTACATGGACCTCCACCTGTGGGCTCCCCGAGGTCGTCACCTTCAGCGATGTGAGTCTTGGCAATGTGGTCACCTACGCTTGGACCTTCGAGGCGGGGGATCCCGCCATCAGCACGGAGTCCTCGCCCGAAGTCACCTGGGACACCCCGGGCAACTACGATGTGACGCTGATGGTCGGAGACGGAGGTGGTGGTACCTCCACCTACATGGCCCAGATCAATGTCGGGGAGAACCTGCACAGATTGGAAATCGAGATCACACCGGATGCTTTCCCCCAGGAAACGTCCTTCGCCATCATCGATGCCGCAGGGGACACCCTGCACGAAGGTGGCGTCGAGGGACTGGATGTATGCGTACCCGAAGGATGCCTGTCGGTCTGGATGTACGACGCGGGGGGCGATGGATTCTCCATCGGTGGGACTTACCAGATTCGCTATGACGGTGTCACGCTGAGGGATGGGGAGCACTTCGATGCCGCCCAGTTGACCTTGGCGGGCTGTCCTCCGGGCAGCAGCTGTGACGATGCCCTTGCGTTGGCACTCGACCCCGAGAGTGGAATCCAATCGTTCGTTGCCCCAATGGCAGATTCCTGGTACATCCTGCAAGTGGACACCACTGGGCAATACCGTTTCGCCACCTGTGGTCTGACCGGTTGCGACACCCGCATCCACTTGTATGATTACTGCGACATGGCGGTGTTCGAATCGTCTTCCGAAGCCTTCATCACCATGTCCGATGACGACTGTGGACTTGAAAGTGAAGTGACCCCGGTCCTGATTGCCGGTGAGACCATCTACATTCGGATTGAAGGCGACGGCGATTGCAACGGTGGTGCTTCGGGCGTGCCTTTCGAAGCGGGATACCTCGGAGGAATTCCCGGTTGCATGAACATCGAAGCATGCAACTATCTGCCCATCGCCACCACACCCGACACTTGTTTCCTTGCGGGCGATCCGGAATGTCCCAACATCGGTCCAGACCTCATCATCAATGGACCCCGCGCATACAGCACGCTCGAGATGACCACCGAGAGCAACAGCGATGCGTGCATGATCGACGAGGGGTGCATCCAAGGCTACGGAACCCGGGAAATCGTGCGGTTCGATACGGAAATCGCCAACGTCGGTACGGAGGACTATTTCATTGGTGCCCCATCCGCGCAGCCCGACCAATTCGAGTGGGATGCCTGCCACAACCACTACCACTATGAGGGCTACGCTGAATACGCCCTGTTCGACGGCTCCGGATCTCCCCTGCCCACGATTGGATTCAAGAACGGCTTCTGCGTGCTCGATCTCGGCTCCTGCAATTATGGCGGTGGCCCCCAGAAGTACACCTGCTCCAACATGGGCATCACGGCCGGGTGTCAGGATGTCTATTCCCGGTTCCTCGATTGCCAGTGGGTGGACATCACGGATCTTCCGGCAGGTGACTACACCCTCGTCATCCGCGTGAACTGGGACTACAGTCCGGACGCGAACGGCAGCTACGAGCTGAATTACGCGAACAATGCCGTCGCCGTCTGTTTCTCCTTCGAGCGCAACTCCAGCGGGTCCGCCATCAACTTTGCCAAGTATGAGGATTGTCCGGTACCGGTGGACTGTCTCGGACATCCCTTCGGCAGTGAAGAGCCGGACTGCGCCGGGAATTGCCCGGGCTTCCTCGTGAAGGGAGACCTCGATCAGGACGGCGAAGTGGACGCGGACGACCCGCTCCTCTATGCTGACCTCGTCATCGACGGAGTGGCCACCTCTGCCCCCTGTGTCGATCTGGACGGAGACGGCGAAATCAGTGTCACGGACATCGCCCTCGCTGCTGACTGCGCGCACCTTGGACACAACCACTTGGGAGACAACGGTGTCGAGGACCATTGCGATTGGAACGGGCCCCTGCTCGTGCCGGATGAAGAAGTCGCCTTCTCCTTGACCTTCCCGCACGAGGACTCCAGTTTCGTGGACGTGTATGTCCACAATCCCCAGACCTGGCTCAGTGCCTGGTCCATCCAACTTGAAGGGGCCACATTCACGGAGATGATGCCCCTGTTCGACACGACCGGATACCAGCACTACTTCCACCTGGGTTCGAACGGACTTGCCTTCGGAGTCGCCCTGGAGGACAGCCTGATCCACAAGAGCAGCTTGCCCCAGCCATTGGTGCGGATCCATTTCACGGATGCCGCAGAAGAAATATGCCTTCTGGACGTCTCGGAAGTCACGAACCATGACCGGCACAATGTGGCTACCGTCTCCACGGGCTGTGTGATTCCCGGCACATTCTGCCTGGGCGACGTCAACGACAATGGCATCCGCGATGTGGGTGACCTGCTGGTTGCCCTTGGGGTGTTCGGGTGCGATGTGGCATGTGGTCCGGCCGATGTGGACGAGGATGGCGTCGTGGGGGTCAATGACCTCCTGATCATGCTCAGCCTGTTCGGAGATCCCTGTCAATAATCCTTCTGAAGGACAGGCCGGAAATCCCGCGTGGCCTCACGGGCTGGGCTAACTTTACCCTGCTCCATTGAAACGCGCATGGAATCCTCTCAACCGAAAGACACCCCTACGCCTGCGGCCACGCGATCGGGCCACCCGATTCGCATCGTCACCGCCGCTTCCCTGTTCGATGGCCACGATGCCGCCATCAACATCATGCGGCGCATCCTGCAGCGTTCCGGTTGTGAGATCATCCACCTGGGCCACGACCGCTCGGTAGATGAGGTGGTGAACTGCGCCATCGAGGAGGACGCGCAGGCCATCGCCATGACCTCTTACCAAGGGGGACACATGGAGTACTTCAAATACATGAAGGACCTGCTCGATGAGCGCGGGGCCGGGCACATCCGGATCTTCGGCGGCGGGGGCGGCACCATCCTTCCCGAAGAAATCGCCGAGCTCCACGATTACGGCATCGAACGCATCTATCATCCCGACGACGGCCGGGAGATGGGCCTGCAGGGCATGATTGACGACGTCATCCGGCGGTGCGATTTCCCGGTGGTAGTGGAACCATCGGGAGAAGCCGACCGCCTGGAAAAGAAGGCGCCCGGTGATCTGGCCCGACTCATCACCGCCGCAGAAGTCGGAGCGGAAGCCTACTCCGGCATCCTCGACGGCATCCGGACCGGGGCGGCCTCGGCGACCGTTCCCGTACTCGGCATCACGGGTACGGGCGGCGCTGGCAAAAGCTCCCTCGTGGACGAATTGGTCCGGCGCTTTCTGCTCGACTTCGAAGACAAGCGCATGGCCATTGTCTCGGTAGACCCGTCCAAGCGCAAAACGGGTGGAGCGCTCCTCGGCGACCGCATTCGGATGAACGCCATCGCATCGGGCCGTGTGTACATGCGGTCCTTGGCCACACGCCAATCCAACCTCGCCCTGAGCCGCCACGTGGGTGATGCGCTGTGCATTCTCAAGGCTGCAGGCTTCGACCTCATCGTTCTCGAAACCTCCGGCATCGGCCAGAGCGATACGGAGATCATGGACCACAGCAATGTCGCGCTGTACGTGATGACCCCGGAATTCGGAGCCGCAACCCAGCTGGAGAAGATCGACATGCTCGACTTCGCGGATGTGGTCGCCATCAACAAATTCGACAAGCGCGGAGGCGCCGATGCCCTCCGCGACGTGCGCAAGCAATACAAGCGCAACCATGACCTCTGGGAGGCGCAGGATGACAGCCTGCCCATCTTCGGCACCATTGCCTCCCAGTTCAATGATCCCGGCACCCATCGCCTCTACCGGACGCTGATGAATGCACTCGCGGAAAAGACCGGAGCCGCCTTGTCGAGCACATTCTGTGCGGAAGCCGGGGACAGTGAGAAGGTGCACGTGATTCCGCCCAAGCGCACCCGCTATCTGAGCGAGATTGCGGACAGCGTCCGCAGCTACAACGCGTGGGTCGACGCCCAAGCCGACGTCGCGGGACGGCTTCAGGCCCTTCGCACCGCCAAGGCCGAACTCGGGGAGGGCCCCGCGGCCGAGGCCGTGTCCGGTAAGGCGAACAGCCTTGCCCGGGACCTCGATCCGCGCAATCTGCATTGGCTCGAATCCTGGCCCGAGGAAGCCGCCCGCTACCAGGCCGAGGACTACATCTTCGAGGTGCGCGGCAAGGAAATCCGCATTCCGACCACGACCAAGAGTCTCAGCCACAAGGACATCCCGAAGATCAGCGTGCCGCGTCTCCAAGGTTGGAAAGACTTGCTCCGTTGGGGGCTTCAGGAGAACCTGCCCGGTCACTTCCCCTTCACTGCGGGCATCTACCCGTTCAAGCGGGAAGGCGAGGACCCCACCCGGATGTTTGCCGGCGAAGGCGGTCCGGAGCGGACGAACCGACGGTTCCACTACGTTTCCGGGGACATGCCTGCCAAAAGGCTCTCCACCGCATTTGACTCGGTCACGCTTTACGGCAGGGACCCTGACCTGCGCCCGGACATCCACGGCAAAGTGGGCAATTCAGGAGTCAGTGTCTGTTGCCTCGACGATGCCAAGCGTCTGTACAGCGGGTTTGATCTGTGCGATCCATCCACCAGCGTGTCCATGACCATCAATGGACCGGCACCCATGGTGCTCGCCTTCTTCCTGAATGCCGCGATTGACCAGCGTTGCGAAAAGCACATCCGCGAACATGGCCTCGAAGCCGAGGTAGAGAACGTGCTGAAGGCGCGTTGGGACGATCAGGGGCTCGCCCGCCCCGTCTACCGGGGAGACCTTCCGGAAGGCAATGATGGCTTGGGGCTCCTGCTTCTTGGCTGCACGGGCGACGAGGTCCTCGATCAGGCCACGTACGCCCGGCTGGCCACCGAGGCCCTGTCCCAGGTACGCGGCACCGTACAAGCCGACATCCTGAAGGAAGACCAGGCCCAGAACACCTGCATCTTCTCCACGGAATTTGCCCTCCGCCTGATGGGCGATGTCCAGGCCTACTTCATCGACCGGCACGTCCGGAACTTCTACTCCGTCTCCATCAGCGGTTACCACATCGCCGAGGCAGGAGCAAACCCGATCACGCAGCTCGCCTTCACCCTCGCGAATGGCTTCACCTATGTGGAGTACTATCTCAGCCGGGGCATGGACATCAATGCGTTCGGGCCCAACCTCAGTTTCTTCTTCTCCAATGGCATCGACCCGGAGTACGCGGTCATCGGCCGGGTGGCGCGGCGCATCTGGGCCAAGGCCCTCGACCGGAAATACGGGGCGGACGAACGGGCCCAGAAGCTCAAGTACCACATTCAGACGAGCGGACGGTCCCTGCACGCCCAGGAGATCGACTTCAATGACATCCGGACCACGTTGCAGGCACTCTACGCCATCTACGACAACTGCAATTCGCTGCACACGAATGCCTTTGACGAGGCCATCACGACGCCAACCGAATCCAGCGTCCGCCGGGCCATCGCCATCCAGCTCATCATCAATCGGGAACTGGGCCTGGCCAAGAATGAGAATCCGCTCCAAGGCTCCTTCATCATTGAGGAATTGACCGATCTCGTTGAGGATGCCGTGATGGACGAATTCGACCGGATCACCGAACGGGGCGGTGTACTCGGTGCCATGGAAACCATGTACCAGCGAAGCCGCATCCAGGAGGAGTCACTCCACTACGAGACACTGAAGCATACCGGCGAGTATCCCATCATCGGGGTCAACACCTACCTCTCCAAGGAAGGCTCCCCTACCCTGGTCCCCGGAGAAGTCATCCGCGCTACCCCCGAGGAGAAGCAGCAACAGATTGATGGGCTGAACGCCCTCCACGGGGCCCACGCCCAGCGGGCCGAAGCGGACATGGCCCAGGTCAAGGCCGCCGCTGTGGCGCACGACAACCTGTTCGTGGCACTCATGGAGGCCGTAAAGACCTGCTCCCTCGGTCAATTGACCGACGCCATGTTCGAGGTCGGCGGGGCCTATCGCCGCAATATGTGACCCATGGTCATTTCGCTGTGGTCCGGCCCACGCTCCATGAGTACCGCGCTCATGTACAGCTTCGCCCAACGGAGCGACACCCGGGTGCTCGATGAGCCGTTGTATGGTCATTTCCTCATCCACACGGGAGCGGAGCGACCATGTCGGGAAGTGACCCTGGCCCAACGCCCATCGACACCGGAAGCTGCGCTGGCCTTCATGGCCCCCACACCAGAGGAAGCCACAGGGGATCGCGTGCTCTTCTGCAAGCACATCGCCAACCACACGCTCGGCCTTCCATGGTCCTCGTTTCGGGACCACCGGCATGTCATCCTCTTTCGAAACCCCGCTGCGGTCATGGCCTCCTATGGGGCACACATCGACCGGCCGCTGATGCGCGACCTGTGCTACGTGCACCAGATGGAACTCGCCAAACAGATGGAATCCGAGGGCAACCCGCCCGTGGTGGTCTGCAGCGACCGCCTTCAGGAAAATCCGGAATCCCTGTTGCGCACCCTTTGCGACCGTCTTGGGCTCACTTGGGATCCCGCCATCCTCCATTGGAAAGCCGGACCCCGTGAAGAGGACGGACCATGGGCACCCTGGTGGTACTCGGGGGTCCATGCCTCCACGGGATGGGAAGCCCGCCCACAGATTACGCCCGTGGTTCCTGACCATCTTGACGACCTTCATGCAGCCTGCACCGGGGCATACCAACACCTTCTCGAACGCGCAATCTGATGGCCAGATTCAATCAACCCGATCCCCGCAATGCCGGCACCCAGTGCTGGGTCAATGGACTTGTCCCCCGCGAAGCTGCCCACGTCCACGTCCTGGACAGTGTGGTCCAAGGGGGCGATGCCGTCTGGGAGGGCCTTCGGATCACCGATGGCCATGCCATCCAGCTCGAGCCGCATCTGGATCGGCTTGTCGACTCGGCCCACGCCCTCGCCTTCACCGACATTCCCTCCCGGGACGCCCTGCGCGATGCCATTTTCCAGACCCTCGAGGCCAATGGCATGCGGGACGGTGTCCATTGCCGCATCACCCTGTCCCGGGGCCGGAAATCGACCAGCGGGATGGACCCGAGGCTCAATGTGCACGGTCCGACCCTGATCATCCTGCCCGAGTACAAAGGCATGGTCTACGGCGATGAAGGCATCCGGCTGGTCACCAGCGCCATCCGGCGCAACAGCCCGCAATTCCTCGACAGCCACATCCACCACAACAACCTGCTCAACAACATCCTGGCGAAAATCGACGCCAATGTGGCCGGAGCGGATGACGCGGTCATGCTGGATGACCGGGGGTTCCTTGCCGAGACCAATGCAACCAACCTCTTCGTGGTCCGCAAGGGGGTATTGCTGACCCCTTTTGCCCACGCCTGCCTTCCGGGACTGACCCGGCAATTCGTCCTGGATATGGCCTCCCGGCTGGGCATAGAAGCAAGGGAAGCCGACCTCTCGCTGACCGAGCTGTATACCGCAGAGGAGGCATTCACCACCGGGACGATGGGTGCCCTGGCCCATGTGACCGAGGTGGATGGTCGGCGAATCGCGGGTGGAGACAAGGGATCCATCACCCGGCGGATGCAACATGGCTATGAAGACCACATCCTCGAGACAGCCACCCCCTTGCCCTTCTAAGTCCCCCAACTATCTTGGACGAACCTCCCATGCCATGAACCCCACCCTTCGCAACATTCTCGCGGGTGTCGTCGGCGCCTTCGCCAGCATGCCAGCCAATGGCCTTCTGCTGATGCCGTTGGGTCTACTGTTCGGTGCGCCCACTGCCCCCGCCTACGATCCTTCTGCGGATCAGGAAGCCATGCAGGCCGTCTGGCGGGCCTATTTCGAGACCCTGGAGCCCATCCACATGGCCGGCCCGCTGCTTGCACACTGGAACGGCGCCTTTTGCGGTGCCCTCGTGGCGGGACTTCTCGCCGCCAATCGGAGCCTGCGGGTGCCCATGATCGTGGCCGGATTCGTCCTCATCGGAGGTATCGCCAACGCCTTCATGCTGCCCGGGCAGCCCATCGGTTTCCTCGTCCTCGACATTGCGGGGTACCTGCCCATGGGGTGGCTCGGGTGGAAGTTGGCGGTGCGCCTGCGGCCCGTGCGCTGATTCCACCGACCTTCGCGCCGGATGTCGCGCGGGCTCATCTTCATGCTCCAGTCGGTGGTGCTCTACACCTCCGCCAATCTATTGGTCAAGGCATTGGCCATCCTGCCCACGCCCCAGCTTGTTTTCCTCCGGAGTGCCGTCAGTCTGGTGCTGTGCGTCTTCTGGCTCTGGCGAAAGGGGGAACCGCTCTTGGGACACAACCGAAAGTGGCTGTTCATCCGGGGCTTTACCGGCATGGTGGCCCTGACCCTCTTCTTCCACACCATCCGGCACATCCCCCTTGCGAGCGCGACCGTCATTCAATACCTGTCGCCCATCTTCACCGTGCTGCTCGCCATCGCCTTCGATGGGCAGCGCATCAAACCGCACCGCTGGCTGTATTTCGCCGCGGCGTTCGGGGGCATCCTGATGGTGAAGGGATTCGACCCCAGGGTGTCGTGGCTCTATCTGCTCATGGGCATGGGCAGCGCCTTCGGGGCAGCCGTGGCCTACCTCGCCACCATCAAATGCCGCGAATCCGACAGCGCGGTGGGCGTCGTCACGTGGTTCCACATGATCGCCACCCCCATCATGGGCAGCTGGAGCGCCACGGTCTGGCATCCGATGACGGCCACACAGTGGGGCATGGCCGTCGGCATCGGGGTATTGTCGCTCGTAGCCCAGGTGGCCATGACCAAGGCGCTTCACCTCGAGGATGCGGCGCGTGTCATGCCGTTCAAATATTTCGGGGCCATCCTCGCGCTCATCCTCGCGTGGACCCTGTTCGATGAACGGATCACGGGTTGGTCACTCGTCGGCATCGTCGTGGTGCTGGCCGCGGTGACGGCCAACACGTTGTCGGCTGGTCAGGTTCGAAAGCCGACAGTCAGCGCACGGTGACCCGCAGGGTGTGCAGAAGGTCGTCCCCTCTCCGGGAATCCACCACCTGGATCAGGTAACTCCCTGCCGCACGGCCTTCGGTCCCCAGCAGGAAACGCTCACCTCCGGCCCATCTGGTCCTGTCCAGGATACGACCGGTCAGATCCAACCAACGTACTTCCGCGCCGGTCAGATCGCCTCCTGCGAATGACAACCACAAACCCTCACCGGCCTGCACCGGATTGGGACTGACCTTCAATGAAGCACCGGCCCACACTCCGCCCATTCCGCTGGTCGTGGCACAGGGGTTCACGAGGTAGGGTACGGCATTCTGGTACATGCTGTTGACCACTTCGGTGATGCCTTGGATGCAGAGTTCAGCCTCCGGGGCCTGCGTCCAATAGATCCGGCACAGGGGTGACCACTCGTAATGCTTCGGCATGGAAGCGTTTTCATAACTGAGTCCGATGATGGTATGGCCTCCGAGGGCGAACTCGGGCTGGATCATGTACTCCAGGGGATCCACCAGACTGACCACCTGCTGAATGCCGCAGCTCACGTCGAATTGGTAACCCAGGATCCGGTTGTGCGGGTTGAGGACGTTCACGTCAAAGAACCCCTGTTCCCAGTTGACCTCTCCCAACGTGAACCAAACGCTGTCGTATGGATTGACAATGTGTGGCGCGGGGAATTGACACTTGTCGTGGAACCCACTGCTGTCCGGATGACTGTGGGCGACGTCCCAGAACTGGCAGCGCGCCATCAGGGCGGCATCGGAGACCGTAAGCTCGCCGTCCTGATCCAGGTCGTTGCATGCGAGCGGCTCGAGGTCATTGCCCAGGATGCCGTCCACATATGCTTCGGCATCCGTCAGGTCCTGGTCCGCATCGGCGTCCAGATCGCCCATCAATGCCGTGCCGCCGCATTCACCGGTGCAGTCCATCTGCTGCGTACCATACGGCGTGCCTTCACAGTCCACGAGCTGGGGACAATCGTCCCAGACCTCCACCTCCAATTCGCCGGAGCTGCGGTCCATCTGGATGCAGACCACGCCCCAGTTGTTTTCGTAGCTGTTCTCCTGGCGCCCCAAGGCATCCGGGCTGTAGTCCCAATTGACCCTCACGACCAGATGGTAGATGCCGTCCGCAATGCCGGTTACATCAATCCACTGACACGACAGGCCTGCTCCGTAGATGTCACCGCAGTGGGCGGAGATGCCCATGTTGCTGCAACCGTACTGGAATGTGCCGCCATCGCTGCACTCCAGGTCCATCACACAGAAGCCGTTCTTGAAGCCGATGGGCAACATCTGCCCGTCCATCGTAAAGAGGTCATACTTGGCGTATCCCTCGTAATGCCAGTGGTTGTGACAATCGCCCCATTCGAACTGCTGGGTGGAGTCCGTAGCGGAAGTGGTGCCGATGTAGTAATCGATGTCCCCGATGTTCTTGATGTGTGTCGTGAAGCGGACCAGTTCGCGCTCACCGTATCCGTTCAGGCAGCCCTCCGTGATGTAGCAGTTGTTCTCATCGACCATCATGGTCTCGGCCTGCAGGCTGTTCTCGATCGCACTCTCCACCACCAGCAGGTCCGGGCCCGTGCACAAGGGATCTCCGGGATAGACGCAGCTTCCATTGTCGACCTCCGCCGCAGGGTTGTAATTGCAGGCTTCTGAATCTGTGCAACCTTCCGGTGGGCCCACATATGACAGGGTCCAATCGAATCCGTCACAACCTCCCGTGATGTCGGCAAAACGAACCCAATAGGTGACGCCACCTTCCAGCAGCACGGTCAGATGGGCGCTTTCCGCATTGTCCCCACAACCTCCCTGATTGTCATCAAAGTAAATCGACCCCTCATTGGTGTCGTCGAAGTTGTTCATGTTGCAGTAGTCGTAGATCCAAAGCCGCGTGTCACAGCCGGAACCACAGCTCGACAATGCATACATGCCGTTCGCTTCCGGTGTGAAGGTCCACCATTGGATGTTCTCTTGTGCCGTCACCTCCATCGGATCGTCTCCCAGCGCGAGGTCGATGGCCTCATTGCACGTCCAACCCGGGGGACAGTCGATGGCGTGGCTCTGTCCGTAACCGTAGTTGCCACTGCCCTGTACGAGTTGCTCACCGTCCAACCAGACCTGATAGAAGGCGTCTCCCACCAGGCCATCCCCGTAGGTATCGTTCATGGTGAACACCATGCAGTCTTCCCAATCGACCGCATCGATGCAGAAGGAGAACAGGGTATCGTTCGCATTGCCCACATTGGCCTCGAGCAGCATGTCCCCTGCCCCATTGGTCAATTCCCAGCTCATTTCATAGGGCCAGGCATCCGGCTGTATCACAACGGAAAAGGCATATTGACCATCCTCGCAGGGATCCTGTGCAAACGTGAACAACGGAACGAAGGCGATCAGGAAGCCCAAGGTGCAGGTTCGATTCGGCATGTGGTCAATTTACACCAACAACGAGCCTGTTGGAAACAGGGTTGCCTCGTTCCGATCCAATGTCTGTGAGCCGGGAAGGGTTGCTTATTTTTGATGCCGCACCCGACGCAAGAACACCATGGGACACGACCACGACCACCACGACCATTCCGAAGCCGAACAAAACGAAATCGGAGGACCGGTCGTCCTGGCGCTTTTCCTCTTCGCCATCGTCATCACGGTGATCTACTTCCTCAGCTGAGGAAGCCCGTCCGCATCAGTTTCCTCCGGCCTCCATGCGGCGCCGGCGCTCCTGCATCCGCTCCATGGAGCGGCGACGGAACTCTTCCCTGAGTTCCTCTTCATCCTGCTCATACCCCCTGCCGATTCCTGTGCCGGTGCCGAAGGGGCGCCAATTCGGCCCGACATCTTCGGGATCGCGCTCCGTCAGGGTCATCTCCTGCACGAGGTGGGTGGCGCCCGCATAGATGTCCGTCACCCAGAGTACATATCGAATGTCCACCATGATGTTGCGGCAGCGGTCCGCATCGAAACGGACATCGCTCATCGTGCTCTCCCACGTGCGGTCGAAGTTCAGGCCGACGAGGTCTCCTGTTGCATTGATTGCTGGAGAACCCGAATTCCCCCCCGTCGTGTGGTTGGACCCGAGGAAGCAGATCCTGAGGTTTCCCTCGGCATCCGCGTAGGGCCCGTACTCGCGCTGCTTCAGCTTGCCGATCAGGCCCTCGGGCAAATCGAATTCGGCATCCCCGGGGACATACTTGTCGAGGACGCCCTGTGCCGTAGTGAAGGGCTTGTAGCGGACCGCATCGCGCGGCTGACTCCCCTCCATGCGTCCGTAGGTCAACCGCAGCGTGCTGTTGGCATCCGGCCAGAAGGTGCTGTCCGGATAGATTTCAGACAGTGCCCTGAGGTAGCGGCCCATGTCCTCGTTCAACTCGGATTGCAGCCGGCCGTATTCATTGCGGACCTTCACCCAATAGCTGTCACTCGTTTGGCGGGCCCATTCAATGAGCGGGTCCTTGGCCCGCTTCTTGAGTCCCTTGCGGTCCCGTGCCTTGAGCATCGCCATGAATTGGTCTCCTTCATCGAGGATGGTCCCCTCGAACAAATCATCCGCGATGGTGCTGGCGTCCTTGCCGGAAATCCAGGACTCCATCGCGATGTCGGGAGCAAACCCGTCCGGCATCGCCTGCATGTACAGGGGAAAGACAGCGGCAAAGACCTTCCGGTCCACCTCCGCACGATAGTCGGGATAGAATGCCTCTGCTGCCTCGAGCACCTCTACCGACCGGGCGTCGAATGCACTGTCGGGCACGGTCTTGTCACCGGCCATGGCGAGGATGTCCCCCACCTCCGATGCCCAGCGCAACAACTCGGGACCATAGTAGAACCACTCGATGAACATGGACCGCGCCTCGAGATAGGGCCTAAGTGCATTGAAGTCCTTGGAGAGGTCGCCCACCACCGTGGTGTATTCATCGAGCCCTTGCTTCCGGATCTCCCTGGCCAATTCAACCTGGGCCAACCGTTTCTCGGTCACAGCACCAAAGTCGATCAACCCTTCATTCTGCCCGATCCACTTCTTCCATGCATTGGCGATCCGGCTCTGCTTCGCGGAATACGCAATGCGCGTGGCGTCGTCCTCCTGCATGGCGGCATTGATGACTTCCAGACTCGCCGTGCGCATGGCAATGCGGGATGGATTGAGTGTCTCGATCAAATGCTCGACCTGCTGCGAGGGAATGTACCGTTCGGTCCTGCCCGGAAAACCGAAGACCATGGTGAAGTCCCCTTCGTCGACCCCGTGCATGGAAACGGGCAGGTGATGTCCCGGATCCAAGGGAATGTTGTCATCCGATGGTTCGGCAGGAGCACCGTCAGGACCGCTGTAGATACGGAACAGAGAAAAATCCCCTGTATGCCGGGGCCAGACCCAATTGTCCGTGTCACCTCCGAATTTCCCAATCGAACTCGGAGGAGCGCCGACGAGGCGAACATCCTTGAATGTGCGGGTGACGATCAGGAATTGCTGGTTTCCATACAGGAAATCGCGCACGACGGCATCGTGGTCGGTGCCTTCCGTGGCCGCTGCCGCGAGCCGATCCCTCATGGCCTTTTCCGCATCCTGGCCTGCTTCCCGCGCGGCCTGGACCGAATCGGTCACATCCTCGATGCTCACGATGAACATGGCCGTCAATCCCGGGTTCACCAGTTCCTCCTCGAGGCTCATCGCCCAGAAGCCGTCCTTGAGAATGTCGCGCTCGAGACTGCTGTGTGATTGGATCTGTCCGTAACCGCAGTGGTGGTTGGTCAGCAAGAGCCCCTGGTCGGAAATCACACTCGCCGTGCATCCCCCACCGAACTGCACGATGGCATCCTTCAGGGAGCTGCGGTTGATGGAATAGATGTCCTCGGCGGTGAGCTTGAGTCCCATGGCCTGCATGTCCCCTTCCACAGCTTTGAGCAGGGCGGGAATCCACATGCCCTCGGTCGCTTGGGCATTGGAGATGATAAGACAGGAGGCGAGCATCAGGGACCCGCGAAGGAGGGCTCGTTCAGCGGTCTTCCGAATCGTGTTCATGCCGGCAAATTAAGGCCCGGCTCCCAGCCTTCGGCACGGCTTCAATTCAGGCTCATTGCCAGTTCTGCAATGCAGTCAGTACGCGGTCGAGGTCGTCTTCCCCGAAATCGAGGTGGGTCACCCAACGCACCTTGTCAGGACCGAAAGCCGAGCACAGGATGCCTTGTCCTGAAAGTGCGTCGACACATTCCGATGCCGCGCGACCCTCGGCCAGTTGGGCAATCACGATGTTGGTGTCCACCGATGCCACGGACGCCACGGCGGCATGCCCCTCAAGGAGGTCTCCGATTCTGCGGGCCCGGTCGTGGTCTTCCGCGAGGCGGTCGAAGTGATGCTCCACCGCATGCAGTCCGGCTGCAGCCAGAATGCCCACTTGCCGCATTCCCCCTCCCATCACTTTCCGACTTCGGTGCGCCTCGGCAATGAAATCCCGGGAACCCAGCAATACGGACCCTGCCGGTGTACCGAGACCCTTGGAGAGGCAGAGGGAAATGCTGTCGAACATCCGGCCGTACCGGGTCCAGTCCTCTCCGGTACAGCGCAGTGCATTCCATGCGCGGGCCCCATCCAGATGAAAGGGCAACCCCAAATCCCGGGAGGCAGCCGATGCCTTGGCCAGCGTGTCGATCTCCTGAACGGCACCTCCTCCCTTATTTACTGTATCCTCCACGCATACCAGCCCTGTGCGTGCAAAGTGACTGTCTGCTGGATTCACCTCGGCACGGATGATGTCCGGAGAAATCACACCGCGCGGCGTGTCCACCAACCTGACGCTTGCCCCGCTGTTTCGCGCGATTCCTCCGCCCTCGTAGTTGTAGATGTGGCTGAGGCGGTGGCAGATGACTTCGTCACCGGGGGCCACATGCACATTGATGGCCATCTGGTTAGCCATGGTTCCGGAGGGACAGAACAGGCCGGCCTCGTGACCAAACCGCTCCGCCAACATGTCCTGAAGACGGTTCACCGTCGGGTCTTCTCCGTAGACGTCATCTCCGGTGGGTGCCGCCATCATGGCCTTGAGCATGGCCTCGGTGGGCCGGGTCACCGTGTCACTGCGCAGGTCAATCATGTCTTCCTCCATTCATCCCACCGGGATGCATCAGTTCAATTGAAGGCGCAAGGTCGTCGCCGTTCCTTCCGCACGCCACATGTAGTGCCCGGATGGCAATCCTGCGGCGTCCACTTCCATGCGCATGCCCGTGGCCGAGACGGCGGCACGCCCCGAACGCACTTCCCGTCCCAAAGGGTCATACAGACTCCATGCGCCATCCCAATCCGATGCAGGGCGGTCCAGGACCACCGTCCAAGAAGTACCGGTTGAAGCCGGGTTCGGAAAAGCCCGGACTCCATCACCACCCTCCAGATTTCCGATGCCCAATGTGCAGTCAAAAACCGTCACGAAAATGGCGTCGGCATGGCTGCAACCGTATTCATTCGAAGCTTCCACCGTGATGGGATAAGTGCCCGGTCCGAGTTCAGCTCCATTGACGATGATGAACTGGTCCACGCTGCCATTGCTCCAGAGATAATCCAAGCCTGCCGGTGCGGACAGAATCAATTGCTCATCCTCACAAATGGTGGTGTCTGCTCCAATGCTGAAGGAGAAAGCGTCATCCTGGGCTTCCAGGGTGAACGACAGCTCCTGTGTGCAGCCGTTGCCATCCTCAAGCACCACGGAATAGCTGCCTTCCTGAAGTTCCTCGGCAATGGGGCCGCTTCCCACGTTGCCCGCCGGACCTGTCCAATTGATGGTGTACGGCTCCGTTCCTCCCGATGCTGCCAGGACTGCTGCGCCATTCGGCAACTCGGGACAACCCGGTTGGGTCAGATCGATGTCCAGCACGATGGGGTCCGGCTCGGTCAAGGTCACCGACTGGGTGAAGGTGGTCCCACAGTTGGTAACGATGACGGCCGAGTAGGTACCGCCGTACAATCCCGAAATCTGCTGTCCCTCCGCCGAAAATCCATCCGGACCAATCCATGCTGCGGTGAAATCGGATCCTGCGCCGATGGGGTTCAAAACGATGGTCCCGTTGGGTACGCCCTCCTTGCCCAGGGCGCAGGCCAGTCCTCCGGTCACGGTCGTGAATTCCTCTGGTTGCCCATCCGTTTCGACGGTGATGCCCGCCGTGCCGCGCGCATCGGCCCAACCGTCGACCTGGATGAGGTAGGTCGCCCCACTGTCTAGGCAACCGGTCCACAAGGCACTTGCATAATAGGCCCCTGGGCCGCACCCACCCGGCAGGTCATCATTGGCACCGACCAAGTTGTAGGTGCTGAAGTCACCACAATCGTCTGCCTTCCAGAGGGCAATCTGGGTGTCGAAATCCGTGGTGTCCGTGCAAGCGCTCACACGACAGTTGCCCGAGGTGGCGGTGAATTGCAACCAGGCCGAGCCGGTTACGGCCCCTTCGCACCAGGCCCCATTGATCTGGCAACTGTACACACCGGGGAAATTGGGCCCCCCGGGCTCACCATATGCCGCCGTGCAGCTGTCATTGGACACCACGACCATCGGCCCATCCACCACGACCTCAACGGCACCACAGGGTGAGTCGTAAGCGGGGCCGAACAGTTCGAAAGGGTCCAGATTCCAGACATTCCCGCTTCCGGTACCGGCATAGCTGTGGGTCAGCACACCATCGGCGAACACCTCGAAATAGGTGCCCCCATCCCCATAGCTGTCCACGTGGTGCAGGGTCAGGACCTCGCCGGGAACGCCACACAGGGTGTCCATGATGAATGTGGCATTCGAGGCATAGGAGCCCGCCTCGGCTCCTTCCGTGCCGTCGCCACTGCAACCGACTCCGGCCGCATTGCCACCCCAGTACAGCGTATTGGTGCCACAGGCCTCTCCCTCCGGCACCAGTTCCCAGTACAGCTCGTACCCCCATCCATCCGTGTGGATCCTCATTTCAAACGGGCTTTGTCCATCCGGACAATCCTGCGCCCGTGAATCCGGGCTCATGAGAATGGCTGCACAGGCAAAAAGGACAGGGAACGACTTGGAAATCATGGCGGCAAAATAGGGCATGACGCACATCGCATGCTTTAGCTTTGCGGCCCCATGCGCATTTTGCTCTCCCCTGCCAAAACTTTCAGGAATGAGGCTCTGCCCGTGGATGCCGGTGCGAGCCAACCGGACTTCGCCGCACAAGCTGCGGTGCTCATGGGGGCGCTCTCCGCCCTCGAGGCCGATGAGCTCATGAAGACCATGGACATCAGTAGGGAGCTCGCGGAGGAAACGGCCAAACGGCATGCCGAATGGGGAGGCCCGGTGCATCCGGGCAATGCGCGTACCGCGGTGTATGCCTTTCACGGAGAGGTATACCGCGCCCTGGGCGCTGAGCGGTGGAATGCCAGCGACCTTGCCCACGCCCAGGACAAGCTCCGGATCATCAGCGGCTTGTATGGCTTGCTGCGGCCACTTGACCTGATCAAGGAATACCGCCTCGAAATGGGGGGCCGTTGGGCCCCTGACCGTCACGGCAGTCTCTATGCCTTCTGGGGAGATGTGCTCGCGGAGCACTTGGCGCTGGAGGAAGATGAAGCCCCCATCATCAATCTGGCGAGTCAGGAATACTTCAAGGCCGTCGACCGCGCGCCCCTGAAGAACAGGTTCATCCACGTCCAATTCAAGGAACAGCGCGGAGAGACCTTCAAGATGATCGGCACCTATGCCAAGACGGCCCGCGGCCGCATGGCGCGCTATCTGATCCAGGAACGCATCGATACTCCCGAAGACATCCGGTCCTTTGATGAGGACGGTTATGGCTTCAATGCGGCGCTGAGCGGAGACGCCACCTTCACGTTTACACGACAACACAATTCCCCATGAACATCCACCCGATTCACACGATGGCCCTCGCCGTCAGCCTCGTCCTTGCCCCCATGGCATGGACTGGTTGCTCCGTCAACGGCCAGAACACCCCCAATCCGAACATGGAAAACAACAATGACTCCCTGAGCTACGCCCTCGGCGTGCTCTTTGCCACGAATGTCCAAGGACAAGGCATCAAGGATTATGTGCCTGCCCAGATTGCACAGGCATTCACCGATGTCCAAGCAGGGAATGCCGCCATGACGCCTGATCAGGCCAATGAATTCGTCCGCAACACCATGCAGGCCATGGAGGCCAAGGCCGGAGAAACCAATCTTGAAGCTGGACGTGCCTTCCTCGCTGAAAACAAGGGAAAGGACGGTGTCGTGGAGACCGAATCCGGCCTTCAATACCGGGTGGACCGTGAAGGAGACGGTGCCAGTCCCGATGCCAATGACCGTGTGACCGTGCACTACCACGGCACCCTCATCGATGGCACTGTCTTTGACAGCAGCTACGACCGCGGCCAACCCGCCACCTTCGGATTGAACCAGGTCATCTCCGGATGGACAGAGGGCCTGCAGACCATGAAGAAGGGTGGCCAGACCACCTTCTACATCCCATCCGATCTCGCCTATGGACCGCGTGCCACGGGCGATGTGATTGGAGCCAACTCCACCTTGGTGTTCAAGGTGGAACTCCTCGAGGTGGAGCCTGTGGACTGATTTCCACCAGAATTTCCTCGCATTGGGCGGAATTTCCTGAAATGGAGGTTCCGCCCTTTTTATCTCTCGATTGAACCATGGATTATACAACCCTTGGTTTTTATTGTAACTGTTTGAAAAACAGGACAAAGACAGTTTATTCGTGAAAATTGAAACCTGAACTTGCAATCAGGAGTACGGGAGACAAACAACCTGTTCCACCATGCGTTTTCAGGCATCTTTCCTCAGCATTCTTCTTGCCCTCTCCGCGGCCTTTCCCGCGTACTCCCAGGACGACCGTTGTCAATCCGCCGAACTTCAGGCGGTCTTGATGGAGGACTCCGCATTTGCCCGGAGTTACTTCGCTTTCGAAGCTGCCCTTGCGGACATGCAAGGCTCCACCATGCGGACCACCACCACCCATGTCCTCCCCATCGTCGTGCACATCATGCATGCCGGTGATGCCATCGGCACCGGCTCCAACCTGTCGGAGTCCCAGATTCTCAGCGCCATCGACGCGCTCAACGCCGACTTTCAGGGAGCGTTCGGTGGAGCAGACACCGACATAGATTTCGAATTGGCATCCCGCGATCCCGATGGCAATCCTACATCGGGCATCACGCGCACCAATGCCGCGGCTGTCATTCCCAGCTTCGCAAGCACGGGCATGGTCACGAACGACCTCTTGGACCCTGCAACCGAACTCACGGTAAAAGGGCTCAGTCAATGGCCCGAAAGTGACTACATCAATGTATGGGTCCTGCACAAGGTCAACGGTGGAGCATCTCCAGTGGGTTTTGCTTATCTGCCGCCCACATCCGGCATACATGATGGAATCGTCGTCCACCACAAGGCATTCGGGGTTGGAGATGAGTACGACCTCTTCGTGAATTTCGATCTGAACCGGACCTTGACCCACGAGATCGGACACTATCTCGGTTTGCTCCACACTTTCAGTGGGACGGTGACCTGCGCCACGGAAACGAATTGTGCTTCCCAGGGGGACATGGTGTGCGACACGCCACCGACGACCGGCTCCGTGGGCTGCTCGCCCATTTCTTGCCCGGAGACCATGGTCGAGAATTTCATGGATTATTCGAGTGACCAGTGCATGCACCTGTTCACCGAGGGACAGCGCACCCGCATGCGCAACTCTTTGGAGAACTACCGCTCATCGCTGCTCACCAGCGACGGCACCATTCCCGTTTCAGCGGTGGATGGAGGCATCAGCTCCATCGAAGGCATCCTCGCATCCGGCTGTGCCTCCACCATCGTTCCGGAGGTGTTCCTTCAGAATTTCGGAAGTGAGTCGCTGACGGATGTTGACATCCAATTCTCCCTGGATGGAGGCGTGGAGAACATCTTCAATTGGACCGGAAATATCCCCGCTGGTGACAATGAGCTGATTTTCCTTCCGTCCTTGTCTGCCGGTGCAGGGTCTCATGAACTGACCATCTGGACCAACATCACCAACGATGGCTACGGATTGAATGACACCATGACCGTGGCATTCGAGGTCCAAGACGGCGACTTTCTGGAAATGGCCATCCAGTTCGATGCCTTGCCCTACGGCATCGCATGGACCATTGAAAACACCGACAATGGTGAGGTGGTGATGTCCGGCAGCAACTATGACAACGCCACTTATGCAGGCACCTTGCTTTCCGAGAGCAATTGTGCCGTCAACGGCTGCTATGAATTGACCGTGACCGACCTCTTCGGGAATGGAATGCACTACCTGCCTCCAGGCTGGTATGAGTTGACCGATTCCGATGGGAATGTCCTCGGATCGGGATCCGGCAATTTCGGGGCGCAGCAGGTGCACACCTTCTGCATAGATGGGGCCACCATCACGCCCTGTGAGGACACCAATGGAAATGGCGTCTGCGACTTCGATGAGGACATCGTGGTTCCGGATGTTCCGGGTTGCACCGATCCCGAGAGCTGCACTTATGATGCTGCCGCCAACACGGACGACGGGAGTTGCGAATACCTCGATGCACTCGGGGCGTGTGGAGGCGATTGCCCTGGAGATGCTGATGGTGACGGCATCTGTGACAATGCGGAGATTGCCGGCTGCACCGATTCGGAGGCTTGCAATTTCGACGCGACGGCCACGGACGATGCCGGCAACTGCACGTATCCACCGGTCAATTTTGACTGCGATGGCAACATCACAGTGGTGGTCGAGGGATGCACCGACCCCGCAAGCTGCACGTATGATGCGGATGCGAACACGGATGACGGCACTTGTCAATACCTGGACGCCCTTGGCGTCTGCGGAGGAGACTGTCCCGGTGATGCGGATGGGGATTCCATCTGCGACAACGCCGAGATTCCAGGCTGCACCGACCACCTCGCCTGCAATTACGATGCAGGAGCGACGGATGATGATGGCGGATGCGATTACCCGGACCCGGGATTGGATTGTGATGGCAATCCCCTCGTGGTCGTGGAAGGATGCACCGATCCATCCAGCTGCACTTTTGATGCCGATGCCAATACCGAGGATGGCAGCTGTGAGTATCTGGATGCCCTCGGTGAGTGCGGTGGCGACTGCCCCGGTGACATGGATGGCGACAACATCTGCGACGACGAAGAGATTCCGGGTTGCACCGATCCAACGGCGTGCAACTACGACGAGACCGCCACCGACGATGCAGGCAATTGCACTTATCCCCCGACCAACTACGATTGCGACGGCAACGTCACCGTTGTGGTGGAAGGGTGCACGGATCCGTTGAGCTGTACCTACGACGTGGACGCCAACACGGATGATGGAAGTTGCCAGTACCTCGACGCGCTGGGCGACTGCGGTGGTGACTGTGTTGCCGATACCGATGGCGATGGCATCTGTGACAGCGCCGAGATTCCGTGTTGCACCGACCCCATCGCCTGCAACTTCGACGCGTCTGCCACCGAAGAGGACGGTGGTTGCGAGTACGCTGTTGAAGGCTTTGACTGCGATGGCAATCCCCTCGTCATCGTGGAAGGATGTACAGACCCGGAAAGCTGCACCTACGAGGCGGAAGCCAATTCGGATGATGGCAGTTGCGAGTATCTCGATGCCCTCGGAGAATGTGGTGGTGATTGCGAAGCAGACCTGGATGGGGATGGCATCTGCGACAGCGCAGAGATTCTGGGCTGCACGGATCCCGAAGCCTGCAACTTCAACGAAGAAGCCACGGAAGAAGACGGCGGCTGTGAATATGCTGCCGAAGGCTATGACTGTGATGGCAATCCCTTGACCAGCTCGGTGGAGGATCTGGAAACAGGATCCTCAGCGCTGGTCAGCTTCCCCAATCCCGTGCAGCATGGCCAGTCCATCAGCCTGATCGGCCTCGACGGCCTTGGCCCCTGGCAGGTCGAAATCTGGGATGCCTCAGGAAAATTGGTGCGCCATCAACGATTGGGAAGCCATGATGGCCTCCTCGGGCAGTCCATCACCCTGTCGGCTCCTTCCATGGCAGGACTGTACTTCATCAGGATTAGGCCCGAAGCTTCAGGGGCCGGGCCCCTTTCAATCGGCCGCGTGTTGGTCCATTGACCCTTTTCGGAAAGACATCTCAAACAGCGTCGCAGATCCCCACTGCGGCGCTGTTTCGTTTGTGTCCAACCCGTGTATCCGGCTCCGGCGGACAGCCCACCCCGATGCCATTGTATCCGAATGCACGTTCGATCCGGACAGGAGTTCAGCCAGTGCGATGGCCACAAATTCATCGGAAAGTCCGGGCCAGGCCTTTACTGTATCGCCGGGCAAGTGGAACAGTCCAGATACTTGAGCTCCAGACGTTCCGGGTGAAACCGATTGAAATTTGGACCACGCCTCACCATGACTTCCGCTCTCTGAGATCCACCACATCTCCGATGCACCCGCCCATGTGGCCTCTTCCGTTGCCTCCACGAGAGCAGCCCCGGAAATGGGCAGGAATTCTCCACCGCCCCAAGCCCGGGCGAGTTCATTTTCGAGATCCATGCACGTCCAGCTCGGAATGACCGGGGGGCCCTTCAGCACCTGTCTGCCCCTTGACCACCAATCCAACGGTTGGTGAAACCGTTGATGGAGCTGTGTCCCACTTGCTTCAGAGGATTCAACCCACCAAGCAAGTGTGGCTTGTTCCATTCCCTCGGGTTCGGAACACACCACGACTTTCTCTTTCATTCCGAACGCCCCCACATCCAATCTGCAAGGGCCATTGGACCAAGGATGGCTTTCTGCGATTCCTTCAAGGGCCGAAGCAAGCAAGGAGGGGTGGATGGGACATTCCAATCGGGAATCCACCTCTATGTGCGCTGGGCCCGCGATGCAGAGCCCGAAATAGCCGAGCAATGTGATGACGGTCATCAATCCAATCCACAGCAATGCCCTCATGAGCCCGCGTTGTTGGCCGGAACAGGTGGCACTTTCCGGATTTCTCCCATCAACGAATCCCGCTTGCGCAACACCACCACGGCCACGTACTCCGAGAGCAGTCCCCAACCGTAGGAGGTCAGCTGAATCCGTGCCGCATTCGGTGCAAGCCATGCCACGGCCAAGGATCGGGATTGGATGGCCGCTTCAATGAAGAGGGCCAAGTGCCACACCGCATAGGGTAAGAAAGGAAGCTGCGTCCATGCCGTGGGTCCACCGCTCCAGACCGTCAATGCCATCGAAGCCGGAAGCATCAAGGTGACATACATGAGGAAAATCGTGGGCATCCAGTGTATCGGCTTCAAGCTCCCCGGAAAAAATCTACGGATGTTCACCCTGGCCCGCCCGAAGAACTCCACTTGCTTCCGGAATTGCCGGAAATCCGTTCTCCGTTTGTGATATACATGGGCTTCGGGGATGAGGACACTCTTCAATCCGTGGGCAATCAGGCGCATGGAGAATTCGATGTCCTCTCCCTTCACAGTGATGGCATAGCCCCCGCTCACCTCGTACGCCCTGCGCGAGATGCCCATGTTGAACGATCTGGGGTGGTAGGTCCCCACATTGCGCTTTCGACCTCGGATGCCCCCCGTGGTCAGAATGGAAGTCATCGCGTGGCTGATGGCTTTCTGGACACTGGTGAATGACTCATGGGCTGCATCGGGACCGCCAAAGACATCCACGTCGGGATTCCGGTCCAGGAATTCACCGACGACTTCGAAATACCGCTCGGGAATGAGGCAATCCGAATCAAACACCACCAGCCACTCCCCTGCGGCACGTTCGAAACCGAAATTCCGCGTAAACCCTTGCCGCTCATTTTCCTTCCAGAAGTATCGGACATCCAACCGATCCGAGAAGGATTCCACGATATCCCGGGCATCCTCCGTACTCCCATCTTCCACAACAATGACCTCGAAGTCCTGCTGCGTCTGCAGGGTTAGACTCTCGAGCAGCTCTCGAATCTCATCCGGGCGGTTGTACAGGGGAACGATGACGGAAAATCGCACGGCCCGAAAGTAGTGCCCAAGCAGAGGGTTACACAGTCGAGGCGGGTCCGGCAGCCTCTATATTGCCCCCGTGATCACCCAAGACGCCCCCATCCTAGGCCTTTTGCTGGCCTGCCTTGCTCTGGTTTTCCATACATCCAGACTTCCAAGGTTTGCCGGTTTCTACAAATACGTGCCCGCCTTGCTGATGGCCTATTTCCTTCCGGCCATCCTCAACTCCACGGGCATCATCGAAGCCGGGGAGGAAAGCAGGCTCTATTATGTGGCCAGTCGCTATCTCTTGCCTGCCAGCTTGTTGATGTTCTGCCTTTCCATCGATCTCAAAGGCATATTCAATCTCGGCCCCAAGGCGCTGATCATGTTCTTCGCCGCCACGCTCGGCATCATCATCGGCGGACCGACCGCGCTGTGGCTTGTGGGACAAATCCGTCCCGATGTGTTCGGGGGAGATGCCCCCGATGCCCTTTGGAGGGGATTGTCCACCATCGCCGGCAGCTGGATTGGAGGTGGGGCCAATCAGACCGCGCTCAAGGAGATCGCACAGGCCCAGGATGACCAATTCAGCGTCATGATCATCGTGGATGTGTTCGTCGCCAACCTTTGGATGCCCTTCCTGCTGATCGGGGCGGGCATGAGTGCCGTCATCGACAAGAAACTCAAGGCGGATGCTTCTGCCGTCGAAGACCTCAAGAAAAAGGTGGAGGATTACCAGAGCAGCATTGCGCGCATTCCAACCTTCAACGACCTCATGGTCCTGCTGGGGGTCATTTTCGCCATGGTGGGTCTCGCCCATTTGATGGGTGGTGGCATCAGCTCAAGCATGGGTGCGTGGTATGACCGCTCCCTGGCGGAAGACCCGGAATCGCTGGTGCGCTTCCTGAGTTCACTTGCGAGTCCCTTTTTCTGGCTGGTCTTCCTATCGACGCTCTTCGGTGTGGGATTGAGCTTCACACCCATGCGCTCCTATGAGGGGGCCGGTGCCAGCAAACTGGCCAGTGTGTTCCTGTATGTGCTGGTCGCCACCATCGGCGCCAAAATGGACATCGGCGAGCTCATTGCTTCATGGAATCAATATTGGCCGGTGCTGATGATTGGACTGCTGTGGATGTTGGTCCACGTGACCCTGCTGCTCACAGTGGCCAAATTGGTGAAGGCCCCCTTCTTCTTTGTGGCTGTCGGCAGCCAAGCCAATGTGGGCGGGGCGGCGAGTGCCCCCATCGTGGCCAGTGCATTCAGCCCTGCCTTGGCCCCTGTGGGGGTCCTTCTGGCCGTTCTGGGTTACGCCGTCGGTACCGTGGGGGCCGTCATTTGCATGGAATTCATGCGTTATCTGAGTATGGCCGGATGATGTAGTTCGTCCTGCGACGATCAACGGGATCCTTCTGCCTCGTGATGAGTTCTTGACCATACACGAGCATGTATTCCTGGTTCACCTGTCGAATGACCTGCGCCCGCCGTGAGCGCTTGGACTCCTCCGATGAATCCTCATCCAATTCGATCAAGGCATTGAATTCGGTTGTATCCATCTTGACCTTTCCGCAATTGAGGAAGGCAGAGACCAAGGGGCTCATGCCCACTTTTCCTCGTTCGCCCGGAATGATTGGAACATCAGGCCCACTGTCGCTCATCTCCGATGCCCTTGATCTGCCGCTCAGCCAATAGCCTGTTGCAAAAGCGAGCACAATGAAAAGGAGCATCAATGGTGGAGGCGGCACCCAACTCTCATCCTGCGCAGCGACGAGATCCGAAGTTTCCGCATCAGCATCCTTCAGGGGAACCACAAAAGGAAATGCCTCGGCAACACCTTGCTGGAAAGCCCTGGCCACATCCCAGTCGAGCACATTGACCACCTCACCCCCTTGGCCTTCCATGATGCTGAGGAAGAAATGTCCCCCACGTGATGATTCAATCAAGTACCCTTTGCTGCGATCCACACTGGACCGTGCATCGATGAAAATCTCTGAATTGAAGGCGTCCGTTATCACTGTCATCAGGTCCTTTTTCCTGATGATGGCAGCCTTATTCAACGAAAAGAAGAGAAAATATTCCTCGAGATCCACCCGCCGCGGCCGTCTACCGGTGAGCATGACTTCAAGCAAAGGATTGGCCATGCCTTCGCACTTCCATGAAAAATTGGACAGATTCAGAGAATGAATCGGGCGAATCATGCCTTCGCCATCCGCAACGGCCTGCAGGTTCTCAGTCTCCATGGCCACAATCCGACCGCCTGAAACATCCAACCAGCTCGCGGAGTTGTTTACATGGGGAGGTTCGTCCCGGCAAGGCTGGAGTTCCCATTCTCCCGTCGATGGCAAGAATTCCAACAGTTTGGAATGCCTGTTCCAAAACCCCCAACCACCCAAGGCGTAGTATCGCTGGTGCCAAGAGAAATGATACGATTCCAGATTGAATCCGTGATTGTGACTGCGTCCGACACTGGCTCCACTCGAATCCAGCACCATCCTCATGTCATCCTCCCTGCTGTACCAGGCACCATCACTTCCCGCCGCATGCCTGAAGGCACCCAAATCAAAGGAAACCCGAAGCGCATAAACGGAATCGACGCCCGTCGTGACACGCCACCCCTCCTGCACCCTTTCCATTCTGAACCATTCGTCCGGGTCCATCCGTCGAAGGGGGTTCTGGGCATGGAATTGCCCCATCAACAAAAGTAGAGCAAGGACTAGAACGCAGGAGCGCATGGTGCAAAACAAGACCCCATCCCAATATGTGTGCAAACATAAATCCGTGTAATACGTTTCAACGTAAATAAAAGGGTAATTGCAAACCTCATATGAAGGCATTCTTCTTTCATACTCGGCTCATTTACAACATCAATGGACGCCATTGATCGCGCTTTCGTCAGGGCGGCCTTCAAAGAGGAGTATGTGCTTGAATTGCCCACTCATCATCGCTTCCCCATGGTCAAGTATGCCCTTGTCCATCAACAATTGATACATGAGGGCATCATTGAGGATGCGCATTGGATTCGTCCGGAACCCATATTGGACCAGTATGTGCTCCGGTGTCACTCCCAGGCATATCTGAGCAAGCTGAAGGGCGGGACATGGCAGCGACACGAACAGCGGAAATCCGGATTCCCCTGGTCTCCCGAGTTGATCCTCCGTGAGCGGATCATCATGGAAGGAACCCGACAGTGTGCCGCCATCGCTGCGGAGGGCGGAGTGGCATTGAATGTTGCTGGTGGCACCCATCATGCCTTCACGGATCGTGCAGAGGGATTCTGTCTTCTGAATGACCTCGTCATTGCAGCCCGATATCTGATCGATTCCGGAATGGAGCGGGTGGCCATCATCGATCTCGATGTTCATCAAGGCAACGGAACAGCCAGTATGACCCATGGTGACGGCCGAATCTTCACGTTCAGCATGCACGGTGCCCACAACTATCCATTGCACAAGCAACAGAGCTCATTGGATGTCGAATTGGAGGATGGCACCACGGACGACCGCTACTTGGCGCTTTTGGAATCCAGCCTTTTCCGAATCATGGAGGACTTCAGACCTCAGGTCGCCCTATACCAATGCGGCGTGGACGTTCTCGCTTCGGACAAGCTCGGACGTCTTTCCCTGACCATGGAGGGCTGCAAGCAAAGGGACAGGTTGGTGCTCGAAGCCTGCAGAGATGCCGGCATCGGTGTTGCCTGTGCTATGGGAGGAGGATACTCAGCGGACGTGAACACGATCGTCGCGGCCCATATCCAGACCTACCGCACAGCTCGGGATGTCTGGACCTGACAGGACGGCTCAGAGGAAGTGCCCCGTGATTTCCTCCTTGGCCCTCATGTATTCCGCATTGTGAGGATTGGTGGGCACAACCACCGGCATCCTCCTCGCCACAGTGATGCCATGGCTCCGCATGGCCTCCACCTTTTTCGGATTGTTGGTCATCAATTCAATCTCCCGGACATCGTAATGCCTGAGAATCTCAGCCGCATCAGCATAATCCCGAGCATCTTCCTCGTGCCCCATCGCCACATTGGCCTCGAACGTGTTCATTCCCCCGTCCTGCAGATTGTAGGCCTTCAGCTTTTCCACGAGCCCAATTCCCCGGCCCTCCTGACGTAAATAAATGAGCATGCCGCCATGCTCCTTGAAATGCCTCAGCGCCGTATGCAACTGGGGACCGCAATCGCACCTTCGGCTCGCGAAGACGTCACCGGTCATGCACTCGCTATGAATCCTCACTGCCAGGGGCGATCCAGATTCCAAGGTCGCTTCGACCCCCCTGTGCAGCACCACATGTGGCGTGCGGTCACCCTCCTCACCAAATGCTGAGATGTCATAGGCACCCCACTCAGAAGGCAATCGGCTCGTGACCAGCAATTCCATGGCGCGAAATTACGACCACACAGGCGGCGAGGTCATCAATGACCGTCAAAATTCGCCCATCAAAAAGGGCCGCCCTTCCAGGCGGCCCTTTTCAATTTTCAGGGTGATGGGGTCACTCGCAAGCCTGTCCGAAGGCACCGAGGATGATCAGGAGATCACCCACGGCAGTGGAGCCATCACCGTCAATGTCGGTGGGGCAATCGCTGGCTCCAGAGAAGATGCAGGATCCATCCTCATTGGTTGCAGTGGCGTCGTAGTTGTCCGCATCCGGATAGGTGCAACCGAACACCAGCGGCGTGGCGCAAGAACCGTCATCCGATCCAGCGAACGGACTGAATTCTGCGCTCAACGGATCCGTACAACCGGCGCAAGCCTCACAGCTGTTGAAGCAGACCACATCCAGTGTCATGTCGGCACCAGCGACGGTCACGAGGCGGTTGAATCCACCCAAGCCGTTGTCCGCACCGCACTCGGCCGGCACGGTCTCCTGACCGGGCCAGTCGTTGCCATTGATGAAGAGATACTGATATGAACCGTTGGCCAACTGAAGCGTGTAGGTGTATAGTCCCAGACCCGGTGTGGACATCGGCGTGCTGCCAGGATTCCACGAGGTGAATGCACCTGCGATGTGCACGCCCTCGGGTGCCACTTCCTGGGTGCTCATGTCCACGCGGATGGTGACCATGTAGGCACAGGAACCGTCGTCGATGAGTGCCGTGTCGTCGTAGTTCTGGGCGCCGTCATCCGTACAGCCCACCGGGGCGTCACAGGTGTAGCAGGACTCCCAGCAGACCACATCCAGGGTAGCCGCTCCAGCCACATCGATGGTGCGGTTGGTGTAGCCGTCAATGGTGCTCGTGCAGGGGGCGCTCGGGTCAAAGAACTCCTGGTCGGTCCAACCGTCCACGGTGAACTTGTATTCGATGGTTCCGAGGCCGAGGTCCACAGTCACTTCGTAGACGCCGTCGGAATCGGCATCGGTCATCTCGATACAGGAACCGCACCAGCCAGCGAAGCTGCCATTCAGGTTCACCGTGCCATACGTGCCTCCGTAGCCGGCCATGTCCACCTTGAAGGTGACGGGGTATTGGCACGATCCATCATCCGAATTCGCAGCCTCGGCATAGTTGGAGGCCGCAGGGTCGGTACAGCCGAGGATATCATTGCCTTCGCAATCAGAGCAACTGTTCCAGCACACGACCGGCTCGCTCTGGTTGGCAGAGACCTGAAGCACACGGTTGGTGAACCCGTAGTTCTCGGTGACACAAGTGCCGATACCGGCGAGGTTCTCCTCGGCAGACCAGGCATTCACCGTGAACTTGTACTCGTAGTAGTCGTAGGCGAGCTGGATGGTGGTGGAGTACACACCATCGCCGTCGCCATCCAACATGGGGTTGCAGGCGCCACACCATCCATTGAAATTGGCGTTGACGTAGACGCTGTCCCCATCGGCGAGTGCGTACTGGCTCATGTTGACGTTGAACGTCACATCGTACAGGCAAGTGCCGTCATTGTAGGTGGCCGCACCATCATAGTTGGCTGCGGTAGCATCGGTACATCCGGGCGTTCCGCCGTCTCCACAAGCGAGGCACGAGCCCCAGCAGACCACACCGAGGTCGATGGGGTCGGTACCCACGACGTCCAGGTCGCGGTTGGTGAATCCACCGGCCGTGATGACACAAGGTCCCACCTGGTCATTGCCTGGCGCCAGATCCTCTTGGTCGGCCCAAGAATCCACCTGGTACTTGTACCCTTGGTTCTCTCCTTCCGGGATGTTGAAGGTGGCCGTCCAGATGCCGTCACTGTCCTCATCGGTCAGCTGGTTGCAGTCTGCGCAGAAACCATTCCAAGCGCCGGAAACGTTCACGAATCCGAACGTTCCGCCATAGCTGTTCATGTCCACTGAGAAGGTGACCGGCGTACCGGCAGGACCACATGCGCTGCAGCTGTTGAAACACACGACATCCAATGTCTCATCTGCGCCGCTGCGATCGTGGGTGCGGTTGAACCCGCCGACTCCGTTGTCGACACCACATCCTCCAGCCGCAAAGTCAGCCGTCTCGCCGCCTTCATCCGTTCCCGCACCATTCGGATAGGGATTGCCGTTGTAGAACTTGTAGGCAATGCCCGCAGGTCCGGAAATCAGGACGGTAGCCTCGTAGATGAGGTCCCCATCCAAATCGGACATCAGGATTCCACCGGCCTGCCACACAGGGTCGGTGAAGCTGCCGATCAAATACACGCTGTCAGTCTGCAAACTGTCCACCTCACTCATGTCCACCCGGAACGTTACGTTGGCCGGAGCGGGATCGGTGGCACACTCCGTGGTCTCGCCGCACTGGGCGAAGCAGCCGGTGTAGCTGACAGGACCGGATCCGTCCACCGTGACCGAGCGGTTGCCTCCGCAATCCAACTCTTCCCAGCCACCATTTCCGTTCTGGAACTTGAACTCGAACGAGCCGGCTTCAGCATCCACCGTCACGGACCAAGAGCCATCTCCGTTGTCGGACATGGGCTCACCGCTCCATCCGTTGGGAGCACCTGCCCAATGCATGCCGTCGCCGGCCACGGTGATGTTGTCCGTCAAGACGGTCAAGGTCACGGGATAGGTGGCTGCTCCACACGGATTGCAGCTACCGAAGCAGTGCACCGGGTGGTTGTAATCCGCATTGGGAACATCGAATCCGCGGTTGGAATCACCGGGGTATTGGCAGTCGGAAGGCACCACTTCCTCAAAGCCCCACGCAGTGCCGTTCAACCACTTGTACTGGACGTCGCTGCCCGGTGCGGCATAGAAGCTGTGTGACCAAGTGCCATCACCATTGTCGGTACCAATGGTGGTACCCGGGGACCAGCTCTGGAAGTTACCCGCAACAAATACGCCGACGGGATTCACTTCCTCTTCACTCATGTCCACCGTGATGGTAACCAGCACACTATCGGGACCGGCGGCGCAAGGCTCGCAGGTTCCCCAAGTGTCCATGATATCGCCTGAGCCGGCATTCCACAGTCGGTTGGCGTAGCTGAAATAATCCGTGATGGGTGCGCACGCATCGTTGAGGTAATCATCGTACCCATCGTCATTCAGGTCAGGACCGAAGTCGAGGAGGTCCTCCTGCTCACCATTGATGAGCCACTTGTACTCCATGTTGTCAGTCGGAATCGGATCGAATACCACGGACCATGAGCCATCTCCATTGTCGGAAGCCTCGGGCCCACCGTTGGGATCCCATCCCCACCAAGGGCCGAAGATGCGGACACTGGTGATGTCTGCGAGACCACTGCAGCTCACGTCGAGGGTTGCGGTGAGGACGTCACCGCCTGTTCCGCCACCGTCGCACTCATCGCACGATTCCCAGCAAACCGCCGCAAGGGTTTCCGTGCCGGTCACCACGATGGAGCGATTGGTGTAACCGTCGATCGTGCTCGTGCAGGGGTCACCCTCGGTCAGGTACTCCTGATCCGTCCAGCCGTCCACCGTGAACTTGTATTCGAACGTATCCAAGGCGAGCGGAATGGTCACTTCGTAGATGCCATCACTGTCGGCATCATCCATCGGATTGCATCCGCCGCACCAACCGTTCCAGTTGCTGTTGATGTTGACTGTTCCATAAGTACCATCATAGCCGGCCATATCCACCCGGAAGGTGATGTTGTACTGACAGCTGCCGTTGTCTATGGTCGCCAAACTGTTGTAGTTGGTCGCATTGGCATCGGTGCATCCCTCGATGTCTCCACCGGTGCTGCATGCCGTACAGCTGTTGAAGCACACCACATCCAAAACAAGCGGGGAATCCACCACCTCGAAACCGCGGTTGTCGAAGCTATCGGCGGGATTCCAGTCGCAGGACGCGCCAACGCCCACCGACTCGGCGATATCCCATCCATTGATGGTGAACTTGTATTCCTGTACACCAGGACCGAAGGGAAGGGTCAAAGTCCAGACCTGGTCTCCATCGGTGTCGGACATCACATTGCATGCGCCGCACCATCCGTTGAATCCTCCGTTGACATAGGCACTGTCAGCCGCACCGATACCGGATTGGCTCATGTCCACCTGGAACGTCACCTCGTACTGGCAAGATCCATCATCCTCCGTTGCGGTGTCATCATAGTTCAACGCATCCGAATCCATGCATCCCGATCCCGTGGATGTCGGCACACAGGGATCACAACTGTCATAACATGGAGTAGGCAGGACCAAGTCGGTCGATCCGAGGGAGAAGCCCCGGTTGCCGAAGTCATCACCCGGCAGGAAATCACAAGCGGTACCCAAGATGTTCATCTCGTCACCACCCCATCCATTGATCAGGAATTTGTACTCGTAATCCGTATTCGGCGCCAAGGGCACCACGGCGGAATAAACCTCGTCTCCATCCGCATCCGACAGGGGAATGCAGGAGCCGCACCATCCGTCCATGCTTCCGGACACATAAATGGCCTCACCGCCGAGAAGACCGGCGTTCTGCATGTCCACAGAGAAAGTGACATCCACGGTCGCAGGTGCGGCTTCTTCCACAATGATGGTGCCCACCATGCCAATGGAAGCATGGGACCCGATGCTGCAGTCATATTCATACGTGCCAGGCGTGTTGAGCGTGATGGTTCCCATGCAGACCCCACCTGTGCTGCCGCTGTTGGCGGGCAAAGAGAAGGTTTCGGGGTTGCTCCACGCGGCCCCAGTTGAACTGGAGACACCATTCACATCATGGAAACCTGCTTCGTTCAAAAAAGCGATGGTTTCTCCTGCTGTGACAGTCAGAGTGGCGGGGGTGTAATAATAGCTACCTGCGAGGACCGTGTGGTCCGCACCGGTGCAATCCTGAGCGTGTACCAGACCGAAGCCGAATACCGCGATGGTGAGCAGCAAAATGTTGCGCATGGTGTTGTGGTTACAAGTTGGTTCTTCCAATGAGGGCCAATATAGAAAGAGGAAGGTGTACATGATACACCAACCCTGCTTTCTGGGGAACAACTTGAAAATTATCATGCAAGAAGTGCAGAGGCGCGCCCCCGAAGTCCGCAATCCTTTTGGACTTCGTGTATAATCGACCGAAGCCGACATTCACAAATTTCTTTTGGCCAACTCAAGATTTGAGCATGTCTGCGGGTCTGATGAGCAGATTGAGCAGGCCGGAAACGACCAAACTCAGTCCTGCAAGCACCATGGTCTGTATGATTTCGTCCCCAAGCAGCGTCTTGTAAGCCCAGTTGATTCCGCCCAATGCGGCCACGATTTGCGGAATGACAATGAACATGTTGAACACCCCCATGCCGACGCCCATCCGCTCTGCCGGGATGGCTCCTGAGAGCATGGCATAAGGCATACTGAGAATGCTGCCCCAAGCGATGCCGATCAGGGCGAAGCTGATGTTCAGATTGCCTGAGGATTCGGGCCCCCATAGCACCATTGTCAGGAATCCAGCTCCTCCAAGCACGAGGCTGACCAGATGGGTCATTCTCCGGTCCAATCCCCTGCGGCTGGTCCAGACCGACAACAGCAGCGCGAAGGCCATGCTGCTGAGTCCGTAGACGCCCATGGCACTGGAAACGGCATTGGCCGCTTCATTGTACGCCGCATTCAACGCTTCGTATCCATCCGAGCCCTCCGCAGGCAGAGGCGCACCGAAGACGTGTTCGGTCAAGGCTGGCGTGGCAAACGACCACATGGTGAAGAAGGCGAACCAGCTGAAGAACTGCACCGCTCCGAGTTTCACCATCACGCGTGGCATGTTCCCAATGAAGGCGCCGATCTCTCCGAGACCACTCATGAAGCCCTGATTCTGGGCTTTCTCCCTTTCAAAGGCCTCGAGATCCTCAGGAGGCTCCTCGGAGGTGGTGAAGACGGTGAACAGGATGCTCGCCATGAAAACGAAGGCGCCTACAGCGAATGACACATACACACTTTGTGGAATCTGCCCTGCCGCCGCTTCATTGGACACCCCCAGCCATGTCACGAACCAAGGCAGGTTGGACGCCACCCATGTCCCTATGCCGATGATGAGGGTCTGGAGGACAAATCCATAACTGCGCTGTTCCTCCGGCAGCTTGTCCGCCACCAAGGCACGGAAAGGCTCCATGCTGATGTTGATGCTGGCATCGAGGATCCAAAGGAAGCCGGCCGCCATCCACAGCGCACTGCTGTATGGCACGAAGAACAAGGCGAGCGAACTCAGGACCGCACCGATGAGAAAGAACGGACGGCGTCTCCCCCACCGGGGATGCCACGTCCGGTCACTCAGATATCCGATGATGGGCTGGACCAGCAGTCCGGTCAATGGGGCTGCGATCCAGAGCAAGGGTATCTCGTCCTTGGAAGCGCCCAGTGTCTGGAAGATGCGGGACATGTTGCCCCCCTGGAGGGCGAATCCGAATTGAATGCCCAGGAAACCGAAACTCATGTTCCAGATTTCCCAAAAGGAAAGCCGCTTGGTGTTCATCGTGTCACGAAATGAAATGCCCCCGATCAGGAACCGGGGGCATCAAATGTAATTCAGGTCTCCAAGGACATCATTCCGGACAGGCCGAATCGAATTCCGCGAGGAAATTGACGAGGTCCGCAGCCCCGATCAGGCCGTCATCATTCGTATCCAGCGGACACGCATCACCGGACAGTGAGAATGTACAAGACCCATCGTCCACGGTCTTCGTGTCATCATAGTTGTCCGCATCGGGATAGGTACAACCTGCACAGCTGTCATAATCACAATCACCGGAGTCCGTGTTGGCACTCGGATCATAGTTGCATGCGGTCGCATCCAGACAGCCATTGACGATGTTGGCTTCACCATCCGTGATGACCGCGTCATCCGAGTCGGCTTCTCCACCTCCCCCGCTCTCGGAAGAAATACTGGAGTCGTCGGTGAAGTCCTGGCCCGTGATGGAGCGCTCGCCCGCTCCAGCCACGGTATAGGTCAAGCCGGCCTGGAAGAAGAAACTCTCTCCGAGGGGCATGGTCAATCGGGCGATGCGTACGGCATTTGAACAACCGGGACGGTCGAGCAGGTCCGCACAATGGTTGGTCGGCTCCCCGCCCGTATCACCCGCGATTTCCCATCCCAGGGTATCTCCTGCATTCTCCAGGAGGTCACTGTCGAAGTTCGCGGCCCCATCCAACGTGGTCGGATCGAAGCCGAGCGGAATCAAGTCCGGTCCGGCGCCCACCGTGCCCCCGATGGTAAACCAGGAATCAGCGAGACAATCGACATTGGTATACTCCACACCGTCAACATCCACTGTCGACATCATGTTGTGGGGCATCCAATCTCCACAGCTCTCTGAATTGTACAGCGTGGCGAAGGGCTCGATGCGCAGACGGACATCACCGTCCTTGACTCCCAGCACGCGCTTCAACCGGATGGCTTCTGGCGGCAGAAGGGCATACACTTCGTTCGTGTAGGTCATATCAGGTCCCGCGCCGTTGAAGTTGATGACGGAAGGACCGATGGCGAGAATACCCGAATAGACACAGTCCGAATCGTCCGCAATGAAGGCTTCGGGATTGTAGTTCGTCGCTGTGGGGTCCGTGCAGCCCGCACAAGACAGAAACTCACAGACAAGCTCGGTCTGGATCTGGGCGTCCGGATCGTAATTGCACGCTGCTGGATTGGAACATCCGCGGCAGGAGAGAAATTCACAGTTGTCCTCCTCCGGTAATGCCTCCGCATCGTAGTTGCAGGCCTCTGGATTTCCGCAGCCTTCATCCGGCGATGAAATGACGACACAGTTGCCATCCGGGCCCGCAATGTTCAGGTCCGGGTTGGTGTCATCACAGTCTACAGGGTCGTAGATGTAAGCCTCTCCATCTTCCGAACAGTTGATGTTGTCCAAGGATGCGATGATGTCCTCGATATCGTCGCTGCGGTAACCATCACCATCGAAATCGCGGAAGCAATTTTCCGAGCCGTCACAATCTCCGTCAATTCCATCCCCTACGAGCTCCATGGGGTTTCCGGGAAATGAAACCGCAGTATTGTCATTGCAGTCTCCCGGTTCAGTGGCATAACCATCCTGGGGTTCACAGAGCAACACCTCCGTCGTTCCATATCCATCACCGTCGATGTCGACGTAATACGTTGTCGGGTAAATGCACTCCTCCACAACCCCTCCGATGGACAGGGTAGTCGTGATGTAATTCAACTGGTCGCCCTCCGGGAATACTTGCAGGTTCAGGGTTCCACTCAGGTTGCCGTCCGTCGTGAACTGCCCCAGGAGCACCCGACCATCCTCATCCACATTTCCGTTGGACTGACCGGCCAGGGTGAACCACGCTCCGCCATCGGAGTCGTCCATGATGATGTCCGTGCCGGAAGCACCCAGACCGGGATCGAAAGCCAGCTGCCAGTTCTGGCCATTGGAATTCACGACTTGCACATCCGCCTCTCCAGCCGTGGCGTCGGCAATGTTCTCGATGCCGATGGTGACCCAACTGTCGAATTGCAGTGTCGGGAAGGATGGATAAAGCGCGGTAAAGATGCCATTCGGCGTCACGCCTCCCAATGCATCTTGATAGAATGTCGTGGAAGTCTCCACCATGAGCGGGGTTTCCGAGTCACCGAAAACGGCAGATACAAAATCATCCGGATGGGCGGAAACGAAGTAGAGACGATATGTCGTCATCCCCGCAAGCAGCCCATCCTCGTGCACGGCCACCACATCCACATCCAGTCCGTATATCGAATTCTCCAACCCCAAAGTATAGTTGCAGGCATCCGGGTCCGAACAAACCTGTGCGAATGATTGCAGGGTGAATGCAACAATGAACAAGGCCGAAGTGGCCACGCGGAGAGATGTGAATCGGTTCATCTAGTGATAGTTGGGAGTTTCCAATATAGCGGGAGCCAGGAATAATCCACATTGATTTTCGTCACCCCCGAGTTTGAAACCGTCGAAACCATATAATGGGAATGACCACTGCAAGCCAACAGAACGCCACCCATTCGAGGCGCAGGTTCCGGCAACAAAGCCCTGTATATGGTTGCGATGCCCCACATGAAATCAGTCTCCGCAGGGTTGTCCGTACAACGACAGGAAAACCAGGAGGTCGGCCGAACCAATCAGTCCGTTGCCATCGGTGTCGTAGGCACAACTGCCACCACCGGTACAATCGAATTCACAGGTTCCGTCATCCAATGTGGCATTCGCGTCGTAGTTGGTGGCATCCGCATAAGTGCATCCCTGGGTACCGACAATGAGGAACTCACATGTTCCATTGTCATCCGTTGCCGCGGGGTTGTAATTCTGGGCATCGGGGTCGGTGCAGCCTGCCAGGATGCAAGATCCATCATCATCCGTCGCTGACGGATTGAAATTGTCAGCATCCGGGTTTGTGCATCCCGGCACCTCGTCCTCATCGCAAATTCCATCCTCGTCCGCATCGTTGATGCAATCGCCGTTGCAGTCGACGGTATTCGCAGGATAATTCTCAGGGTACTCACACAACGTATTGTCCACGATGACCGCCTGGGGATTGTAATTGCATGCTTCAATATCATCGCAGCCCGCACAACTGAGGAAGTCGCAAGAGCCATCATCGAAATCGGCCAAGGGGTCATAGTTGCAGGCCCCTTGATCCGTGCAACCGGGGGTCACGACCGGGAAAGTCAGGGTCGAGCCGGTCACCTGTATGTTGGCCCCACTCGATGCGCGGTATTGGATGTTCAGCACAATGTCCACGATTCCATCGGTCGTGAATTGCCCCATGAGCACCCTGCCCTGGTCGTCGGGGAATGCCGCAGGCTCGAGGTCCGGAAGAATGTACCAAGTGCCGCCAACGGGGTCGTCAATCGTGAGGCTTCCTCCAGCCTCGAAAGGCACGAAATCGATGCCGATCTGGTCTACCGAACCCGTATTGTCGTCCGTTCCGATGGTCACCCATGAATCGTACTGCAGCGTCGGGAAGGAGCCGAAAAGCAGCGGATTGACCGCCGTGGACAAGGGCCCGCCCAAAACGTCCTGATAGAAGGAGCCGGTGGTGGAAATCGACAACGTCGTATCCTGAAGACCATACACGGCATGACGCTGCCCTTGATCATTTTGGCTGTCGCCGCGCTGTGTGGGCGGCTTAGTCCGCCGGTGGCGTTTTTTTGTGTATGTCCGTTCCGTCACCATTGTGTGTCTTTACCTTATCCGATATAAGTAAAACTTGCACAGCCCACACTCGCGTGTTTGGCGCCACCAAGGATCTCAGATCCAACTCGCTTTTGATCG
>CAXQGL010000018.1:0-11026 GCA_964223495.1 Candidatus Nitrosopumilus sp. | reverse complement strand
TACCTCGACACCCACAACCGGTCGGTGGACATTCCCGTTGCGTATGAGGACCTGTTGCGCTTCGAGGGCAGCGTGGCCATCCTCGATGAGGAGGGCCGGGACACCCTGTGGGTGGATTGCCTCTACTCCAACTCCGACCGGGACGAGCTCGTGCTCAACCTCAAGCGCGTTTATTCCATCCTCCACGCCGATGGCAGCGACACCATCCTTCCGTTCATCACGGTCGACAGCATTGCCTTCTGCACCTTTGGCAACACCAAGCCCTTCCGGGTCAAGGTGCGGAACGTCATCAACGACAACTACATCTTCCTCTACATCAAGCGCTGCGACGCCTCGCGCATCTATGGCCTCGAACTGGAGCAGCTCCTTTCCCCGAACCGCATCCAATTCCTGGTCCACGAGGGCACCCTCATCGAGGAGCACATCGTGGGGATTCCAGGGGACGTCTTCATCGAAGAACGCCTCGACAGCCTGTCGATGCAGGATAGGCGTGCACTGGCCAAGGAATATGTGAAGTTCAATGAGCGCTGTTTCATGCGCCTCCTCGGCGACATGCGCTCTTACAACTACGTGGTGGTGATCACGCAGGACTTCGACCGGGTCCAGTACCGCATCCGCTCGATCGACTTCGACCAGCAGAGCTACGAGGGCAATGCGCAGGTGTATCAGCCCGAGCACCTGCCGGAGAACGACGCCCTTTCGAAGATGACCCGCGAGGTCCTGCCCGAACAATCCGTGCAACAGTACATCCAGGAAGAGCGATCTCTGCTCGCGAAACGGGCCGCCAGTGAAGGCCAACGGCTGCAGGAACTGCTCGAATGCATGCAGGACCAGACGCTGTCCGCTGAGGGTAAGATTGCAGAGCTCAAGAAAGACCTGCACGCCTTGACGCGCGACGTGAACTTCAAACGGGCCGGCAACATGGGCGAGATTCTGCAGGCCGCGCTCGACTTCGTCAAGCGCAACTACCAGAACCACAGCCCCTTCGCCCGTTAGGCACCCTTCAAGTCTCGTCCAATCAAGGCTTACCCCAATTCGGAAAAAACCCCATTGCCCGCTTTACTTTTCGCGTCTTCCCATGCCCTTCAATTGCACTCCCCTTGATTGAATTGTTCCGCCGGTATTCCTGCAGGTTACCGCGTCAATTGTGGTGGGTGATCCTCGTCTTTGCCGGGATATATGGATGCATCTCCCTCGTCAACCACGCGCTGTTCAAGACGGCGGCGCTGGATTTGGGCATGATGAACCACGCCCTGCACAGCTTCTCCAACTTTCAATCCTACACCTTTCACTCGTTGGATTCCAATCCGGACATCGAGCGGAATTTCTTTGGCGCGCACTTCTCCCCCATCATGTTCCTGTACGTGCCATTCTACTACGTGTTCGGATCATACACACTCCTCCTGTTGCAGATTCTGGCGGTTCTACTCGGGGGTGTCGGCATGTACCGGTGGATGGAGAACCGATCGGGCAACACCCCCTTGTCCATCCTCACAGCGGTCCATTTCTATTCCATCTGGGGAATCTATTCAGCCCTGGCTTTTGATTTCCACAACAATGTGATGGGCACCATGCTGGTTCCCTGGCTGGTCCTCGCCTACGAGCAAGGCAAGTTCCGTCGTGTGGTGCTCTGGACGCTATTGATGCTGTCCTGCCAGGAGCACCTTGCACTTTGGCTCGTGTTCATCTTTGCGGGCCTGACCGCGTTGAACTGGAAGGAAAGGAGGCGCCATTGGTGGAATTTCGAACTCCCGATGATCGCCGCATGTGGCCTTTATTTCGGGGTTGTCCTGGGTTGGGCCATGCCCGCCCTTGCCGGCGAATCCACCTCTTCCCAGTTGAATCGGTACGGTGCATTCGGCAACGGTCCCCTTGAGATTGCCTTGAACATTCTGACGCACCCGTGGTCGACCCTCGAGCACGTATTCCTGAGCCGGGATGCTCCGGCCTTGTATGCCCTTGTGAAAACGGAGTTCAACATCATGGTCCTGCTGGCAGGGGGCTGGGCCGCGATGTACCGGCCGCAATTCCTGATCATGCTCGTGCCCATCTACCTGCAGAAAATGCTCACCGGCAATCCCGACTTCTGGGGCATCAGCTATCAATATTCCATCGAATTCGTCCCTGTGCTCAGCTTGGCGACCGGTTATGCCGTGAGCAAGATGAGGCGTCCAACCATCCAGCGGATTGCGGCTGGCACAGCGTGCTTCCTCGCCCTGGGCAGTACGCTGGTCACCATGACCACAAGGGAAGCGCGGTACGAGCGGGACAAGGTGGACTTCCTCCACCGATCCCACTACCGGACCGATGTCGAAGTGGAGGCGGTGCGCACGGCGTTGGCCTCCTTGCCGGAAGGGGCCACGCTCTCTGTGGGTTCCCGGCTGGTGCCCCACCTGACCGCACGTAAAGGACTGCGGCTGTTTCCCGACACGAAGGATGCTGATTTCATCGTCCTGCTGACCGGGCTTCAGAACACCTTTCCGTTGAGTCCAGAAGATCATGGGGAGCGCGTCCGCCAGTATCGCCAATCCCTTGATGTCGAGGTCACCTACGACGACCACGGACTGCTCATCGTGCGGCTGCAGCGCACGAGGGAGTGATTTCCACCGCGCTTTTCTGCGCCCATTGCTGTTGGACAACTTGCCATCCCGAGGCAGGACGATGGCCTCGCTAAATGACCGCAATTATGCTGAGATGGCACCTGTTGCCATCTTGCAGCACCATGAGATTCACACCGACCCTTTTTTTCACCCTCGCAACCTCCCTTCTGTTCGGGCAGGATTCCGGCACGCTGCTGCTGGAACAACCCGACATGAATGACAATCACATCGTCTTTGTCCACGCTGCCGATGTCTGGATTGCAGGGGTGGACGGTGGGGATGCCCGGCGCATCACCAGCACGGCTGCGGTGGAAAGCGACCCCCACCTGTCCCCGGATGGCCGGTCCATCGCCTTCACGTCCAACCGCAACGGCACCTCCAGCGTGTACGTCATTGGCATCGATGGCGGCACGCCTGAGCGCTTGACCTTTCACCCTTCCCCCGCCATGGTCCGTGGTTGGTCCCGGGATGGTACGCGCATCCTTTACGCCTCCACCCGGGAAGCTGCCCCCGTGGGCTTCCACAGGATCTGGTCGGTCAGCCGCGAGGGGGGACCGGAAGTCATGGTGTCCGCCCAGTGGGCCACCGATGTCTCCCTTTCGCCAGACGGAACCTCCTTCGCGGTGGATCGGGTGAGGCGTTGGGACAAAGAGTGGCGGGTGTACCGGGGAGGGCAGAATACGCCCCTCAGCATCCTCAACCCCGACGACCAGAGCGAGGTGCTCCTGCCCAATGAGCAAACGACGGACATCCAACCCCAGTGGATCGGGGACGCCATCTACTTCCTGTCCGACCGGGACTCGACCATGAACGTGTGGCGTTATGACGTGGCCTCTCAGGACGTAGCCCAAATCACCCGTTTTCGAGGCTCGGACATCAAGCGCCTGACCTTCAATTCCACCCACCTCCTCTATGAGCGGGACGGGGCCTTCCACACGTTGGACTTGGCCACGAGTGAATCGACCACCCTGACCATTCAGGTGTCCGGCGACTTTCCTTGGGCGGAGAAAACCTGGGAAGACGTGAGCAAGAGCGTCAGCAGCGTTTCCCTCTCGCCGACCGGAAAGCGGGCCGTGATGGAATCGCGGGGGGAGGTCTTCACCGTGCCCGTCGAGCACGGCAATGCGCGGAACATCACTCGGTCTTCGGATGCCGCTGACAGGCGTCCCATCTGGTCCCCCAAAGGAGACCGCATCGCTTGGTTCACCGATGAAGGCGGTGAAGGATACGTGCTGCGAATCGCATCACAGGACGGATTTTCAGACGCCCGGGACTATCCGATCGGACCGTCCAAGCTCGGCTGGGAACCCGCTTGGTCTCCCGATGGTGATTTCATCGCATTCAATGACGATGACGTCCGGGTGCAGTTGTTGACCCTCGAAACGGGCGACATCCGCACCATCGATGTGGGCGGGGTCAACCTTGAACGCGGGGACATGGACTTGACCTGGTCGCCCGATTCCAAGTGGCTCGCCTACTCCAAGACGGCGGCGAACAACTTCAAGCGCATCCACGTCTGGTCCATGGAAACCGGGGAGGTGCACACCATGACCAACCCGCTGGCGCACTGCGAACACCCCGCCTGGGACAGGGACGGTCGCCACCTGTACTTCGTCTCCAGCACCAACCTCGCCCTCGGATCGGGCTGGGCCAACACCAGCTCCATGATGGCCGATCCGGAGTACAGCTGCTTCGTGATCAACCTGCGCGCCGAGGACGCCTCCCCCTTCGAACTGCGGAGCGACGAGGAGGCGGCAGAAGAGGAAGGGCCGGAAGAAGAGAATGGCGGTGGCAAGAAAAAAGACAAGGGGTCAGACAAAGAGGAAGACGGCGATTCCGACGCGAATCCGGTGACCATCGACTTTGAAGGGTTGGAAGCCCGCACGATTGCGATTCCCATGAAAACCGCGCGGTACAGCTTCCTGGTTGCCGGGCCGGCCGGAAGCTTCTTCGTGGGAGAACGGAAGTCCGATGGCGGTGGAACTGCAGTGCACAAGTTCTCCTTGGAGGACAGGGAAGCCTCGCTCTTTACCGAGAATGCCTCGCGGTTCTCGGTTTCGGCCGATGGCAAGAAGGCCATTGCCCGGACCGGCGGGTCTTGGAAGTTGTTTGACACCGGCGGCGACAAAGGGAAGGGCGAATCCCTCAATGTGAGCCTGAGAATGGAACTCGACCGCTTCGCAGAATGGCAACAGATCTTCGAGGAAGCCTGGCGTTACCAACGCGATTACTTCTACGATCCCGACATGCACGGTCGAGATTGGGACCGCGTGTATGACCGATACGCCCCCCTCCTGCCGTTCATCCGGCACCGGTCCTCGCTGAATTACGTCCTCGACCAGATGAACGGCGAACTGTCCGTCGGGCACAGCTTCGTATCGGGGGGCGACTACCCCGATACGGAGGATTATCCCACCGGCTTGTTGGTAGCCGATTTCAGCCAAGATGATGGGCGGTGGAAGATCGACCGGATCTTCACCCGGGAATCCTGGAACCCCGAGCTTTCGAGCCCCTTGAGCCGTCCCGGACTCAACGTCGAAGCAGGACACTACCTGGTCGGCGTGAATGGGGAGGAGCTCACCGCGGAGGACAACCTCTTCGAGGCCTTCCAGGGAACGGTCGGGGTCCAGACCACCTTGCACATCAACAGCTCGCCCGAATTCGACGGGGCGTGGACCCATGTCGTGGAGCCCATCCGCAGCGAGAATGCGTTGCGGAAAAGGGCGTGGGTGGAGGACAACCGACGACGGGTGGATGAGCTGTCCGATGGCAAACTCGCCTACGTCTGGGTGCCCAACACGGGCGGCGCCGGATTCACCTCCTTCAACCGCTACCTCTTCGCCCAGCAAGACAAACTCGGTGCTGTCATCGATGAGCGGTTCAACGGGGGAGGTCTGCTCGACGACTACATGGTGGACCTGTTGACCCGCGAGCTGCGCGCCGCCGTGACCAACGAGGTTCCCGGCGGAACAGCCTTCAAACTGCCCGCCGGCATCCACGGCCCCAAAGTCCTCCTGATCAACGAACTCGCCGGATCAGGTGGCGACTATTTCCCTTGGGTCTTCCGCCACCAGAACGCGGGAAAGCTCATTGGACAGACCACCTGGGGAGGCCTTGTCAAATCTTCCACCCACTACCGCTTCATCGACGGAGGGCGCATGACGGCCCCCGACAACGCGGTGTTCGACCCCATCGAAAAAGAGTGGATTGGCGAAAACAAAGGCATCGCCCCGGACATCGCTGTGCGGCAGGACGCCCTCTCGCTCAGCAACGGCATCGACCCCCAACTCGAAAAGGCCGTCGAGGTCTTGCTCGAGGCGCTCGGCCAAGCCCCACCGCAGGACATGGCCCCTCCCCGCTATTCCAAACCGGCCAAGGTCGACCGCCCCTGACAGCGACCGGAGACCTAGGATGACTGTATCGGTGCGCAACCCGCGTCCCAGGGTTTCCGAAGAGGCTGAAACCTAAGATCCACGCTCCTCACGGGATGCTGAGATCTCGTTTCCCCGTCCGAAGGGGATTCCCCATTACATGAAATGCTCACCATCGTCCGACAAAATCCACTAGCTTGTTGTCATGCGGGCCTCCTTTTTGATCACCTCCTTGTTGTTCAGCACATTGTGTGCCGCCCAATCCCCATTTCGGTTGGATTTGTTCGGGTATCTGCCCGGCGAGGTCAACAGGGTCGTCATCGCCGATCCGCAGATCGGATTCAATGCCGCCGACAGCTACTCGCCATCCGACGAGTTGATGGTGGTCGGGGCATCCTCCTCATGGCCGGTGTCGGCGACGGCCTGGTCCGGGGGTGCGACGGACAACCACTCGGGTGATGCCGGATGGGTCATTGAGCTGCCGGAACTCCCTCCGGGCGATTACCACATTCTGGATGGAGGAACGGGGGCCATCAGCCCCACATTCGAGGTGGCGACCACGGTGTACCATCAAGCCCTGAAGGACGCGGGGCGCATGTTCTTCCACAACCGGTGCGGTGCGGCCAAGGCCCAAGTCCATGCCAACCCCTGGCATGACGATGTGGCCTTCAACCATCCCGGTCAGGACACCGAATGCCGGTACATCTATGATGCCCAGAACCCCGATCTGTTTCGGGATGTCCGTGGGGGATGGTTCGATGCGGGGGACTTCAACAAGTACGTCACTTTCGCGGAGCGTCCCGTGTGCAACCTGATGGAGGCCTACGTGGAGAACCCCGACGCATTCGGTGACGATTGGAACATCACCGAAAGTGGCAACGGAATCCCCGACCTCCTCGACGAACTGCACTGGGAGCTGGAGTGGTTGTTCAGGATGACGAATCCGGATGGCACCTGCCACAACAAGGTGGGGAGCTCCAATTACAGTGAGAATGTGAACAGTCCGGCCAGCGAGAATTTCGACCCTCGATACTACGGTCCGACGTGCACGTCCTCCTCCATTTCGGCGGCACACATGCTGGCCAAGGCGGCGTGGTTCTCAGGGGAATTCGATGTGTGGACATCCGATGCCGGCACCTGGCAGTCTCGGGCGGAAGCCTGCTGGACATTGGGCGCATCCGCCCTCGAGGCCTCCACCCTCGAGACTGACTGTGACGACGGCTCCATCGTATCGGGGGATGCCGATCGGACCGTGGCACAGCAGGAAGAGACCTGCATCGCAACGGCGGTCTATCTCTTCGCCCTGACCGGCGAAAGCCAGTATCAGGATTTTCTCCTGTCCCGCTCCCACAACCTGCATCAGCTCAACAATGACTATTGGACACCCTATACCCTGCACATCGGTGATGCTCTGATCCGGTATGCCTTCCTGCCCGGGCACGATGAAGACCTGGCCAACGACATCGAGGCCAGCCTGACCCAGTTCAACATCAACAATTGGGAGAACTACCTCCATTCGACCGGGGACAACCTCTACCATGCCTACATGCCCCTTGCATCCTATCACTGGGGGTCCAATGAAGTGATGTCCGCGGCCGGCATCCTCCAGTTCCAGGTGATGCCGTGGGGAAACCAATCCGAGTCCGTTTATCGGGAGAAGGCACTGGCGCATGTGCACTACCTGCATGGGTTCAATCCCCTTGCTGCATGCTATATGACGAACATGGAGGCCGCAGGGGCGGAAGCGAGCATGACCCAGATGTACCACACGGCATTCGGGGAGGGCACCATCTTCGACAGCACCGAGGACGGGGACGGTCCGCCACCCGGATATGTCGTGGGTGGGCCCAACATGAACTTCACGGTCCCATCCATCAGTCCACCGGCGGGGCAGCCTGCCGAAAAGAGTTATCTCGACTGGAATGACGATTGGCCCTCCTATTCATGGGAAATCACGGAACCCTCCATTTACAACCAGGCCGTGTACGTGAGGCTCATCGCCAACTTCTGCTCGGGAGCTTCTGTGCCTGCCGTCCCGGGATGCACGGAGGTGGGGGCCTGCAACTATGACCCCGAGGCCAACGCGGATGACGGCAGCTGTGAATACAATTCCTGCCAATGCACCGGAGACCTGGATGGCGACAATCTGGTCGGGGTGAGCGACGTCCTGCAATTGTTGTCCCTGTTCGGCTGCACGGTGAATTGCGGAGTGGCCGACATCAACAACAACGGCCTGGTCGGTTCCTCGGACGTCCTTCTGGTCTTGGCCCAATTCGGAAACATCTGTCCGTGACACACCCTCACCGGATTCACGTCGTTTCGACCCAGGAAGCACGCCATGTGGGCGTCAATAGTGCGAAATGACACAGGATCGCGTTGGGGCGCCGCGGCCCTATAGATTGGACCACGTGCCCAAAAGAGGCAGGTGATCACTGAGGCCACGCTCGAAAATTCCCCCATTATCCAGCACCTCGCATGTCTCCAACCCCTCCCTCGCTGCAGCATTGAGGTAGAGATAGTCCAATTGGTGCTTTACCGACCCCCGCGAATGACGAAATGTAGGAACGGGTTTGCCCCCCAAGGCAGAAATGGCGTCCTCAAAACCGACGGCTCTCAGGTTGTCAATCACCTCTTGGTTCTGTCCCTTTTCCCAGTCAAAGGTGGTTGCCGAGTTGAAGTCCCCCGCCACGACCCACCTCGAGGTGTCCCCCATCTCCTTGACCTGCTCTCCAACATATCGATGGATGATGTCGGTCAACCACAATTGACCTGAGAGCCTCGACTTGAATGCCCGGATTCCCCTTGAGATGATTGGCTTGAAACTGTATAGGGGCCATGCGGGCGAATAGCAGGACAACAGGTGCCAGAGGTCTCCCGGCGCCCGTTCCCAACACACGTGCACGAGGTTGCCCGAATATGCCTCCAATACTTCTTGAAGGGGCGCATGGCTGGACGCCAATCGCACAGGTATGGTCTGCCCGCCCTTCCGGACCAGAACGCCGGTCTTGAACTTCTGCTTGCCACCCATTCGCTTATTGGCTTGGAATCCAATGAATCGGTGTGTCTCGGTGATGAAATCAGGCACGCCATTGACTTCCTGGAGCAGTGCTACATCGAAATTCAAGGCTCTCAACTCGGACCAGGTCTCCAATGACTCTTCGCTGGCCCCTCTGACGTTCCATACCACAACCCTCATTCTGTGCTGAATTTAGGTGTCTCCGCTCGTGCAAGAGGCAACGAGGAATTTTCAATGACCATGCGATTCAGGTGCGGAATGCACGTGAGGCCTTCCAAGGGATGGCCGCTCCCGCGTGGCACGGTAATTGGTCCCGACAGGTCAAACCACAAGACCATGAACAGACACCCGCAATCCGAGACAAGCCCTGCGTGGGCATCCCGATCCGCTCTGGCGGTCGTCGTCCTGTGCACTCTGGCCACTGCATCCTGCCGGGCGCCCCAGGTAATCTTGGGACCACGCACATGCACCATCCAGGCCTGGGACCAGGTGGACTTCTCTTTTCGGGACGTCCTGCCCGGGGTGGAAAGCGCATTGCAGCGCGAGCGGACCTATTTCGTCCGGGGTGCGCTTCAGGAGGGCACGGAGACACAAGGGACGTGGTGGTTGGCAACCGATACGGCCTTCACACCAATGGTCTTGCGCCCCATGGAGGACGGAATCATGAAATGGACGGGAACCCGGGACTTCATCGCCTCCATCAGAGCCGTAGCCGTGAAGGACTCCACATCGGAAGCACGCCCGGCATTGAACTTGGGGAATGAGGCTTGGCTCATCCGTGAAAAGGACGGCCTGTGCCTTGCCCACGCCCTGCCCGCGCCACGCCACCTCGGCACGACTGCCATGCCGTAATCATCCAGCGTCGTCAGAACGGCCGCGTTGTTTTGACATCATCTGCTCAATCCCAAGGCCCTCCGCGGGTGACGTTCACGAACGTGTCACCATCGAGGCGATACAGCCCGCCGGCAAAGGCGAACCACAGTCGCCCCTCGCGGTCCTCGTAGATGGAATTGCACCCGAAGCTGAAGTCCGGATTCCCTGGCTTTACCAGGGTGAATGCCTCGAAATGGGCTCCGTCATACCGGTAAACGGCATGACCCGTGGCGCAGATCCAGATGTGGCCGATGTGGTCCTCGAAAACGGAGTAGATCTCGTTCTGGGTCAATCCAGGAACGTCAGGGAAGGTGGTGACCGTTTCTCCGTCCCACTTGCACAGTGCCCCAAGCTTCTCGCCCGACTCGAGGTGCCAATGGAAGCAACTGAGCCAGAGGTTGCCCTGCCGGTCTTCGAGGTGCAATGAGACATTGTTGGTCGGCAAGCCGTCGGCTGTACTGAGCTGATGGAAGTCCTCGCCATCCCATCTGTAGGTGCCCTGATCGGAAGTGGCGAACCAGAGATCGCCGCTGCGCGTCTGGCGCATGTTCATCGGCTCGTAGCCGGTCGTGTTGGTCCGGGGCACACTCGGCTCAGGCAGGCGGAAGGGTTCGAACACCCCATTCACCTCGCGGTGGAATTGCCCCCCCGATTGCACCCAGAGCGCCCCGCTGTGGTCGAAGAAGGGCTGAATCGGGTTGACGGGAAAGCCCACAGGATGCTGGGCCCGCGACAGGGTGTCCCCATCCCATGTCATCAAGGCCGACTTTCCTCCCATGTGTTCCTCAGCAGAAACGAACCACAAGTGTCCTTCCGGTCCCAGGGTCAGCCCTGTCACCCGGTCACCGACCAGACCGTCCTGAGCATGGAACTCCCGCAGCTGTTCCCCATTCCACATGAAGGCCCCACTGCCCACCGACCCGAGCCAAAGGTTGCCCTCGGCATCTTGGATCGGCCACAGCGGATAATCCGCAACCTGCGACTGGGATGTCCAGTCCTCAACCAGCCAGGGCGCCATCTCCACCTTCTGCTCAGTGCCATTCGAGGCTTGGCATCCTGCCATGCACAGGGCAGTCAGAAAGAGGAGGCGGCTCATGCGATGAAACTAGGCATGAAAAAACCCGCTCCGTGTGGGAAGCGGGTTTGTTTTGAAGTAGCCCGTAGGG
>CAXQGL010000017.1:0-29449 GCA_964223495.1 Candidatus Nitrosopumilus sp. | reverse complement strand
GGCCTCTCCGAAGAGGTCGGCGTGGAGGATGGTGATCCACTGTTCGATGCTCTTCACCCTGTCCTTGTCGGCCGTTGAGGCCTGCAGTTCGAGGGGCTGCAAGCCATAGGTGACTTCGGGCTCCGAGGTGCATCCGGAGAGCAGGAACATCAAGCCGATGCAGGCGGGCCATGGTATGCCGGAAAAAAGATTCATGCGCATCATTCGAAATCGGCGTATTCGTCGGATGAGATGAGAAGCCGCTGCAGTTCCCGGATGTCCACTTCGGGACCGACCACCTCGCGCCAGGCCATCATTTCAGCGCCGCTGATTTCGCGGACAAGCAATTTCTCTGCCCACCAGCGTACCGTGCCCTCCTCGAATTCGGGGTCGTTCACAAGGGCCATCAGATACCCTTCCTTGTCGGCGATCACTTCACCGAAGAGCACGGCAGGAGCACCGAACTCAATGGCGGAAAAGGCTTGCTCGAACTCAGCTTCGGTAGGGTAGCGGTCAAGGAGGTCATCAAACGTGGCGTTGATGAAGTTGAAGCTGTTCATGTTGATCTCGTCATAGATCAGATTGTCACAGAACCGCCGGTTCACTTCACGCCAATCGATGGTGCCCTCCCGGTAGTGCTCCATGGAGAAGGCCACACGTTCCAGCCGGTCGGCCTGAAGGTTCAGGAAGAGGTAGGCCAAGCCACCGGCCAGGGAATCCTGCATGGCGAGGAAGCGCTGGGCTTGGATTTCGGCATCCACCGTTTCGCGGCTCGTCCCGTCGAGAAACCGCCCGGAGAGGTCGTCGAACATCTTGCGGTCGTGGAGGTCGATATAGGCCTCGTCCGCACCCATGAGCCTCTCGACCATGGCGAGCCTCGACTCGATGCCGAGATCACCTTCACGCAGCGCCGCCCGGTCCGATTCCATCTCCCCCTGGAGGGGCTCCCGTCCGATGAGGTCGATGTAGGCCCTGGTCAGATAGGCATCCAGAACCACCGTAGGTACCCCATCGTAGTGTGGAACGGGATTGTCGTCGAACCGGATGTCCTCGGGTTGGCAACCGCAGAAGAGCAGCGTGATCCCAAGGAATGGGAGGAAGGGGCGCATTGCGTGTTTCAAGATAACAACGCCGCGGTGCCCCGAAAGGTTGAATGGCCGAACCGGAGTGGGGGCTTCTGTTACTGCCGGACCCACCGGAGGGTGCGTCTGTGCTCACCGTCCACGATGCGGATGATGTAGACGCCGCGCCCGGCCGTGTTGGGCACGGTGTGCATGTGCGGCGCCCCCTGTACACTGGGGATGGACCTTCCGGTGGGGTCGAAAACCTCAATGGAGGCGTCGGGCGTCAGGCCGGTGATTCGAAAGGTGTCCGTTCCCGGGTTGGGGTAGACGGAGGTCTTGATGGTGGCGCGATCAGGGCGCGTCACGCCCGTGCTGGTGCACCCGTCCACCCAGGAGATGCCGTCGAGGTTCCAGTCGGATTCGAGGGGCAGGCACATGTGGTCGAGGGCCGTGACCGCCACATCGACGATGCGCGGTGTGTTGCTGTAGTCAAAGGTGATGATGCCCTCGGGTTGGTTCCACTCGGCGCCCTGGATGGTGCCGAAGAGTTCGTTGTTGGCCGTGTTGCCGACTTCCGATCCGGTGCCCTCGGTCAATGCCCAGTGCCCTTGAAGGGAGGCCCAATTTGGATGTGAGTCATCCAACGGACTGCAATGCCAGGCCGCAATGCTCTCATCGGGAAGGACACCATGCCAGAACCGAACCTCGGCGATGGCGCCGGTATAGCTGTAGGCATCGTTGATGTCCGAACCCAGGAACCAGCCCTCGCCGACATCGATGTCCCCCACTTCGGAAATGTCCTCTTCCGCCACATTGACACCGTCGGTGTAGAGCCGCATCATGCCATCGCGATCAAAAGAGCAGGAGAGGGTGTGCCATTGGCCGTCGGCCACCCCGATGGAGCCATTGGCATCCGCCCTGTCATTGCCGTCGCCGATGTTCACCTTCCATGCGGGGCCGGCGGGATATTCAAAGGAGAACACGAATCCGGGGTTGAGGCCGGAATTCCAATCCTTGTTTCCGAAGATGGCCACATCCGGGGTGGCTTCCGTGCGGATGCGGATCTCCAACGTGAAGTCTTGGTCTGCCCCCAGATGAAGGGCTGGATCGTCTTCGATGAAGACGGCATCGCCGCCGCCTTCAAAGCGCAACTCTGCAGCACCCGGTGCCATGCAGTTCTCAGGAGCGGGCAGGACGTCCAGTGTGTCCTTGAGCAGGACGGCCGGCTCCACGGCGTTGCCACTGGCGATGAAGAAGATGGTCTCCTCTTCAATGGACGTGCCGCCGTGGTTGTATCCGATGCCGCCGTGGTCGGTGGATACCAACACCAACCAATCCTCTGACACGTAGTCAGGGCGTCCGGTGAGGGCATCCATGACCTCGGCCACGAAACCGTCCGTGGTTTCGATGGCGTTCATGTACTGCGGCACCGAGGCGTTGAATCCGTATCCGTGGCCGTTGATGTCCACGTCGTCGAAATGCAGGAAGACGGCGTGGGGGTCTCCGTTCTGCATCACATCCAGGGCTGCGTCGCGCACCGCGGCATCGGTTGCCGCGTTGAGGGCCTCGTCCACATCGTCTCCCATGATGTAGTCGTTGATGGGTGCCCAATGGCAGAAGGAGTAGGTGTTGAGGTCCGGATTGCCGGATTCGAGGCGGCGCATGAAGGACGGAAATCCATCGTAGTTGCTCCCGACGAATGTGTTGTCGGTCACGCCATGTGCATCCGACCAGACTCCGCAGAGCATGTCGGACCAGCCGGGGCCGCTGTAGGTGATGTCGTTGTTGAGGGCGTCCGGGCTGTAGAGGCCCTCTGCGATGAGGGCGTCCAAGGCGGGCGTGTCGGCCGCTTCCAGGCAATCTGACCGCAACCCATCGATGCCGATGACCAGAACTCGGGCTTCACCGGATTGGCTGGATGCAGGAGAGGCGATGATCAGCAGAAGCGCCGTGAGGGCAGCGGAGAAGGCGTGGGACATGATCGGGACGTTGGCAGGGCGTCTCGCAAAGTATGGATTCCACATGGACCCAAGGCCATCTGCACCCGGCCTCATGGCCACCCGGTGCGGGGAAGAGGGGGGCTCAGTCCCCCACAACAAGGCGCAACGTGGAGGCGCGTCCGAGAGGGGACAGGACGCGCAGGATGTAAACGCCCGGCCTCAAAGAGGCGACCTCCAATCGATGTGCACTGCCCTCGGGGCGCACCTCCCGCACGGTCCGGCCGAGCGCGTCGAGCAGGACGATGCGCTGCAGGGGGGCATCGGACCGCACGGTGACCTCGGCCGAAGCCGGGTTGGGGTGCACGGATACCCAGTGGACCTCGCCGTCCTCCAACGTCACCGAGGTCGCATTCGGGTTGTAGAACCCGAAGTCGACGGTGTTGTTTCCGCCCGGATCGTAATCGAAGAAGCAGTCCTCCGGGTCTCCGTCGTCGAGCGGCTCCCCGTCGAGGGTCAGGGTGACGATGCCGGACATGATGTCGGAGAAGGCCGGACCGAATCCGTTGTTGTCCAGGTCCACATCGTTGTCGGCATCGGCCACGTATCCGGTGGTGGATTGGAAACCGTACAGGGGCTCCCCGACGTCCCAATTGTCCACTTGCCAGACGAAGACCACATAGGGACCGGGCGTGAGGCCGTCGAAGCGGTAGAAACCGTCCTCGTCGGTGACCTCGACGCCGCCGAAGCCTTGCCAATCGGGCACCCCGTTGCCGTCCGAGTCACTCCAGATCACCACGGATACTCCGGGAATGCCGGGCTCATCCGGGTCGTGGATGCCATTCATGTTCAAGTCGTTCCACACGCGGTTGCCGATGGAGACGAAGCCGGGGGAGATCAGGTTGTCACAGTCCGGGCCTTGGGACCCGTTGCAGAACGCCATGTCGTGGATGGCGCGGATCATTTCATCGCCCATCGTCCGGCCGATGTTGAGGAAGGTGCGGGCGTTGTTGTGGAAGTGGTGGACCGCATCGTCCGGCGATTCCGCCAAGGTGATCCAGAGGGGTTTGGTGTCCACGAAGCCCACGGTGCCGCCGTAGAGGGAGTCATTGCACCCCACGTTTTCCTGGGCCACGGACACGATGTCCTGCAGGTCCTCGACCCAGCCGCCGAAGTTCTCATAGCCGCCGTGTCCCGAACTCTGGATGACCACCGGCAGTTCGGGCAGTCCGAGGTCGTTGCGGACGTCGTTGACGAGGTGGTGCAGGTTGCTTTCGTAGGTGTTCAGGAATTCTTCGCCCGCGCCGTCGTTCCAGCCCTGGAACCAGGCAAACCCGGTGATTTCGAATTCGTCGACGTCGATGTCCGGGAACTCCGTAGCAAGGTTTTGCGTCACGTCCTCCACTGTCTCGAGCATGGCGGTGTAGTAAGGCCCCGTGGTGCCGCCTGCGGAAGGTGGGCGGAAGTCCTCGGCGAGGCTCAGTCCGCCCCAGGCCGTCTTGATGATGAGGATGGGGTCCTCGTAATGGGCGTCGAGTTCGTGGGCGAACATGAGCTCCGGTCCGATGAGGTCGGAGTGGGCGCCTTGGCCCACCGTGACATGGTCGCGGATGGTGTCGCCCGCCCCGTTCGGGAAGTACAGGTAGGCGTCGTCGAGCTCGGTCCAGTCGTCCTCGGTGCCGAGCATGGACCATTCCCCGGCGGCGTCGTTGGCGATGACGTCCAGCAGCGTGTTGGGGGAGGGGAAATCCGAGGGTTGGCCATCGAGGCTGGCCACGACAGCTCCGGAGGCGTTGGTGAGGGTCCAGCCCACTTCGTTGCCGTACCCGCCGGCCGAGCCGATGACGATGTCGCAGGGGACCCCGTTTTCCAGCGTGATGGTCATGGATCCGGCTTCTCCGTTGGGGAGCGACGCCGTCGCGACCACGGTGCCGTTCTGGACGAAGTCATAGGTCCAGCCGTTCCAGCCGTCCCCGAAGGTGTCGGTCATGTCCAGGGTGAAGGTGCAGGTGGTGGCTCCCGGGTCTGCGCAGGTGGGGGTGAAGCTCGTCACGATGATGCCGGCGGCCCCGTTGGCCCCCCCGGAAATCTTGCCGTGTCCCTGCATGTTGGACTGTCCGGCGAGGATGAACACCCTCAGTTTCTCCGGGGTGGATTCCTGGCGGGTGACGATGGGCACGTAGCCCACCTCCATGCCGGGGGGAGGGGTGACCAGTGCGCCCGGGTCCACCGTGGCGAGGTTGCCCACGGTCGGCGGGGGCATGTAGTCGTCCTCCACGCCCCAGTTGGAATGGATCAGTTCAATGCGGGCCTGCATTTCTTCCCGGATCGCCTCCGGCAGGTTGGCGTGGACCACTGCGGGCTGGTCCACGAAGCGGTACCAGTAGTAGGTGACGGTGGAGCCGTCGCCCAGCTCGGCGGTGTAGGGGCCCGCGGCCGGACCGGGGCTGTTCCAGGGACTGTCGGGATCCTGGAAGGCACAGTCCGGTTCCAATGGGGTCAGGTAGGTGGTTTCCGGTCTCGGGCTCGTGGGCACCTCGGTCCCAGTCAGCTGAGTCGATACCGGAACCTCATCCGCGGGGATGGCGTGCCATTGGTCGTCGGATTCCAGGCGGAAGTATTCGGGAAGATGAAAGGCGTCACCCTGCAACGTGGTGGAGCCCACACCGTGCTCGAATCCCATGGCGTCGAAGGTGACCATGGTGTTGTCCAAGTAGTCCAGGTCGATGGGGTACTCGATGCCGCCTCCACTGATTTCGCCCACGATGGCGCCACCATTGTTGGTGAAGGAGACGTCCAGCGCACCGGATTGCATGGCCGTCGTGGGCACGGCGTCGCCCCCGTCGAACCAAGCGTTCATGGCGTCCCACAGGGTGGGGGCGTAGACCGAGATGCGGTTCAGGGCCAGGGAATAATCCTCGCCCGTGGCCGGCATCTGCATCGGTTCGATCCTGGCATAGGGAGTCCCCTGGTCATCCTCCGCAATGAGGGCGGGGGAGAGGGCGTGTTCCCATCCGAATCCAACGTTGGGGTTGGCGGGACGGGTGTCGAGGAAAAGGCCTTCCAGCGACGGGTCCTCGAGGACCGGCTCGGTCCAGAACGTGGGCATGAAGAAGGTGGCGGGCCCCTTGAAGTTCGTGGTGTTCAGGAAGAGGGTCCAGCATTGGTTGCCGGTGGCGATGTCCTGCCCGGCGGTTTCCGTCAACGGGTCCATCAGGGGCAGGGGATTGTATCCGTAGCCGAGGAATTCGCCGTTCAGCCCCTGCGCCATGTTGAGTCCGTCGGGTGCCCAGACCAGGCGGTTGGACAACTGGGCCACGCCGTATTTGCCGCCCGGAGAACTCCAGTCGCGCTGCCCGTTGGGGAGCATGTCGCTGCGGCCCGCCCCGGGTCCATTGGCCCAGGCGTAGAAATTGTGCGAGACGCCACCCATGATGAATTTGGGGATGCGGGTGGCGAACCGGGTGTCCATCCACCATCCCAATCCGCCCTCGATGGTCGTGTAGAATTGGTCGGGCTCGTTGCCGGTCTGCTCGGTGGTCATCCAGCAGCTGGCGAGTCCCATCTGGAAGGCGTCGGGGCCGGGGTACTGGTCGAAGATGGGCCAGGCGGCGGCATACGCCGTGTAGCCGGCTCCCCTGTCGGGGTCCGTCACGGACTCCCGGTCAATCCAGGAGAACCCACTCCGGGTGGCGAATTCCGGTTGTGCCCATGCGGACAGGAAGGACAGGCTCATCAGGGAGCAGCCGAGTGCGCGGCGGATGGTGTTCACGGCGGAAGTCGTTTGATTCGAAGGGGGCGTACCCACCCGACCCAAGGTAAACCGGTTTGAAGCTGCCCCGAAAGGTTGATTTTCCGCACCGGAATGGGGCAGGAGCCCAGCCGGGTCACAGCTGAACGGACCGACTTCAGGGCCGACGGGCAGACATGGGGTATTTTTCGGCGGATGTATTGGCTCCTGTTGACGCAACGGTATGGTCTCTGGACGGGAACGTGGCTCTACGTCCGGTTCAAGCTGTTGCAACAGCCCACCCTGAAGTTGCCCGAGTTGGAGCGGCCCATTGCATTCCGCGAGGGCATGTCCGAGCGCCATGCCTTCGCACAGGTCTTCATCCAGCGGGAGTACGATTTCGATTGGAGTGGGGAGCTCGAGCGCATTGTGGATGCAGGCGCCAATGTGGGCCTCGCCACGCTGTACTTCAAGGCGCGTTTTCCGCGGTCGCGCATCGCCGCGGTGGAACCCCACCCGGGCAATGCAGAGGCCTTTCGAGGCAACACGGCTCACTTGAAAGGGGTCGAGCTGTTCGAGGCAGCGCTGCACTGCCGGTCCGGCGAGACGCTGGCCGTCACCGACGAAGGCCACGGCAGCAATGCGTTCATGACGCGCCCCAATGGCGGAGAACAGACCGTGGCCGAGACGGAGACCGTGACCATTTCCGACGCCATGCATCGCATGGGCTGGCCGTCGATCGACCTGGTCAAGATCGACATCGAAGGCGGCGAGGGCGTTCTGTTCGAGGAGAACCTCGATTGGATGGACGACACCCGCCACATCGTGCTGGAGTTCCACGAGCGCATGGTGACCGGAAGTTCCGCACCCGTGCTGCAGGCCATGTCATCCAAGGGGTTCCTCGTCGCAGATGTGCGCGGCGAGAACGTGCTGTTCAGCCGGGCCAGTGAATAGGACCGGGACGAGGTGCTTGCCCGGGTCTTCCCGACTTTTGTCCGCAACATGAGCCGGGGTCCGAATTCAACGCGTGGTTTTCTGAACCAATTCCTCGAGCGGCAGGGCCACTGGATGCTGGCGTCCCACGGCGCAGTCAAGGTGCTCGGTTTCGCCGCTGTGGTGGCCGTGACCCGGGTGGTGACCGAGGCTGACTATGGTCTGTACGCATACGCCATGGGGTTGGTCGCTTCCGCGGTGCCGTTCATGGGGTTTGGTGCCTACCAGGCCTTCGTCCGTTACAGCGCGCTCGCTCCCTCGCAAACGGCCAAGTTTGCCCTGTACCGACACGCCATGGGCTGGGGATTGCTCGGTTCGGTGGCCCTGTCCATCCTCATTTCCCTCCTTGCCCCCTGGATCTGCCATGACCTCCCGGAGAGTGCCTCGGTGCTGGGTGTGTTGGCATGGGTCATCGCTTCGACATTCATCTTCGAACACACCAAGGGGCTGGCCCGGGCGCTGCACCTGAACCGGATGAGTGCCCAGGTCGATTTGACCTTTGCGGTACTGCTTGTGGCTGGCGCGTTTTTTGGAACCCGCGCTTTCGGCATCCAAGGCTACGCCTTCGCGGTGGTTTTGAGTCCCATTGCGGCGTCCGTGCCCTTCATGGTTCGCCTCGGTGCGCACCGCATGGCCTGGGGCAAGGTCCAGAGCGGCATGGAGGGGTTCTGGTCCTACGGACTGCACACCGCCGTGGGTTCTATGTTCGGTCAGGCGCTCTTCGCGATGGACATCTACATGCTGGGTCGGTTGTGGGTGGAGTCCCCGGATGACCTGGCCGTCTACCGCGTGGCGTGGCTGATTCCGCTGGCCACCCAGGTCATGCCCAGTGCCGTGGCCGCCACCGACTTCGTCCGGAATGCCGCCATGGCAGACGATGTGACGGGCATCCGCGCATACGTCCTTCAGTATTGGAAGTCGTTCGGCCTTGTTTCGCTCGCCGCGCTTTCGCTCGTCGCGGCGCTGGCACCCTGGCTGCTCAGCGTTTTCGGTCCAGGCTATCCCCGGGGGGCGGAATGGATGCAGGTGATGCTGGTCGGTGTCCTCGGGGCGCACCTCTTGCGCATTCCCATGGGCAACCTCCTGTCCGCACTCGGCCGGGCCCGGTGGAACACGTGGACCAGCGCCGCTGTGCTGGTGTTGGCTGGTATCGGATGTGCCTGGCGCATTCCGTCACACGGACTGCTGGGCGCCGCGCAGGTCATGGCGGTCATGTTGTGGGTCAATGGCTTCATCAGCCTGGCCCTCGTATGGCGGCACATGCGCCTCATCCGGGGATAGCATCAAGTGCTGTCGGCGCTACCTTGGCTTCATGAGAATCTGGTTGGCCCTCTGGCTCGTCGTGGCCACCGTATTGGAGGGGGTGGCCGCATTTGTCCTCGTAGGCGCCCTGGTCATGTCGTCCATGGCGTTCGCCTCGAAGGACCTGTACATGAACCCGGGTTTTTGGATGATCCTCATGCTGATGCTCTTCGCATTGGTGGCCCTGGTGGCGATGATGGTCATCCAGTGGATCCTCTTCTTCGTGAAAAAGGACAAGATGGCCCTGAGGACGAGCCTTGTTCCCATCGTCGCCATGGCCTTGCTGACCTTTCAGCCCGTCCAGAACATGGTGTTCGGCTTGATGGAGCGGTTCGACCAAAACGCGCAGACCGAGGCCACTAGGGGCATTCTCATGTTTCGGGTTGTCGCGCCGGGCCTGTCTCAGGATTCGACGCTGTTCCTGGCCGGGAGTCCGCAAGACTGGGGACCGTGGAAGCCGGATGGCCGGCGGTTTGAATACCGCGGCAACGACAAATGGGAGTGCAGGGCAGTCCTCGACTTCCAGAATCTGGAGTACAAGCTGACCTTGGGCACCTGGCAACGCGAAGCGCTGGACGAGAACGGATTCAAGCGCGCCAATGCGGTGCTGGAATTCAAGCAGGACACGCTCATCGTGGATACCGTCAGGGCGTGGAGCGACGGCAATTCATCCCCGCCCATCGTGGGTCAGATCACGGGTCAGCTCGATTCGCTGGGTTTGAAATCGGGGCCAGGTGTACTGCCGCGCGATGTGTGGGTGTGGGTGCCGCCCGAAACGCCCTCGGGGGCCCCCATCGCGCGCATCCTTCTCATGCACGATGGGCAGAACGTCGTGGATCCCGCCACCTCCAGTTTCGGTGTGGATTGGGGGGTGGACGAATGCCTGGATTCGCTTGTCCGTCAGGAACGGGTGCCGCGGACCCTGCTGGTGGCGGTGGCCTGCACGGAGGAGCGTGGGGAGGACTACGGTCCGGGTGCGCAGGGGACGCGCTATGTGGATTGGCTCATGGAGGATCTGCTGCCTGACATTAGGCGCGATTACGGAGTGTCCGAATCCGCGCGGGTCACCGTCGCGGGCTCCTCCATGGGGGGATTGATCTCCTTCATCGCCGCGGAACGGCACCCCGACAAGCTGTCCTCGGTCATTTGCATGTCCCCCGCATTCGCCTACAAGCGCTTCAGTTACCCTGATTCGCTGCGCGCCCGAGGGTGGCCGGGCAACCGCGTGGCCATGTGGCTGGACAATGGGGACGTCGGCCTCGAGAACGACCTCTGGCCGGGGATCCAAGACATGAATGGCCTGTTGTTGGAAGTGGGCCAGCCCTTCAACCTCGTCAGCGTGAGCCCGGGCCGGCACTTCGAGTCCGATTGGGGCGCCCGCTTCGACATGGCCTACCTGTGGGCCCTTGCAAACGAGGACCAAAGCAATGAGCAGGATGAATAGGGCAATGGCGGCGTCGGCTTTGGTTTGCGCCCTGTTCCTCGCCTGGGGCTGCGGTTCGGAGTCCCTCGACAACCGGCTCGATGCCTATGCGGAGGCCCCGGCCCAGGATTGCAGCAGAGCTTCCGTTCATTCCATTGCGGATGAGCGCATGTCGGCAGGCTTGACCGATTCTACCGCTACGTGGGCCTATGTGCTGGAGGAAGGAGAAGAGGCGGTGTTCACGCGGGCTTGGCTCAGCGACCACAGCACCCGCAGCATCGACATCCAGTACTTCATCTTTTCCATGGACAACGTGGGCCTCATTGCCCTCGATTACCTGCTCCGAGCGGCCGATCGCGGTGTCCGGGTCCGCATGCTCGTGGACGACATCATGCTCGATGTGGCCCTCGACGATGTGGCTGCGTTGAATGCCCACCCCAACATCGAAATCCGCATCTACAACCCCACCCCCGGTAAGGTGGTCCTGCAAAAGGTGGTCAACGCCGCCCGGGATTTCGATGGGTTCAACCAGCGCATGCACAACAAGACCTTCGTGGTGGACGGTCAGGTCGCCATCACGGGTGGGCGCAACATCGCCGATGAGTACTTCGACTACGACCAGGCGTACAACTTCCGGGACCGGGACGTCATGCTCATCGGGGCGGGCGCTGAGGCCATCGCTACATCCTTCGAGGCGTTTTGGAACCACCCGCTCGCAGAGGCCGTGGCGGTGGAGAAGGGAGGGGAAGACCTGACGGCATTGCAGACCCGGATCGGCGCCTACGCCTGCGATCCTGAGAACTTCTGGCCCGAGATCCGCGCCCTCATCGACGGCATACCGGAGGCCATTCCGCACATCGTCGCTTCGGGCCGCCTGCACAGGCTCGAGGAATACCGATTCGTCTCGGACATGCCCGGAAAGAACACGACGGGTGGTTTCAGTGGCGGCGGGGCGAGCACCGATGCACTGCTCGCCTTGGTCCGGAACGCGCGGGAATCGGTGCTCATCCAGAGCCCCTACCTCGTGCTCACGGACCTGGGACTCGGGCTGTTCCGGGATGCCGTGGAAGGCGGGGTGGAAGTGACCATCCTGACCAACAGCCTCTGTTCCACCGACAACCTAGAAGCGTTCAACGGATACCAGCGCATCCGGCGGGATCTGCTCGAAGCCGGTGTCAAGGTCCACGAATACAGACCGGATGCAGCCATCCGCAAGCGGCTCGTGACCGCGGAGAAGCAGAAGCGCTCGGGCTATGTGCCTGTGTTCGGACTGCATGCCAAATCCATGGTGGTGGACCACCGCACGGTGGTCATTGGCACCTTCAATCTTGATCCGCGCAGCGCCAATCTCAACACCGAGTGCGTTGCCATCATGAGGTCCGCGCCGATGGCCGCCCAGGTGGAGGCGCTCATGCTTGAGGAACTCGCCGCAGAGAACGCCTGGCCCACCACCCTCGAATCGAACCCCGACGGCGAGGCAGGAGCTTGGAAGCGCTTCCAATGCTGGCTGCGCGGGGTGGTGCCGACCTCCATCCTCTGACCGCTTCTTGGAGAATGCAGATGGAAGAGGCAGGTATGTGCCATTCAATGGCAGGTGCAACCGTTGATTGCGTTGGTTGGTCAACCAAGGGGAGCTCCCTGCATTGTTCCATTTTTATGAAGCCGGTATCCGTTCTGTTGCTCTGCGCCTTCTCGGTGACTGCCCTTCCACAAGATGAATTGTCGGGCCTGATCGAGGCGTGGAACGACACCACCCGCGCGGTGGAGGAGCGCCTTCAGACGGTCAAGGACCTGCACATCGGATTTCATCAGAAATACCCGGATACCGTCCTGTTCTACCTGGAGGAGATGCGGGACCTGGCCGAGCGCTCGGACCGGCCGATCGAGCTGTATTCCGCCCACAACCGCATCGGCAGTCTGAACCAGATCCTCGGTCGCACCGAGGAAGCCTTTGCCGCCTTTGATCATGCGGAACAGGTGGCCATCTCCCTCGGCGATTCCGTCCGGCTCGGGACCGTCTACGGCAACCGCGGGAACGTCCATGTCCGCCTCAACGAATACGTGGAAGCCACCCGCCACTTCAATCGGGCCCTGGAACTCCACACGGCAGCGGGTGATACATCGAGGGCCCAGGGCATCCGCATGGCGCTGGGCAACATCTTCATGCTCATCGGCCACAACGAACTCGCCATGGCCCAGTTCGAGCTGGTGCGTACCGGCATGACGACGGTTGAGCCGGAACGCGCTTATTTCCCAGGATTGCTGGACATGAACATGGGGTGGTGCGCCTATCAGATGGGGGATTTCGCGAGGTCGGACACCCTCTACACGTCCGCCATGGAGGTCCTGGAAAGGGAGGACAAGGATTTCTATGTGCTCAGTGGCCATTCCAACATCGCCGAACTGCGGGAAGCGCAGGGCAGATCCGATGAAGCCATGCGTCACCTCGAGGCCTGCGTGCGCTTGGGTCGCGAACTCGGAGCCCGGGACAATGAACTGGGCTGCATGATGGGCATGGCGGAGTTGACCTTGGCTTCAGATCCCGGCAAGGCCTTGCGGATGGTGGAGGACATCCAGGAAGAGCTGTTGGACGGAGCCAATCACGAAACCCGGCGGGACCTGTTTCGGCTGCTCTACGAGGCCCACAAGCAGCTGGGGCATGCGGAAACCGCGTTGGAGATGCACGAGTCCTTCGCCCTCCACGACGACAGCCTCCAGGCGGAAATGGCGCGGTTCGCCGTGCTCCGGACCGCCTATGAGAAGGACGTCGAGCGCCAGTTGCAGGCCGTGCAGTGGGAAGGCGAACAGGCCCGGAACCGCCAGGAGGTCAAACAGCTCAAGACGCTGCTGGGCCTGGCGTTGGGCTTCGTCGTGGTCATCGGCCTGTTCATCGCGGCCATGGTGCGCATGCGCCGCCTCCACCGCAGCCGGAAGATGGAGTTGATGGGCCAGATTGAGGCCCTGCACCGGTCGAGCGGGCAGACCGTCATCCTGGAGACCCCCGCCCTCGAACTCGACCGGGCGCGGCTGGACCGAATCTTGGACCGACCACTCAACGACACCGATTGGAACGTGCTCAACATCCTGCTCCAGGATCCGGCCATCACCAACCGGAATCTGGCTGAGCAGGCCCACCTCAGCATCGATGGCGTCGGGTCATCCCTCCGCCGCATGTACGGCTACTTCAACATTCGGGAAACGAAGTACAAAAAGATGGCCCTGTTGCACGCCGCTATGAAGGCGTCGACGGACCAGGAATAACCATTCGTTGGAAATCAGTATTTTGAAAAATCACTTATCGCCATGAAAAGGTCGAATCTGCGTTGATTTCACCCCTTGGCGTGAGACGGAATCGCCTCCTCCACTCGATTTTCGAGCCATGACACCAAGCAAATCAATCCGACTCCTTTCTCCCTCCCTGGTCATATTCCTGATGGGTATGATCGGCTTCATCTTTCCGGCCGGAGCTCAGGTCACCACATCTGTCGATTGCGATCTCCATGGACTCGTGTGCAATGTGTGTTCACAGCCGGACATGATCAGCATTTACCATCCCGGGCCCTACTTGACCTGGCCTCCGGCCACCAACGTCCTGGAATGGGAATTCACCGACTCCCAAGGAAACGTGTTGCATGAAGCGACGCTGGTCAATGAGAGCCATGTGAGCTTCAGTTTCGACCTGCCCCTCACGGATACCCTCTTCGTCTCGGTGCTGCACACCAACGACTCGGTTTTCCACAACGGCAGTCCCTATCCCTGGGCGTGTCTGGTGGAAGACTACCTCGTCTGGGAGGAGACGGAAATCATCCCCGGAACCTTTCAGGGCAGCTGGACTTTGGGCGGGAGCATCGGCGTGGATGTGAGCGGACCGGCCCTGTGCGTGGATCCCGAGCTGATCGACCTTTCGGTCGGATGTCCGGCCGTTTTCGAGCCGGTCTGCGGATGCGATGGGGTCACCTACTCCAATTCCTGTGAGGCCATCAACTGGGGAGGGGTCACCTCCTGGGAGGACGGACCCTGCATCGTCGTCGAATACGGCGGGTGCACCTACCCTCAAGCCTGCAATTACGACCCGGGTGCCGCCTTCGAGGACGGCTCCTGCACCTTCCCACCGGAGTCCTGCGCCTGGACCGGTGCGTGGGCTGCGGGCTGCACCTATGCCGATGCCGATAACTTCGATGCGAACGCCACCGTGGACGATGGCTCCTGCGCCTGGCCTTCCTGTGCCGACTGCCCGGCCGATATCAATGGAGACGATGCGGTCACAGTGTCGGACGTCCTTGCCTTGCTCGGCGCCTTCGGTACAATCTGCTCGGAGCCTCCCTTCTCCCTCATTGGACGCTGGCACCCGGAGGGTTTTGAAAGCAACACACTCTACGAATTCACCGAAGACCTGCGATACACCCTCTATTCCGTCGACGGAACCTTCGGCAGCATCGAAGATGCCTTACCCACCCCGAATCCCTGGCACATGGAAGGCGACACCGTGGTCATCGACCTTCACTTCGGCAATGAATTGCGCGGTCTGCTCACGCCGTCCTGCGACGGCCAGGAGGCCACCATCACCCAAGCCACGGGGATGCAGAGCGTCCTCCACCGCGAGGGTGTCGACCCGGCCGACTGCGAGTGATGCAGTCCACCATGTTTCTTCCCATCCACGTTGTTCCACCGATGCTCCGTGTCCATTCTCTGACTTTCCTTTTGGTCTTGGGCATGGCAGCCAAGGCCCAATGCGAATTCGTGGGAGTATCCGTCTCCGCCTCGGACACCGGTTTGGTCCAACTCTACCACCCGGGATTCTTCTTTTTCGGCGCCACGCCGAATGTGGGCGGGTATGACAACGTCTGTTACTGGACCATTTACGACATGGAGGGCGACGTCCTGCATGAGGCCGAGACCTCCGGTGAATGGGAAACCCAGTCCTTCATGCTCTTCGAGCACGATGTCCCCGTGACGGATTCCATGAGGGTGGAAATCGTCCTGACGAGTCCACTGGAGGATTTCGATTGCTGCGTGTCGGACACCCTGATCTGGGACGAGACCCAATCGCCCTCGGGCAACAGCGCCTGGGGCGATTGGAGCACGGAGACCGACGGGTACACAGAGGGCGTGGAATGCGGGGGGGGCACCGCGGTGAAGGAGGGGGTGGCCGGAAGCCGTTTGAAGGTATATCCCCAGCCTGTGGACGGCGCCTTCAGGATGGAGGGCCTGCGCGGTGGCGAAACGGTCACCATCCTCAATGCGGCTGGCCGCAAGGTGGCCGTGATTCCGGTGGTGTCGCCGCAACAGTCCTTCGACACTCCCGACCTGCCTGAGGGCCTCTATTTCGTTCGGGTGGCCACGGGTTCGCTCAATCGGGGAGAAGTCCATCGCCTGCTGAAGGTCCCGACCCGATAGGGTCCGACGGGCCATCGGGAGAACTGGGCTAGATTGGTGGCATGAACAAGAAAGTGATGCTCCTCGGCTCGGGCGAGCTCGGCAAGGAAGTGGTCATCGCGCTGCAGCGCCTTGGCCAGACCGTCATTGCGGTGGACAATTACCCCGGGGCGCCTGCGATGCAGGTGGCGGACGGGTTCGAGGTGGTCAACATGCTGGACGGGGCGGCCCTGGACGCCATCGTGGCCAAGCATTCACCCGACATCATCGTACCCGAGGTCGAGTCGATTAGGACCGAGCGCTTCTACGATTACGAAGCCCAGGGCATTCAGGTGGTGCCATCCGCCAAGGCGGCGCATTTCACCATGAACCGCCGGGCCATTCGCGATCTGGCCGCCCAGGAGCTCGGCCTCAAGACGGCGCCCTACCGCTACGCCACCTCGTTGGAGGGTCTGCAGGAAGGCGCTGCGGCCGTGGGCATGCCCTGTGTGGTGAAGCCGCTCATGTCCAGTTCGGGCAAGGGCCAGAGCGTCATCCGCACCGAGGCCGACATCGAGACCGCGTGGAATTACGCCCTTGAGGGGTCGCGGGGCGACCTCGCCGAGATCATCGTGGAGGCCTTCATTGACTTCGACTACGAGATCACGATCCTGACCCTGACGCAGGCCAATGGCCGCACCTTGTTCTGTCCGCCCATCGGGCACCGGCAGGAGCGGGGCGACTACCAGGAGAGCTGGCAGCCGGCCGTGATGGAATCCGACCTTCTTGAGGAGGCGCAACGCATGGCGGCCGAGGTGACGTCGGCGCTGGGAGGAAACGGAATCTGGGGCGTCGAGTTCTTCATTCAGTCCGGCCATGACGGGCGGACGGGCACCGTCTATTTCTCCGAACTCTCACCGCGCCCCCACGACACCGGTATGGTGACCTTGGCGGGCACGCAGAACTTCTCGGAATTCGAGTTGCATGCCCGCGCAGTGCTCGGCTTGCCTGTTGCGGAAATTGTACAGATGAGGTCTGGTGCCAGTGCCGTGGTCCTCGCGCCGGAGTCGCTGGCCGAACATGTGGGTTCAGCCCCTGTCATCACCGGGCTGGCCGAAGCTGCCGCCGAGCCCAATGCCGACTTCCGCGTCTTCGGAAAGCCGACCGTGCGGCCCTATCGACGCATGGCTGTCGCAGTGACTTCGGGCCCCACAGGCGATGATGTGGACGCCTTGGTGAACCGCGCCAAGGATGTGGCAGCCAGAATTCAAGTGGAAATCAAGCACTGAATCATGCGTACCCTACCCCAAGCCCTCTGCCTCATAGGCTCTGCCATGTCCCTGACCGGCGTGGCGTTCAAATTGAACCACCTCGCCGGTGCCCACATCATCACCAATGCCGGCTTGGCCATCCTTATCCTTGGATTGTTGCTTTGGGCGTCGGCCCTTCTGCGTTCCAAGGAAAGGGACACCGGGGAATCCTGAACTACGCCAACCGGGCTTCGATGAGCCGGGAGGCTTCCTGGGTCAGATAAGGCCTCAATACCGTGAAGATGTGGCGGAGCCCTTTGTGGCGCAGGGCCAGGTTGTCTTCGTCGGGGTACTTCTTGTTCGAGAAATCCAGCCAGTAGCGGCCGATGACGAGGATGATCTCGGAGATGTCCTCGATTTCCTGCGGACCGAGGGTCAAGAGTCCGTGTTCATGTGAATGCCCAATGCGCCCCTCCGTCCAGGCATCGAGGAAACCATTGACCATCATGGCCCTGTTCAGCTCAGGTGCCCCGGTATCCATCACTGCACTGAAATCATCGCGCAGGATGTAGCGGAAGTCCCAGATGACGTCATAGGACCGGAAAATTCCTGTGATGATGGTCTCGGCGTCAGTGGAGTCGGCATCGATGTTCTCTTCTTCGAATACCTGCTGCAAGAGGGCCAGGTGGGCTGCAAGGATGTCCTTCTTGGTCCGGAAATGGTACCACAGGGAACCCTCGAGTACACCGGCGCGCTCGGCGATGGAGGCGGTGGTGACTGCACCGAATCCGCGCTCGTTGAAGAGGACGAGGCTGGCTTCGAGCAGCTTGTCTCGCGTCTTGGCGGAGAACCGCTCGAGGGTGCCTGCCGTCAGGAGGCCGGAGGAGGCATCAGTCATGGGCGAGGCGGGCCTTCATGTCTTCAGGCACAAGCGGATTCATCACCCTGAACCACAGCGGCGGCACGAGGCTCAACAGAATGGAGGCCGGATAGCCCAGCGGAAGGGTCGGGCTCTCCTCATGGCTGTCCAGCACCTGGTACTTCTTTGTGGACTTGTAGTGGTGGTCGCTGTGTCGGGTCAATTCGTACAGCGCGATGCGGCCAATGTTGAAGTTGGAGTTCCAGGAATGGTACGGGCGGACGATCTCGTACCGGCCGGAGTCCTGCTTGAAGCGGCGCAACCCATAGTGTTCGATGTAGTTGATACACTCCAGAAACAGGAAGGCGATGACCCCGATGGTCAGGGCGAAGGTGAATCCCTCCATGCCGAACAGGGCGAAGACTGCGAAGAGGTAGGCCGGCTGGATGAGGTGGTACCACAGCATGTCATTCTTCACGGAGAAAAAGGACTTGCCCTGGCGATCAAGCAGCTGCATCTGCAGCTTCCAAGCACTCACATACTGTCGGGTGACGGAGGTAAACCAGAATCCATAGACCGTCTGGTTGAACCGCGCCGTGGCCCCGTCCTCCGGCGTGGCGACACGCAGGTGATGGCCGTAGTTGTGCTCGATGAAGAAGTGCATGTACAGGCAAGGCATGTACAGCAGCTTGCTCATCAACCGCTCCGCCAGCGGCTTCCGATGGCCCAATTCGTGGGCGACGTTGATGCCGTTCGTGGCGAGCAGGATGCCGCCGGACAAGGCGAGCCCCACCATCTCATACGTCTCGAAGCTGCGCATCTGAACGGTATACAGTGCGAAGGCCAGCAGGCCGAACACGATGGGCACATTGAGGTAGAGCATCGCATCGAAGATCCACTGGGTCTTTTTGTGGGCCACGTCTTCCTGCTCCAGGTTGTCGGTGGTTTCTCCCGTGATCACGTCGAGCATGGGAATCACGAGAAACGCATAGAACACGGCCGAGTAGGTCCAGATGCCCTCAGCCGCGAACGACAGGTAGACCGAGATGGGCATGGTATAGGCGAAGAGGTATTTGAGATCCTTCACAATCAGTGGTTTATCAACTTGGGTGAATACCCAATTACCCCGAAAGTAGTAGAATTTGGGTGAATACCCAATACTCTCGGACAGGACATGAAGAAACCACTTACTGTGAACAGTGGCCCGAATGACTGGATGTTGGCTTGACTCTGGGGTCAGAACGGCCAGGTCCACCCCAGCCAAAGGAGCGGAATCATGTCGTTCGAAGCGCCTTCGGCGGCGGCCACGGCGATATCGGTGATGCGGTTCTTGCTCACCTTGTACCTGCGGATTCCCACACTGTACACACTGCCGTATTCGCTGTTGAAGGGGTTCTCCCCGATGTAGTTCTCCGAGATGATCCACGAATTGCTCGAGATGGTCATGCTGCCGGAGATGCCCAACAGGGGCCTGGCGTCCCCATCGTCCGCACTGGAGATCACGCCGCCAATCAGAGTGAGGTTGTTGCGCTCATCACCGTAGGTGACGTTTGTAAAGCCGGCCGTCTGTCCAAAACTCGATTCGCCCCAGCCGATGACGGCCCGGCCTCCCAAGGCAGCCCAGAATTTCTCCGAGACCTTGAAGGAGCGCTTGAGGGTGGCGCCCGCACCGAACCAGCTGACATAGACGCCGGCCATGGTGTTCTCCAAGGGTGTGACCGTCACGTTGAAACCGGAAAGGCTCAGGTGCGAATAACCTTCCCCTTTTTTGAGGGGAATGGCGGATGGGGCCAGGAGGTAGCGCGTGGCCTGTGCCGAACGTCCCACGTCATAGACCCTGGATGGGTTGTCCGAGACTGCTGCTGCGGTCGTCCCGGGTTCAGCATCATGGATGCTCAAGACATCTGCCTTCGGGAGGATGACCTTGCCCTTGTCAGGGGTTTCGAGGGTGATCTCCCTGCCGTCATCCCCCACGAGGGTCCCACAGTGCCGGATTCCGGATGAGAGGGCGATGCATACGTAGCGGTCATCCTGCGCCTGAAGTTCCATGGTGCTGAGCCCGAACGCGGCCAACAGAGCGAAGAGGCGAAATCGCATGATCTGGTACGGTTTGATTGTGCGGCGGCAACCTACGATTCAAAGGACGCTTTTCAATACTGATTTTGGTCAGGAAAGAAAATAAAATGCTCAAAATCAAATATTTAAAGTAAAAAAGGAGTGGTCTTGGATGTGCGCCATAGATTGGAGCCGAATCATACACCATGAACAAGTCACTCTTATTCACCCTCACAGGAGGGGTACTGTTGTTCGTCTGGCAATTCATGTCTTTTGCCGCCTTGAACCTCCATGGCAATGCCCAGACCTACACGCCCAAGGACAGGGAGATTCTGCAATTCCTGGAAGGAATGGAACTTGAGGAGGGGATGTACGCCCTGGGCGCACCGTCTCCGGAAGTCCGCTCGGATCCGGCCAAGCAGGAGGTCTATGCCCAGAAGATGGAAGGACGGCCCTGGGCCATGCTGAACTATCAGAAAGTGTGGTCGGGTGACATGACCATGGAGCTCGTGCGTGGATTCGTCATGAACCTGCTGATGGCCTGGCTGCTATTCTGGGTCTTGTGTGGATTGAAGGAAGCCAGCTTGTTGCGTTGTGTTCTGGTCGCCGTGGCCATAGGCTGGGTGGGGTTCCTGTACTTTCCCTACAGCAATTTCATCTGGTTCCGGAATCCGGACATCTGGGCGCACATGTTGGACGCCACTGCGCCATTTGCGGTGCTGGGATGGCTCGGACACAGGTGGAGCAATTGAACCCATCGTCTGGCGGTTCCAAGGCACCCCCATTTCATCCTTTGCGGTTGGGCCAACGGAACCATGACCTGATGCGTTCCAAGCGTTCCTTGGGGATGACCCCCCGTGCGACCAAAGCGAACAGCACGAGCCAGAGCAGCCCCTTGAACAGGAAGAAAAGAAAGCCTGCGATGCCGAGGGTCTTCAGGGTATCCATGTTGGTCCAGAGAAATGCAAAGGTGCGCAGTGCGGCCGCTTTGCTCCATCTTGCAGGCAAATCCAATAAATCATGATGATCCGCACCGTGTTGGGCTTGGCATTGCTGGCCGTGTTCCTGCCCCAGGCCATGGGCCAGAAGCAGAGCAGAAAGACCACCAAGATTGATGTCCTTCAATTTCCGACGGTACCGCACGCGGCAGTGCACCGCATTGCGTTCAACCTCCATGCGGACGAGGCCTATTTCAACTTGTCCGACCTGCGCCGATACGGGGGGAACATGGATTTGCTCAAGTCGAGCGGGGAACGGTTGAGTGGAATGAAGTACTTCACCGTCGGTGCGGAGGCGGAAGTGGTCGATGTGGGCCCCAGCATCGTCGTCGATGTGGCCATTGGTCCGGAAGACAAGGGCATGCCGCAGGTGGCATCCGAGCCCGTCAAGTCGGGAAGCGAGGAATTGACCTATTGGGTCAATGTCCCCTGCCGCTTGCCCATGCGTGTGAGCATTTCCTCTCCTGAAGGGGAGGTTCTCGATGCATTCGAGGTGGACCGTCCCATGACGATTCGGTATGGCAATGAAAAGATCTCGACCATGGAGTCCCGACCCGGCGGATTCACCTACTCCAAGGGCAGCCTGAAGTTCGACAGCCAGGCGGCCGTCACGCAGAAGCTGGCCAGCGATGAGGGCAGTCGGTTCTTCCGCCGCAAGGCGGTGCTGCTCCAGCTCAGCAATGTCATTGACGAATTGGAGACCCGCCTCTTCTTCCTCGAAGGGAAGCAGGAGGTCATCGTCTATTCCGGAAAGGGCAAGCACGATTACCTCGCATTGGATGCAGCGCGTGACGTGGCCATGGAATCTTACGACAACGGCTATTTCGAAGGACTCTCGAGTCCGATTGACACCTGGCGGGAAGTGGCACAGAAGGTGGATTTCACGGACCGCAAGGCTAAGGTGACCCGGGCCGTGGCCCTCGGTCTCCAACTGAACCTTGCCCAGGCCCACCTGTATCGCAATGAATTCACGGAATGTGCCCAGGCCATTTCGGATGCCAGGGCCTTGGTGCTGCCGGGTGCTGAAGAGAAGGTCCTGCTTGACGCGCTGCAGGCCCGTCTTATGAAACGGCGCAGGGCATTGGATGCCAATGGCAACTTCGAGTTGGCTGTGGATGTCGAACAGGAAAAGGCCCCGGACTTCAAGAACATCATCGGCAAGCGGTCCGAAAACAAGGACGTCCAGCTGATCATGCCCGACGATCGTTACGAGGAGTTCGGAGAGCAGATTGCTGCCTGGGAGCGTCAATCCGTGGCGGACAGTCCGGAGGCTGCAGCCGCGGAGGCGAGCGAAGTTTCCCTGGAACAGCGTCTGGGCGGCAGGCTTCAACAGACCATCGGAGGAATGATGTTGCAGCTGAGCCCGATGCTGGATGCTGACCTCGTAGGCAGCGCATTCCCGGAGGAGATCCTCGACATTCCCAATCTGGTCTATCTGGACATCAGCCGCATGCAGTTCGGGGCGCTCCCGGAGAACATCGACCGCTTGGCTGCCCTGCAGACATTGGTGGCCGCCCGGAATGGCTTGTCCGCCATACCCGAGAGCATAGGCAACATCACAGGCCTCAAGAAATTGCTGGTGGATGACAATGAATTGACCTCCTTGCCGGGCTCACTCTCGCGGTGCTCCCAGCTGAAGACGGTCTCCATCAAACGCAATCCTTTCTCCCCGGATGCCCTCGAGCAATTGGCGAACGCCTTGGGAGAAGACGTCAAAATCCGGTTCGATTGAGCTCCTCGGCGTCAAGGTTGGGGTGTCCCTTGCTTCATGCGCGCCCGTATGTAGGCGCACACGGCTTCCTCGTTGTGGGGTTTGCCTTCTGATTTGAGCTTGACCCTGATGGCCGGAATGGACAGTGGATTTCGTTCGAGATGGCCGGCGATGAGCGATTGACCCGATTCCGGTCGCCCCATGTTGTATTCGCTCATGGCGCGAATGACGTCCACATGGTTCAAGGCGATGTCCTTGGGGTGCAACTTCAGGCAGAGTTCCTGTGTCGGTGACCAGTCGGCCTTGAGTTGCCCGGAGCGCCGCAGCGTTTCCCCCATGGCGTTCTGCGCGATGACCCAGCTGAGAATCAGAACACATCCCAATGCCTGAACCCCGGTGAGCAGATGGGGACTCGGCCCTGCTTTCTCCTCTGCTGGCGGGTATTGCGATTTGAACCACCACCCGAGGATGGCCAGTGGCCAGAGGATTTCGGCACGTTCGGTGGGAAATGTAAAGGCGAGGAAAGGCAGAGCGAACCACAACCAGCGGGACATGCTGTGGCGCAGGGGCCAGCAGATTCCAATCAGCAACAGCAGCGGAAGCCAGCCCAATTCGTAGGCCCATTGCAGCAGCTCGGAGTGGGCCCTTCGGGTGGCTTCGGCACAGCGCCCTGTGGCGGCATTCACGAATCCCTCCGCATCATCGCGCCATTTGGCCAGCCCTTCCCCGAATGCCGTGACATGACCGGCCGTCAGATTCCAGAGCTTGAGTCTGATGGATGAACTCTCTGCACCGTTGAAATTGTAGGCAACGTCCAGCGTTTTGACCACGTCCGGCATCTTGCGGAACCGTTCGAATTTGACATCGGCCGGCACGGTGTTCCAGGCGACCTGGCCCGCGATGAACAGCACGCTGATTCCGATGAAGCCCCGCTTGAGCCATGGCCCGGCGTATTCCGACTTCCACAGGGCATAGAGCATCCAGAGGGCACTTCCGAGCATCACGCCCCGCACCTGATAGATCAAGGCCAAGAGCGTGATGAAGACCCACCAACGGATCCAACGTGCTTTGGAGATGCAGCCTCCCAGCACGCACATGGCGAACATGGCCTCCATTGCGATGTTCCGGTGGGCCCAGGGAAGGGTCATGTCATAGGAGGCGCCATGGCTCCAATCTCCAGCCCAGATGGACTTCAAGGCATGCAGGAACATGACGCCACCAATGACCGCGGCAAACAGGGGCAGGGCCTTGATGCCCCGCCAGAAAAACTTGTTTTCGGAAGGCAATGTCCAGATCCACGTCCACAGCCAGATCCACATTGCCAGCGATTCCCATCGTTCGTGACCGCCCCTCCATGCCTGCACAAGCAGGATGACCATGCCGATGCCCCACATCAACGGGTGGGTCAATCGGATCGATCGGGTCGCTGCGAGAATGACGGCGAGTACACTGATGGTGGCCCAAGCCGAAGTCCAATGCTGATCGTAGGCATCACCGGCGCTCGAAAAAGACACCACGGCGGTCAACAAACCCACCACGGTGATGGGAAAGGCATCACGTTGCAATGCAGCCCATGAGAATGGGGCATCAACTTGATTTTTGCCGACAGTTTCGGACATTTTGACAGGTAAAAATGGACTCAGGCAAAAATATATAACCTAAAGCCAATTCGAGTTCCGCAGACAAATGGGTGTCGAGCATCCATGCGGAGTGGGCATCGGATGGAAGGGCTGTGAGTCGGACAATGACACCATGGCTGCGGGCCTCAAAACCCGGATATGGTGTACTTTGTACACGGATAAGTGGTTGAAAACATGGTAGTTACTTCTTAAATTTACAGTCCATCAACGATCACAGGCATGAAAAACCGGACATTGAATGAGCTGCGCCAGACGCGCGATTCCGTGTATGTCGCTCCAGCTTCCCATGAAGAGCGCATGGCGGAAAGGAAGGAGAGCAAGGGGTATTTGATTTTGGATGCCGAAGGTGCCCCAAAGGTGACCTGCGATGACATCCAGTGCATTGTGGAGGCCCGACCGATGGTCAGTCCGGCCGAGTTGAAGGCACACTTCGCGGAGAAGAATACAGCCTTTGAACTGCCCAACGGTGAGGTGGTTCGGGAAATCAAACGCAGGTCCAAGTAAAGGTCCATCTTCACCAGGTCCGTTCCGACGTCGCGCAGGTGGGTGCAGTAACTTGCCTGCGGTGAGAGACTTCGGCAAACCCCGTCTTCCATGATCCGGCGATTGGCCACTTTGTTGGGTGGATCATTGGCTGGACAACTGGTCACCATCGGTGCGGCTTTCATTCTGACTCGGCTTTACTCTCCCGAGGCATTCGCCCACCTCGAGATGTTTGCCTTGGTGACAGGGATGGCCGCCGTTCTCGGAACGGGCAAATATGATCAGGCCTTGATGCTCCCGGAGTTGGAGTCCGATGCCCGGGTGTTGTTCGCTGCAGGCCAGAGGGCCGCTGGAATAACCTGTCTTGTGGTCTTCATGCTGGTCGTGCCGAGCGCGGGATGGGTTTCATCCCGTTATGGGTTGGATCAATGGGTGACAGTGGCCTATGCCCTTCCTCTGATTTGCGCCTTGGCTGCGCATGCCCGACTGCTCGAATACTGGCAACACCGCAACAAGCAGAGCAGACCGGTGGCTTCCGCCCAAGCCGCTGGACCTTTGGCCTCAGAGGGTACCAAACTCGCCATGGCCCAACCATGCTCCACCACGGGACTGGTCTGGGGCGCATCCCTCGGGATGGCCCTTCGTTGGTGGCTGCTCCGCAGCGGACTGTCCGAATTGGTGCGGGGCACCTGGGGTTGGCATAAGTTCAAGGATGAATCGGTATTGCTTCGGTACAGGGACTACCCTACATGGGTGATGGCGGGAAGCGCGATGAACCGTTTGGCGCAATGGCTGCATGTCCTGCTCATCGGAGCAACCCTCGGTCCGGTGTTGCTGGGCATGATGGGATTGGCCCGAAGAATGGTCATGCAGCCCCTGTCGTTGTTGGCCACATCCGCAGCTCCCGTGCTCTTCCAGGCGTCGACGGAGCGGGAGGACGGGGCCCCATTGTTGCGGTTGTTCGCTGGTGCCTTCGGGGTATTCACCCTCCTATCCGTCATAGTCTGGGTGACGGTGATCCTGGCACCCGATGGCACAACGGGATGGCTGTTCGGCGACGAGTGGTACGGTGCCATGGAAGTGGTCCGCATCCTGACGCCATGGTTCGTGCTGAATTTCATCACGGCGGGATTGGGTGCGATGTTCCACCGGGTGCGCAAGCCCCGATGGATCACCTGGCTCGATGCGCTGCACCTCGCCGCCGTCGGCATGGGTTGGTACCTGGGCACGGTGCACCCGGAGTGGTTCGGAGGGGGCGAATGGGGTGCCTTGATCGGCATTGTCTGGGCCAAGTGCGGCTACTATGTCTTGAACCTTGCGGTGCTCATCACCGCCGTCATGCGCCATGGGGATGCGAATCGCTAACGTCGTCCTCAACGACTTCACCCGCGACAACCGCGTGCTGAAGATGTCCCAAAGCCTCGCCGAGGCAGGGCATGACTTGACCGTAGTGGCCCTGCATGGTGAAGGATTGCCCTTGGAGGAAAAAGCGGATGGATTCAGGGTCGTACGCACTGGAATTCAAACAGCCCGGTTGCCGCGGGGGACGGTATTCGGTGCACTCAAGATGGCCGAGCTCGCCCTGCGCCTCGTTTGGAGCTGGCGCAAGGTGGACGCCTGGCATTGCAACGACATCGAGGCTTTCGTCCTGGGGTGGTGCGCCCAGCGGCTGAATCCGCGCCTCCAGCTCATTTACGATTGCCACGAGTTCGAAGCGGAGCGCAATGCGAAATCCCATCTGGAACGGCGGATGGTGGCCTGGCTGGAGCGGCGCATGATCCGCAAGGCTACGGCCGTGATCACCGTCAGCCCGTCCATCGCGGAGGCATACCGGGAGCGCTACGCCCGATTCGGACTGCCCGAAGTCCACTTGGTCCGCAACATTCCTGAACCCCGACCACGCGCGGCCAAGGGCATCCCCCCTGACCACTTCCGGTCCCGTTTCAGCATCCCGAAAGGCGACTTCATCGCCCTCTACCAGGGCGCCTTCACCTACAACCGCGGACTGGAGACCGCCCTGGAAGCCATGCGCGGTCTGGAGGACAGCGGCATCCACCTCGTGCTCATGGGGTACGGCCCGCTCCAGCATCTCGTGGACGAGGCTGCGGGCCAAATGCCACATGTTCACGTCCATCCCGCCGTGGCGTACGAAGACGTCCTCGCCCACACCCGTAGTGCGGACGTCGGCCTGGTTTCCGTCAAACCAACCTGCCTGTCCTATCTGTATTGCCTGCCCAACAAACTGTTCGAATACCTGCTGGCTGGGGTGCCCGTCCTGTCCAACGAGCTGCCCGACTGCCGTCAGTTGATCGAAGACTTCCATGCCGGGCGGACTGTCGAGGCGGACACGCCCGAGGGATGGCGCGCGGCATTGCTCGAGATGCAGAAAGCGGGCACCTCTGAATTCAAGCCGGGATTGGAAAAGGCGGGGCAGCAGCTCAATTGGAAGGAGGAATCCAAGGTGCTGCAGTCCGTCTATGCCAAGTGAAGGCCGAAAGCCGGATTAGCTTTGCGCCATGAATGCACTGCGCGACACTGCCATCGAAGCGGCCATAGAGGCTGGACGGGCCATCCTGGAGATCTACCACAGCGGCGATTTCGATGTCACGGTCAAAGGGGACGACTCGCCCCTGACCCGTGCGGACCTGGCCTCTCACGAGGTCATCATGCGCCACCTCGGGACCACGGGCATCCCCGTCCTTTCCGAGGAAGGACGAGACATGCCGTTCAGCGAGCGGTCCGGATGGTCCGAGCTCTGGATTGTGGACCCCATTGACGGTACGAAGGAGTTCATCAAGCGCAACGGCGAATTCACGGTCAACATCGCCCTCGCTCGGGAAGGTGTACCCGTATTGGGGGTCATCTACGTCCCGGTCACCGGTGAGCTCTACGTTGGGGTACAGGGAGAAGGCGCACGCAAGGCCCTGTGTCCTGCAAGCGATGCCGTGGATGCGAAAGAGGCCATGTCGGGGGCACAACCGTTGCCGCTCCCGAAGGGCGATCGGCCATTCACGGCTGTGGCCAGCCGGTCCCACCTTTCGCCCGAAACCGAGGCTTTCATCGAAGAACTCAAGGAGGAGCACGGAGAGGTGGCCACCATTTCCAAGGGCTCCTCACTCAAGCTCTGCATGGTGGCCGAGGGCAAGGCCGACTGCTATCCCCGCTTCGCCCCGACCATGGAGTGGGACACCGCAGCGGGTCAGGGCATCTGCATGGCTGCCGGCTTCGACGTGATCGACCAGGACACGGGGGCCACCATGCGCTACAACCGAGCGCAACTGCTCAACGCCTGGTTCCTCGTGAAATGAACAAGGCCGCCCCGAGGGACGGCCTTGCTTCCTTGCATGTCTGCCCCCGGCAAGGGGCAATTGGAATTACTGTTTGACCACCGCCTTCACGGCGCGTTGTCCGTCGGCTTCGATGACCACCAAGTAGCGGCCGCTTTCGAATCCGCTCATGTCGAGCATGCCACCAGGGTTGGTCGTATCGAGGAAGATGCGTCCATTGGCGTCCAGGACCTGCAGGCGGTCAACCTGCACGTTGCCCCAGCGCAGGGCATCCGTGGTCGGGTTCGGGTAAACCTCAAAGAGAGCGCCGAGGTCGATCTGCTCCACACCGGTCGGCAAACTGAGCACCGCATCGATGACATGAACGACGCCATTTTCCGCCACCAGATCGGGGATGATGACGGTGGCATCATTGATCATGACCATGCCGTCTGCAATGGATACCGAGACTTCGGCGCCCTGCAAGGTGGCAATGGACTGACCATCGGAAAGGTCACCGCTCATGGCGGCCACACCGCCCACCACGTGGTAGGTCAGGATGTCGGTCAGGGTTCCGGTCGGATCCGCGAGGAGGTCATCGATCAGGCCCGGAGGAAGTGCTGCGAAGGCGGCGTCTGTCGGAGCGAATACCGTGAAGGGCCCGTCACCGGAGAGGGCGTCGGCCAGTCCGGCAGCCAGAACAGCCGCTTCCAGCAGGTTGTGGGCGGGACTGTTCACGATGATGTCGACAACGGTGGCAGGGGTGGGCGGTGGCGGAAGGAGCACCAAGTCGATCACATGGACCACACCATTGGCGCCCACGAGGTCGGCCACGATCACGGTGGCATCATTGACCATGACCGTGCCATCCATAATGGAGATGGTCACGTCATTTCCGTTCAAGGTGGTCACCACCTGACCGTCCGAAAGGTCGGTGCTCATGACACTGTCTCCGACCACGTGATAGGTCAGGGCATTGGCCAAAGCAGCAGGATTCAGAACGAGGTCGATGACCAACATCGGGTCCAATGCATCGAAGGCGTCATCCGTAGGCGCGAAGACGGTAAAGGGACCTTCTCCCATCAGCGCCACGTCCAGGTCTGTGCTGTCGAGCAGGGCAGCCAGCACCGTGTGGTCGGGACTCTCCATGATGATGTCGGCCACAGTCGGCGTCACCTCGGGAGTCGGGGGAAGCAGCACCGCGTCGATGACGTGGACCACGCCATTGTCGGCGGTGATGTCGGCCGCGGTGACCGTGGCGTCATTGACCATGACGGTGCCGTCCATGATGGTGATGGTGACGTCCTCACCGAGCATGGTGGTGACCATCTGTCCGTCCGACAGGTCGCCACTCATGGCGGTGGCGTTGACCACGTGGTAGAGGAGGATGTCCGCCAGGCCATC
>CAXQGL010000016.1:0-13380 GCA_964223495.1 Candidatus Nitrosopumilus sp. | reverse complement strand
GCCGCGTTGAGGATGATCAATTCCTTGACGTTGATCTCGATCTCGCCGGTCGGGATCTGCATGTTCTTGGACTCGCGCTCCCGGACCTCGCCGATGGCCTTGACCACGAACTCCCGACCCAGCTTGCGTGCCTGGCCGCAGAGGTCGGTGTTGGTGTCCATGTTGAAGGCGAGCTGCGTGATGCCGTAGCGGTCGCGCAGGTCCACGAAGGTGAGACCGCCGAGGTCGCGGGCGCGCTGGACCCAGCCGCTTAGGGTGACGGTCTGGCCGATGTGGTCGGGGCGGAGTTCGCCGCAGGTGTGGGAACGGTGCATGTCTTGGGAGGTGCCGGGAAGGTGCCCCGGGCGCGCGGCAAAGGTAAGCCGCGCTCGTCCGTACGTCAGTTTGCGCAGCGGGGCTTTGCACAGGCGATTGGTTGCCGTGTGCGCTGTAGTTTCGGAACATGGCAACTGAGCACAACAGCCCCCTCGAACGTTTGGAGGCGATGAAGGATCAGGCCCGTCTGGGCGGTGGTGAGCAGCGCATCGAGGCGCAACACGCCAAGGGCAAGCTGGCCGCAAGGGAGCGGATTGCGCTTTTGCTCGATGAGGGTTCTTTCGAGGAGCTGGGCATGTTGGTCACGCACCGGTCCAACCTCTTTGGTCTCGACAAGCAGCAGTTCCTCGGGGACGGTGTGGTGACCGGTTTCGGCACGGTCAATGGCCGGTTGGTCTATGTTTTCAGTCAGGACTTCACCGTGCTGGGTGGTTCGCTGGCGGAGGCCCATGCCGAGAAGATCTGTCGGGTCATGGACCTCGCCCTCGACAATGGTGCTCCGGTCATCGGACTCAATGACTCCGGCGGAGCGCGTATACAGGAAGGGGTCGTTTCGCTCGGCGGCTATGCCGACATTTTTCATCGGAACGTACAGGCCAGCGGAGTGGTGCCGCAGATCAGTGCCATCTTGGGCCCCTGCGCAGGTGGTGCGGTGTACAGCCCGGCCCTCACGGATTTCATCTTGATGACCGAGGGGACGAGCTACATGTTCGTGACGGGACCGAATGTGGTCAAGACGGTCACGCATGAGGAGGTGACGGCCGAGGAATTGGGTGGAGCGAGAACCCACGCTTCCAAGAGCGGGGTGGCCCACCTGACGGCGCCGAATGAGGTGGCCGCGATTGATCGGATCAAGGAACTGCTGGACTATCTGCCGCAGAACTGCGAGGAGGTGCCGGCTTCGAAGCCCTACACCGCAGCCGATGAGACACGCCCGGTATTGAATGGCATCATCCCGGAAAGTGCACAGCAGCCGTATGACATGCGCGACGTGGTCAAGGAATTGGTCGATGGGGGTGATTTTCTCGAGGTCCAACCGGATTTTGCCGCCAACATCGTGGTGGGCTTCGCCCGATTGGGTGGAAGGTCGATCGGGGTGGTGGCGAACCAGCCCGCGGTGTTGGCCGGGGTGCTCGACATTGGTGCATCGACGAAGGCGGCCCGTTTCGTGAGAACCTGTGATGCCTTCAATGTGCCCTTGCTGGTGCTGGAGGATGTGCCCGGATTCCTGCCCGGCACCGACCAGGAATGGAATGGCATCATCACCAATGGAGCCAAGCTGCTCTATGCATTCAGTGAGGCGACAGTGCCACGCATCACGGTCATCACGAGGAAGGCCTATGGCGGTGCATATGACGTGATGAACTCCAAGCACATCGGTGCCGACCTCAACTTTGCCTGGCCCACGGCCGAGATTGCCGTGATGGGCGCGAAAGGGGCGGCTGAAATCATTTTCCGCAAGGAAATCGGAGCGGCGGATGACCCCTCTGCAAAGCTCGCGGAGCGGGAAGCGGAGTACGCCGAGTTGTTTGCCCACCCATACAGGGCTGCTGCCCGCGGTTATGTCGATGAGGTGATCGTTCCGGCCAATACCCGGAAGCGGCTCATGCGCGGATTCGCAATGCTCGAGAACAAGGCGGTGCGGAGGCCCCGGCGCAAACATGGCAACCTGCCACTCTGAGGTCGGGTTTTTTGGCAACTTTCCAAGCTTGTGGCGGTTAACTTGCTGCACCACAAACGAAATACCATGCTTCGCAACATGACCCTGGCCGCTTTCGCATGCGGCATCCTGATGTCCGCCTCGGCCCAGTCGACCGAGATCAACGAGTTGAACCCTGGAGACAAGGCCCCGCTTTCCGATATGAAGATGACCAACATCGATGGTCAGCAGTGGAGTCTGGTCGACATCGCCGGTGAGAATGGGACCCTCGTCATCTTCAGCTGCAACACCTGTCCTTTCGTAGTCGGCCGAGCAGGCAGGACCGAAGGATGGGAGGGCCGCTACAATGAGGTGGCCGGATTCGCCCGTGAGAATGGCATCGGATCGGTGCTCGTGAATTCAAATGAAGCCAAGCGCAAGGGAGATGACAGTCTGGAGGAAATGAAGATGCATGCGCGGGAAGCCGGATACATCCTGCCTTATGTTGTGGATGAGGGCCACAAGCTGGCCGATGCCTTTGGTGCCCGGACCACGCCGCACGTATATCTGTTCGATTCGGAGTTCCGCCTGGTCTATCGCGGGGCCATTGACGACAATGTCGATTCCGCTTCCGAGGTCAAGGATACCTACCTCAAGGATGCCATCGAGAGCATGATGATCGGCAAGCGCGTGAAGCCGGCCGTGACTAAGGCCATCGGCTGCTCGATCAAGCGGGTGAGCTGACACGGTTCGCCGCGTTGCCCGAAATGAAAAAAGCCGCCCCTTTTTGGGCGGCTTTTTTCGTGGGGACAATCGGTCCCCGGTTGCCTTGTTGCCTCAGAGCACCAGCAGAGCATCGCCGTATGCGTGCATCCGGTACTTCTCCTTGATGGCGGTTTGATAGGCTTCCATGACCAAATCGTATCCTCCGAATGCCGCAGTGAGCATCAGCAGGGTGGACTGCGGCGTATGGAAGTTCGTGATGAGGGCATCCGCGAGCTTGAATTTGTACGGCGGGAAGATGAACCGGGAAGTCCATCCGTCGTAGGTCTTGAGTTGGCGGAATGTGCTGTGGGTGGTTTCCATGGCCCGCACCACGGAAGTTCCTACTGCGCAGACCTTGCCTCCGCCATTGATGCTGCGGTTCACCGTGGCGACGCAGTCCTCGGGGATGATGAGCTGTTCCGAATCGACCTTGTGCTTGGTGAGGTCCTCGACCTCCACCTCACGGAATGTGCCGAGTCCTATGTGCAGGGTCAGGAAGGCGGTGTCGATGCCCTTGATCTCGAACCGCTTCATCAGCTGCTTGCTCATATGCAACCCGGCAGTGGGCACGGCCACGGCACCTTCGCTCTTCGCGTAAATGGTCTGGAAGCGCTCTGCATCCTCAGGCTCGACCGGGCGGTCGATGTACTTCGGAAGGGGGGTTTCGCCCAGGGAGAAGATCTTTTCGCGGAACTCCTCGTGGGTGCCGTCGAACAGGAAGCGCAGGGTGCGGCCGCGGCTGGTGGTGTTGTCGATGACTTCCGCCACCAGTTCATCCTCCTCACCGAAGTACAGCTTGTTGCCGATCCGGATTTTCCTTGCCGGGTCGACCAATACATCCCACAGGAGGGACTCGCGGTTCAACTCGCGCAGGAGGAACACCTCGATGACCGCGCCCGTCTTCTCCTTGTTGCCGAACATGCGGGCAGGGAAGACGCGGGTGTCGTTCATCACCATGACGTCACCTTCGTCGAAGTAGTCGATGAGGTCGCGGAAATGCTTGTGTTCGATCTCGCCCGTCTCCCTGTGCACCACCATCATGCGGCTTTCATCCCTGTTGTCGAGGGGGTATTGCGCGACAAGCTCCTTGGGCACATCGAACTTGAATTGGCTGAGTTTCATCCGCTCTACACTCATCTCGGCAGGGTTTTCAGGGGCGGGCGAAGTTAGTCAATGCCCGGACGGTGTTCAACCCCCCATGAGAAAGGAAGGCTGGATGGTTCAACTTCCGGTGGGGACAGGGTCAGGAAGTCGGGCCAGACGGGTCTCGAATTCATCGATGGACCAACATTCGGATAGCTTGAATTGCCCGCTGGCCGTGCGGCACAGGGAAGACAGGTGCGCCCCGCAACCGGCAGCCTTGCCCATGTCCCGGGCGAGGGCGCGGATGTACGTTCCCTTCGAACAGAGGATGTCGAACGACAGTACCGGGTCTTCCCAGGCGGTGAGGGAGAAACGGTGCACGGTCACTTCCACTGGTGCCAATCCGATGTCCCGGCCTTTCCGGGCGGCGACATAGGCTTTCTGTCCACCGACCTTCTTGGCGCTGAAATGGGGCGGGAGCTGTTGGATGGCTCCGGTCAGCGTCTCCGCATGGGTCTCCAGTGACGCCAGGGTCAGTTCTTCAGTGGTGCCTCCGGGCTTCAACTCGGTTTCCAGATCGTGGCTGTCGGTGGTGGCGCCGAAGGTCATGTGGCCATGGTATGCCTTGTCTTCCGCAGTGAGCTCGTTGATCCTCTTGGTCATGCGACCGGTGCAGATGACGAGCACGCCCGTGGCCAAAGGGTCCAAGGTGCCGGCGTGGCCGACCTTGATCTTCTTGAAACCTCCGCCCCGGCGGATCAGGTGGCGGACCTTGTTGACCACATCGAATGACGTCCAATCGAGGGGTTTGTCGATGAGCAGGACTTGCCCCTCCTGGAAATCCTGCCAGCATCGAAAGGTGTGGACGGGCCATGTTTCCATGGGTGCGAAGGTCGGTTACGGCGGCGGAGTGGCGGCTATCTTCGCGCGGCACATCATGACCCTGCAGGACCTCCTCGGATTTTACGACCACGATGCCCGCACGGGACAGTTGGCGGATGCCCTGGAAACAGCCGGCGCCAAGGTCGAGGCGAGGGGATTGGTCGGATCGTCCCGGGCATTCCTGGCCGCCCAGGTGATCCGGCGCAGGGGAGGAGATCATTTGTTCCTGCTCGAGGACAAGGAACGGGCCGCCTATTTCATGAATGACCTCGAAAACCTCCTTGGGGAGGGGGGACATCAGGTGCTCTTCTATCCCCGAAGTGCCCGGGTGCCCTATCAGGAAGAAGGCACCGACAATGCCAACGTCGCCATGCGGGCGGAGGTGATGAACAAGCTCGGCGCCCTCCGCGGCAAGGTCTGCATCGTGAGTTTCCCGGAGGCCGTGGCCGAACAGGTCACGACGCGGAAGCAGCTCAATCGCAATACGTACACCATCCAGCGGGGGGACCGCATCAGCCAGGATTTCCTGGACGACATCCTGATTGATTACGGCTTCGAGAAGGTCGACTATGTCTATGAACCGGGTCAGTATGCCATCCGTGGAGGCATCGTCGACATTTTCAGTTTCGCCTTTGACCACCCATACCGCATCGAGCTGTTCGGTGACGAGGTGGACGGCATCCGGAAATTCGATCCGGCGGACCAGCTGAGTGTGGGGAAGATGGACCGTGCGGTCATCGTGCCGGACGTCGGCGATCAATTGCTCAAGGAGGAGCGTGAGCCTTTTCTCGAATTCCTTGGAGAGGCTTGCACTGTCTGGGCGTGGGACGTCCGGGGTGTGGTGGACCAACTGGACAAGGAGGTCGAGAAGGCGGAGGGTTTCTATGAACGCAGGACCGGACAGACCGAGGCCTTGCGTCCAGGTGAGTTGTATACGACGGGTCTCCGTTTCGAACGGCGCCTGGAGGTGCACCGGGTGGTTGAGTTCGGAGGGGCCGGCAGTTTCACGGACCGATTGACCGTTGACTTCAGGCACAAGGACCAGCCTGGATTCAACAAGAATTTCGACCTGCTTGCAGAACACCTCAAGCACAGGAACGAGGACGGTTTTGCCACGTTCGTGGTGGCCGGTCAGGGCACCCAATTGGAACGGCTGCACGACATTTTTGCCGACCGTGGGGACGAGGTCAAATACCAGCCGGTTCCCGCGGAAATCAGTGAGGGATTCGTGGACGAGGGGTTGAAACTCGCTGTGTACACCGACCATCAGATTTTCGAACGTTACCACCGGTTCCGCCTCAAGGACGGCTTCAAGAAGAACAAGCAGGCCTTGACCATCAAGGAGCTCATGAGCCTGGAGCCGGGCGACTTCGTGGTGCACATCGACCATGGTATCGGCGAATTCAGTGGCCTGCAGAAGGTCGACGTCGGCGGCAAGGAGCAAGAGGCCATCCGCCTCAAATACAAGGGCGGCGACATCCTCTACGTGAGTGTCCATTCTCTGCACCGCATCTCCAAGTACACCGGCAAGGAGGGCATGCCGCCCAAGGTGCACAAGCTGGGGTCCTCCACCTGGGCAACCACCAAGAGCAAGACCAAGAAGCGGGTCAAGGAGATCGCCTACGACCTGCTGAAACTGTACGCGAAGCGCCGGGCGTCGCGCGGATTCGCCTATACGCCGGACACCTATCTGCAGACCGAGCTCGAGGCGAGCTTCATGTACCAGGACACTCCCGACCAGTTGACGGCCACGGAAGCGGTCAAGGAAGACATGGAGAAGGAGGTGCCCATGGACCGCCTGGTGTGCGGCGATGTGGGCTTCGGCAAAACGGAGATCGCCATTCGTGCCGCGTTCAAGGCGGCGACGGACGGCAAGCAGGTGGCGGTGCTCGTGCCCACGACCATCCTGTCCATGCAGCACTTCCGGAGCTTCTCCCGGCGGCTCAAGGATTTCCCGGTCACGGTCGACTATGTCAACCGTTTCAAGACCGGCAAGAAGATGACCGAGACGGTCAAGAAGCTGGAGGCCGGGGAGATCGACATCCTCATCGGGACCCACGCTATCGTGGGCAAGCGGGTCAAGTGGAAGGACTTGGGTCTGCTCATCATCGACGAGGAACAGAAGTTCGGTGTGGCGGTCAAGGACAAGCTCAAGACGCTGCGGGCGACAGTGGACACATTGACCCTCACCGCGACGCCCATCCCGCGGACCCTACAATTCTCGCTCATGGGCGCGCGCGACCTGAGCATCATCAACACGCCTCCGCCGAACCGTTACCCCGTCGAGACGGAGATCGGCTCCTTCAACGAGGAGCTCATCCGCGACGCCATCGCCTATGAGATCTCGCGCGGGGGGCAATCCTACTTCGTGCACAACCGGGTGGCCAACATCCGAGAGGTGGCGGGCATGATCAACCGGCTGGTGCCCGACGCGCGGGTGGGCATCGGCCACGGTCAGATGGACGGCGAGCAGTTGGAGCGCGTCATGTCGGACTTCATCGATGGTGCCTACGATGTGCTGGTGGCGACCACCATCATCGAGAGCGGCATCGACATCTCCAACGCCAACACCATCCTGATCAACGAGGCCCATACCTTCGGTCTCAGCGACCTGCACCAGTTGCGCGGCCGGGTCGGCCGGTCCAACAAGCGGGCGTTCTGCTACCTGCTCGCGCCGCCGTTGCATGCCTTGCCGACCGAGTCCCGCAAGCGCCTGCAGGCGATGGAGCAGTTCAGTGAGCTGGGGAGCGGCATGAACATCGCCATGCGTGACCTCGATATCCGCGGGGCGGGCAACCTCCTCGGCGGGGAGCAGAGCGGCTTCATCACGGACATCGGTTTCGAGATGTACCAGAAGATCCTCAAAGAGGCGGTCAACGAGCTCAAGGACGAGGAGTTTGCTGAACTCGCCAAGGAGGAGGCGGACGCCCGCGAGCATTACGTCGAGGAGACGGTGCTCGAGACGGACCTCGCCCTGTTGTTGCCGGACCACTACATCTCGGACATCGCGGAGCGCATTGCCCTGTACCGCGAGCTCGACGAGATGGCGGACGAGGAAGGGCTGCAGGCGTACGAAGCACGGTTGCTTGACCGTTTCGGCCCCCTACCCGAGGAGGCGGAGGACCTGCTCGAAACGATCCGCCTGCGATGGATGGCCCAGGTCGTGGGCTTCGGTAAGCTCGTGCTCAAGGGCGGCAAGCTCATCGGCGTCTTCCACGATGAGGAAGGCAGCGACTACTACCGCGGCGTCCGCTTCCAGCGCGTGCTCGATTTCATGCAGCGCCACCCCAAGGGGGTCCAGATGTACCAGCGGAACAACGCGCTGCGCCTCCGGGTGGAGCCGGTTGAGGACCTCGAGGCCGCGATGTCCATCCTGCGGCGCCTGAGCGGCACCCCTGTCCCGACCAAACCCGCGGCAGCCGGTCCCGGTCCCCAAGGTCCAGGTGAATTCGTCGTCGAGGAGGACTGACCCTCCTTATTTGCTTTTGCCCTCGCCGGAGGTCCAGGTGAGGCCGGCGCGGATCCAGCGCCCGGGCTGGTCGACGTTGCCGATGTCCACATAGTCGGCGTCGAGCGCGTTGTCGACCCGCAAGTGGGCCGTGACGGGCAGGGATTCGGGGGCCCAGCGGACGGTGGCGCCGAGAAGCTGGATGGGCTCGAAGTCGATTTCCGCACCGGCCACCGGGTCATAGTAGCCGCCGTTGCGGTCCTGCGCACTCCAGCGCACGTCGACCATCCAGTGGTCGAGCGGACGCAATCCGAGGATGAGATCGGCCTTGGTGTTGAGAATGTCGAGGACGTAGTTGCTCTCGAATCCGGTGCTGGTCTCGTCTGCCTCCATGAAGGCGAGGCTGACCGTGAAGTAGCGGAGGGTCGCTGCGTCCCCCGTGGCCTGGGCCGACAGAGAGAATTCCTGGCCGGAAAAGTTGACCTCCCGGAGGTTGGTGGCCTCGGTGATGCTGGATCCATTGAAGCGGACCCAGTCGATGAGGTTGCGCCCCCAGCGGTGGAAGACGTGCTGGGAGAGCACGAGCCGGTGCCCGTCGCCGAGGTCGCCGGTCAGGCGGTAGCCGAACTCGAGGTGCTCGGCTTCTTCCGGCAGGAGGTCCTGGCTGCCCTGCGCGCCGCCCACCGTGTAGTAGAGGTCGGTGTAGGACGGCATGCGGACGGAGCGCCGGGCGGAGGCGAAGGCGACGGCACGGCCGGTCTCGTCGATGCGCATGGACAGGGAGGCTTCGGGGATGAAGCGGGGGCCGGCCGCGGCGGAATTCATGTTCCATGCGGCGAGGGCTCGGGCGGTGAGGCGGCCGATTTCAGCCCGTGGCCCGATGCCGACGCCCAGGTTCATGCGGCGGTCTCCCAACGCATATACGCTGCTGTCGCCGCGGCCGAAGTCGGTCAGGCCGAGCCGGTTGCTGACCACGCCTTCCCGTCGGACGTCTGCTGAGAGGAGGGTTTCCCCCCAATCGCTGACCCGGCGCGCTCCGGCCCGGACTCCGGAGACGGCGGAACGGTGCTGGTTGGCGCCCTGATACCACCCCGGCACGGGGCCAGCGTCCGAGGTCAGCACGCCATCGGCATCCTCGACGTAGTAGCCCTCTCCCTCGCGGAACAGCTCGAAGCGGTCGCTGTGGCTCCGGTGATGGAGGCCGGCTTCCACATCCCAGCCCCGCAGTTCGTGTTGCCAGGTCAATTGTCCCTGCCAGAGCCCGACCTCTTCGAACTGCTGTGGGAAGCTGGCCGTGTAGAAATCCTGGGCTCCGAACGCGGAGGCCATGCCCCCGATGCGGAGGTCAAATGTGCCCTTGTCGGTGACGGTGCGTCCGGCGTAGCGGGCGCGGGTCATGGCCAGGTCGGTATTGTCGCGGAACCCGTCTGTGGCGGCGTGGCTAAGGCTGATGCGATGGCGGGTCTGGTTTTCGCCCCAGTCGTGGCGCGCGCGGATGCGGTTCCATCCGTAGGATCCACCTTCGACGGAGACTGCCGTTTCATCTGCATCTCCGGGACCGGTGTGCAGCACGATGCCGCCGGTCACGCCGCCGCTGCCGAGGGCGCCGCCGCCGCCGCGGACGACCTGCACGCGTTGGATGTCCTCGGGATCAATCGGCAGGTTGAGCAGGTGGTGTCCGGTGTGCGGGGCGCTCCAGCGGATGCCGTCGACCCAGAGCGCGACCTGCTCGAAGGACCCGCCCCGGATGCTGAGGTCGGTCTGGGTGCCCCAGGGCCCGCGTTGCCGTGCGTCGATGCCCGGCACCGTCTCGAGCAGTCCATCCAGGGAGGGTTGGGCCGCTCCGGCAATGACCTCAGGGATGAGCGTCACGAGGTTGCGGGGTGAAGCTGCTTCCGTTTCACTGAATGTGGTTTGGATCACCGCCTCGGGAATCGAGAGGGTGTCCTGGGCGGAAGCGTGGAAGAACGGGGCAAGCAGAAGCAGGGCGAAGGGAAACCGAATCGTCATGCAGGTCAATTGTGACCGCAAGGCTACAACGTTAGCGCAGGAAGAGTTCGGTGTTCGCCGCCGTCAGGAAGTGATGTTCTCCACGGCCGTTTCCATGGAATGGACGAGGCGGTTGATTTCGCTGGTGTTGCCCGTGAAGAGGGGGGTGCGCTCGTGGAGGGACGTCGGGGTGCGGTAGAGCAGGTCGTGGAGGTGGCACCGGGTGGACCCGCCGGCCTGGTGGGCGAGGAAGGCGAGGGGTTGGGCTTCATACAGCATGCGGAGCTTGCCGCCGGGCTTCTCGTCGGTACCTTGATAGAGGTAGATGCCGCCGTTGATGAGGTTGCGGTGGAAGTCGGCCACGAGGGCGCCGGTGTACCGGGCGGTCAGGCCGCGCTTCCGGCATTCCTTGATGAACGGCTTTACCCCGGCCACAGCTTCGTCGAGGTAGGACTCGTTCATGCTGTAGACCTTCGCTTGCTTCGGGAACTTCATGTCGGGGTGGGAGAGGAAGAACTCGCCGATGGAAGGGTCGTAGGTGAAGCCGTGGACGCCGCATCCGGTGGAGTAAACGAGCATGGTGGAGCTGCCGTAGAGGACGTACCCGGCGGCCACGAGGTCCTTGGCCGGTTGCAGGAAGTCCTCCATGGAGGCGGGCTCCGTCAAGGGAGTCCGGCGGCGGTGGATACCGAAGATGGTGCCGACGCTGATGTTGACGTCGATGTTGGACGAGCCGTCGAGGGGATCGATGCAGACGACGTATTTGCCGTAGCCCTTGCCCTGGCCGCGCTCACTGTGGTCGACATGCATGATGCCCGGTTGTTCTTCGGAGACGATGCCACCGACCTTCAGGCAGGATTGGAGGACGCGGTGGAAGGTGTCGTCGGCGTAGACGTCGAGCTTCTGCTGGGCTTCGCCCTGCACGTTGGTGCTGCCGTTTCCATCGGGGGTGTGGGCACCCAGGATGCCCGAGAGTCCGGCACGGTTCACGTGCCGGTTGACCATCTTGGCGGCCGTCCCGATGTCGGTCAGGAGCCGTGAGAGATCACCAGTGGCGCCGGCGAATTCCGCCTGACGCGCCACAACGAATTCTTGTAGCGTGTTCGCTCCGATCATTGCAGAGAGCTTCAGTGCAAGATACGGAAAGACAGGCGGTTCTGCGGGTCTGGAGGGTGTGGGCGTGGTCTTGGATGCCTGTAGGAACCGCGGACAACAGGATGCTTGAATAGGCCGGATTCCGTCTTCAGGATGCTGACCTGAGGGCTTTTGCCAAGGTGACGAAGTCGGTGGGGCTGAGTTGCTCTGCCCGCTTTCCAATCCATTGTTCCGGGATGGAATCGGCATCGAATCCACCGGCGCGCAGGGCGTTGCGCAGGGTCTTGCGGCGCTGGCCGAACCCGGCCTTGACCGTGCGCCTCAATTGTTCGAAGTCCACATCGGGATCGGATGCCGGTGTGCGGGTCAGTCGGATGACACCGGACTTCACCTTGGGGGGCGGAATGAACGCCTCCGGCCCAATGGTGAACGCGTATTCACATCGATAGTACACCTGAAGCAGGACCGACAGGATGCCGTAGGTCTTGGAGCCGTGCGGGGCGCAAACACGGTCGGCCACTTCCTTCTGGAACATCCCTACACACAGGGGCACCTGGTCCCGCCATTCCAGCAGGCGGAATAGGATCTGGCTGCTGATGTTATAGGGGAAATTGCCCGCCAGCAGAAACGGTTGGGTGATGTCGATGTCGTGAGGGTGGACACGCAACAAGTCTGCCGCATGAATCCGTTCATTGCCGATCCATTCGGCGTCCTGGAGGAATGCGACCGACTCACGGTCAATTTCGACCACGTGAACCGATGCACCGAACCGGTCGACCAAGGGGCGGGTCAACGCCCCCGTACCGGGCCCCACCTCCAGTACTGCATGGTCTTCGGGCAGGTCCATGAGGGCGACCATCCTGTGGCAGACCCCCTCGTCCTTGAGGAAGTGTTGGCCCAGGTGCTTCTTGGCGGCAACCCCTTGGTCTGAGTGCGGACGTTTGCGGTTCATTGATCGCGCAATTGGCCTTTCGCGAGGACTGACATCGTGGTCCTGAATGCGAGGGCTTTCTCACCAAACAGCTTGGCCCCCTTGTCCCTCATCCCGGGGGCGAATTGGCGTTCGTACCGTTCGAAATCCGCCCGGCTGGCCAGCTCGTATTGGACGGTGTAGGTGGGTCCTATGGCGTCTTCGGTATGCAGTTCGGAGAAGGTGAATCCCAGGAAGCATCCTGTCCCGAGCATGTCGCGCAAATGTTCGTCCAACATCCACTTCATCCATTCGGAATGCACGCTTCCGTCGACAGATACGGTTACATTATATATAAGGTGTGTTTCGGCCATATTTCGATGATTACAGGGGATACGAGAGAAAAAAATTAGGTTTCAACGATGAAAATTGGATTTTTATCGAAAATTATTCCTATCTTCATGCTTCGAGAAATCTTAACCGAGATGAAACTGATTCGCTCAATCCTTCTGTCCACGTTCCTGCTGGCAGCCACATTTGGCCTCCAAGCCCAGCAAAACTATGGGATTGCATACCAAGCCGTCGCCCGTGATGCGGGTGGTGATGCTCTGGAGAATGCCACCCTGGACGTGCGTTTTACACTCCTCGATGCCGCGTCTTCCGCGGTTTGGACGGAGACCCATACCAGCGTGCTCACTGACGAGTTCGGCCTGATCAACCTCACCATCGGCAGCGTTGCCGGCGCGGAGGCTTTGGCTGGAGTCGATTGGTCAGCCGGTGGCTACTCCTTCCAAGTGGAGGTCAACAGCGGTGGCGGCTTCGCCTCCTTCGGCATGATGGCGGTGACCGCCGTCCCGGTTGCGTTGTTCGCAGCCAATGCGCCTGAGGGGACGGCCGACAGCCTCGCTGTAGCCCTCGCCCAGGAGATTGCTGACCGTGCTGCCGGTGATGCCGGCCTCGCCACCGACCTGTCGGATCTGGCCGGGTTGATTGCCACGAACACGGGCAACATCGCCACGAACGAATCGGGCCTCTCCTCCAATGCGACGGCCCTTGGCACCAACGCTTCGGGCATCAGCACGAATGCCGGTGACATTGCCACCAACGCGTCGGACATCAGCACGAACGCCGGTGATATCTCGCAGTTGCAGACGGACCTCGCTTCCGAGGCTTCCGCTCGCCAATCCGAGGATGCTACGTTGCTTGGTCTGATCCAGTCCAACGACACGGACATCGCCGCGAATGCCGGTGCTG
>CAXQGL010000015.1:0-37944 GCA_964223495.1 Candidatus Nitrosopumilus sp. | reverse complement strand
CAGTGATTTCCGAGCCGCCGGCACCGGCACCCCCATGGCAGGTCAGCTCAAGTTGCGCCCCTGCCTGAACGGCGGCAGCCACGGCCCGCAGCATCCCACGGATATTCTTGTGGTCGTCCACCATGGAGCTCACATGCAACAGCCGCAAGGGACCGCCCGAAGTCCGCGGCTCCGCCTGAGGAGCAAACAAGTCCTCCACCACGTTGGGCACCACCCGCTGTGGCACGTCCGGCGCAAAGTCCGCCATCGCCCGGCCCAAGTGCTCCGATACGGGCATATGCAAAACGGCCGCCTGCAAAGCCTTGCGCACGGCGCGTTTCTCCTTGGCGCGGAAAGCCCGACCGTGTTCAGCGTGATAAGCCGTCCAATTCTCCGAAACAACGAGGGGTATTCCCAGAGAATCAGCAAATTCAACGGCAGGCAGAGCGGCCTCTGCCGCATTGTGCAGGTGTACGATATCGGGTTGGGCACCCTCACGCCCGAGCCGCTCGCAAAGACGCGTGTAGGCCCGTTCGATCCGCCACAACCGTGGCGCGCGATCCGGCACATAGGCCGTGATGGTGCGGATACCCAAATTGGAATCCGTACGGTCTTCTATTTCTCGTCGATTCAGCCTGCGCCCGGGGTCCGGCCAGGCGTGGAGTACCGTGCTTTCCACCTCGTCCGGCAATGCTTCGATGTGGCGTCTGACAAAATTGCCCAACTGGGGGTGCACCCGATTCGGATGCCAACTGGCCAAGTGGAGCACACGCATGCCGCAAGATGGCGCATCGCAGGCTTTCACCTACAAATTCGTAAACGGTATAAATCTTATATAAATAGAGCCTGATATTGAATTCTCAAGACCAAACCAAAGTTTTACCGTGTCTCCACAACGGTTGACCATCCTATTGATCTCACTCTTAACCTGCTGTATTTCAGCGGCACAAAACCACTCGGGCCTGCCCGAATCACTACAACTCAGCACCAGTGCTGCCCCGAACCAACCCGGAACAGCAGATTTCACCATTGAAATCGACACCATTGCCGTCGACATAGGGGCTCTCAGTGACGTGGACCTCAACGGTTTCAGCACATACAGGCTCTACATCACGACTTCATCCCCTTCTGACCAATTGTCGGCCATCTACGGCAACATCGACGAACCGAGTGCCCTGCAGTCCTCGGGCAGCATTTTCCAAGCGTCGCCCATTGGGGACATCACCGCCAATGGCATCAATCCCGACGTATGGGACTTCTTCCCTTCCAATGAATTCGACAGCTATGTCACCATTGGAATCGAGACCCCAGCCAACTCGGCCCAAGGTGAAGGGGACATCTCCATCCTCGAATCCTCCACATCCCCGTGGACAGCGTCCTTCGAACCGGAAGACGGTACGTGGAGCAATGGATTCACACTGGAGGACATCACGGGTGGGAGTTGGTTCGTGCTGCCCAACTTCAACAACGGCATCGCCGGCGATGACCAGCGGATCCTGATTGCGCAAATCACCACGGATGGCGTCCTGTCCGGCAACCTGCACGCCCAGGTGTTTCTGGATGGAGACAACCTCAACGGCACCATTTACATCGACCTTCCCATACCGTCGGCAGGGTGCCTCGACAGCCTGGCCTGCAACTTTGATCCCGAGGCGACCCTGGAGGATGGCTCCTGCACCTTCGCCCTGCCCGGTCTCGACTGCGATGGAGCCTGCTTGGAGGACTTCGACGGGGACGGCATTTGTGATGGAAACGAAATCCAAGGGTGCACCTACCCTGCTGCATGCAATTTCAATGCGGACGCCACCGACGAGGACGGCTCGTGCACATTCGCTGCGCCCGGTCTGGATTGCGGGGGCCAATGCCTGGTCGATCTCGACGAAGACGGCGTGTGCGATGGGCAGGACCCCTGCATCGGTACCGTGGATGCCTGCGGCACATGCAACGGGCCCGGAGCCATATTGGAATGCGGATGCTCCGCCCTGCCCGACGGTCAATGTGACTGCGATGGCAATGCCCTGGATGCCCTCGGTGTATGTGGAGGTGAATGCACGGCCGACCTGGACGGTGACGGCATCTGCGATGACGCCGAAATCCAAGGGTGCACCGACAGTGGAGCGTGCAATTACAACCCTGCAGCCACGGAAGAGGACGGAAGCTGCACCTATCCATTCGACGGCTTGGATTGTGCAGGTCAATGCCTCGAAGACCTCGACGGCGACGGCACCTGCGATGCGGACGAGATTCCGGGGTGTACCGATCCGTCCGGCTGCAATTTCGACCCGCTCGCGACGGATGACGATGGCTCCTGTCTTCTGACCGATGCCTGCAGCACTTGCGACGGTGGGGAGCTGGTCGATTTCGATGCGGATGGGGACGGTGTCTGCGATGGGGACGAGGTCGATGGATGTACGGACCCCGAAGCCCCCAACTTCAATCCCGACGCCACGGAGGACGACGGCACCTGCAAGGTGTTCGGATGCACGGATTTGAATGCCGAGAACTACGACCCCACCGCCACCGACGAGGATGGCAGTTGCCAGCATCTGTGCACGGGCATTGCGGGTTGCGCCTACCCGGATGCCGAAAATTTCAATCCCGAAGCGAACTGTGACAACGGCACCTGCACCTTCGACTGTGGTGACGTGGGCTCCTGCATCTTCGACCAGGACGACAATGGCTACATCGGTTCATACGACCTCATCTTCTTCCTGACCTTCATCGGGCTCCCCTGCACGGAATAAGAAATTGAACCCAACTTGAGGTTCTGCTTGGCGACACCGTTCAAGACGCTATCTTTGCCCGCCCGTACGGTGGCTATAGCTCAGTTGGTTAGAGCGCTTGATTGTGGTTCAAGAGGTCGTCGGTTCGAACCCGATTAGCCACCCCACCAGAACGCCCGGTCCCATGGATCGGGCGTTTTGCTTCAATAAGGGGCCTCAGATCAATGCGCCGAGGTCATCCAACCCGAGCGGGGTCCGGGACTCGAACCCCTCGCCTGAAGACACACCGATATAGCGCCCCATCGTGATGTCACGTCCGCGCACGACCGCCATGAAGTCGGGGGTGGAGATGGGCGTCGCCAAATCCTCGGCAGTCGGGACCTCGATTTTGCCGTCGTTGGCTCCGGGCACATGGAATTGTGAGGAGTAACATGCAATGGCGGCATACTTGCGCTCTTCCGCTCCAGTAATGTCGACCACGATGGCCGGCTCACGGAAACGGTCTTGGATGTAATGCAGTACGTGCCGGGGCCGGTGCGCCTCCTGCAGCGTGCCATCGGCTTCCGTGGTCTCGATGCGGGCGAGCCCCGCCAGGAAACAGGCGCGGTGCACGAATTCCGCAGCACGGCCATGGTCGGTGTGCCGGTCGTGCAATGCATTGGCCAACACGGTGCGCGGTCGATGGCGCCGGATCGCTCCGATCAAGGCCCGGATAATGCGGTCCTCATCATCGGGAAGACCGTCCTTCAGCCCGAGGTTTTCCCGAACGGCAAGACCCAACACTTTGGCGGAAGCCGCAGCCTCCTCTGCACGGAGTTCGGCCGATCCACGCGTTCCCAACTCACCCCTCGTCAGGTCTACGATGCCGGTGCGTTTGCCCTGCATGGCCGCCTTGACCAGTGTTCCGCCGGCACTCAGCTCCACATCGTCGGGATGGGCGCCGAATGCGAGAATATCCAAGGTTGCCTGATCCGCCATGGGACCAATTTCGGCTTCAAGATTTATTTGCCGGAAGCAAATGCAGTGATTTCATCCCCGAGGGGATCCGCACCCGACTTCAGGGAAGCGACGAGCCGGCCTTCTCCATCCACGAGGAATTTGTGGAAGTTCCAAGCGACTTTGTGGTCACCGACGCCATTGTTGGCGGCATTGCACAACCAGGCGTACACAGGGTGCTGGTTGTCCCCCTTGACGTCCACCTTCTCCATCATCTGGAAGGTCACGCAGTAGTTCTTTGAGCAGAACTCACCAATCTCACCTGCTGTTCCAGGCTCCTGACGACCGAATTGGTTGCAAGGGAATCCCAGAATCACAAAATCCTCACCCCCATGCTGGTCGAAGAGGGATTGCAGCTTGCCGTATTGCGGCGTGTATCCACAACGGCTGGCCGTGTTCACGATGAGCACGCGCTTGCCCTTCAGTTGAGCAAAATTGAAATCCTGACCGTCGAGGGTCGTGGCGGAGAGGGCGTGAAATTCCGTTGCGGACATGGTCGGGGCATATCGGTGGTCCTCGCCACCAAAGATGGCGCCTTTGTAATTGTTGAATGCGAACAATCCACCCACAATGAGGAGGGCGAGGAATAGGGTCATCACTTTGCGCTGCATGGACATGAAACACGAAAAGAGAACGCAAGTTCGACCAATGCCACCCCAGAGACCAAAAAAGCGAAGCGCCCCACGGAAATGGGGCGCCTCTGGCAATTGGAAAAAACCTTTCAAGGACGGAAATCATCCTTGCAGGTCTGACTCCGTGGCATGGAACGGAATCGGTTCCGAAAAGGTTACAGTGTCCGCCAAATCATGTTCGGACATCGACATGGAAAACCCCAAAACAGGCCTTTCATACCGTACATTGGGTCTTTCATGCCGAAAACCTCCGATTGAACCCGAGACCATCCTGCGTTGTTCCAACCTTGCTCATGTCCCAAAACCCGCGCTCTCTTGACGTCGCCGTGATCGGTTCAGGCTTTGCCGGCCTCGCCGCAGCCACCACCCTGGCCAAACAAGGGTTGAACGTCGCCGTTTTCGAGCAGCACGACCAGGCGGGAGGCCGGGCCCGCCGGTTCGATGTTGACGGATTCCGATTCGACATGGGCCCGAGCTGGTATTGGATGCCCGACGTCTTCGATCGCTATTTCTCCCAATTCGGACGGCGGGTCGATGAATTCTATGACCTCGTGCGGCTCGACCCTTCATACCGCGTTGAATTCGCAGACGGCCCATTTGATGTTCCTGCCGGGATTCCCGCATTGGCAGCGGCATTCGAAGCCATCGAACCCGGAGCAGGTGCCGCACTGAAGTCGTTTCTGGCCGAAGCCAAGGTCAAGTACGACATCGGCATGGGACGCTTCGTGAACAAACCGGCCCACTCCGTGATGGAATTCGCAAGGCTGGACATCCTCCGCGATGCCCCTCGCCTGCAATTGCTCAGAAGCTTCAGCGACCACGTCAGAAAGCACTTCAAGGATCCCCGACTCATCCAACTCATGGAGTTCCCGGTCCTGTTCCTCGGCTCAAAGCCGCAGACCACGCCGGCCTTGTACAGTTTGATGAACTATGCGGACACCGCCCTCGGCACCTGGTATCCCATGGGCGGCATGCACGGCATCGTGGAGGCCATGGTGCAGGTCGCCAAGGATGAAGGCGTCACCTTCCACTACGGCACACCCGTGGACGGCATCATCGAGGAAGGAGGAAGTACCGCCGGCATCTCCGTCGGGGGTCAGACCGTTCGCGCCCAACATGTCGTGGCCGCATGCGACTATCACCATGCGGAACAGCACCTGATGCCCGAAAGGTTCAGGCGCTATGATGCGCGCTACTGGGACAAGCGGGCCATGTCGCCGAGTTCCCTGCTGTTCTATCTCGGCATCGACCGCAAGCTGCCCGGTCTGAAGCACCACACCCTGTTCTTCGACACGCCCTTCGACGCACACGCTGAAGAAATCTACGACCGGCCCGATTGGCCGGCCGACCCGCTGTTCTACGTCTGTGCACCGAGCGTCACGGACACCTCCGTCGCACCACCGGATTGTGAGAACCTCTTCCTCCTCGTCCCCATCGCACCGGGCATCGAAGCCGATGATGCAGCATGCTCCCGCATTTTCGGTCAAATCATGGACCGTCTGGAGCGCCGACTTGGCGTTCCCGTGCGCGAACACATCGTCTACAAGCGACAATACGCGCACCGGGATTTCATCCAGGACTACAATGCCTTCAAGGGCAATGCCTACGGTCTGGCGAACACCCTGAACCAAACGGCCTTTCTCAAACCCAAGCTGAAGTCCAAACTGCCCGGCACCTATTTCGCAGGCCAACTCACCACGCCCGGACCGGGTGTTCCCCCGAGCATCATCAGCGGTCAGGTGGCAGCTGGGGAAATCCTGAAGTCCATGGGCCTCCCCGGACCACCAGAATCGGTCGCCATCGAACAACCGGCGGCCATGGAGACTTATTCCCCCGTCACAGCATGAATGCCCGCCCACCCATACTCGATGCGGAAACACCAACCGCTGCAGCGCCATCACCAGCGATGAAAATGGCCGTGGACAGCGGTCTGCTCGATACCGGAAAACCCCTCTTCGATCAGGTTTCCCGCCAATGCAGCGCGTTGACCACCCGGGCGTACAGCACTTCGTTCAGCCTGGGCATCCGCCTGCTCGCACCCGAGCTCCGGACCCCCATCCATGCGGTATACGGTTTTGTTCGGTTCGCAGACGAAATCGTGGATACGTTTCATGAATTCGACAAGGCCACCCTGTTCGAACGCTTCAAGGCGGATACGTACCGGGCCATCGAGGAACGCATTTCCCTGAATCCCATCCTGAACAGTTTCCAATGGGCATTCCACACCTATGAAATGGACATGGCCCATGTCGACAAGTTCCTCGATTCCATGGAACGCGACCTCGACCAGACCGCCTACGACCGGGAAGGATACGAGGACTACATCGTCGGTTCGGCTGAGGTCGTAGGCCTGATGTGCCTTTCGATCTTCGTCCGGGGAGACAGGAAGCAATACGCCGCCCTCCTGCCCCATGCGCGCAGTCTGGGAGCCGCCTTCCAGAAAATCAACTTTTTGAGGGACCTCAAGGCGGACTGGTCCGGTCTGGGCAGGACATATTTCCCGGGATTGGACCTCGATGCATTCGACTCGGATGCCAAAGCCGCCATCGAAGCGGAAATCCACGCCGATTTCGCCCATGCCTATGAAGGCATCCTGAGGCTCCCGAAATCTTCCCGACTCGGGGTATACATGGCGTACATCTACTACACCCGGCTTTTCCGCAAGATCCAAAGCCTGCCGCACTCCCGCATCCTCGAGGACAGGATCCGCATACCCAACCGCCAGAAGGCCGCACTCCTGATGGGTTCCTATGTCCGCCATCAGTTCAACCTGCTTTGACCATGGGCCTGTACGGATGGGGCCAGCGGATGGCGGTCCTGACCATGGCCATCCTGTTCACACCCCTGCTTCAAGGACAACCTTGCCCGGAGCTGCTGTCATTGCGGTCCATGTTCATGGACCACGGCACCCTGGAGCAGGCCGAAGCCAGTGAGCGCATGGCCGTGCGGGCAATGCAGACCTGTCCCGAGCCATGCCGCCCCGTGGTGGAAGCCCACCGCTGGGCCTCCCATGCCCGGACGGCCGATTTCGGCATCGACATGCTGGGCCGTTGGAACCGGTTCAACCACGCAGTAGCACACTTGGACAGCCTGGTGGAAGTACATCCCGAACTCGATGTGCTGCGGGCACATCGATTGAGCGTCACGGGCAAAGCGCCGCGCTTCCTGGGTGGTGACACCCATTGGAAGGAAGACGCGCTGGCCACAATTGCGGTATCGAAAAGCGATTTCTGGGCAGAAAGCCCGAAATTTTCGGAATGGATGGTCCAGCTGGCCACCGAAATCCAGGACAAGACAAGCAGCGAATGATGGAGGAACGCGTCGTTTTGGTCAATACGCTCGATCAGGACCAGGGCACCATGGAGAAAATGGAAGCCCACCGGGAGGGCAAGCTTCACCGCGCTTTCAGCGTCTTCATCCTGAACAGCCGGGGCGAATTGTTGCTTCAGCAGCGGGCCCACCACAAGTACCACAGTGGCGGCCTGTGGACGAACACGTGCTGCAGCCACCCCCGCGACGGAGAGGCGGTGTTGGATGCTGGAAACCGGCGGCTCAAGGAGGAGATGGGCATGCAATGCCAACTCTCAAAGGGCTTCGATTTCATCTACCGTTCGGAACTGGATGGCGGACTCGTCGAACACGAATTCGACCATGTGCTGTTCGGCGTGAGTGACCTCGAACCGGTCCCCAACCCCGACGAGGTGGCCGGATACCGCTACGCGACATTCGGGTCCGTCCGCACCGAGATGGCCGCTGAACCGGAGCGCTTCACCACTTGGTTCCGCATCTGTTTCGAACGCGCCGCCGACCACCTTGGAAAGTGAGCACGGTCGCCGTCATAGGGGCCGGCATCGGCGGACTGGCCACCGCCATCCGCGCAGCCGCAAGTGGGCGACAGGTGTCCCTCTTCGAAGCTGCACCGGAAGTCGGCGGCAAACTGCGGGAATTGCACCTGGACGGTTACCGATTCGATCTCGGACCCAGCCTGTTCACCTGGCCCGAGCTGTTGGTCGACACCCTCAAACAAGCGGGTGGGCATGCCGCCGAATTCGCCTTCCGGAAACTGGACCGCTCCTGCCATTATTTCTGGCCTGATGGCACCCGTTTCACGGCTTGGAGCGATCCCGAAGCCCTGTCCTCTGAAATCGGACGGGCCTTCAATGTGGACCCTGGTCCGACCATGGCCCACCTCCAATGCAGTGCGGAGGGGTTTGAAGCCACGCGTGGCCTGTTCCTCGAGCAGAGCCTGCACGAACCCGCGAGCTGGAAGCCTTCCGTGGCGGGAGGCCACCTGCGCAAGGCATGGAAAGGCCGCCGGTCCCTGCCCCTCACCCGGACCCTTGATGACTGGAATGCCCGCGCCGGCCACGACAAACTCCAACAGCTCTTCAACCGCTACGCCACCTACAACGGCAGTGATCCGTACAGGGCTCCCGCCATGCTGCACGTCATCCCGCACCTCGAATTCGGGATGGGCACCTTCGCTCCGGAAGGCGGCATGCACGCCATCGTGGAGGCACTGGACCGGACCGCCCGGAACCTCGGAGTGCGCATCCACCTGAATACCCCCGTGGACCGGATCCTCACGAAGGGAAGCAAGGTGTGCGGCATCCGGACCGATGCGGGACAGGAACATCCCGCGGATGTGGTCGTCTCAGGGGCCGACGTCACACCGACCTACCGTCGGATGTTGCCCGATCATCGGGCGCCGGAACGCATCCTCTCGGCCGAATCCTCGACCTCGGGCGTGATTTTCTATTGGGGTGTCCGCCACCCGGCACCCGACCTTCACCTGCACAACATTCTCTGGGCTGCGGACTACCGCGCGGAGTTCGATGCCCTGTTCCGGAACGGGACCATCGCAGAGGACCCGACGGTCTACATCAACATCGGCAGCCGCACAACGCCAGAGGATGCCCCGGAGGGATGCGGCAACTGGTTCGTCATGGTCAATGCGCCCGCCGGTTGGAAAACCGAGGAACTGGAGACCCTGCGTACAAGGGTCATGGCCAAGGTCCACCGCATGACGGGAATCGACGTCGCCGCCCACCTCGAATGCGAGCACGTCCTGACCCCCGATGACATCGCCTCACGCACCGGCAGCCACCAGGGTGCCTTGTACGGCCCGGCCAGCAACAAACCCACCAGTGCATTCCTGCGCCACCGGAACCGGGACCGCCGCATCCGCGGCCTGTATTTCGTGGGCGGCAGCGTACATCCCGGGGGCGGCATTCCGCTGTGCCTCCTCGGGGCCAGGATCACCCATGAATTGATGGAACGCCATGACCCCATCTGAACGCGGCGTATTCGGAATTCGAGGCAGGGCTGGATCCCTGTCCCTGTGGATGGGGTTGCTCGCCATCATCCATGCCGTGGGGCTGGCGGGGGTCGTCTTCCTCGATGCGGACCTCATCCTCGACCTCACCGTGGTGAACCTCCTGCTCACCGCCGTGGTGGTACTCGGATTCGGCGATCCGGACAACGCCTGGAAATGGGCCCTCACCGCCTACATCACCTACGGTGTGGAGGTGATCGGGGTCCAGACCGGCTTTCCCTTCGGCGCATATGCCTACGGCGAGCGCCTCGGGTCTCCACTGTACGGTGCACCCCCCATCATCGGGGTGCTCTGGTTGCTCACCCTCATGGGCACGTTGTACTGGGCGGAACAATGGGCCCCGGACCGGGACGGGAAGGACCGCAGCGTCCACCGGGCCGCACTTGCCGCCACCCTCATGGTCGCCTTCGACATCGTGCTCGAGCCCGTGGCCATCCGCACGAATTTCTGGAATTGGGCGGGCGACGCCATTCCCATCTGGAATTACCTCAGCTGGTGGGTCATCGCTTTCGCCCTCGCCTGGGCTTGGCGCAAGGCCCATACCTTTCGAACCAACCGTGCCGCGGGCTTGTTGCTCATCATACAAACCGCTTTCTTCATCGGACTGTCCCTGTTGCCATGGAATTCCTGACCGCTTCCCTCATCGTGCTGACCACCTTCTGCGTCATGGAAGGCGTGGCATGGGCCGCACACAAATACCTGATGCACGGCGCCATGTGGTACTTCCACAGGGACCACCACCAACACGAGCCGGGCTTCTTCGAAAAGAACGATGCCTTCTTCCTGATTTTCGCCGTACCGAGCGCCTGGTGCTTCATCACCGGCAGCATCGCGGGCGACTTCCGCTTCTGGATCGGGACGGGCATCGCCGCCTATGGGCTGTGCTACTTCCTGGTCCACGACGTCTTCATCCACCGCCGGTTCAATTGGTTCCGCAATGCGAAGCACCCTTATTTCGCCGCCATCCGGAAGGCGCACAAGGTGCACCACAAGCACCTCGAAAAGCAGGACGGTGAATGTTTCGGCATGCTGTGGGTCCCGATGCGGTACTTCCGGGAAGCGCGAAAAGCCCAGGCCGCCCGTACCTTGAGCCAGGGATGAATCCACACTACCTCTATCTCACGGTCGACCTGGCGGTGCTCGCCATTCCGCTGGCTTTCAGCTTCGACCGCAAGGTGAGGTTCTCCCGATTCTGGCCCGCCCTCTTTCCGGCCATCGCCGTCATGATGGCCGTCTTCATCCCCTGGGACATCGCATTCACGGAACGCGGCATCTGGGGGTTCAATCAAGACTATCTGAGCGGCATCTGGATCGCGGGGATTCCGCTGGAGGAATGGCTCTTCTTCATCTGCATCCCCTACGCCTGTGTCTTCACCTATGAATCACTGAAGCACTACGTTCCTCGCCCCCCGATGCGTCCCTTCGCCCTGCCGGCCACAGCCCTGCTGGCGGTGGCATGTGCCGCCACGGGATTCGCCATGGCCGAAAGGTTGTACATCGCCACAACGTGCTTCCTGACCGCGCTGCTGTGTGCGGGATTGGCGGTGGCCGCAGCCAGCCGGCCCGAAGTACGCGAATGGAACCACCGCCTGTGGTTCGCATACCTTCCCCTTCTGGTCCCCTTCATCCTGTCCAATGGCATCCTGACCGGACTGCGGTTCTGGCATTATCCACCCGTCAATCGATCAGTACAGGACGTGTCCGACCAGATCGTCTGGTACAACAATGACCACAACCTGCAACTCCGCATCTTTTCCATGCCGGTGGACGACCTCTTCTACGGCTTCCTGATGATCGCCATGACGGTCATCGCGTACGAACTCATCGCCCGCCGAATGGGGCTGGTCACGGGTTCGCCACCATCAGTCCGGCCCTGATGTAACGGTGGTCACTGAGGCCCTCTCCACCATTGAGGTGGTCGATCACGGACCAGTGGTCGCTGACCAGCACATGATCGATGCGCACACCGGGCAACGGCCCCTGCCAGGTGCCATCCAATGACAGGCAACGGGCACCGTGGCTGTCGCGCAATGTCTCCCTGCAACGGGCCAGGGTCCACCCGGTCGGAGTGTCGTTGAAGTCCCCACACAGCAGCACGGGGTGCGGACTGGATTCCACCGCCTCCATCACGGCGGATACCTGCTTCACACGCTCCACGTATGCCGCGCTCATCCGGCCCCAGATGCGCTCCCTGCCCTCGGCGTCGGGCATGCCCTCCTCGAGCGCGGCATAGTCCTCCTGACCGAACTGCATGCTCGAGAAGTGGGCGTTGAACACCCGCACCGTATCGCCTTCCCAAGCGATGTCGGTCACGGCACATACGTTGTTCTTGCGCGTGCCGAATTCGATGGATGAACGCCCCACGATGGGCCACCGTGACCACGTGGCCACACCGAATTTCCTGTCCTTCCCACTCCGTGCGATGACCACATGACTGAACACTGGAGCGCCATCACCCATGGCTGCATTCAAGGGCTGGACCACCGGAAATGCAGCCTTGTCCGTGAGTTCGAAATACTCCTGGAGGCACAGGACATCCGGTCCTGCTGACGCGATGGCATCCAAGATCCCGAGGCGCACCTCATTGCGTCCCTGTTCGCCGTCGCCCCCCACCCAACCGTAATAATCGAACAGCCTGACATTCCAAGACATGACCGCGAATTCCTCCACATCGGTCCTGGCATCCGCGCACGGATCGCACCCCCACGTCGCCTGGAAAAGTGGAAGCGCCCATACGGTCATGGCCACCATGGGCAAGAGTGCCTTCCAACGGCCGCGCCTGAGCGCCGTCCCGAGGCCCACGACAAGGAGCAGGGCCCCCAGGGGAAACACCAGGCCGGCCAGTGCAGGAACAGCGGTCACATCCGGCGGAACCCAGACGGCCAACTGCGCTGCGGCCACCGAGAAAAACCCGATCCAGCCGAGCAGCATGCCCAAACGGCCCTTCTTCCCCTGCTTTCCTCGCCCTTGCCGTCTACCCTGAATTCCCATCGATCAGATGTCTCCACCATGACGGAACAGGAAGTCCTTCTCCTCCTTCGTCAACTGATCATAGCCCACGTTGGAGATCTTGTCGAGGATCCGATCAATCCGCTCCTGCCGGGCTTTCTTCTCCGCATTGAACTCCTCGTCAGTCTGGGTGCGGCGGGTCTTGCCCTCCTTGTCCACGCTGCGGTGGACCGTGTAGAGACCCTTGCCCGACTTACGCTTGGCACTTCTTCCTTTCCGGCTGGCTCCACCCGATCCTCTCGAAAACATCGTCGCCAACGCATCGAGCAAGCGTTCAATGGGCGCCCCGTAATCCCGTCCGGACTTCATGCCCCGCATGTACAGCAATCCATAGGCCGCACCGCCAAGGTGACCGAGGTGCCCCCCCACGTTCGCCCCCCGCGACAGCGCCGCATAATCGAGCAGCACATAGGCCAGGGCAACCCACTTCAGCTTGACGGGCCCAAGCAGGAAGAGCCGGATGGTCAGGTCCGGCAGGTAGACCGCCGTTGCCACCATCAAGGCCATCACCGCCGCAGAAGCGCCCAGGGCATATCCACCGGCCCCACCGAATCCGGGTACGAGGTTGAGCAGGAGGAAGTACACCAACCAGCCGGACAGCCCCCCCATCAGATAGGTGCTGAGTGTGCGCCTGTCCCCGAAATAACTTCGGAACATCCCCCCCATCCACCAGAGGATGAGCAGGTTCATGACGAGATGCCAGATCCCGAGGTGAACGAACATGTGGGTCACGATGCTCCACGGACGGTACAACAGACGCACAGGATTCGAGGTCGTGGCCAGGCCGAATGCCCCTCCAGGATCGGGAATCGCCACCCCCACCGTCACGAGCAATCCCAGGGTCGCCAACAGGACAAAGACACCGAGGTTGACGAAGATGAGCCGGATCACCATTCCCCCGGTGTTCCAACGCATTCGGATGTCATCGATGATGCTGCTCATGGCTTGGACCTCTCGCCTTCAACGCGGAATTCCTCAATAAAATACATCCCGGTCCCGCTGCCACTGTTTCAGCATCAGGTATCCGAAGAACATCCCGCCGAGGTGGGCGAAGTGCGCCACGTTGTCCCCCGGGTTGTTCTGAAGGGCCATCATCAATTCAATGGCGCCATAGCCCAGCACGAAATAACGCGCCTTGATCGGCACGGGCGGAAACAAAAGCTGCAACCGCGTATTGGGAAAGAGCATGCCGAAGCCCAGGAGCAGCCCGAAAACAGCTCCGGATGCTCCGACGACGGGTACGTACATCCCTCGGGCCATCCGCTCACGCGCCGAGAAGCCGAGATCGGGATAGAGGTCCTCGACACGGGGAAACCAAGTGCCATACTCGGTGAACAGTCCGTATCCGACCACCAATTCATGGAGCACGAAAGCCCCCAGACCACAGACGAGGTAGTAATTCAGGAACCGCTTCGGACCCCAGACCCGCTCCAGCTGGGACCCGAACATGTACAGGGCGAACATATTGAAGAATATGTGCGCGAGACTCGCATGCATGAACATGTGCGTCACGATCTGCCATGGTTGGAACTGGGGCGCACTCGGATAGTATCCCGCGAGCATGACCTGCAGTTCCGGAGCCAGGTAATGCGTCACCACATAAAAAATGATGTTGATGATCAACAGGTTGCGGACGACCGGCGAGGCTTGACTGAACATGCAGGGTATTTCAGCGGAATCTGGACGCTACCGCTTCGCGGTCAAAGGTAGCGATGGTGGGCCGGCCCCAAGGGTCCCGGTCGGGTTCCTGACAGGCGAACAGGCCATCGACGATGTCGAGCATCTCCGTGCGCGTCAAGGTCCGTCCCGGCGGGACGGCCGCACCGCGGGCCACTCCCGCCATCGCCCTGCTGGCCCTCATTTCGGCATCCACCTCACCGGCTTCACGCAACTCCATCAGCACCGCATCCACGAGCATCTGGGGGTCTCCTTCGCCCGCATCGGAAGGCAGGCCAAGCACCCTCACCCGACCATCCTGAAGCGGCTCGAGGTTGAACCCGAGCTGGGACAACGCGGGCATGGCATCCTCCAGGAGGGCCGCATCCGCCAATCCCACCTCAAGCTCCTCGGGGAACAGCAACTGCTGGGCATGGCCGGTCACCAACTGCTGGGCCATCGCCGCAAACCGCTCATACAGGATGCGCGTATGGGCCCGGTGCTGGTCGACCAGGACCAACCCACTGCGCGTGGCCGTCACGATCCACCCTCCAAAAAGCTGGAACAACGGGCGCTGTTCGTCGAATCCGGTGCCACTCGACGGAATGGCCTCGGTCTGTTGTCCCGGCACCTCCGAGAAGACCATGCGCGCCTCGGCCGAGGCGGGCACTTCCGCACCGGTCCTTCCGCCTGACTCGAAAAACCTTCGGGTGGCTTCAATGCGGTCGCGGCTCGGCGACAGTGCTCCATTGGACTTTCGGGAACCGTTGCCTCCCGTCCAGGGATTGCCGTGCCCCGCGCCCCCGGCACCACCATCGGAGCCGGTGAACGGATTGTAGTCCGGATTGAGCTGGATACGGGGTTCCTCAACCTCCTGCCCCGGTTTGGGCGGCGCAATGTCAAATGCCGTTTCAGCATCGAAATCGAGGGACGGGGCGACGTGGAACCTCCCCAGTGCACGCTTGACTGCAGCCTGAAGGATGGCCACGATGGCCCGGTCCTCCTGGAATTTCGCTTCCACCTTCGTCGGGTGGATGTTCACGTCCACGCGCGATGGGTCGACCTCAAGAAACAAGACATACAACGGGAATTGGCCTGGGGTCAGCAGTCCCTCCATGGACCGCATGACGGCACCGTGGAAAGCGCCGTGCCGGATGAAACGGCCATTGACGAAAAGGAATTGCTCCCCCCGGGTCCGCCGGGCAAATTCAGGCTTGCCCACGAAGCCGCGCAATCCCACGACATCCGTCTGCTCCTCCACCGGAACGAGGCGCTCATCATACTTGCCTCCGAAGATCCGCACGATGCGCTGGCGCAGCGGTCCCGCAGGCAGATCGAAGAGCTCGGATCCGTTGTGCTTCAGAACGAAGGAGAGGTCGGCATGGGCCAAGGCGATCCGCTGGAATTCGTCAATGCAATGCCGCAGCTCGACTTGGTCGCTCTTCAGGAAGTTTCGGCGGGCGGGCACATTGTAGAACAGCCGCTTGACCGTCATGCGGGTACCGGGATCGCAGGTCACCGGCTCGGTCCCGATGCGCTCACCCCCTTCCATGACCACTTCAGTTCCCGTGGCATCCCCTTCCCTTCGGGTCCGCAATTCCACACGGGCGATGGAAGCCACGCTTGACAGAGCCTCACCCCTGAAGCCCATCGTTGCGAGGGCCAACAGGTCATCGGCCGAACGCAGCTTGGACGTGGCATGCCGCCCGAAACAGGCTTCCGCATCGGCAGACCCCATGCCGGTACCATCGTCCGTGACCACGATGCGGTTGCGACCGGCGTCCTTGAGCTCCACCACCACCTTGCGGGCACCGGCGTCGAGCGCATTCTCCATCAACTCCTTGACGACAGAAGCGGGACGCTGCACCACCTCGCCCGCCGCGATCTGGTTCGCCACGTGGTCAGGCAGTTGTTCGATGACGGATTCGGCAACGGTGGTCATGGGGCGGGTGTCATCAGATATTCTCTGGCAAAATCAGTGGTCTCCACCCAGAGCATGCCGCGCCAAGCCGCGTAAAGCAGGACCGCCAAGATCACGATGCTGCGCAACATGGCCCTGCGCCGGGCCCGTTGGGTCGCCCGGACGCGTTCGAAACGGTTCACACCGGGCCCCGCACCCTGCCTGAACCGGAGTTTGCGTGGCGCCCCCTCGGATGGACCATGGACCTCGGCCTCAAGCGCCTCCTTGCGTTCCTTCCAACGCAGGGCCCGCTGATCCACATGGGACGAGCGGAACGTGAAACTCCTCGGTGCGTGGCGCACATTTCGGAAGGGACTGGGCAGTCTCGGGGCTTTCATCAGGCACCCAAAGTTGCCTGCTCTTGGGCAAAAAGCCGCAACACATCATCCACAGCCCGTCCACCACCGCAACGTTCAAGAATCTTTTGCAGCACCCTGTCCACGGCACTGTCCGGGCAGGAAGCGCCTGATGTCAACAACACCGTCGGCACCTCATCGCGGACCTCGGATGGCCACCAATCCGCTGTATTCCCGGTAGTTCCGGTTTTCAGGTCAAAGTTGTCGAGGCTGCCGTCCTCCTTGAATTCATCCGCGCCGCGGATGAACCAGGTGGGCACCACCTCCTCGCACAATTCGACCAGATGGCTCGTATTGCTTGAATTGTATCCGCCGACCACGATGGCCACATCGGCCGTTTCGCGGGCGCGGTCCAGCGCAGCCGCCGTGGCCGTCTGGTTGTCCAAAGTGGCATAGCAGAGCGTGTCACGCGTATTTGCGAACCGCTCATCCGATCCTCCATCCCGCTCCATCAAGGCGGATTTGAGGTGGTCGGCAATCGCCTGCGTGTCACTGGCCAGCATCGTCGTCTGGTTGACGACACCGAACCGCTCAAGGTCGCGGGGCACTTGGAAGCCGGGAGAAGTCCGTCCGGCGAAATCCTCAGCGAAGCCGCCCCACTCTCGCACTCCCCGCAGATACTCCGCCAGCACCTCCGCCTCCGCCATGTTCTGAATGACCAGCGAATGCGCATGGGCGCTGCTGTGGCTGAACGTGGCGCGGGTTTCTTCGTGACGTGGCTTGCCGTGAATGACCACGGTGTAGTCCTTCTCACCGAGCTGGGCGGCGCGCTTCCACACCTTCTCCACGAAGGGGCATGTGGTGTTGTAGCGTTGGATGTCCACCCCGATCTCCTTCAGTTTCGCCTCGATTTCCAGCGTCGTTCCGAATGCCGGTACGATGACCACATCTTCCGGCTTCAGCACATCCATGGGGGTCAGTACGCGGCCCTCCGTATCCATCAGGAAACCGATGCCCTGCGATTCCAGGTCCGCATTCACCTCAGGGTTGTGGATCATCTGACTCAGCAGCCACAGCCGCTTGCCCTCATTCTCATGGACGGCCCTGTAGGCAATCTCGATGGCGTTCTCCACACCGAAACAGAATCCGAAATGGCGGGGCAGGATGAAGCGCACCGTACCGAAATCCAGCACGCTCGGCTGAAGGTCCCTTTTTCTGGGGTCGGCCGTCTTTCGGAGGGCCTTGACCTTCCCGATGACCGGCGAACGGTAGAAGTCCGGAATGTCGAACGTGCGCATGCCACGAAAGTACAGGGCAACCCCGAGCCGTGTTCATTCCAACATAATCGACCTGACTTGCAACCCATCGGGCCGATGCCCCGTATTCCGGGCACGATGCATTCACAACCCCGCTTGAGCCGAACGGTGATGATCACCTTCTTGGCCGCCACCTCCCTCCTGGTGCGGGGACAGGGAATACACTCCGTGCCGGGCAGTCCGGGTTGGACACAACAGCTGATCCAGGAAGCCAAGGAAGGCCCCCTGCTGGCACTCTCGGTCATCCCCACCATCGAAAGCGCGACGGTCCGCAAGGGATATGAAATCCTGCTCCATCAGGACAACAACCTATGGTCGCACATCCGGCCCCGCGGAAAACAACCGATCGCATTCAAGCTGCCTCCCAACCATCTCTACACGCTTGAGGTGCGCCACGAGGCCGCCTACAGGAAGGTCATCCAGATCGACACCGACAAGCTCGACCGGTTCATCGCGCTGGAATGTGCAATCGACCTGATCCTCAAACCCGAATTGGACAGCCTGTCATTCGAGGACGAACTCGTCTTGAGCAGCCCCCTTTCCGTGGTCTGGTTTGATTCCAAACGCAACCTCTTCCGACACGATGCGTATCTGCATGGCGATGGCATCGAGCGGTTACGCAGTCACCTCTCACTGCGCGATCCATCCTGGCACGATCCTCCTTCCCGGGAGGCGTGCACTAAGCCACCTGATGAAGGTGCTGCGGGCCAGCACCGATGAGGTAGATGTGGTGAGAAGGGGCTTCCGAAAGGAGCCCCTTCACTTTTTCAGGACTTTTCGAGACGATCCAATGTGCGCTCTACGAGTGCAGCCCTGCGCTCCAGTGACTTGACCGACACATCTTCCCCACCCCAACCCCGGGGAAAACAGCCCCTCCGGCCCTTGGTTTCGGCCCAGGCCTCCGCCTTGATGCGACGCAGGAACCGGTCCGACGCCTGCAGCAAATCCTGTGCCTCGGCGCCATCGAACGCAATGTGGATGTCCGGATGGGCCTGCAGCCATCGGACCAAGAGAATGTCCACGACCTCCCGGACGTCAGGACAGGTGCGGCCCCGAACATCCCGGCGCAAAGCCTTCACGGCCCATTGGTCCATCTTCCGGGCCTGCTCCACGGACGACACCGGAATGAGCGGGTCGAATGGCGGCGGGTCGCATGGCCCCCCGGCCATGGCCCACGTTGCACCGCACCCGATGAACAGCAATCCCAAGGCGAGTCTTCGGATGGACTTCCCTTCCGCCATCATTCAGGGTCGTCCTGTTCGGTGAATGCGATGCCCTCTTCGGCCAACCCCTCGAGCAGAGGTTCGTAGAGGTCGGGTGTCGTGGGCAACACCACGCCCGTGCCGTTCCAATCGCCCCTGAGCCACATCCGGGCAGCCAAGGCCAATGGCAATCCGACCGTCAGGGACATCGCCGTATGGGTATCGTCCTCCCCGATGTACACCAGCGATGAAGTCCTGATGCGCGATTCCCCGGCACCGGTGCGATAACGGAACCTGTGCCACATGACGATCATGTCCAGATCCCCGGCACCCAGGGCCCATTTGCTTTCCAATCGGTGCTGGAGGATGTCGCACGGCGAGCCCCCAAGCACCTCCACCGGTTCATCTCCGAAGAGTCCGAGCCACTCCAGCAGGTCCAGCGACCGTTCGTCCGCACCTGTGGCCGAGGCCACCGCAGCACGCACGGCATCCGCATCCGCATCCCCGGAAACACCTCCGGCAAAACCGGCCGTGAAGGTGCGCCAGCGAATTCCGGTCGGAAGCGAGAGTTGTGCATCATCGCGGTTCATCCCCAGGGAGAACAGGGCGTCCCATCCGCCGCAGAACCCATCACCGCGCAGCGTCCCGCGGACGAGCGTGTCAATGCCCTGGAGTCCATAGATCTTCTCATAGGCCAGGGAATCCCGGTTGGCATAGCCCTCGAACCTTCCTGCACCCGGCACCTCCACGGGTGTGACTTCCTTGAACAGACGGTGTGGCGGCAAGACCCGATTGAGGCCATTCTCCCGGAATGTGGCAGATCCACCCTGGCCTGCCAATACCACATTGCGCGGATTCCATGTGAACTTGTAGTGCCAGGGGTTGTCGTCGCTTTCCGGGGCGACGAGCCCCCCGGTGTAACTCTCGAAGCCGCTCAGGGAGCATCCTTCCGACCGCAGATGATCGATGACCTGCATGGCACTGAGGTGGTCGATTCCAGGATCGAGGCCCAGTTCGTTGACAATGGGAATGCCGGCATCGTGCGCGGCTCCATCCAAGGCTGCGATGTCCGGTGACAGGTAACTGGGGGTGATCAACGGGGTACGGGTCGAGATGGCATCGCGCGCCACTTCGGGATGAAGGAAGGCAGGCAGCATGCTGATCACGAGGTCCGCTTCCGCAATTTCCGCACGCCGCGCTTCGGGATTGCCGGCATCCAGCGCAAAGGTGCTGGCCGCAGGATGTCCCGCCGATTTGCGGGCCGCCAATCCGGGGTCGAGATCTCCGATCCTCACCTCGAATCCCTCCCCTCCTGCATGATCCAGCAAATGGCGGATAAGGGAGGAACTGGATCGTCCGGCCCCGAGGATGAGAACACGCTTCGGCATGAAGCGAATTTCGCAGAATGGAGACGGTTGCCGACCCTGTCGCGCAAGACTGGCACGGGACTTGTCCACATCCGCGCAGAAGGCATGTATTTTCGACCCCGGTCGACAGTCCATCAAACTCACCGTCAGCCCATGCGCAATTTTCTTTTCCCCATTGCTTTGGCCTCCATCATCCTCGCAGGATGCAACGGTCCGCGCGCCTTGACCAAGCGCGGTCTGGAACTGCAATCCGCAGGCCTCGGAAAACAGGCAGCCGAGATGTACTTCCTCGCCCTGAGAAAGAAACCCGGCGCGGTGGACGCCATGGTCGGCCTGCGTTCCACCGGCCAAGGCGTCATGGATGGATGGGTCGGCGATTTCCAGAGGGCATCCATGGATGGCCGTCGCGCGGATGCACTCAACCTGTATGACGACATGCTCGCCTATCAGGAGCGCATCGGAAAGGTCAACGTGGACCTCCTGATTCCCGCGAGCATCACAAGCGATTACGAAGACCACCTCGACGAGCACCTCATCGAGCTCGATGAGGAAGGGCACCGGCAATTGGACGCAGAGGAATTCGAAGCCGCCGCGGCCACCTTCACGGAGATCCTGAGATTGGACCCCGAATATGGGGATGCCAGGGCCCTGCTCACGGTCGCCAGGGCCGAACCCGAATACAGGGAAGGCACCACCCAATTGTCCGAACAGCGCTACAGGGCTGCCCATTCAGCCTTCGGCCGTGCCCTCGGCTTCGATCCCGAATACAAGGATGCCCGAAGCCGTTCGGAAGAGGCCTTGGAGGAAGGACGGTTCAACATGGCCATCCTGTCCTTCGAATCCAGCAGGAGGCATGGGGATGTCGCGCTTGAGCTGCGGAGCGGCATCGAGAATGGCCTGATCCAGAGCGAAGACCCCTTCATCGGCATTGTGGACAGAACACAGCGCGAGGAAATCATGGCGGAACAGGAACTCTCCATTTCCGGCATCTCCGACGAACAGGTGGAAGTCGGTGGACTCGCCGGTGCGCGCGCCATGCTGAGTGGCGCAGTGCTCATGTACACCGTGGAGTCGGGCTCACCCATCAGCACACCCCGTTCGGGATTCAGGAAGTATTTCAGGGAAGTCAAGAACGACGACGGCAAAACGACGAAGGTTGCGGCCTTTGCACCTGCGCAATACGTACTCCACTCACAGCGGCGCGAAGTCATCGTCAAGTACGAGCTCAAGCTCGTCAGCACGGAGACGAGTGAGATCCTGTTCTCGGAGGTGGACGAGGTTCGCAGCGTCGACGAGGTCCAGTTCGCCACGAGCCAGGTCAATGCCGGATCCCTGTATCCAGCCAGGGCCAATGGCGAAGTCAACCGCAGCGGCAAATCCGAAATGAACCGCCTGCTCGGTGCGCGTCGGGAACTCATCCCCGAATCCACCCTGCGCAACCAGATTCTGCAGGAAGCCGCCCGCCGCGGCACACGGCAAGTGGAGTCCTTCCTTGCGACCCACATCGAATGAACCGGTTGACCGACATAGCAGCAGGACTCTCCCTTGCGGTGTTCGCCGTGGCCTTTTCAGGGTGCTCCGGTGCGAGGGGGACGCAACGCACGCCACCGCCGCCTTGGATGACGGAACGTCCGCTTTCGGGCACGCATTACATCGGCATCGGCAGTGCGGCCCGGACCGCCGTTCCCGGTGAGGGGTTGAAGAATGCCAAGAAGCAGGCAGCAGCAGACCTCGCCGCTGAAATCGCTGTCCGGGTGGAAAGCGCCTCCATCCTGGAAAGCGCAGAGCGGAACGGCACATTGCAGGAACAGTTCTCCAGCACCATCTCCAGCCGCGCCGAAGAACGCATCAGCGGATTCGAAGTCGCCGGGGTGTGGGAGGACGAAGGCATGGTCCACGTCTACTATCGGCTCAATAAATCGCAGCATGCAGCCGAGCGGCGAATGAGAAGGGAATCGGCCATCGAGGCCGCTTTGGATGAGTATGCAGCAGGCCAAGCCGCCCTTGGGGACGGACAGCTGCTCCTCGCCCTTTCCCGGTTCGACCATGGCATCATGTTGCTCGAGGAGTTCTGGAACGAGGTCAACCGCGGGACCATCGACGGCGTGGAAGTCACCCTTGAATCCACCATGGTGAGCGCCATCCGCAATGCCATCCAAACCATCGAAGTCGCTCCGGCGGTGGAAGCGGTCGTCCTCGACGCGGCCGGATCGTTCAAGTTTCCATTGGGCCTGCATGCCACCGTGGAGGGAATCGATGCCTCGGGAGTCCCATTGAATTACAGGTATCACAACGGCACCTATCGGAAGTCGGGGACGGAATTCACGGACGCCCAGGGCATGGTTGTCGCCCTGGTGAGCAATGTCCGGGATCCGCGACCGGAAAACGACATGATGGTGACCGTTGACCTGGAACGCCTGTTCAAGCAAGCGGAAATGGATGCGGCCATCATGGAGCTGGTGGGCAACCCGGTCACCCCGACAGTCAAGGTCCCCATCGCTGTCGACATGCCAAGTGTATACGTGGGCATCGACGCATCCTCCGACCTCACCAACCCACAGCACGACGCTCCGATTCAAGCCCTGCGGGCGGCTTTGCTGTCTGCAGGGTTTCAGGTGCTCGACCAATCGGAGGCTACGGACTTCAGGGTGGAATTCGACCTCCGTGCGGAAAGCCGGTCCTCCACAGGGAGCCTGGAAGGATTCCACACCGCGTATGTGGAAGGGTCCATCAAGGTGCGCAATGCCGAGGGGCGAATCGTGGACGAAATCCTGCTTGACCGCACGAAGGGAGTACAGCTGAACCCGGACGCCGCCCTTCAGCTCGCCTTGTCCAATACCGCTGAATCCATTGAAAAAAGCATGGGTAAAAAAGTCGCTGATGCGATTCGATGACCATGTTGGCACGATATTCGCCTGTACCCCTACGAAACACAAAAACCCCATTCAAATGACCCGCATTACCCCCTTTGCACTGGCGGGCCTGCTCCTGGGCCTGACCGCTGTGACCACCGGTTGCAAGAAGAACAAGGAAGTCGCCAAGCCCAAGGGCGAAGTGGAAATCGTGGAATTCTGCACCGGAGATGAATACGAGAGCGACAGCAAGAATTTCCGCTCCAGTGCCACCGGTGAAAGCCAGGACCGCGAGATCGCCAAGAAGAAGGCCCGCTCCAACGCCTCCACCCGCCTCGCACAGACCGTCAGCGCGACCATCAAGGCCGTGACCGACAATTACGTTTCGAGCACGGAATTCAACAACCGTGAAGAGGCCACGGAATCCTTCAACGAACTTTCCAGGACCGTCGTGGACCAGGAATTGCGTGGCGCCATCGCCATCTGCGAAAAGCTGACCCAGCGGGAGAATGGCATCTATGTGGCCTATGTCGCCCTGGAGTTGAGCGGAGAGAAGGTCGCCTCCAAGTACAACGAGAAGATCTCAGAGGACGAACGCATCAAGGCAGAGTACAACTACGAGCGCTTCAAGGAAACTTGGCAGGAAGAGATGGACAAGCTCCGCAACTGATTCGAATCCCATCACCACCATTGGAAAAAGGCACCCCGACAGGTGCCTTTTTTCATGAAAGGCTGCACAGCCAGGCATCCAACATGAGACGGCCCTGGGGGGTCAGCACACTTTCCGGATGGAATTGAACGGCATGGAGGGGCAGTTCCAGATGACGCAGGGCCAAGGGAATGCGCGGTTCGCCTTCCACCTCTGCTGTCACCGTCCAGCAACCGGGAAGGGCATCCCGATCAGCGCACCAACTGTGGTAATGGCCGACCTCGAACCGCTCATCGACGGCTTCGAAAAGGGCATCCGGTGCGCAACGCACCGCCATGGAGGACAGTCCGTGGCGCACCGTCTCCAACCGCCGCAAAGGTCCACCGCTCCATTCCACCAGTGCCTGCAATCCCAGGCACACCCCGAGCATGGGATACCTTGGAGCCCACGCCTCAACCAATGGCATCAACCCATCCGACTCCTGGGGAAGGCCCGGTCCGGGAGACAGTACGATGCCATCAAAAGCCTCGGCATCCGGCGCGGCCCATTCGGCTGCCTGGCGCACCTCGACCTCCGCTCCCGAACGGCCCAGGTCATGGGCCAGATTCCAGGTGAAGGAGTCCCGGTTGTCCACCATCAGAATGCGTCGTGCCTTCATACTGCAAATGTTCGTCGAAGCGTCCGATACTTGCATCATGTCCAAACCCATCGCGAGCTACAGCCCCTTCCGGCGCCATGGCGACACCGTCTTCTGCAGCGGGCAGATTCCCCTCGTTCCCGAAACCGGGGCATTGGTGCAAGGCACCATCACCGAAGAAGTCAACCGGGCCATTGACAACCTCGCCGCCGTCCTGGAAGATGCGGAGTCCGGACTCGATCGCGTCGTGAAGACCACCGTATTCCTCATCGACCCAAGGGATTATGCGGAAATGGATGCCGCCTACCGGTCGCGATTCTCGGATCCCTTGCCGGCCAGGGAAGCCGTATTCGTGGCTGGACTGCCAAAGCAAGCCCGGGTGGAGATCAGCGCCATGGCCTGCGATTGAACCCCACCTGCCCGAGACTGTTCCTATTCCAACGCCATGGAAATCCTCCAGAAGCTCCTCCACTACGCCAACCCGCTGAACCTCTTCCGCAAGAGTGAGGGCGAAGGCGTCAACCTCCGGGTCATGCACGGCATCAACAAGGTCTCCATGACCCTGTTTCTCCTGTGCCTCATCTACATGCTCATCCGGACCCTGAGCCGCTAAGGCCTGGCAGATCAGCGGATCAGCCCTTCGCCCTGGAAGCGCTTTTCCAACTTCACGTCCCTGAGCATCGACGCCTTGACGGCCAGCCTCAACTGCAGGCTCTGCTGGAAACCGAAGGGCACCCATCGCGCCGTGAATTCCCAGCAATGCAGGTCCCATCTGAGGTTGACCTGGGTGTTGGTGAATTCTCCAGCGGTGAAGTCATAGCCCGACCCCACTGTGATCCGCCAATCCTCGAAAAGCGTGACATCCCCGTTGAAGGTCAGGTTCTGGGTCAGGATGGTGGTGTCCGCCTGCAGGTCGCTGCGCCAATTGCGCTGCAACCGCATCGTGTAACCCGCCCGGATGTTCCACGGGACTTCTCCCTGACTTGACCAGTTCCCGTTGACCGAGGCATTGGCCCGCTTCAGCCTGAGCGGTGCGCCTCCATCCTCCCAGAGGAAGCGGTCCACCCTCGCCCCGGTACTGTCCCGTGCATACATGCTGTGCGCAAAACCCACATTGACGGGAAAACGCCCGGCAATGGTCGTGAAGCCCGACCCGGACAGGTCGCTCCAACGGAGCGAGTCCGCCTGCAGATTGTGGCTGGCCCTCAAGGAGAGGTTGTCGATCAGGCGCACCTTCCGCGTCTCGCCTTCCCTATCGCGCACCTTGGCCTCGAGGTTGTTGTTCAGGGTGAAATTCAGTGCCCCCTGTGCGTTCAACTCGGCCGGCGTGTACAGTCCGGGAGCGAGTGGGTCGTACACCTCCAGGATGCTGCCATCGAGTCCCACCACCGTATCCCGCTGATTGAATGCCGGATTGTAGCTGAAGCCCACCTGCGGGGTGATGACGTGACGGATGGCCCTCAATCGGCCCTCTCCTCTGTTCTGGAAGGTTCCGTAGAACTTGGTGTTGGCGCTGACGCCCATGCGCCAGTCGCCATCCGCGTAGAAACCCGGAATGGTATCTGTCACGACACTGTCGGGCACATCGGGACTGATCGCCTTGTCCAGGGCGGAGAAATTCCAATAGCCGTTGTAGGAGACATTCGGCGTGAAACTGACGAAGCCGGCCTTGATCTGCGTGGATGCGGTCGCCGTGTGCTTCACCCCGGCCACGGCCCGTTCGAACAGACCTTGCAGGCCTTCATCGAAGAGGGTGCTGTCCGTGCCCGTGATGCGCTGCTCGGACTTCAAGGCATAGGTCACTCCGATGCGGTCATACCAACCTTTCGAGATGGCGTCCGGGCGGAAAATGCGGGAAATCGGGAGTTCGAAACGGCTGACATTGATGCCGATGGAGGGCACGACGAGGTCCACGCGACCCGTGCTGCTGTTCTGGTTGTGGCGCGCCGTCGCCGTCAGGCTCACCGGTTTGCCGGGCAGCGAGGCATTGTAGTTGATGCTGGAAGAAAACGTATTGGACAGGTAATCCTCCTGCGTACTGTTCAACTGGGAACGGAAATTCCCGCTGGAACCGAAGTTGACATTGGCGTTGAAGCGGCCGTTTGGACGGGCCTTGGAATCCTGGCTGTGGCTCCACCGCACGAAGAACTCCGTCCTCCGTGTGGCTCCGGGATCTCCTGCCGTCCCCCCCGTGACGATGCTGGAGCGCGAGATATTGAAATTGCCGTTGAAGCGATAACGGTAGCGGTACTGCGTGGTCCCGGCGAGACGCCAGGTCCCCCTGCTGTAGAGGTCCCCGGTGACCCGGGCATCCCAATGATCGCCGAGCGGCTCGTACCAGCCGAGGTCTTTGATGAAATAACCCAGCTCGCGTCCATTGCCGAAACTGGGGAAGATCAGACCCCGGCTCCGTTCCTGTTTCTGCGGAAACCAGAAAAATGGAAGGCCGATCGGCAGGGGCACCTTTCGGACTTTCACATACATCGGACCACTGACCACCTTCTGGTCGGGCACGAGCAGTCCCCTGGTGAGGTGGAAATGGAAATGGGGGCGTTCCGCGTCGCAGGTGGTGAATTTGCCCCCCCGCAGGAAGATGCGGCCATCGGGATACCGCTTGGCCCGTTCCGCATGAAAGGTCAATTCACCCTCCTTCGTAATGGCCTTCCGGCTCAGTCCCTTCCTGGAATCCAGGTCATAGCGGAGGGCATCCTGGGTGAAGGTCTTCCCCTCCTGCGTGAACGCCGGTCTTCCGAGCAGCGTCCCCGTGCTGTCCGGCACCCCTTCGGCCTCGATTTCGCGGTCAGCCGCGAGGTAATCCACCCGTGCCGCCTCGAGGAGAATTCCGGCCGTCTCCACCTTGGCATCTCCACACAACGCGACCCGCTCCTCCCGAACGGCAAACACGATGCTGTCCACCGCCTGATAGGCAATGGGGTCTGGTGCCTCGGGCAACAGGGAATCCACCGGAGGTTCCCAGGGCGTTCGGTCCAATCGCGGCGCTGGAGCCTGCCCCGCGCCCGCAGGTCGTGCCGAATCCGGCCGCCAGCGGAGGGCGAATCCGGGCAGGGAAGCCGCATCCTCCGCACCGGCAATCGGATCTTTGGACAGGCTGGCCAGATCTGCAAAATCCCCGGAAGGAGCGGACAGCAGGGTGATGGTGGACAGGCCGGAGGAATCCAGCCTCATGCGGATTTCGGAACAGGCTGCCCGATTGGCTTGGGCCAAGGGTGCGGGAAGGCTGTCCCTTGCCGCGCGTTCGACCGCAACACTGTCCGGGTCCGCGAAGTAGAGCGTGCGTCCATTGCCACGGATCACCACCTCATGGAGGGCGCCATCCATGAAGAGTCCGTCGAGGTCCCGCCCTGCAATCTGATGGTGAAAGCGCTCCTGGGCCGGACTCGCCACGAAGGCATTGCCCCGCACCTCAAGCCGGTCCGCTTCCCCCTCGTTCAGGTACAGGCGGATGGAATCTCCCGTCAATTGGTCCTTGCCACTCCACAGGACCGGCTGTCCGTAGAGGTCCACCCGGTCATCCGCCTCGGTCCAGGCCAACCGGTCGGCCGCACCGGTGAGTTCATCGCTGTGCAACGCGGCCCCTTCTGCTGCAACCAGCGATCGGCGGTCGAGGGAATCCGTGGCAATGTCAAGCTGTGGCCCCTGGACAAGCAGAGGTGCGTCCCCCTCATCCAGCCAGGCCGAAGCCATGCCATGGAGGGTCACCCTTGCCGAACCACCCCCGGAAGCCCTCCGGAAGGCCACCGAATCCCCCTTCAGGCGATAGGTGGAAGCCGTATCCGAAAGCACCACGGCACCCGTGGCGATGCCCAGCGAGTCCGACAGTGCCAAGCTGTCCCCCCGCACCACGAGGTCGCCATCCCTGAATACGGCGGGCTGCTCCCCGTTGCCCTTGAACCATCCGCCCCCGGAAGGCAGGTCCCATTCACCCCTTGCGCAGTCCACCCCACCTCCGGGATGCCGGACCCGGGCCTCCTCGGGAAAGCGCAACAGGCGCATGTCCGGGAAGTAGCCGATGCGCTGAGAAGTCGCGACGAGGGTATCCACCTCCATGCGGACATCACCCATGAAATCCATGCGCCGGGCACCACCGTCGTACCGTCCGCTCCGGCTCGTGATCCGCTCACCGGCCGTCGTCACCGTCCCGCCGCCATCGAAACGGGCGACCCCATTCCGGAATCCATAGCGGGTCCTCCGCGTCGACAGCGTCCTGGCCCCTTCCACATCAGAACGGTCCAACAGCAGAACCTCCTTGCCCGTCATCGTTCCATAACCGCTGTCAGGGTGCAGGACCAACTCCTCTCCGATCAGGGTCACGACACCGTCGACCACCGTCACCTCCCCCATCACCCTGAACTGTCCATTGCTGTACCGCCAGGCACTGTCACAGCGCACCTCCGCACCATCCACCGACAAGCGGACATCCCCCAGCAGGCGCTGACCGTCCACGATCGCAGGATCACGGGTGATCTCATCCGCGGATTCGATCCGGACCTCCACCCTCTGGCCCCACACCCATGCAGGCGGAAACAAGAGCATCATCCCAAGACAGGAACGCACAAGAAAACCGGTCAAGGCGGCGTTGGACACGTTGGAGACAACGCGGAATTCGCCGTTTCGGTATTCGTCTTCGATTGCCAACAACGCGCGGCGCAAATTCAATGCGGTCAAGACCGCGAATGCCCGTCAAAGCTAGATAGTTTTCAACCTGCAGATGCGCGCACCAGACACCACTTCCCCACCGGTCACCACGGCTGTGCCGAGCGAGCCGGGCAGCAGGGCACGAAGGCCATGGAGAACCCTCGGTGCCTGCGCCTGTCTGGTCTTGGCCTCCAGTGCGTTCCACCCCCCCGTGGAACCGGCCATGACCGTGGTGATCGATGCGGGGCATGGAGGCAAGGACCCCGGCAATCTGGGCACGGGCCGGTACAGGACCGTCGAGAAGGACATCACCCTGGCGGTGGCGCTGAAGACCGCCGCCTACATCGAGGAACGCATTCCCGATGTCCGCGTCATCATGACCCGGACGGGTGACACCTACCCCACCCTGCCCGACCGGGTCAACATGGCCAACGACAACCAGGCCGACCTGCTCCTCTCCATCCATTGTGACAGCTTCGCCAAGTCATCCGCATACGGCAGCTCCACCTTCGTGATGGGCCTCGAGAAAAGTGAGGCGAGTCTGAGGGTGGCCCAGAAGGAAAATGCCGTGCTGTTCGAAGAAGGGGGCAAGGAAGCCCTGGGATATGACCCTGATGATCCGGACACCTTCATCGCCCTCGCCCTGCGCCAGGAAATCTACCTCGACCGCAGCCTTGAACTCGCAGGCCTCATCCAGCAGCAATTCCGGGAGCGCGTAGGTCGCAAGGACCGCGGTGTACGACAGGCGGACTACTACGTGACCGCGTACGCGAACATGCCCAGTGTTCTGGTTGAATTGGGATTCCTCACCAATCCGACCGAGGAGGATTTCCTGCGTTCCGAGCAAGGTCAGGATTACATGGCGAGCGCCCTGTTCAGGGCATTCCGGAGTTATGCCCAACACTGGTTCAACCTCGAATCCGCCGTTCAGATGCCGACGGAATCCGACCGGACTGCGGAGACGGAACAGCACCCGGGCGGGGAAAACACCGGGAATGGGGAGAATCTGCCGTCCTGGTTCGGCACCATCCAATCGGATTGCGAAGGGCCCGTGTGCTTCAGGGTGCAGGCTGCGAGTTCCAGGCACGGGGGACCATTGAAGGACACTGAAGGAAACACCATTCCCCATGTCGCTTCTGAACAGAAGGGCGGCGTGCATAAGTACCGGGTGGGCTCATCCCCTTCCTACGAGGTCGCTTGCCGGATGCGCGATACCTTGCAGTTGAATGGCTTTCCGGACGCGTTCGTGGTGGCATTCGAGGGAAACCGCAGGATTCCACTCGAAGAAGCCCTCAAGGGACGCAGGAACTGAAGCCTTGGACAGAACGGGATGCAGAAAGGCAGGGAAATCAAGATCGGTTTGCTCATTCTCATTGGGGGTGCGCTACTGGTATTGGGCGTCAACTATCTGAAGGGGTTCAATCCCTGGGGTGGCGGAAGGGCCTACCATGCCGTCTACGAGAGCATCGATGGACTCGCCGTATCGAATCCCGTGGTCATCAATGGCTTCAAGGTGGGGCAAGTGTCCTCCATCGAATTCGATGCGCGGGGCAATGGCGCCCTCTTCGTGACCTTCCTCATCGAACAGGAGAAGTTGCACATCACCCAGAACTCCGTAGCCAAAATCGTGTCGAACGACCTGTTCGGCACCAAGGCAATCGATCTGATCGGTGGCCGGAGCAACGATCTTGCCATGCCGGGTGACACCCTCATCTCGGACATCGAGGTCGGCATCACCGAAGCGGTGAGGCAGGAGCTGCTGCCCCTCCGACAGAAGACCGACCAGCTCATCGCCGGTGTCGACGACATCCTCATCAACCTCCAGACCGTGTTCGAGGACAGCGCCACCCAGGGTCTTCCCAAGGCCTTCGAGAGCATTCAACGGACCATGCAGAACCTCGAAAGCACCTCGCAGACGCTGGACCTGACGGTCGCCGAAAACCGGGCCGCGCTGCAGGGCATCGTCAACAACATGGAGGAATTGACGGGATTCGTGAATTCACAGCAGGGCGCCCTGTCCAACGCACTCTCCAACTTCAGTCAGATCAGCGATTCGCTGGCCGACCTGCAGCTGTCCACCACCCTGCGCAAGGCCGATGCCTCCATCACCGAACTCAACCGGCTGCTGGAGGGGCTCAACAACGGCGAAGGGACGATGGGCGCGCTGCTCCAGGACGATACCCTGCACAAAGGCCTGATCGCCACGAACAAGGAAATGCAGAACCTCATCAATGACCTGTACTTGAACCCCCAGCGCTACATCCGCGTGTCGGTGTTCGGCCGCAAGGAAAGCCGCAAGATGAGCGAGAAGGAACTCGAGCGTCTGCAGCGCCTCATCCAGGATGAACTGGACGACCGGGCAGGCGAAGGAGAATAACCGAAGGCATCGACCACCCCATGGAACACCTGATCGGACAGTTCATTTTCCTCGTGCTCCTCGCCACAGCGGGTACGCTGTTCGCCAGGCGCATCCGCCAGATCAGCCGCAACATCAAGCTCGGACAGGACGTGGACCGCTCAGACCGAGCGGGAGAACGATGGTCCACCATGGCGCGGGTGGCCATGGGGCAGTCCAAGATGGTCGTCCGACCCGTCGCCGGCATCATGCACATCGTCATCTATGCCGGGTTCATCCTCATCAACATCGAGGTATTGGAGATCCTGATCGATGGGCTTTTCGGGACCCACCGCGTCTTCGCCCCCTACCTCGGTGGCTTCTACGATTTCCTCATCGGCACATTCGAGTGGCTGGCCCTCGGCGTGCTGGTCGCCTGCGTCGTCTTCCTCTTGCGACGGAACGTGCTGCCCATCGCACGGTTCCGAAGCCCCGAAATGAAGGGATGGCCCAAGAACGACGCCAACATCATCCTCGTGGTGGAGGTGCTCCTGATGTTCGCTTTCCTCTCGATGAATGCGGCGGACGGAATCGCCCAGGCCCGGGGACTCGAGCACTACATCGCCGCCGGCTCCTTCCCGGTAAGCCAATGGCTGGCACCGCTCTACTCCGGTCTGTCCGATGCCGGGGTGGTCATGGTCGAACGCGGGGCTTGGTGGTTCCACATCGTGGGCATCCTCGCCTTCCTCGTCTACGTCCCCTATTCCAAGCACTTCCACATTTTCCTCGCCTTCCCCAACACTTACTACAGTGACCTGACGCCTTCCGGCAACATGGACAACATGGCCGCCGTGAAGAAGGAAGTGGACCTGATGATGTCAGGCGACCCCTTTGCCGCACCTGCAGAACCAGCGGGAGAAATGCCCCCCCCGAAGTTTGGAGCCAAGGACGCCCAGGACCTCACTTGGAAGCAACTGATGGAGGCATACAGCTGCACCGAATGCGGCCGCTGCACCTCGGTCTGTCCGGCCAATGCCACAGGCAAACTGCTCAGCCCGCGCAAGATCATGATGGACACCCGGGACCGCATCGAGGAGATCGGACACGCCATCGATGCGGCCGGAGGAAGTTGGGGCAACGGCGATGGGAAATCCCTGCTGGGCGATTACATCACAGAGGAGGAATTGTGGGCCTGCACGAGCTGTCAAGCCTGTGTGGAAGCCTGCCCCGTCAACATCAGCCCGATGGGCATCATCCTCGACATGCGCCGCAGCCTGATCATGGAGGACAGCAAGGCCCCGGAAGCCATCACCGCCATGTTCAACAACGTGGAGAACAATGGCGCGCCCTGGGCCTTCCCCGCCACCGACCGGGGCAAGTGGACCGATGAACTCTCCGCCGAATCCTGAATCCACCTTCATGGCCCTTACCGTACCCACCCTCGCCGAGATGACCGCCCGTGGAGAGACTCCTGAAGTTCTGTTCTGGGTAGGCTGTGCAGGCAGTTTCGATGACCGCGCCAAGCGCATCACCAAGGCCATCGCCCGCATCCTGAACGCTGCCGAGGTCCCTTTCGCCGTGCTCGGAGCCGAAGAGAGCTGCACCGGCGACCCGGCCAAGCGCGCCGGAAATGAGTTCCTCTTCCAGATGCAGGCCGCACAGAACATCGCCGTCCTCAACGGCTATGGCGTCCAACGCATCGTGACCGGTTGCCCGCACTGCTTCAACACCATGAAAAACGAGTACCCCGAACTCGGCGGCACCTATACGGTCATGCACCACACGCAGTTCATCCAGCAGCTCATCGCGGATGGCCGGCTCAAGGTGGCCGACGGACAACCTTTCAAGGGACGGCGCATCACCTTTCACGACCCCTGCTATCTCGGTCGGGGCAACGGTGAATACGAAGCGCCGAGGGCGGCCCTCGAAGCCCTCGATGCGGACCTGGTCGAAATGCGCCGTTGCAAGAAGAACGGACTGTGCTGTGGGGCCGGAGGAGCCCAGATGTTCAAGGATGCCGAAAAGGGAAACCGGGAGGTCAACCACGAACGGACGGACGATGTCCTGGAGACGGGTGCCAAGGTGGTGGCCACAGGCTGCCCCTTCTGCAACACCATGATGACCGACGGCATCAAGAATGCCGAACGCGAAGCCGACATCGAAGTCAAGGACATCGCGGAACTCATCGCCGAAGCTGCCGACCTGCTCTGAATTCCCCTCACCGAGAATCCATCCCCAAGGCGGCTATCTTGCCGCCCCAAATCCATTGACATGGCCCTACTTGAAGGCAAAATCGCCCTGATCACCGGCGCCTCACGCGGCATCGGAAAATCCATCGCCCAGCGCTTCGTCCAGGAAGGCGCCACCGTGGCATTCACCTACCGCTCCAGCGAGGAGAAGGCCCGCGCCCTCGAAGCCGAACTCACCGCTTCCGGTGGCACGGCCCGCGGATTCAAGTCGGACGCCGGCAGCCTTGCGGAAAGCGAGGAGCTCGTCAAGGAGGTCGTAGAGGCCTTCGGCACGGTCGACATCCTGATCAACAACGCCGGCATCACGCGCGACACCTTGCTCATGCGCATGTCGGAAGCACAATGGGACGAGATCATGCAGGTCAACCTCAAGAGCTGTTTCAACCTCACCAAGGCCGTGTTGCGCACGATGTTGAAGGCCCGGGCGGGCAGCATCATCAACATGTCCAGCGTCGTCGGCATCCAAGGCAATGCAGGCCAGGCCAATTACGCCGCCTCCAAGGCCGGCATCCTTGGCTTCACCAAGAGTGTGGCCCTCGAGCTCGGCAGCCGCAACATCCGATGCAACGCCATCGCACCGGGCTTCATCGAAACCGAGATGACCGGCGCACTCGACGAAGCCACCGTTCAAGGCTGGCGAGATGCCATTCCGCTGAAGCGGGGCGGTCGACCTGAAGACATCGCCGACGCCTGCGTCTTCCTCGGCTCCGACATGAGCGCTTACATCACCGGGCAAACCCTTTCCGTGGACGGGGGAATGCGCATGTAACTTCGCGCCCCATGCGCGATGTCCTTCTCGATGCTCCTTTGCTGCAGGTCGCGCTGGCCCTGACCCTCGTCGTCTCGGCTGCGGCGCTCCTCTACCGCATCGACAAGGGAAACCGCCACCTCCACGGGGCCCTGCGCGCGGCCCTGGGAATCGTCCGTGCGCTCACCCTCTGCATCCTCGTCCTGCTGCTCTTCAGGCCGGTCCTGCGCATCGAGGAGAGCCAGACCCGACAGCCCGCGTTGATCATACTGCAGGACCAATCCCGTTCAATCGGGGCGGACCACCCGGCCTGGAAAGACTCCATGGAGGCCTGGGTCGCATCGCTTCCAGCCAATGCGGGAGCACCTGGAAATGCCGTTCAGCTCTACGGTTTCGGCGCTGAGGTCGCCCCACTTGAATCCACAGTGGATGTGCGCTTCGAAGACCCCACCACCAACCTGTCCTCGGCGCTGGAAGCCATTCAGGGACAATGGGCCGGAGCGCCAGTCGGTGCGGTGGTGGTCGCGACCGATGGCAGGTTCAATCGGGGCCGCAATCCCGAATCCATGGGAGGCCGAATTCCGGCACCCCTTCATTTCATCACCCTCGGGGACACCAGCATAAGCAAGGATGTGCGGATTCTCCGGCTGCTCCACAATGACGTCGCCGGTCTTGGGAACCAGTTTCCCATCGAAGTCGAATTGGGTGCCCAAGGGTACCGCGGCAACACCACGGTGCGCATAGTGGGGCCGGGCACCGACCAGACTTCGGAGGTCCTGTTCGACGGCAGTGGCGCACCCCGCTCCGTGCGCTTCATTCTCGAGGCCAGGGAACCGGGCATCCAGCGGTATCGCATCTCCGTTTCATCCGTGGAGGGCGAAGAAAACAAGGAGAACAACCGCCGCACGGCAGTCGTGGACATCATCGAAGGACGGAAACGGATCCTCCTTGCCGGTCCGGCACCGCACCCGGACCAAGGAGCCTGGGCCAATGCCCTGTCCGGCAACATCAATTACGAAGTGGCCCTGTTCCTGCTGGACGACATGCCCCCGCTGGACACCGAATCCGATTGGGACGCCGCCTTCCTGTTCTCCTTCGACCCGGATGATGCGAAAGCGGCAAGTGCCTATGCGAGCCTGCGGTCCAAGGGAATACCCGTGGGCATCATCCTGGACCCCCTCGCCACCTACGGCAGTCTCTCGGGATTGGGGATGGGACTGGGGCTGACCACAGCGCGCCAGGGGCTGACCACAGACCCCCGCGGCGGATTGAATCCGGCCTTCCCACATTTCCGCCTCGAAGACGGTATGGAGGAGTGGCTCGCCGAGGTGCCTCCCTTGATGGCTCCTTTCGGAGAAGCGCAATGGGGCCCCGCCCATACCCCCCTGCTCTTCCAACGCATCGGCGGCATTCTCACGGACGACCCCCTGCTCACCGTCACCCAGACCGCCGAAAGCAGGGGAATGGTCCTGTTTGGAGAAGGAAGCTGGCGGTGGCGTCAAGTCGGATACCTGCGCACGGGTTCACACGCCCTGTTCGACGACCTCATCGGCAAGCTCACCCAGTTCATGACCTCCGATCCGGGCGTGGACCGGTTCCGGGTGGATGCGCCCCGCATCCTCAATGAGGACCAGCGCCTGCAGCTGCAGGCGAGGGCGTATGATGCCACCCTCCAACCATATGAAGGCGCGGACATTTCCCTTGAGCTTTCGGACAGCACGGGTACCCGGTTCAACTACCGCTTCTCCAGCGCACCAACCGGTGGTTATGCACTCGATGCCGGCCGATGGCCGGAAGGCACCTATGCGTGGCGGGCCCGCACGGACATCGGAGGCACCGATTTCGAGCGCAACGGCATCGTGGAAGTGAGGGCCATGGAACTGGAACGCAATGGCCGACCTGCCGAACACGCCACATTGCGCCGCATGGCACTTGCCGGAAACGGAATCGCGGTCGCTCCCGAAAATCTGAACCAGCTGACCTCGGCCCTGACCGACTCGGGCAGGTTCACCCCGGAGCGGACCTGGTCCGAACGCCTTCAGGACGTCATCCAATGGAAAGTGCTCCTGTGGATCCTCATCACCCTCATGGGCATGGAATGGGTCGTGAGGCGTTGGTCCGGTACCTACTGACGTGCCCGACCATAGCCTGCCGGGCCCTAGTTTAGCCGCCATGGACAACACCAACCGCCCCCTCAAACTGGTCGCCATTGCATCCGGCCTTTTTGTCGCCCTGCTCATCAGCTGGTCCTCGATTACCTACACCATTCCTTCTGGACATGCCGGCTTGATTTTCCGGACATTCGCAGACGGCATCGACCCCACTGAGAATCCGGCCGGACAGGGTTTCCATTTCAAGGCACCCTGGGATCGCATCGTGATCTATGAGGTGCGGCAGAAGGAGGTCCAGCAGAAACTGGACGTGCTGTCCTCCAACCTCTTGAAAATCCAGCTCGACATGACCGTCTTCCACCAACCGGTCTACGCGGACCTGGGCGCCCTTGAGATCGAGCGCGGAAGGGGGTACGAGGAAGCCGTCATCGTCCCGGCCATGCGCTCGGTATCGAGGGAGGTCTTCGCCAAATACCTTCCCGAGGAGATCAACACCTCCAAACGGGAAGAAATCCAGGTGGGCATCCAGGACAGGCTTCGGGAGAAATTGGCCAGCAACTTCATCCAGCTCAATGATGTCCTGATCCGGAACATCCGCCTGCCCCAGACGCTGGAAGAAGCCATCGAACGCAAGCTCCAGCAGGAACAGGAATCACTCGAGTATGAATTCCGACTTGAGAAGGAGACCAAGGAAGCCGAGCGCACGCGCATCGAAGCCAAAGGCATCCGGGACTTCCAGGAAATCGTATCGGAGGGCATCTCCGATGAGCTCTTGCGCTGGAAAGGCATCGAAGCCACCCAGAAACTGGCTGAGAGCCCGAACTCAAAGGTGGTGGTCGTGGGTGGCGGAGAGGATGGCCTCCCGATCATCCTCGGCAACAATTGATCGGCTACCGCCGCTTGCATCCATGAAAAAGCCCCGCTCGATGGCGGGGCTTTTTCATTTGGGAAGCACAGGGAATCAGGCTTCCGTCCAGGTTCCCTGGTCCTTGGCCTTCTTGATGGCCCCCAACACGCCGAGGCGGTTGATATTGCGGATGCCGGAAGCACTGACGCGCAAGGTCATCCAACGGTCCTCCTCGGGAATGTAGAACCGCTTCTTGAAGAGATTGGGGTAGAAACGGCGCTTGGTGCGGCGGTTCGAGTGGGAAACGTTGTTTCCGACCATGACCTTCTTTCCGGTAAGCTGGCAGATGCGGCTCATGATATTCCTGTTCCGAGGTTTTTGACGAAGCC
>CAXQGL010000014.1:0-23248 GCA_964223495.1 Candidatus Nitrosopumilus sp. | reverse complement strand
GACTCCTTGACGATGTCCACCTTGTCCGGCGCAATCCCGGCGAGGAACTCCCTCACTTCGTTTGCGACGTCCGGATCATTCACCAGGATTTGCGAGAAATCCGGCGTCAGCAGATCCCGCAACAGGGAGCTGGTCTTGTTGATCTCACCGAGGATGCGCTGGCGCGGTTTGGCATTGCGCAGGTTGGTGTGCAATTCCTTCCACCGGTTGCTCAACTCTTCTAAATCGGAATGCAGGTCGGCCGCCCCCTTTTCTTGGGCCACGGTCCGCACGATGATTCCGCAAGTGTCCGGTCGGATGCTCTGCAGCAGCACCCTCAGGCGCTTGCGCTCGCTCTCCTTCTGGATGCGTTGGCTGATGCTGATCTTGTTCGAAAACGGGACCAGCACGAGGTATCTGCCTGCCAGGGTGACCTCGGTTGTCAACCGGGGGCCTTTTGTGGAGATGGCCTCTTTCGCGACCTGCACGAGCACATTCTGGCTCGCAGAGACCACGTCTTTCATATTACCCTTCTTGTCGATGTCCGACTCCAACTTGAAGTTGGCCAGGTCGGCTGTCGTCTGCGTCCCTTTGATGGCACGCTGGGCATATTTCTTGAAACTTCGGTACTGCGGTCCCAGATCGAGGTAGTGGAGGAAAGCATCCTTGGGATGTCCTACGTCCACGAATCCCGCGTTGAGACTGGGCAGCACCTTCTTGACCCGGCCGAGGTAAATGTCCCCGACCGTATATTCCTGGTCGCCTTTGGCCTCGTGGAGTTCGACCAGATGGCCGTCCTCCAACATGGCAATGCGCAACCCGGACGTGGTCTTATTGATGACCAGTTCGATGTTCACGCGTCAATACATGACGGCGGCATCACGCGAGGGGAAAGCCCTTGTGACGCCACCTGTTGCGTCACTTCTTCTTCTTGTGACGGTTCTTGCGTAGACGCTTCTTCTTCTTGTGCACGGCCATCTTATGGCGCTTGCGCTTTTTTCCACTAGGCATAGTAGGAGATTTTATGAGTTCGTTGAATTCTGTTCGAGGAGGACGATGCGTTGTTGCACCGCCGCCTCAATCACGGTATCCGGAGAAAGCGGGAGAAACCGCCTGTAACTGGCAAGCGCCAAGCCCGGATTTCCGAGGCGCTCGTGGCATTGTGCCTGGAAGAACCAGGCATTGTTTGCAGCACTGTCCACGACGAGCGCGCGCTCGAAATGAATCAGGGCCTCGGCGGGAGCTCCGCCGTCCAGCTCCAGCATGCCCAGCTGGATCAGGGGTTCGGACCGATCAGGGGCCAGCTCAATGGCTTGCGCAAAGCGCTCCCTGGCTTTGTCGATCTGTCCGGATTGGATGCTGAACCGACCCAGTTCGATGACGGCATCCACGTTCGGGGGGTCTTGTTCGGCCAACGCTTTCAAGGCCAGAATACCCGCCATGGGATTCGGGCCGTTGACCTGGTTTATGGCGTCCTGGACCGGATCCGAGTCCCCGACTGCATCAAGCGCTACTGGGAGGTCGGGCTCGGCATAAGCCTCAGGACTTCTGGGAATCACTTGCCAGACGAGCACAGCCAGCACCACACACAACCCCCCGATGATGAGGGGTACGGTGCGGTTGTTGGATGATCCGTTTGACATGTTGGGTAGATCAGTTGGCCGAGACCTTTGACTTCACGTTCTCCATGAAGCTCTTGGCCGGCTTGAATGATGGAATGTTGTGTGCGGGGATTTCGATGGTCTTGTTCTTCAGGATGTCACGGCCGGTCTTCTTGGCGCGACGCTTGATGATGAAACTGCCGAAACCGCGCAAATACACGTTATGTCCACTCTCGAGAGAGTCGCGTACCGACTCCATGAACGCCTCCACGGCCGCCTGAACGTCCTGGCGTTCAATTCCTGTCTTGTCCGAAATGCGGCTCACGAGGTCCGCCTTGGTCATCTTGTTATCAGTCACCTTGCTGGATGATTTGAATGTCAATCGGTTGAATCCCACTCAATGGGCCGGCAAAAATAAGTCATGGGAGGGAGATGACATGAAGCCACATTGCGAATGGCCATCTTTGGGTGTGACTCAGCGCCACCCACTGACCGCCGCATTGCTGGATTGGTATGGCTCCAATGCCCGTCCCCTGCCTTGGCGCTCGGCTCCTGAACCCTATGCAACGTGGTTGTCGGAGGTCATCCTGCAACAGACGCGGGTGGATCAGGGCACGGCCTACTGGGAGCGATTCATGGCTGCCTTTCCGACGGTTCACGACCTCGCTTCGGCCCCGTCCGACGAAGTCATGGCATTGTGGAAGGGGCTCGGCTACTACAGCAGGGCGCGCAACCTCCACAATGCGGCAAAACACGTGGTCACGGAATTTGGAGGCGTGCTCCCCTCCACTTCGGAGGAATGGCGGAGCTTGCCCGGTGTCGGAGCATACACGGCAGCGGCCATTTCCAGCATTTGCCATCGGGAGGCCGTCCCCGTGGTCGACGGGAATGTCCAGCGCGTGATGTCCCGCTTGTACGACATCACGGACCCTGTGGACCGAAAGGCGGGTCGCGAAGCGGTCGATGCCGCATGCGCAGCCCACATCGATCCCGATGCGCCCGGCGATTCGAACCAGGCCTGGATGGAACTTGGTGCACTGGTCTGCACGCCGCGGGCTCCGAAATGCGAAAGCTGCCCGATTTCCCATGGCTGCCTGTCCAGGGAGAGGGGCACCGTCTTCGAAAGGCCGGTCAAGATGCCCAAGAAGAAGGCCGTGGAAATGGAGGTCCTGTTCTCCATTCCATTGCGGAAGCATCAGGATGGCCAAATGCAGTGGTGGGTGGAACGGCGCCCCGAGACCGGAATCTGGGCGCAACTCGAGTCGTTTCCCTGCGCCATGTCCATCCAACCTCCCGAATTGGACACCGGCCTTTTTGCCCCGGGCCCGGAAAATCGACCTCCGAGATTCGGGCCGGTGAAGCACGTGCTGACCCACCGCAGGATGACCGCGTGGTTCTCCTTGTCCGATCCTCCGGTTTCAGGGCCACAACGGCAGGAGACGGATGGGCGGTGGGTCGACATGGAACACGGCGCGGCCAATTGGCCGCGGCTGATTGACAAGGTCCTCCCTGAATTGAGGGCGTGGATTGTGAAGATTTGAGGCTTTGCAACAAGGGGGGCTGAGGCACCCTTCGGTACTTTGCGCCACATGCCCGGATTGAACAAGGTGATGCTCATTGGTCGGCTCGGTAAACCACCAGCCCTGCGCTGGTTGGAAAGCGGCCAGGCCATGTGCAAACTGTCCCTCGCCACTTCCGAACGATACAAGGACAAGTCAGGGCAAGTGCATGAGCGTACCGAGTGGCATCAGGTCGTCCTGTGGCGGGAATTGGCCGAAATCGCCGACCGGCACCTCGACAAGGGGCAGCAGGTGTACATCGAAGGCAAACTGCGTACGCGGACCTGGCAATCCTCAGATGGCGCGGAGCAACGCGCCACGGAGATCATAGCCGACCGGCTCGAAATGCTGTCGCCCAAGGACGGAAAAAGCACCGATGAAGGGACCGGGGATGCCAAGAAGCAAGGTCCTTCAGGTCCCGAGCCCATGGACAATTCATCCCTGCCGTTCTGATGGTCGACCTCTCCGGAATCCACCTGTGGATCGCGGCCTCGGCCTCGCTTTTGCTCCTGCTGGCGAGCGCCTTCATCTCCGGCAGCGAAATCGCCTTCTTCTCTCTGGATCCGCAGGAACGCAAATTATTGGAGGAGTCAGAGGATGGCCGGTCCAGACTCGTCCTGTCATTGCTGAACACCCCCGATGCGGAGCGCGGCGCGCGCCAACTGCTCGCCACCATTCTCGTGCTCAACAACACGGTCAACATCCTCATCATCCTGTTGTCCACTGTCCTGCTCCAGCACTGGCTCGGAGACCTTCCTCCGGTCGTGGGCACCCTGCTTCACGTGTTCGGGGTCACCTTTCTGATCGTGTTGTTCGGCGAGGTCCTGCCCAAGGTCTACGCCAACCGATACCCCCGCGCGCTCGCCGAGCGAATGGCACGGGTACTCAGCATTTCAAAGGGCATCCTGCGTCCGGTCTGGCAGCCCCTCAATGCCATGGCTTCATGGCTCTCCCCCCGTTCCGGAATGGCCCCCGAACTGTCGGTCGAAGACCTGGAACACGCGGTGAACGTCACCGACTCCGGTGAAAGGACGGAGGAAGAGAACCGCATCCTCAGCGGCATCGTCAACTTCGGATCGAAGGATGTCAAACAGATCATGCGGCCTCGAACGGACGTGACCTCTTTTGCGCACGACCTGCCCTGGGTGGACCTCAAGTCCGCCATGGCCGAATCCGGGTTCAGCCGCGTGCCCATTCATGAGGAAGGGCTCGACCAGATCCGGGGCGTGCTCTATGCGAAAGACCTGCTGCCACACCGAAACGCATCGGATTTCGATTGGAATTTACTCATGAGGCAGCCCTTCTTCGTTCCCGAGAACCGGATGATCGATGACCTGCTGAGGGACTTTCAGTCGATGAAGGTGCACCTCGCCGTCGTCGTGGACGAATACGGAGGAACCAGTGGCATCGTCACGCTTGAGGATGTCATCGAGGAAATCGTGGGGGACATCTCGGATGAATTCGACGATGAGGACGTCCTGTACTCGCGCATCGATGAGCGCACGGTGGTCTTCCAGGGCAAGACCGCCCTGGTCGACGCCTACCGCATCCTCGACATCGACGGCAGCCAATTCGAATCCGCCAAGGGCGAAAGCGACACCTTGGGAGGATTCGTCGTGGAGCAATTGGCCCGGCTGCCCAAACCCGGCGAGACCCTGTTCTTCAATGGCATCAAGCTGGTGACTGAGGCGGCCGACAGACGCAGGGTCCTTCAGGTGAAAGTGGTCCTCCCGTTGGAGGACGGAGGCAGCGTTGATTCCGGTACCATCGGACGCGGAGGTCTGGGCACATTGCTGCTCCTGTGCTGCTTCGGGCTGGGCGTGGGCTGTTCCTCACCACCATCGGTGCCGCGACCCGCCGGCTATTTCCGCATCGCCGTTCACGACACGGCCTTCATGCAGGTGGCGCTGGATTGTCCCGTCACCTTGCCCGTGTCTTCCTCGGCAATGCTCGAGCAGGTGCGGGATTTCGCCCCGGACAGCTGTTGGTTCAACCTGGTCTATCCGGAATATCGGGCGAGGGTTCACTGCACCTATGCCGGCGGTGTGGATCTGGAAGCCGTATCGGAGGATGCTTTCAAACTGGCCTATGAGCACGAAGTCAAGGCGGATGCCATTCAGGTGAGACAGCGGGAATACCAGAATGGAGGGCAATCGACGATGTGGCGCATTGCCGGTGACGCGGCCAGCCCGCTGCAGTTCCTGTGCACGGATGGCCGTGATCAATTCCTGAGGGGAGCATTGTACTTCGAGGTCCGACCGAATGGGGATTCCATTGCCCCGGTGGTCTCCCGCATGGAAGTGGACATCGAGCATCTCATGGCGAATCTCCTGTGGCTGTGAGGCTCCTGCTCGACCCTGGCGGAACCCGTTTGAAATTCGGTCTTGTCGAGGGCGGACACGTCACCGCGACCGGGAGCATTCGCTGGAGCGCTTTGGCTGCCTCCCGGAAACTGGACTGGTCCGGAGCCGAATTCCCGGACTGGATGATGGCGGAGACCGTTCATCCGGAAGCGTGGGTAATCGACCGACCGCCCCCGCCCGCTGCAGGTGAGGGTTGGAAGGCCCGCTTCACGGCATCCTCCGCAGGAAGGTTGACACGGATTTCCACCCTCGACGTTGTCGGAAATGCAGGTTTCAAGATCGGCTATACCACAGGCCACCCGGGCGCCGACCGCATTGCAGCGGCCATCGCCTGCCATCGTCAGGACCCTGATGCAAGTTTCATCATCATCGATGCGGGGACCTGCATCACCGTAGACCTGTTGTCGCCCGGTCTTTGGCGTGGAGGAGCCATTCTCCCCGGATTGGGGCTTCAAGCTTCCTCAATGGAACACGCGGGTCTGCCTGTCATCAGTTCCGATGCTGCCGGAATCTGGGATGTGGACCCCGGCCCCGAAGGCGCGCTGGGCACCTCCACGGACGGGGCATTGCGCGCCGGAATTCCATGGGCGACAAGGCAAGCCGTCGAAGCCGTCGTCCGCGCCCTGATGGCACAAGACTCCGGCGCAGGAGTGGTCGTCACCGGAGGAGACGCCGCACATTTTGATGGTTTGGGCGGATGGCGGACTTTCGCAGACCCGAATCTCGTTCTTCGCGGTGGCGCCCTGCTGCTCAACGAGTGATGCCCATGATACGACCCACGCGACTTTCCCCGGTTCCGACTCTGGCCGCACTGATGCTTGCAATGCTGCCTTTCGGGGAGGTCTGGGGCCAATCCACCTATGCGCCTTATTCCCGATTCGGTCTCGGTCATCTGCAGTCCGGAGCCGGTGTGGCCCAGTTGGGCATGGGTCAGGTAGGGGCCGCATGGGCGGACAGAAGTCACTTGAATACGGTCAACCCCGCTGCGGCCGCCTTCTTGACCCGCACGACATTCTCAGGAGGATTCCACATCCGATCCGAACGCATCATGGAAGGGGATTCCATCACGAAGGGCGAACTGGGCGGGTTGACCCAGGTGGCCTTCGCCCTCAAGCGCGCAGGAGGAAAGTCGGCCTTCACCTTCGGCCTGCAACCCCGGTCACAATCCGGATATGACGTATCCCAGACCTTGACGGATGGTGTGGCCGACGAGTATCGGATCCAATATTCCGGCTCAGGCGGGTTGACCCAGGCACATATGGGATATGCCCGCCGATGGGAGGGCACGACCTGGCGCATGTTCACCGATGAACAGGGCACGGTCACCGACAGCGTGCGCATCATCATGAGCGGCACGGCCATCGGCGCCCGATTCGAGCAGGTGTTCGGCAGCATGGTCCGCGCGCGGACCATCGACATCGCCAACCCCATTTTCGTGGACACGAGGGTGCAGACGGATGAAGTCCATCGGAATGCTGGTTTCAGCCTGGGGTTGATCCGCGAGCAACTCGTGGCGGCCAGCTTCGACAAGGACCGAAAGCTCGTATCAAGCTCGCTGATTCGCGCTGGAGCCGTAGCGCGGCTGGGCCGGGCGCATTCCACCAACCGCTCGACCCGCTGGGCCTCCTGGCAGACCCTCTCCACCGGACCGTTGGAGGTGGATTCAGTGCACGCTACGGAGGAGACCTTCACGCTTCAGCTCCCACTGGAGCTGATGATCGGACTTGAATGGGAACAGAATGCCCGGAGCGGGGCCCGGTGGCGCATCGGAGCCGAATGGCGCAGGGCCCGGTGGTCGACCGTGACGGATGAGGTGTTGGATCCGGGTGTATCCTGGGCCGATGATCAGGGCATCTCCCTGGGCATGACCCTGACGCCGAAGGGATTGGATGATGCCCGAAACGTGTGGCAGCGGTCCACATACAGCATCGGCTATCGAAGCCAGAGCGGTTATCTGCTGCTCGATCGGGGGACCATCACTTCGGAGACATGGAGTGCCGGTTGGTCCTTGCCCATGCTTGGGTCAAGGTCGGGGTCGAGTCTGAACGCCGCTGTCATGTGGAGCAACACCTTCGCCGGCGAACCCGACGGAGGCCTCAGCGAGGGAGGCTTGGGATTCCTCATGGGATTCACCCTGCACCCCTTCTTCAAGAATCAATGGTTGGTACCGAGGCGGTACGATTGAACGCCCCGTGCACTTCTTCCTGCGCAGTTGAAGTGCTTCCGCTATTTTTGCCGGCCCGAACGGTGCCGAACCTTTTGGCCCGGTCCTTGATTGAAGAGCTGACAGAAGCCGAAATATGATGACCCGCATTGCCCTCCTCACGCACAGCATCGCCGCCATCCTCCTGTTGATCCTCGCATCCTCCGTGATGGGACAGGACGACAGCAAGTATGGGGACACTCCCGAGCAGCAGGCCGCCTGCAAGGAAAACCTCAGCCTTTACGAGACCTACTACAAGCAGAAGAACTACGTGGATGCCTACCCCTTCTGGCAACAGGCCTGCAGTGTCTGCCCGCCGAAGGTGTCCCAGAATATGTACATCAAGGGCATCAACCTGCTCAAGCGTCGGATGAAGGCCGCCATCAAGGCCAAGGACAACGCCACGGCCCTTGCGCTGCGCGACAGTGTCTTCACGTTCTATGACCTGCGCATCGAGCACTTCCCCACCACCTCGAAGAAGCCCAACAATGGCTGCGAGGTCCTCGCACGTAAAGCAATGGATTGGACCAGCCTGAACAAGCGCGCAGCCATGGAAGCCCGGCCGATGTTCGAGGAGGCCATTGCCTGTCTGGAGGACAAGGCCGACGCCGCTGTGCTCAACGGCTACTACGGTTTGCTCGTCGAGGCCCTGAATGGCGCCGAGGGTGCAGAAGCCAAGGAAACCGCCATCGGAGACCTGCTCAATGAATACCTGAGACTGAGCGATTTCATCGAAGCCGGTCGACAGCGTGAAATCGCAGCCGCCGACAGTGTCGGTGCGGAGAAGTATGCCACCACCCAGAAGAACCTCGATGAAATCTTCGTTCAGGTGGCCAATTGCGAGGACATGGTGCCCGTACTGACCAAGAAGCTGGATGCAGCTCCGGAGGACATCGAGATCAAGAAGAAGACCCTGCGCCTGCTCAACGAAAAGAACTGCACCGACAATGACATTTTCCTTCCCGTGGCGGAAGCGGTCTATGCGGTCGACAAGAATGCCGACGCGGCATACAGCATCGGAATCCAGCTCTCCAAGAAAGGCGACTATTCCGCAGCCCTTCCCTATTTCGAGGAATCCGTCGAGCTGTGTGGGGATTGTCCCAAGCTGGCCCGGAACCTCATGAAGGCCGGTCAAGTCGCCAAGAATGCAGGTCAGGTGTCCAAGTGCATGCGGTATGCCCGCCGGGCCGCCAAGGCCGATCCGGGCAATGGTGAGCCCTACCTGCTCATCGGTGATGCCATCGCCTCCATGGTGGGCTCATGCTCGGACAGCCCCCTTCAGGGCCGTGAGGTTTACTGGTTGGCCACGGACTACTACCAGCGCGCCAAAAACGTTGACGGTGAAGTAGCCGGGAAGGCCAATACCAAGATTGCACAGGTCCAGAGGCAGTATCCCACCGTGGACGACCTGTTCACCTACGGTATCGATGAAGGCAAGGAGATCACGGTGAAGTGCCTCGGGGAGACCACCAAGGCCCGCAAACCTTGACGGATTCCTACCGGCTATTGCTCTGGGCTCCGTTCCTGAGCTGGATCGCTCTGGCCGGCTGCCGGAATGACCTGGGTACGGTGGCGGATTTCGAAACGCTCGGTGGTCCTTCACAGGTGCTGGATGGCGCCACCCTTGAATACAGTGACGACGGGCTTCTGACGCACAGGTTGGAAGCGGCCCACATGACCCGTTCCTCCGAGGAGCCGCCGGTCTGGGAGGTCGAGGGTGGATTCAAGCTGCAGGTCCTCTCCGATTCCGGATGGGTGGATGCCCAATTGTCTGCCGAGCGCGGCATTTTCGAAGAAGAGACCCGGTTCCTCGAGGCGAGGGGTTCAGTTGTCCTGCGCGGCGCAGAACAGGATACGCTGCACACGGAACTGCTCTATTGGAGTGCGGACAGTGATCGGGTCCACACGACAGCGCCTGTAGAGGTGCGGACTCCGGAGGGGACGTTGCGCGGGACCGGACTCGAATCCGATGCCCGCTTCCAGCGCTACCGTATTCTCAAGCCCACTGGTATTTTCCTCGTGGACACCACGGACAGCGCACCATGAGCCACCACATCCACCTGATCGCCGAACGCCTCTGGGGCGTGATTGCCCTCGTTGCGCTGCTCTATGCCGGTCAGCACATTTACACTGCGGGTTGGGACACCGGAAAATCCGTCCTGGTCTTTCCGGGCATCGCCGGGGCATGGTACCTGACACGCAGGGGGCTGCGCCGCAAACTGCAGGCGAGCGGTGAAGAAGATTCCCGGGGTTGATCCGCGATTGATGTCAAACGCACTGCCCAACGCCTAAATTGGCTTCACCGCCTTTTCCATGGACCCCGACCCATCGTCATTTCTCCTGCTCATTTCAGCCCTGTTGGCCTCGGCCTTCTTTTCCGGTATGGAGATCGCGTATGTCTCAGCCAACAGGCTGCAGGCTGAGCTGGACCGAAATCAGGGTGAATGGGCGGGGCGCCTGGTCGAATACCTGCTTCGGAAGCCGGAAAGGTTCATCGCCTCCATGCTGGTGGGCAACAACCTCGCCCTCGTCATCTTCGGTCTGGAGTCCGGTGCGCTCATCGCGCAACAACTTTTCGGTGTGCCCGGTTGGGAATCGGCTGCGCATCCTTTCGCAGCCCTGGCCACCCAGACGGCCATCGCCACGGTCGTGGTGCTCATTACCGCCGAGTTTCTGCCCAAGAGTTTTTTTCATGGGGACCCCAACCGGTGGTTGCGGTTCTTCTCCTTGCCGCTGGCGGTCGTTTACACCCTGCTCTGGCCGTTGGCGCAGGTGGTGCTCGCCTTGAGCCGGCTCTTCCTCGGAAAGCAGCGGGACGATGGCAAGTTGGACCAGCTCGGCTCGGTCGATCTGGATGATTTCGTCCGAAACCTAAACGAGCGGCTCGTCTCGGAAGAAGAAACCACTTTGGACAACGAACTTCAGATTCTGCAGAATGCCCTGGATTTCTCGAGCCTCAAGGCGCGGGATTGCCTGGTGCCCCGAAACGAGATTGTCGCCCTCGAGGCTTCCGCAACGCTGGAGGAACTCGACCGCTGTTTCGCCGATACGGGTTTGAGCAAGGTGGTCATCTACAGGGAATCCATCGACCATGTGATCGGCTATGTGCACTCCAAGGATCTCCTGCGACGGTCCGTTGAAAAGGGGGAGCCGGCGATGGGCACGGAATTGGCGCGGTATCTGCATCCAACCATCATCGTGCCGGAACCCATGGGCGCGCAGGACATTCTCACCGAGTTCATCCGACGCAAGCGTCACCTTGCCGTGGTCGTTGATGAATATGGTGGCACATCCGGCATCCTCACCATGGAGGACATCGTGGAGGAACTCATCGGGGACATCGAGGACGAGCATGACAACGAAGCCCTCGTCGAAATGGAGCTGGGCCCGGATCACTACCGATTCAGCGCCCGCCACGAAGTGGATGACCTCAATCACCGCTTCAACCTGAACCTCCCGGAAAACGAGGCTTATGAGACTTTGGGCGGTTTGGTCCTGCACCATACGGAGGAAATCCCGGCCGAGGGGGAGCGGCTGGAATTGGACGGTCATTCCGTGCTGGTCACCCGCGTGGATGGTGCCCGCATCGTCCTGATCGAGGTATTGAGAAAAGAGCCTGCGGAGGGCTGACGCCGTACCGCAGGCTCTGTGTATCTTCGCGAACCACAAAAATTCTGCCGCCATGGGCGTGATCGAAAGCATCCGCAACCGCCAGACCCTGCTCCTGACCCTCATCGGCTTGGGCATGTTGAGTTTCCTTGTCCCCTATGACGCCGTGATCGCCCTGTTCGGGAACAACCCCGGCAGTCAGGCTGCGGGCTCCGTCAACGGAAGTGACATTTCCTTCCTCGAGTACCGTACCAAGGTCCAGGAGCGCAAGAATCTCTTTACCTACACTGATGACAATGCCGCCCAGAATGAGGTCTGGGGTGACATCCTGACCGAACGCCTTTATGGCGACAACTTCGACGCGCTCGGACTCGGGCTCACGAAGGACGAGTTCGATGACATCCGTTACGGGGACTATGTGTCGCCATGGGTCTCCCGCACCTTCTACGGTGGACAGGTTACCGAGGAACAGAAGCAGAACTGGAAGCAGACCTTCAGCACCATGTTCTCTGATCCCGCCGGAAAGGCGCAGTATGCCGGCTACGCGCGGGTCATCAGCCAGAAGCGCATGCGCGAGAAGTTCGATGGCCTCGTCAAGGCCGGTCTCGCGGCGAATACGCTCGAGGGCAAGCGCGAATTCCTCAACAATGAGGAAAAGGTGGATTTCCGCTATGTCCTGAAGCGCTATACCACCATTCCTGATGGGGATGTCGAAGTGGCCGATGCCGATGTGCGGGCGTACTACCGCGAGCACAAGGGCGATGCACAATACGCCCAACAGGCGGGACGCGATGTCGAGTACATCCGCATTCCCCTGACCGCCAGTTTCGATGACAGGGAACGTTCAGAGAGCCAGTTCACCCTGTGGAGCACCCAATGGGGAGAGGCGGAGAATGACAGCGCCTTCCTCGCTGCCAATGGCCTCACGGGCGAGACCAATGTCTTTGAGATCGTCGGCCCCGCCCTCGATCAGGAGAGCCAAGCAGCGAAGCTGGAAGCCGCTTCTGTCGGCGACATCGTCGGTCCTTATTTCGAAGGAGAATCCATTCGGCTCGACAAGGTGATCTCGAAGGATGCCGTGCCGGACAGTACCGTGAAGTGCCGCCACATCCTGCTCAAGACGGACGACATCAACGACGATTCCAAATTGGCCGTCCTCGAGGCGCGTGCCGACTCCCTCAAGCGCCGCCTACGCGCAGGTGACGATTTTGCGGACCTCGTGAACAAGCACAGTGAGGACCCCGGGTCGAAAGCCACCGGTGGCGAGTACGAATTCCGCCGTGGCCGGATGGTCAAGGCCTTCGAGGACTTCTGCTTCGACAATCGGGTGGGCAAGATTGGTACCGCCAAAACCAACTACGGCCTGCACCTCATCGAGGTGCTCGACCAACAGTGGACCTCCGAGGCCATCACGGTCCAGCGCATCGACCGCAGTGTGGCCATTTCTGATGCCACAGCCAAGGAAGCCGAGGAGACGGCCATGAACTTCGTCATCGAGAACGGGGATGTGGCGTCCTTCCGCAATGCCGCAGACACCATGGGCTACGCCATTGTGGAAGCACGCAACGTTCAATCCGGATCAGCCGCCATTACCGGCATGTCTCAGGCTGCTGAAGTCGTGGGCTGGGCATACGGTGCCGAAATCGGTGACGTCTCGAATCCCTTCCAAATTGATGGGAACTATGTCATTGCCTGTCTCGTGAACGTCAAAGAGGCCGGAGAGCCGCCATTCGAAAATGTCGAGGATGCGATGCGTGCCGGTGCCATCAAGGAGAAGAAGGCCGAGCAGTACACCGAACTGATGCGTGGCAGCACCCTTGAGGAGATTGCAGAGCTAGCTGGAGACCAGGTCCGTACTGCGAGTTCGGTCAGCCTGAAGTCGCCGAGCATCAGCGGTGCCGGCGGTGCTCCTGAGCCTGCCGTGGTAGGCGCCGCATTCTCATTGCCGCTCAATGTCATCAGCGAGCCCATCAAGGGTGTCAATGGTATCTGGGTCATCGCTCCGGTGACCCGCAACGAAGTGGAGGCCAGCGGTGATTTCGCCACAGAGGTGAAGGGACTCAATGACCGGACCTATTTCCGGAACCTCCCCCTGAGCAGCGGATCCCCCATCCGCCTCTCCAATGCCATCCAGGAAAAAGCTGACGTGGAAGACCTCCGTCAGGGGGGCTGATCCTCATCCTGGTTCAGAGCAGGACGACGCCTGCCGGTTGAAGTGCTCAAGCGCGCTCCAGCAGGCAGGCGTCGCCGTAACTGAGAAAACGGTACTTCTGCTCGACGGCGTGGGCATAAGCGTCCCGCCATCCCGGCCCGACCATGGCCTCGACGATGCACAGCAAGGTGCTCTTGGGCATATGGAAATTGGTCAACAGCCGCCTTGCGGAGCGCACCCGGTATCCCGGCACCACCATCAGGTGTGTGACGAATTCCAATTGCTGCTGGCCTTGCATCCGCTCAAGCAGCCAACCCATGGCGGCAGGAAACCCGTCGAAAGGGTCGCGGACCTCGCGGTGCACCCACTGTGGAATGTCCTGCTCCGGACCCTTGCCTTCTTCACGCCAGCGGCTGGCCAGCCAGTAAAGACTCTCCAGCGTTCTCAGCGTAGTGGTTCCGACTGCGGTCAACTCCCTGTCCTCTGCCAGCATGGCCAGTCCATCCCTCGAGACAATGCAACGCTCTCCGTGCATGACATGGGCAGTGGGGTCACCCGATAGGGGTTTGAACGTTCCGACCCCCACATGGAGCGTCACCTTGCCGAGCCTGGTCCCCTTCTCCCCAAGGGTGGCCAGCATGGCCTTGGTCAGGTGCAATCCAGCCGTTGGAGCAGCCACGCTCCCCGGCAACCTCGCAAAAACAGTCTGGTACCGCTCGGTGTCCTCGGCCTCTGCATCCCTTTTCATGTAAGGTGGAAGGGGAATCCGGCCGAGACGGTCGAGCACTCCTCCGAAATCCTCGTCGCCCTGCCAACTGAAACGCAAACCATCGCCCTCGCGCTCGACCATGAGGTCGACGCCGCTGTCGGGTATGGAGAGCGGGCCGGATTTCCACTTCTTCGCTCCGCCCACCATGGCATTCCAGATCACGGGAGAGGTGGACGAAAGGGCCTGCTCCACAGGCATGTCCGCAGGCTCGAGCAGGAGCAACTCCAGAACGCCGCCCGTCGGCTTGACCGCCATCAACCGCGCGTGAAGGACACGGGTCTCATTGACCCAGAGGGCTCCCCCGCCGGGCAACAGGTCGGGCAAATCCACAATTGAACGGTCGGTCACCCCGGCCTGCGCCACATGCAGCAAGCGCGCCTCCTCCCGCCTTGCCGGCGGGTGCTTGGCGATCAATGCCTCAGGCAAAACGTAATCGAAATCCATCTCGGTCATCGTTCATAAACGGACCACGCATGCAAGCTACATCCTGCGCATATTTGTGCGGATGGCAATGGACCTTCACTGCATCATCGGAGCCTCAGGTCAACTGGGCACCGAATTGGCCTTGTCCCTGAAACATGCCGGGGAACGCTTGGTCCTCATGGACATCAAGCCCCCCACTTACCCCGACCTGCTGGATCTGCCTTTTGAGAACATCGATGTGTGCGATCGCACGGACCTCGCGGACCGGCTGGGTACCCATCGCGTGACCCATGTCCATCACCTGGCCGCGGCGCTGAGTGCCAAGGGAGAGCAGGACCCTCAATGGGCTTGGGACCTCAACATGAGGGGGCTCCTCAACGTGTTGGAGGTTTCCGCTTCTATGGAGGGCATCCGGCAGGTGTTTTGGCCGAGCTCCATTGCCGTGTTCGGCCCCGGGTCGGGACCTGTAGCCGCCCAGTACGGACACCGACTGCCCGCCACGGTCTATGGCATCAGCAAGAATGCCGGGGAGCATTGGTGTGCCTGGTACCGGAAAAACAAGGGCGTCGACGTGCGCAGTGTGCGTTATCCGGGCCTGATCGGCACCCTCGCCCCTCCGGGAGGGGGCACCACCGACTATGCGGTCGAGGTCTTCGATCATCTGGAAGGGGCTGAGCCCTATCGCTGCTTCCTCGAAGCCGGCGAAGTGTTGCCCATGATGCACATGGACGATGCCGTTCATGCCGCCTTGGGCATCATGTCCAGCCCTCTTGACGCCCTGAGGTGCACGGAGGCCTACAACATCCAGGCGATGTCCTTCAGCCCGGAGGAGCTGTTCCGGGAAATTTGCCGCCACGTCCCGGATTTCGCCTATTCGTGCATTCCTGACTTCCGTCAGGAGATTGCGGCAGGCTGGCCGAATGCCCTCGACGACAGCATGGCGCGCATGGATTGGGGCTGGTCCCCGAAAGTGGACCTCCCTCAGCTGGTCGACACCATGATGGCATCGCGCCTGAACCGGGAGCCCATTGGCGCCTGACTCCGTTATTTTCTGAAAGAATCGCGTCAGTCCGAAACCTTCGGAGAGGGCATGCCGTATCGGTGAGCGTCCCAAGAGAACGCACCCATGAAATTCGATTCAACCATCCTGATGCTCTCGTTGCTCGTCACTCCCGTACTGGGCAGCCTCGCCCACGGTCCCGGTGGTGACGATGCGGAACCGACCAACGGCCCCCAGCATGTGGTCATCCTCGGAAAGGAGGCTGATGTAGAGGGATTCCCCGCAGATGCCGTCTATGAGGAGGGCATTCTTGTCGATGGACGCCGGGACGGCCTGTGGAAGCGCTATCACTCCAATGGGGTGGTCCGCTCCGAGATCCACTACACCGAAGACGCGCCTTTCGGGGACTACCGGCTCTATTCCGAGGACGGTATCCTCTTCGAGGACGGGCGTTGGGAACACGGCGTCAACGTAGGGCATTTGCGCCGGTACTGGCCCAATGGCACCATCCAACAGATGCTCACCTTTGATTCCAAGGGCGTCGGACAGGGACAGCAACGCTACTTCCACGACAACGGACAGCTTGAAATGCTGGTGGAACTCAAGAATGGTGAGGAAGAAGGCGACCTCGTACGGCTCGACCGCGATGGCCGTGTCGTCAGCCGCACCACATACAGCTCAGGGCGCATCGTTCAGCGCGCCCATTGAGCACAAGAAATCCTGCTTGATGCCTTGAGGCCGGTCCGCCGGCCCGCTTGACCAGAAGGACCGGTCCACCGAAAGCGTGTGGGCCGGTCTTTGCTTTGCGATATTCGCGCTCGGAACCAACCACAATCCGGTCCCCATGGATTCCTCCAAGATCACGGCCGACAAGGCCCTCTCCCCTCATGCGGAGGGATTGTTCATCGGCAATTCCCTGACCCGAGAGAAGGAGCGCTTCGTCCCCATCAACGCGCCCTATGTCGGCATGTACGTCTGCGGACCCACGGTATACAGCAATGTCCACCTCGGCAATGTCAGGACCTTCCTGACCTTCGATGTGGTCTACCGCTACCTGTTGCACCTGGGGTACAAGGTGCGCTACGTCCGCAACATCACCGACGTCGGCCACCTCACCGGGGATACCGATGATGGAGAGGACAAAATCGGCAAGAAGGCGCGCCTCGAGAACCTCGAGCCCATGGAGGTGGTCCAGCGGTACACCAATGACTTCCACGATGTCATGCGGGTATTCCGCATCCTGCCGCCCTCCATCGAGCCCACGGCCACGGGCCACATCGTGGAGCAGATCGGCATGATCGGCGACATCATCGACAATGGCTTCGCCTATGAATCCAATGGCAGCGTCTATTTCGACGTCAGGAAATTTGCGGAGAACCATGAGTACGGGGCACTCAGTGGTCGCCGCATCGATGAATTGCAGAACCAGACCCGGGCCCTGGACGGTCAGGATGAAAAGCGGGACCCCCTTGATTTCGCCTTGTGGAAAAAGGCGGATTCGAGCCACCTGATGCGTTGGCCGTCCCCGTGGAGCGAAGGCTTCCCCGGATGGCACCTCGAATGCTCGGTCATGAGCACCAAATACCTGGGCAGGACATTCGACATCCACGGTGGCGGGATGGACCTCAAGTTCCCGCACCACGAGTGCGAGATTGCCCAGAATGTGGGTGCACATGGTGGTGATCGGCCCGTGCGGTATTGGCTGCACGGCAACATGCTCACGGTCAATGGCCGGAAAATGTCCAAATCGGAGGGCAACGGCTTTACCCCCGAGGAATTGATCACGGGGAACCACAAGCTCCTCGAAAAGGGCTATTCTCCCATGACGGTGCGCTTCTTCATGCTGCAGGGGCACTACGCAGGTACGTTGGATTTCTCCAATCCCGCCTTGCAGGCGGCAGAGAAGGGCCTCGATCGACTCATGTCCGCCTGGAGCACATTGGATGGCCTCGGGCCCACCGAGGGAACCGAAGCCTGTCCCGATCTCGATGCACTGGTCGATCGCGCCTATGCCGCGATGAACGATGACTTCAATACCCCGGTGCTCATCGCGGTCCTCTATGATGCCGTGAAGGCCATCAATTCCATGGCCTCGGGACGCATGTCCGTCACCGTAGAGGGCATTGCGCAGTTGAAGGCCCTGTTCTCCCATTTCGCCGAAGACATCCTGGGGCTCGAGCAGGAGTCCGGTGAGGCCGATGGCCACGACCGCTCGGATGGGCTCATGGAGGTCCTGTGCGCAGTGCGGGCGGAGGCCAAGGCCAACAAGGATTGGGCCACGGCAGACCTCATCCGGGACAGGCTGGGGGCTTTGGGGGTCCAAATCAAGGATGGAAAGGATGGCACAAGCTGGACGTTTGATTGATTTCCGTCCCGGGTCCAGACTGGCATGCGCCCTTCTGCTGTTCACCTCCTGTGGTGATGGGGGGGAACTGGACAAGGCCACTCCGTCTGCACCCCCCAAGGAGGTGCCGCTTGTCCAGACGCCTGCCTTCTCGGCCGACAGTGCCTATGCATTCGTTGCAAGCCAGGTCGCCTTCGGACCCCGCGTCCCCAACAGTGTAGGACATGCGCAGTGTGGGGATTGGTTGATCCATGAACTCGAGCGCCATGGTGCGGATGTCACGGTTCAGGATGCCCGCGTAACCGCCTTCGACGGAACCAAACTCGACATCCGGAACATTTTCGGTGCCTTCAATCCGGCCCAGCGCAGAAGGATCCTGCTCTATGCCCACTGGGACACGAGGCCCTTTGCGGACAAGGACAGCGTGAGGACCAAGGAACCCATTGATGGGGCCAACGACGGGGCCTCCGGTGTGGGAGTGCTGCTCGAGTTGGCGAGAATCCTTGGAGATTCCCTGCCCTCCGTGGGCGTGGACATCGCCTTCTTCGACGCGGAGGACTACGGAGAGCCGGAATGGCTGCCCCGTCAGGACAACAACTACACCGATTGGTGCCTCGGATCGCAGTATTGGTCCAGAAAACCCCACGTTCCCGGCTACCGGGCGAAGTATGGCGTGCTCCTCGACATGGTGGGCGCCAAGGGAGCGGTATTTCATAGGGAGGGCACCTCGATGGCATTGGCCCCTGCGGTGGTGGACAAAGTCTGGTCCGCGGCACGGCGGTTGGGCCACGGCGATCTCTTCCGGAATCGGGTCACACCCCAGACGGTCGATGACAACCTGTTCGTGAGCCAGATTGCCGGTATCCCATCAGCCAACATCGTCCACTACCACCTCGAGACGAGAATGATGGGCTATTTCGCCTACCACCATACCCACGGAGACAATATGGACGCCATCGATTCGGAAGTGCTGGGCAAAGTGGGGGAAGTCCTGACGCAGGTCGTCTACGCCGAATAGACCGGAAGGGCCACTTCCAACCTCCGGGCTCCCGCCGCATCGCAATCCAGGCTGAGCGAACCGCCGAGGCGATCGCAACGCAACCTGACCATGGACCAATGCCTGGCCTCCCCGTCTCCCGCAAACAAGGTCATGGCCTGACGCCACCAGCCGCGCTCGGAGAATTCATCGAAGGCCACCTCGAGTCCATCGGGACTGCTGTGCATGGACATGCGGCAACTTCCCTGCCCCAGTCCCGCAACGAGGATCCCCAGGAAATCCCTCAATTGGACATCGTCACCATGGAATGGCACTTCCTCACGCAATGACCACTCCAATGTGCTCCCAGCCTGTCGGCCCTCGGCCAATGCAAGGCAGATGGCCTGCAGATCGACGGGTTCGTGACGCACCTCCTCGGCACACAAGGCCGCCAGCCTTCCGAACTCCGCCATCTCCCGCTTGAGGTCGGCCGGCAGGGTCTCGGATTGTGCCGCTTCGGCCAGACGTGCACCCGAGAGTGCCAATTCGCGGACCTGGTGCTGTCTTCCGGGCAACCAGTCCTGCTGAAGCCTGCGCAACCTGCCCCTGAGTCTTCCCGAAAGCACTGCGGAACGCCACATCCAGACGGTCAGAATGAACAGGATGGATGCAAGCACGGCCGATGTGGTGCGCCATTGTACCATGCGCTCGGTTTCCATGCGGGTCCGGGCATCGCCCAACGCCGTGAGCCATGGTTCGCTTTCGAACATGCCGCTGCGGGCGCGGTCTGCTCGGCCCGCTGCGAGGGAAAGGCTATCCGCCTCGTGCAAGGCAAAGTAGGCCGGACCGTGGGCTCCGGTGCCTGCCAGGATGTCCGCCCTGTACCTCAGGGCCTCGGCGAGTGCCTCATCACGTTGGGCGCGGTCCTGTATGGTCCGGGCCGCCAACTCAGCCTGAAGGGATGCCGCCAAGGCCTGTGCCGCATGTTCCCTGCGATGCCGCCGTGCGCGCATCAGGGCCCAGCGGGTCTCGAACATCGGGTCGACCGTTCCGGGTGCCCGTTCCAATGCCGTAGCCCAAGGCCATTCGGACATGGCGTCAAACGCTTCGACCCGGGCTGCTCCCAGGAGCACCTCAGCCCAGCCCAGTGCCTTCAAGGCCCGATCACGCATCGACATGGTCTGCCAATGTGGATGCTCCCGGATCTCCGACCAGACTGAGATTTCGGGTGTGCCATCCAATTCCGCGGATACCGAGGCCCAACCCAACGCATCCAATGACTCGGAGCGTTTTTCCAAGGACTGGAGCTCTGAAGCCCAACGCTTGAAATCCTCCACGGCCGAAGTGAAATCCCCCTCCTCGAATGACATCCAGGCCAATCGGCCCATGGATTCGGTTGCGAGGTTCCATAACCCCAAATCTCCTTCCTGCCCTGCTCCCCTCGCAGCGAGGTCCCGAAGAATCCAACGTGCCTCATCCCTTGCCCCCACGTCCAGTTTGGCCTGTGCCAAGGAATAGCGCCATCCAATGGCCTCTTCTCCGACTTCCGGACAGGTTCCGGACGCCATCAATGCGGCGGACAAGGCCTCGATCGCATGGGCAGGATTGCGCCAATCCAGGTGGATCCTCGCCTTGCGCTCAGCAAATCGGGCGACCCAGCACGGCTGACCTGCACGACGAAACTGCTGCTCGGCTGAGGCGAGGAAGTCCAATGCCGCCGCATCCTGTCCCACCTGACGGAGGGAGTCTGCCTGCTCCAGCCACGCCTGCCCCTGCAATTCAGCCGCCCGGACCCCGCCGATGCAGAGCAGTAGACAGCACGAAAGAAGAAGGCGTTGCATGGTGGTTCAAGCTACCTGTCAGCCAGACGCTTGGATGCTCCATCCGCCTCGGGGAATAAGGAAGCGTGCGTTGAAAACCTCCGGCTCTGCGGATGGGCTTCAGGATGCAGCGGTGAACTGCTCGAGGAAGCGTATGTCGTTCTCGAAGAAGGCACGCAGGTCCCCGATCTGCCACTTCAACATGGCAATCCGCTCTATGCCCATTCCGAATGCGAATCCCGAATACTCCTCGGGATCGATTCCGGACGACGCGAGTACGGCGGGGTCGACCATGCCGCAACCCATGATTTCAAGCCATCCCGTACCCTTCGTGATGCGCTTGTCGACTTCCGTCTCCAACCCCCAGTACACGTCCATCTCGGCACTCGGCTCGGTGAAGGGGAAATAGCTCGGCCGCAATCGGATCCGGGTTCCGCTTCCGAACAACTGCTCGGCGAAGACCAGCAAGGTCTGCTTGAGGTCTGCGAAACTCACGTCTCGGTCTATGTAGAGCCCCTCGATCTGGTGGAAGATGCAATGGGCCCGCGCACTGATGGCCTCGTTGCGGAAGACGCGACCCGGCATGACGATGCGGAGCGGCGGTTGCCTTTTTTCCATCTCCCGCACCTGCACAGAACTGGTATGGGTCCGCAACAAGAGGTCGGGATCGCGTTGGATGAAAAATGTATCCTGCATGTCCCGGGCGGGATGCTCCTCCGGGAAGTTCAATCCGGAGAACACGTGCCAATCATCTTCGATCTCCGGCCCATCCGCCACGGTAAAACCCATGCGGTCGAAAATCCCGAGAATCTCACGTCGGACAATGCGGATCGGGTGGTGCGATCCCAGGGGAACCTCACCACTTGGACGGGTGTGGTCCATTCCGCTCGATCCGGCATCCTCGGCAGCGGCCAATCCGGCTTTCGCGCCATCGAAGTGCGCTTGCAAGGCCTGTTTGAACGCATTGAGGGCCTGCCCCATTTCGCGCTTCTCCGGACCGGGTACCGCACGGAACCGTTCATTGAGGTCCTTCAGCAAGCCCTGCCTTCCGAAGTGGGCGATCCGGAAGGACTCCAGCGCCTCCGATGTGGATACATCCGCCTCCTTGGCCTCGGCCAACAGGCGGTCCAATTCGGCCTGATTCAACGTGGACATTCCAAACTCAATTGAGGATTTCCATCCGCATCGTGATGTCCTCCAGCGGTCGGTTCGACCGTGCCACCTGAGCGGCACAAATGGCATCCAGTACGTCGATGCCTTCGATGACCCGACCGAATACCGTGTACTGCATGTCGAGGTGAGGGGTGCCTCCCAGCTCTTCGTAGGCCCTGATCTGTTCGGGGGTGTAGGAAAAGGGTTGTCCGGTCGCCTGGGCGATGCTCCGGACCATGCCCTGCAACTGCTGGGCTCCCACATCCCGGCCTTGCACGATGTAGAATTGGCTGCCGCTGCTCCTGCGCTCCGGGTTGACCTGGTCACCCTGGCGGGCGGCGGCCAGTGCACCCTTGACATGGATGAACTGGGGATCGATCTCCGCGGGAACCGTGTAACCGGGGCCGCCATTGCCGAGTCGAGCACCCGCTTCCGAATCCCGTGAATTGGGATCGCCTCCCTGGGCCATGAAGCCGTTGATGACCCTGTGCCACAGGAGGCCGTCATAGAACCCGTCCTCCACCAACTTGAGGAAATTGTCGCGGTGCAGTGGCGTCTCATCATAGAGCTCGACCACCATGGTGCCCTTGGAAGTTTCGATGCGGACACGCTTCCGGTCGCCGTCGCCATCCGTCGCAAAAGACAGCGTGGGCAGCAGCATCAAGGTGAACAGCAGGGTCAGGGTGCGCAAGTCGGAAACAACCATAGAAAGAGTTTTGCGTTATTTGTACGCTCCGGGCCGCGTTTTTCATGGCTTCGGACGAGACCTCGAAATTATGAAATCGAACACCCCCCTCCACGTCACAGGTGCATTGATCCTGCTGATTGCAGTCGCCTTCGGATTCAATGGCTGCAACGAAATCGAGGATACCGTGGCTGTCGTCTATGTGCAGAACAGCCTGGGTGCACCCGTGCAGGGCGCGGAAGTGCGGTTGTACGCGGTGGGTTCGGTCAACCAGACCTTCATCGGTGAACTGCGGTTCGACACCACGCAGGTCACCAACGCCGCGGGCAGCGTCAGCTTCAATTTCTCCGAGTACTACAAGCAGGGCCAGGCGGGTTTTGCCGTGCTCGACATCGAGGCCACCAAAGGATCGCTCACCGGCATCGGCATCATCAAGATCGAGGAGGAGATGACGAACGAGCAGACGGTCATCATGGAGTGACCTTTCTTCCCGTGGACGGGAGGAATTGCCTATTTTCGCGCTCCGCTTCGGCGAAATCCGGGATGTAGCTCAGTTGGTAGAGTACGCGTCTGGGGGACGTGTGGTCGCTGGTTCGAGTCCAGTCATCCCGAC
>CAXQGL010000013.1:0-46894 GCA_964223495.1 Candidatus Nitrosopumilus sp. | reverse complement strand
TGCCGTCCATGATGGTGATGGTGACGTCCTCACCGAGCATGGTGGTGACCATCTGTCCGTCCGACAGGTCGCCACTCATGGCGGTGGCGTTGACCACGTGGTAGAGGAGGATGTCCGCCAGGCCATCCAGGGCCAGCAGGTCATCGGCCGTGATGTCGAGTGCAGTGACCAATGCAGTGATGGCGGCATCGGTCGGCGCGAATACGGTGAAGGGACCATCTCCGCTCAGGTCGTCTGCAAGGCCGGCGGCGATGACGGCAGCTTCAAGGAGGGTGTGGTCTTCGCTGTTCACCACCACGTCGACGACGGTCGTCTGGGCTTGAATGAGAGACCCCATCAGGAACAGGGGCAACAAAAGGGTATGCTTGAGCATGGTTTGAATTTGTGTGATTGTGATGGAGGAACAGGCCCACGTTCAGAATGTTCGAAGCCGTTCATATCAGGTATGAAACAGCACGCTGATATTATTTTCAGCCAGATGGTGGTGGCTTTCAACCCGCAGTTATGACCAGAATGACAAAGGTCATCGGCGGAAATTGTGCAGATCGGCGGAATGGGAATTTCTTAATGGTCTGTTTTACCAACCATACACATGAACCTCAGGATTTTACTCTCTGCCCTGTTCGTGGGCACCTTCTGCATGCTCAATGCCCAGGAGCGCGTCTGTCACACCATGGGCAACCTCGACCGACTGCTGGAAGAGCACCAGCAATACCATTCCAACATGGAGCAGATCGAGGAGTTCACCCGCGATTTCGTCAATACGCCACAGCTGAGAAACAACACGGTTATCACCATTCCCGTGGTGGTCAATGTGGTATACAAGACCTCGGCGCAGAACATCTCGGATGCCCAGATCCAATCGCAGATAGACGTCCTCAATGACGACTTCCGCAGGACGAATTCGGATGCCGACAATACCTGGTCCCAGGCGGCTGACACGGAAATCGAGTTCTGTCTCGCCAGTGTGGATCCCGACGGCAACCCTACCAATGGCATTCGCCGCAAGTCCACCAACAAGCCCTCCTGGCAGGCCAACGATGCCATGAAGGGCAATCAGGGATTGACGCCTTGGGACCCCTCATCCTACCTCAACATCTGGGTGTGCAACCTGAGCGGCGGATTGCTGGGCTATGCGCAGTTTCCCGGAGGGCCGTCATCGACCGACGGCGTCGTTTGCGACTATGCTTATTTCGGTACCATCGGTACGGCCACATCGCCCTTCGATCTGGGCAGGACCTGTACCCACGAGGTGGGACACTATCTCAACCTGCGCCACATCTGGGGAGATGGCGGCTGCAGTGTGGATGACTTCGTCGGGGACACGCCTTTGTCGGACGGTCCCAATTACGGATGTGCCACGGGTCACGTCAGCTGCGGCTCCGTGGACATGGTCCAGAATTACATGGACTACAGTGATGATGCCTGCATGAACCTGTATACCTCTGGTCAGGCACTGCGCATGCAGGCCCTATTCGAGCCTGGAGGATTCCGCTTCTCACTCACTGAATCAGGAGGGTGTGGCAATGCTCCGGACCCAACCTGCAATGACGGCATCCAGAATGGGGATGAGACGGGCGTGGATTGCGGTGGAAGCTGCGCGCCCTGTGCGGAACCCACCTGTGATGATGGAATCCAGAATGGGGATGAGACGGGCATCGACTGCGGAGGCTCGAGCTGTGCGGCATGTCCGCCATCCTGCGATGACGGCATACAGAATGGGGATGAGACGGGCGTCGACTGCGGAGGATCCTGCTCACCCTGCTTTTCAGGAACCTGCGATGTGCCCACCGGCACGGCGGCAGTCAACATCAAGCGCAAGCGTGCCACACTGACATGGGATGCCATGGCCGGTGCGGTGAATTACACCGCCCAGTTCCGTGCGGCAGGCGCCTCCTCCTGGACCAGCGAGGCCACGACAGCGGAGACGAGCATCACGGCATCCAGCCTGAACAACGGGACCACTTACGAGTGGAGGGTACGGACCAATTGCAATGGAGAAGCGAGTGCCTTCTCTCCCATCTGCAGCTTCACGGCCGGTCAGGGCAACTCAAGCAGCTGTGCCGGAGAGCGGGTCACCCTGGCCAGCGTGATCGCCTACCCGAATCCGACCGACGGCGCGGTGCGCATCGAGGCGATGATGACGGGTGATGGCGCAGTGACCGTCCAACTCACCGATGCGTTGGGACGCGTGGTCCTCTCACAACGGATGAACGACGACTTCACCCTCGACCTCGATGTGTCCTCATTGGATGCCGGAATCTACATGGTCCGGGCCACCAATGGCATGGAGGAGGATGTGATCCGACTGGTCATCGAATAAGCCTCAAGGGCGATTTGCCTTTACGGGGAAGGGGTCCAGTGCGCGGTGCGCACACGGGCTTCCTTCCCCGTTGTCGTCCAGGCCAGAAGCGCACCACCATCCTCCAGTCCGACCATGCTGGGAAAGCCCCCCGCCCGGGCGGCGTCCATCCCGGTCAACACGACGGTGCCCGGGTCGATGGCGTCCCCTTGATCATCCCAACGGCGTCCCACAAGAACAGCATCGCCGTCCCGGCGTTCCATCCAGACCGCATGGAATGTGCCGGTTCCGTCCACGGCGGCGGCCACACGCCCGACAGCATCATTCGGACACAGGTCCGACAGGCCACTCCAACCGGCATCGGGGGCGTTCTTCCATGCCGAGCGCACCCGGGACGTATCGCCTGCATTCGTATACCAGACGGCAAGGGTTCTGTCATGCGATGAAGCGAGGGCAGCACCGTTGACCGGGCATCCGGCGATGCGCCAGCCATCCTTTCCTACAGGAGCGGGTCCATCAATCAGAACGGGCGTCCCCGACGCCGAGGCCTGCAGCACGACGCCCGAGAAGTCACGGATCTCATCGGAGGACCGGTCGCGGTACGCGAGCAGATGGCCGTCCTGTTGCGGCGCTGCAGTCAGGGGGCAACAGGTGCAAGCGCTACTGTCCAACACGACTTCTTCCGACCATCCGTATTCGGCATTCCATTGGGATGCCCTGACTTCCATGGGCGCTTTTGCGGGGTCGGGATGCCCATCGAACCGCCGGCCGTCGAGCCAGGCGAACAGCACCCCCTCGGCCCCGATCATCCACTGTCCGAAACCGTGTTCAGCCACGGCGGTATCCCGATGGGGCCGATCGGGTGTGGACCAGGTGTGGCCGCCGTCCGAAGAGTGGACGGCACGTATGCCGTAGGTGAAATCCCCTCTTGGATCGATTTCCAGCCAATGTGCGTGGGCATCGCCGTCCTCCCCGAAGGCCAATCCGGGACGGTCCGCCCAATTGACGAGCAGATCGGTTCCCGCATGGATGACACTGGGCTCGGTCCACTCTTCTTCAGTCCAGAGTGCCCATTGCAGGACCACCGTATCCTCATGCTCTTCGACGTAAAGCAGGGCTGGGCCTGCAGGAGAGGCTGCCAGTGCCGGCAGGGATGTCCCGACCGGAAGTGCGCGGTGCGCGACCAAGGGTCCTGCAACAGAAGAAGCCTGCTCCCCGGCTCCCCGTGGACCGCAGGACAGCCACAGGATGCTGCAGGAAAGCAGGCTCCAGCGCAAGTGGCGCTTCATCATTCGACGACGATCCGGGTCGCGCCCGAGGCCGTGCCGAAGGTGGCCGTGTATACTCCCGCCGCCAAGCCTGCGGTGGAAATGCGGGAGGTACCCGGCTGGAGCGGGGCCGTAAGGACAACCCGACCGGACAGGTCGCGCAGGACCAGGGGGCCGTCAGGCTGTCCTTCCATCCACTCGACATGGAGCGTACCGCGGACAGGGTTGGGATAGACGATGCACTGAGGAGCCATTCCGGCCTCACCGACGGATTGAATGACGCCAAGGGCAATCAGGATGCCCTGGAATTCCTGGTGGTACAGGTTGGCCACACGGGCATCGTGGACGATGACGGTATTCTCGTCGTTCACATTCTCTGCCGAAGACGACCAGTTGTGCGAGCCCGTGATCACGGTGGGGTCATCCGAGAGCGAGGCATGGTCCACGATGGCATACTTGTGGTGCAGGTCCCCGCTGATGTTGTGGTGATAAACCTGGACGCCATTGGACAGCAGGTTGTCGTACTCGCTTCCGGTGGTGTTGACCTGCTCGATGCCACCGATGGGGTTGACGAAGAAACTCTGCCCCAGGGCGGCAATCGCATCGCCAAGGTCGTCCCGGGTCAAGGCGAGCAGCGCAAACTCGAATTCGCTGTCTGCCGCCTCGATTTCCTGTCGGATGGCATTGGTGGTCCCGTCCGAGGGCGAGAAGTACAGTTCAACCGGCACCCCGCCGATCACGAAATCGACGGGCGTATTCCACGTCTTGTCCGGACCGAACTTGGCGTTGGCGGCATCGGGCGTCATCCCGTCCGAACCCCACATTTCATTGAACTCGATGGTATAGGCCCTGGCCAGGCTCTGGTCCTCGAATACGATGGCGTTGTTCAGGTCCTGGACGAGGTTTCCCGTGGTGAGGTTGGTCGAACCCGTCAGCACGAAGGCGGATTCCGGATACTCGGCGTCACCCACGATGAACTTGTTGTGCATGCCACTGCCCTGGCCATCCGTGCGGGGGTGGGTCACAATGGACTCGGGGAGGTTGTTGAGGCCGACATTGGCATTCTGTCCCTCATAGATCCACCGGATCTGGATGCCGTTGTTGGCTGCCGCTTCGAAGGCGTCCTCCAGCGTCTGGTCATTGAAGTTGTACGCCGCGACATCCAAGGTGTGCTGGGCTGACAGGATCCAGGCCGCCACGGTGTCGTTCATGTCAACACCCAGGGACAGGGCCTCCTCATCGGTGGCGACAGCCGTATTGACCGGTCCATTGAAGTAGACGTGGATGTCTCCGGATGAGGCAGACACCGTCGCATAGGGCCGGATCGGCGACGCTGCGCTTTCTCCGTCGGGCAGGGAGGAGACGGCACGGGCATAGTAGATCCGCCCGGCTTCGAGACCGGAGAGGTCCACGCTGTGGTCGGTGGTGCCGGATGTGTTCGATGACGTCATGCCCAGATCCTCGGTCAGGCCGTATTCCACGATGCCGTCCGCAGCGAGGTCGGTCGTCCAGGATAGGGTGAAGCCTGACGTACTCATGTTGGATTGCACGACAGGTGAGGTGTAGCATATGCCAGCTGCGGGAATCAGATCAACAGGTCCGCGGGGCAGCAATTGATAGCCTCCGGTCCCGTCAAAGGAGAATTGCGAAACGATGCCGATCAGGTCTACGGCGCATCCCGTCAGGGTTTCGCCCACGAGGCTGTTGCTCGTGCGGACGTATATGATGCCGGTTTCCCCATCCGCGGTGAAATCGTAGGTGTTGTTGCCTGTGATTTCCTGACCGGCCAGCGGGAAGGTGACGCTGTTGACCCGGACCAATTGCCCCTCGAGGCTTTCATCCATGTCAGCCGCGCCGATGACGAGAGGCTCCGGAACGGCTCCGGTCCCTTCAAAAGTGACTGCACTCAGGTTCGGACCGACTTCGAGCAGTCCGTTGTACTCGGTGACCTCTCCAGTGACGGTCAGGGAGTCTCCGATGGCGGGCTCGTCATCCCATTCCGACCAGTCTGCGCCGGGGTAAAGGGCGATCCCGGCCGTGGCGTCCTGCAGGTAGCGCACGGAACCGAGGTTGCCATCGGAAGTGACCACACCGGTCACCGTCACGACGTCGCCCACATTGTAGTTGTTGCGGACATCGAGGATGTTGTCCTGTGAGAGGACGGTGCCTGCCGCGACGAGGGACACGGTGGCAAGGAAAAGACGAACGTTCATGGTTATCGGTTCTGGAGCCCCTTCAATTCAAGGACGGCACTGAGTCGGAACATACGCGGTGGGCCGACGAAGACCTCCGCTCTGCCACTGCCCCCTTCGAGGCCATAGGGGTTGGGTGCGTATTGCGAGTTGTTGGTCGCATCCGCGATGTACAGTTTGTCAAGGGCATTGGTCACGCTCACCCGAATGCGCAACAGGGCTTTGTCCGAGACATCGAACGTGGTGCCCGCATTGATGTTGAGCAGGGCATATGCGGGGGTCACCCACACATCCTTGGGCTCGCCCTCGGTGATGACGTCTCCGGGGGAGAAATTGGCGTAGTGCTGCCAGAACCACGTGTTCCTTATTGAAATGTAGGTGCCGCGCTTGGGGCGGTAGCTCAGTGAGGACGAGATCTGGCGCTGGGCGGCATCACCCACCTTCACGCCGTCCAGGTTGACGAGGGTATCCGCGATGGCGCCATTCGAGACCCGCGTGATGAACCCATTGGTATTGCGGTTGACCAGATCCACACTTTCGTTGCTCGTCCAACGCCAGTTGCCCGCGGAGAAGACGCCCTGCAAGTCCCACTTGTCATTGAGGTCATAGGCAAAGTCCCATTCGATCCCAGAGTGGACCGCATCCGCATTGAGCAGGTTGTAGCCGAGGTTGCGGTCGACGTTTTCGATGATGTTGGTGGCCTCCGTGTCCCAATCCACATCCAGGATGTCGCGGTCGTCCTCCCCCAGGATGAGCAGGTCCTGCCTGCCGGCAGTGGTGGAGGTATCCGCATACACTGAGAGGTTGGGGTCGTTCCAAAGACCGGATACACTGTAGAATCGGTTGACCGCCTTGTTCTCCCAACCGGTGCGATAGGCATTGATGTTGGAGGCGAACCGGCCCTTGGCGTATTTCAATCCCACCTCGACGGCCTTGACATATTGATTTTCGTAGCCCTCGATCAGGTTGTTGTTCAGGTCGAAGACCGAATTGAACAGCGGGGCCCGGTTCAGGTAGCCCACATTGGTGTAGGCGTTCATCCATTCATTCAACTCGTAACTGCCGCCTGCCTTGATGGTCGCACTCGTCAACCGCTCCCAATCCGTGGCGTAGGTCTCGAGGCCAGGGTGGTCCGCGGTGAGTTCGGTCCCATCCGCCAATGCACCGGTGGACCAGCTGTTGTCCCCGAGCAAGCGCCACTCATCGGTGGAACGCACTTCGTAGGTGTCCTCCCCGAGGGTGACCACCTTGGGCCGGAAGTAATCGATGCCGCGGTACCAGCTCTGGGCCGCGGAGATGTTGACGAAGGCCGAGTAGTTGTACTTGTCCAGTTCCAACTGGGCGTAGGTGCCACCCCAGGCGACCTGGCCGTCGTCGTGGTAGTAGTACTTGTCTCCCTCGCGCAGGGGAACATCGAAGTCCGCATTCTGGTCACGCCGGTCATCCGGCGCGTCGTAGTAATCCGCACCGAAGAGGTCGCCGATGGTCCGGTAGTGGCTCCCGGTGTAGTGCCGCACATCCACCCCGGTGCTGAAGTTCAATTGGTCGGAGAGGTCGGTGGAGAAATTGGACAGGGCCCCGAACCAGCGGTGGTCGTTGTGCGCGATGCGGATGAAGTTGGACCCCTTGCGTTCGCCGTTGGCGTCCAGGTTCAAACCATTCGGCCCGAACTCGAAGAGCTGGTGTGCATTCCAAGTGGTTTGAAGGTCAATCGTGCCGTCCGCGAGTCGGCTGCCGGGTGTGCTGTTCAGAGCCTCACCTCCCCCTTTTCCAAAGCTGGCATATGCCGTGGTGGTCAGCGTCGATTTGTCGCTGATGCTCCAAACATCACGGATCGTGAAAATGGGCTTGAAATAGTAGTTCTGTCGGGAGTTGTAGCGGCGGTTCGCTCCGAACGTGGTGTCCACCTGCCCCGTGGTTTCATTGTAGTTGTAGTAGACCTCATCGTAGTTGACGATGAACTCATTGAAGTCGCGGCCGCGCGAGACGATGGCGTTCTCACCCAGTCCGGAAAGCACGTTCTGCAACTCCTGCTGGCCGGCGGCATCCGTGAGCTGCTCGGCCAGATTGGAATCGAATTCATACACCTGCATCTGATACGCCCGTTGACCATGCCGTTGGGGCGCTCCGAAGGCGGTGAAACTCAGGTTGTGGTTCCCGACCGTCTTCCGGCCCTTGAGATAGTAAGCGTATGCCTTGGACTCCAGCCCTTCCGCGAAGCCCTGGTTGGTGCGGTAGGAACCGACGAAGTGCAGGAAGCCCTTTTCCTGATTGCCGAACACACCGGCAAGGCTGTTGCGGAAATAGCCGTAGTTGCCCATTTCCGAGAGGTAGGTCAGGCTGCCGTTGCCGCTCTCATCACCGCCCGTCAGGATGTTGATGGTCCCGCCGACCGAGGGGATGGCGAGTTTGCTGGCGCCAAGGCCTCGCTGCACCTGTGTGGTCCGCACGACAAGATCCAGACCGGCCCAGTTGCTCCAGTACACCCAGCCGTTCTCCATATCGTTCATGGGGACCCCGTCCACCATGACCGCCAGGTTCGTCTGGTCGAATCCACGGATGGTGACACGCGCGTCACCATCACCGCCACCTTGTTGGGTGGCGTAGACCCCGGGAGTGGAATTCAGCACAAGAGGCAAATCCCGGCCCGCCAATTCCTCCTGGATCTGTGCGGGCAGCACATTCGTGAAGGCCACAGGAGTCTTCCGGTCAATGGCCACGTCCGCTGCGACCACAGCCTCGTTGAGGACCAGTGACGAAAGCCCGGCATTGAGCGTCGCATTCGCCCCTTGAAGTGTGATCTGCTTTTCCTCGGCCTCATAGCCGATGTAGGAGAAGGTCACCACCGTCTGCCCGACAGGCAGACTCAGTTCATATCGACCGTCGATGTCCGTGGCCGTGATCGCATCGCCGGATTTCACATAGGCTCCGATGAGGGGGTCTCCGGTGAATCCATCCTCCACCAACCCAGAAAGGGTACAATTCTGGCCGTATGCAGCCGACGAGATACCCAAGCCGATGGCAAGGGCCAATGAGAGCAGTGACTTCATGGTCGATGCGGTTCGATGACGAAGGGTCAGTGCTTGACCACCTTGCGGTGGCGCACGGAGCCGTCAGCGAGGCGCACCTCGATCAGGTAGGTGCCCTCGGCGAGCCCCAACAGGTCAATGTCCGCGCGGATGGCGCCATTGGCTGCGATGCGGCGCATCTCGATGCCCGCGACATTCCGGACCACGATTTCGCGAATCGGCGAAGCGAGGGTGACCGTCAAAACGTCTGTGGTGGGGTTCGGGAAAACCGTGAATCCGTCACGGCCGTTCTCCTCCACGGAAACGACACAGTCGCACTCGTGGAAACCGAGCTGGTCGAAGGTGTTGACTTCAAGGCTGTCCCATACGGCCAGCACGTCGAATGCATCGGTGGCAGTGACATCACCAGCAGTGACCTCAGAGCGGCGGACCAACGTATGGTTCTGGGTAATCTCGTCCCAGCCGGCGGATCCTGGATCCTCACCGATCACGCCGAAGATGTCGACGACGGTGTTCGTTGAAATCTTGCGCAGGACCATGGCATCATTGCCATTGAAGTACATCGCGTTGTTCTCGGCGTAGACGGGGCAGAGCCAAACATCCGCCTGCGCGGCGAGCTCGTCCCAGACGGGCGCTTCGAAGTCCACGCCGTCCGGATCCTGCTTGTCGAGAACATAGACGAGCACATCACCGGGCTCGATGGTGCCACTCAGGTCCACCTTCTGGTTCTCTTCCGCCGCGGTGGCTCCATTGGCGTAGCGCTCGAGCCGGTAGTCCGACATGTCGATGGCGGAACCCGTGGGGTTGTAGATCTCAATCGCTTTGTTGTTGGACCAGCCTTCGATGTACTCGGACATGAAGAGCTCGTTGCACTGTGCCATCAGGGCTGGTGCGGAGGCGGCCATGACGGCCAGAATGTACAGCTTGCGCATGGTGTTGGGCTTGGGTGAATCAGCGCAAAGTTAGACGCGATTCCCAACCATCAACGGAAGTGCCCGGATGCAGGTCATGGCGGGTGATTCAGCGCCGCTTGGGCACAGAGTCCAGCCAATCGAGGGCGCGCACCATACCGTGGTGGTAGTCCTGCAGCAGTTGACCGGCATTGATCCGGTAGCCGTCCGACCTGAGGGGGGTCAAGGGGGCGATTTCCTCCCATTTCCTCCGGCCCTCACCCCCTGTTGCGAGCCGGTCCACTGCGCGATTGTAGGTTTCGTGGCCGTGTTCGTACAGCCTCACGATGGCCGGATTTTCACGGTACCAGTATGTGGCGAAGGTGTCCAACCAGCCCTTTTCGATGTGCATGCCGGACGGCCGCGTCCGGATGACGAGGATGCGGCGACTGCCCCTTTCCAAAGCAGCCTGCAAAGGCAAGGCGTCCGAAATCCCGCCGTCGAACATCCACTTGTCGTGGACCTTGATGCGTCCACGCGTGACCATGGGCAAAGTGGAGGAGGCCCACATGATGCGGAGCCAATCCGATGGTTCTGGTCTCAGATAGAGTGGATTGCCGGTGGCGAATTCCGTCGTGACCATGCGCACGTCCTTTCCCCAAGCAGCTACCGCAGCACCCTCTATGTCAAGCGGGCGGTTGCGCCTCACATGGTCGAACAGGTGGGCCAGGTTCATCAGCCCCTCTTCGCTGAAGGCGGAGAAGAACCGGATGAACTCTCCGTCTTCGACCATGTGGCAGGCCACATCAATGAAGTGCTTGCGCTGACCGGAGAGGAAGGATGTCAAAGCCATCGTTCCGGCGGAAACGGCGAAATAGCGCTTGAACTTGTTGTAGCCCAGTACGGCGAATGTATCGAGCACGCCGGCCGTGAAGGCACACCGGAGGCTGCCTCCCTCCACGATGAGGGTATCGAAAGCGCGCTTCGATCGCATGTCGTGCCTACGAAGATCAGACTGTTGAAGTTGCATTTTCCGCCCTTTGCATGATGACAGGAAACACAAGAGATTGCGGACATGCAACAGAATTCCTCCATCCTCATTGCAGCGGCATTCACCATGATTGGATTCGCCTTGGGTCGGGTCACCGCTCCTGCCCCATCAATGGCACCGCATCCGGCCAGCGGCATGCACCACATGGAGTGGGTTTCGGATGGCGGTTCCGAGGACATTCAGGTCATAGTCAAGAAACTCGAGGGCGAGGACTTTGAAGGAGATACCGTCTTGACCATTCCTGGAGGCGAGGTTCGGATGATCCGGAACGGAGACGGGTTGGAAGTGGAAGTGGAGATGGAAGAGCATGAAGGTGGTGAGACAGTGGGCGAAAATGTGGTGGTCCGGAAGCAGGTCATCATGACGAGTTCGGACGAGGATTGATCCCAATGCAAGGTCCCCACGAGGTGGTGGTAGTCCTTTTCCGACAGGCTTAGAAGAAGAGTCTACATTACGGGATTAAATCATTGTTATTCAATGATGAAAGTGACGACAATCGGGCGGTTTTGAACACATTTCGACATGTGTGAAAACCTTCTTGTGAGGAAGGATGTCACCCGTGTGATTCTTTTGCGTTCCAGTCTCAACGGACAATGAAATCCCATGACAACTTCACCCGCCCCAACGCACCAATCCAGAATTTCAGAAGGGAATCCATGGCAACGGTTTGCAACCGTTGTTGCACACGATCTCAAGGAGCCGCTGCGAAACGTTTCGAGCTGTGCCAGAATGTTGGTGTCACTGATTGACGATGGCGATCCCCAGGTCAAGCAGCTGAGCCAATGGTTGATTGAATCCGCCCAACGCATCGATGGTATGGTTGAAGGACTCTTGGAACATGCCCGCATCGGCCATGAGGTCCGAACGGAATTGGACTTGGGCGAAGTGCTGCAGGAAGTGGTCAGTGATCTTCATTGTCTGAACCGGAGACAGGAAAGCACCATCGAGATTGGCCCCATGCCCAAGATCAAGGCGGGGCCATTGGGCATCCGATTGCTCTTCATCAATCTGATTGAGAATGCAATGAAGTATGGTCGGGTAGGGGTTCCCCTTTTCATTCAGGTATCGAGCACAGCCACGGCTGAAGGGCATCTGTTCGAAGTGCAGGACAACGGAAAGGGCATGACGCGAAACCAGCAGGCTACCTTATTCGAACTTGGTCGCAGGCATGACCTTTCGGTCGAGGGCCTTGGCATGGGGTTGAGCCATGTCTGGAAGATCGTCGATGGTCACCAGGGTTGGATCACTGTGGAATCAGAACCGGGTGAGGGCACCCGCTTCATTTTCTTCATTCCTGACTGACGTTTGCCCGTCCTTCAGAAAGGGGAGGAGAAGGCAGCATTCGTGGGAATCACCGTATCACTCAGTGTGTGGAGGAAATCCACCAATCCGGTGCGTTCCTCTTCGGTGAGGTTCAATTGATACGGTTCTTGGCCCGGCGGACCGATGCCGTTGTCCGAGAAGCGCTCGTCGAGGAAGGGGTGGGGTTGGATCCCATCGCTGTAGAAGTCCACCACGTCGCGCAGGGCAGCGAATCGGCCATCGTGCATGTAGGGTGCGGTCAACCCGACATTCCTCAAGGAAACCGTCTTGAACCGTCCATCATCATCCGCATCGCCGGTCAACGCCCCGATGCCACCATCCCCGGCGGCGGCGTAGTCCACCTCGAGCCCATTGATGAAGGGTTGGGTGGAAAAGAAATTGAGGCCGCTGTGGCATTGATTGCAGCGCGTATCGCCTCTGAAAAAGACGGACTTGCCGAGCAGCTCACTCTCTGTGAATTCCGCGAAGTCATTGGCGAGACCAGCATCGTATCGGCTGCTGTATGACCGTATCGAACGCAGGAACTGGACCAGGGCATCGGCAATCCGGTCAAGATCGATCTGCGCATCTCCGAACGCGGCTTCGAACAGGGGCGGATAGTAGGGGGTGTCCGTCAGCTTGTCGGACAGCGCATCGAGGTCCATGCCCATCTCGTCGGGATGGCCGATGGGCTGTAGCACCTGATTGGCGAGACCGACCACGCGCATGTCCCAGAAGAGCCGCCGCTGGTATCGCAGGTTGAAGAGGCCCGGGGTGTTCCTGGACAAGGGTGTTCCCGAGATGCCCACCGATCCGGGAACCGCATCGGAAAAGGCCGCGGCCTGCCTGTGGCAGGTGCCGCAAGCAACCGAGTTGTCCGCCGACAAACGGGTGTCGTGGAAGAGGACGCGTCCCAGTGTGGCCCCCTCATCCGTGATGTCGATGTCTGCACCGAAGCCACCGAACAGGGCCAAGGCGGGATCGTTCAACCACGCCTCTGGAAAACCGGTGGCGGAATACGCGTATGGTGGGTCCGGGAGTACCGGAAATGACAGGGGATCGGAAGGCGCGACAGGGTCCTCGGCATCCGTCCGTCCGCATCCTGTCGTGATGAGGACAACCGATGCCAACATGGTGAAAACCGCCGGTGAACGAGCCATGGATACAAGTTACGGCGCATTAGTTTGCTCTTGAATTTCCTTGACATGCATCGCCCCATCGCCCTCGCCATTCTTCTTGCCTTCACTGGCTCAATGACCGCTCAGGATGCCCTGTGGTTGCCCCCCCCGGAACGTTCCATCATCCTGGGCTCGGAGGCCGATGGGGTTTCACATGTCCCGGCCCCGCCCCCCGTGGCTCCAGAGGATCGGACGGCGGAATTCATCGTCAACTACACGGGCTTCTCGACCGAGGCTGAGGCAGCATTCCAATACGCCATCGACATCTGGTCCGGGCTCATCACTTCCGATGTGCCGATCGTGGTCAATGCGACCTGGGCTGACCTGCCGGGCAATGCCTTGGGTTCGGCGGGCTCCACGGGCCTGTGGTACAATTTCGGTGGGGCCCCCTTTTCCGGAGTGCTATATCCCTCGCCGCTGGCGGACAAACTCGCCGGATCGGACCTGGATCCGGGTTCCGCGGACATCGTGGCCAACTTCGACAGCGGAACCGACTGGTATTACGGACTCGATGGCAACACGCCTTTCTCCCAGTACGACCTGGTCTCCGTCGTTCTCCACGAGATCGGGCATGGCCTCGGCTTCTCCGGAACCATGTATGTCGGGGAGGATTTGAACGGATACGTCCTCAACGGCAGCCTGGCCCACATCTACGACGAATTCGTCTACACCGGCGCGGGAGAGGCACTGCTCGATCTCGGCAACGGGACGTCCGCCCTCGGCGATGCCCTGCAGTCCGACAACCTCTACTGGGCCGGTATCCAGGCCAATGCCTACAGCGGGGATTTCTCCCCCAAGCTTTATGCGCCGGCCTTCTGGGAGCAGGGGTCGAGCCTGTCCCATTTCGACGAGGCCACCTATCCGGCGGGCAACGAGCATTCGCTCATGACCCCCGCCATCGGCAATGGCGAGGCCATCCACAGCCCCGGTCCCATGGCCCTCGGCCTGCTCGAGGACATCGGCTGGACGGTGGATTATGCGGCGCTCGATGGCGGTGGCGGAACGGCAGGATGCACCGACGCGGAAGCCTGCAATTACGAACCTGAAGCCACCATCGATGACGGGAGTTGTGTGTATGCCGCATTTGACGAGCCGTGCGGTGAGTGCACTTCCATCTGGTCCATGTCGGCCAACCTCGCCGCTACCGAGGGCGCCACATTCACCTTCGGTGCCATCGGTTCGATCAGTTCTCTCGAAGTGAGCCTCCAATGGCCGGGTGAATCCGGCGGGGGCGAATGGGCGTCCGATCTCCTTGTGGTCCTGTGTGATCCCGAAGGGGATTGTTTCGAGTGGGGGGGCTATGACCAGACTGCGGGTCAGCCTGCGGCCGGCGTCGATTGGCCCACCTTTTGGAATGTCGATGTCGGTGGAAGCTACACCGCTGCATTCGACTTCTCTTCTCTCGACTTGGCCGGCATTGGAGATTGGACCGTCACACTCTACAACGGATACGGCAGCTCGACGGGGCTCGACCTGGCGGATGTGACGTTCACCCTGCCCTTCCTCTGCCCCTTGACGGGATTGGACGGCGGATGTGCCGATGAGGTGGCCTGCAACTTCGATCCTGCTGCCCAATATGACGATGGCAGCTGCGAATACCTCTCCTGCATCAGCTGCGCCTCCACCCAATTGATGGAGACCTTCGAGGAGTACAATGAGTCCCAGCCCCTGACCGTTCAGTCCTCCGCTGGATGGGAAACGTGGAGCGGCACGCCTGGAACTTCCGAGGATCCCTATGTCGTTTTTGAAGGAGCCGATGCCTCCGTCTCTCTCGTGTCGTCGGATGTGGATGCCGGGCAGGCCAATGACCTCTATTATCCCATCGGAGCCTCAACGGGCACGCACATGGTCCAATTCTCACTGGAGGCCCAATCCGGATATACGGCGTACTACAATTTCCAGGGGCAGACCGAACCGGGTCTGGAATGGGCGCTGGAGACCTACATCTTCAGCAATGGGTCCTTTGCCTTCTATTGGGATGGGGATAGTGCCTTCGCGTCGGGTTTCGAAGCCAACCAAGACAATTACCTGACCCATCTTTTCGATCTCGACAACAACACGTTGCGCATCCTGTTGGAGGGCCAGCTCATCGCCCTGCTGCCCTACACGGGAAACCTCGGAGGAGTGAATTTCTATCCTGTCTCCTTTGCTGGAGGCCTTGGGGCCTTTCTGCTCGATGATGTGACGGTGTGCACGACCACGACCCAACAGGTGGGGTGCACGGACCCCGCCGCCTGCAATTATGACCCTGAGGCCATCGAGGATGACGGATCATGTTGGACGCCGTTTGATTATGGTTGGTGTGATTGTGACGGCAACCTGTTCGATGCCCTCGGTGATTGCGGTGGGGATTGTGCGGAAGACATCGATGACGATGGCATCTGTGATGACGAGGACCCCTGTATCGGTGGTGAACCTGATGAATGCGGCGTGTGCGATGGGCCGGGAGCGATATACGAATGCGGTTGCAATGACATTCCCGAGGGCGACTGCGATTGTGACGGCAATCAGCTGGACGCGCTCGGTGAGTGCGGTGGAGACTGTACTGCAGATGTTGATGTCGATGGTGTCTGCGATGTGCCCGGATGCACGGACCCTGAAGCCTGCAACTTTGATGCCGCGGCCAACTTCGATGACGGGTCCTGTACCTATGCCGAGCCGTTCTACGATTGTGAGGGAAATTGTCTCAATGACGCGGACGGAGACGGGGTCTGCGATGAACTTGAAGTATCGGGTTGCACCGATCCGGATGCGTGCAACTACGATGGTGCGTCTACCGAGGAAGACGGCTCCTGTGCCTATCTGCTGACGGAGTCCATAAACGGCAATGCCGCTGTGGACGAGGGCGATGTACAGCTCTATGTGGCGACGCCCTCCGACCCCGGAAACAGCTATACCTGGGCCGTCAGCGGGGGCGAAATCCAGGATGGACAGGGAACGGCCATCGTCACCGTGGAATGGACCGACGTAGGCAGCCAGGGCATCCAGGTGGTTGAAACGAATGCCGTCTGCAATGGTGTGGTGGTCGGACTGGATGTGGAAGTGCAGGAGGTAGTGGGCATCGGTGAGGTGGGACCATCCTCCTGGATGCCGGTACCGAATCCCGCAAGGGAACTGTTCCGTTTGGGCCTCGAGGCGGATGCCATCCGGCTGCTCGATGCGGGCGGGTCGGAAATCAGGCTTTGGAGGCGGGTGGCTTCGGGTCAAGCATTGGACCTGGCAGACCTGGCACCCGGACTGTACCTCGTGGAGCGTATTTCGGGCGCAACGAGGGAGGTCAGACGACTGGTGGTCATGCCTTGAGCAGTCTGCCCCATTGAATGAGCAGGTCACCGTCTCCCGGGCGTAATTTGCCCCCATGAACCTGCACTGGAATTCCGCCATGCTGGGGGTGCTGATGGCATTCATCGGAGCAATCGGGGGGGCAACGGCACAAACGGACATTCCGCCATTCGGCCCCGTATTCCTCCAGGAAGAGGTGGCCACCATGGACATCACGATGGACCCGGACAGCTTGGATGCCATGCTGTTCGGCGATGTGGGGTATGCAGCGAGCAACCCTTTCCCAGCCACTTTCCATTACATCTCGACGGTCATCGATACGGTCATTGACACCACCGCGATCAGGCTGAGGGGCAACACTTCCCTTGCTGCACCGAAGAAGAGTTTCAAGATTGACCTCAACGCCTTCATCCCGGGCCAGAAGTTTGCCGACCTGGAGAAGCTCAACCTCAATGCCAACCAGAACGATCCCTCCATCCTACGGGCCGCCCTGAGCTGGAACATCCTCCGTCGCATGGGGTTGGCAGGCTCGAGGACGAGCATGGTGAAGTTGATGCTCAACGGGCAGTACATGGGACTCTATGTGAACACCGAACACATGGACGAGGAGTTCGTGGAGGAGTACTACGACAAGGACGGGGGCAACTTCTACAAGTGCCTTTGGCCGGCCACCCTTGAGTACATCAGTGACGCACCCGATGATTACAAGTTCGAGGTCAACGGGCGCAGGGCATACGAGCTCAAGACCAATACCGAGGAAGACGACTACACCGACATCGCAGGGTTCATCGACGTGCTCAACAACACGTCCGATGGAGATTTCCCATGCGCCATCGAGGAAGAGTTCAACGTGGCCGATTTCCTGAAGGTGATGGCACTGGATGTGGTCAGTGCGAATTGGGACGGTTACGCCGGCAACAAGAACAACTTCTACCTCTACCACAACCCCCAGACCGGGCTCTTCGAGTACATCGCATATGACCTCGACAATACGTGGGGCATCGATTGGTTGAACCTGGACTGGGAGGACCGCAACCCCTACCTGTGGTCCACGGAATTCCGGCCACTCTACGATCGATTGATGGATGTCCCGGAATACCGGGATTGGTATACCTACTATCTCCGCAAGGTGGCCGAAGAGTATGCTCATCCCGACAGCGTTTCGGCCTTTCTGGATCCCCGCCATGGGATGGTGGGCCCTTTTGTCGAAACGGACGCCTACTATCCACTGAGCTTCGGTTTCACCACGGACGATTTCGAGTCCTCCCTCGACGCGGCTTGGGGTGGGCACGTGGAATACGGCATCATGCCCTGGCTCGAGACCCGGTTGGCCTCCCTCGAGGGGCAGCTGGACCCGGAGGTCCCGGTCCTCATCGCGCACGAGGTGGAGGACAATGCGCCCGTGTTGGATTCATTGAGGATCAGGGCAATCGTCGACGGCGGAGGTGACGGGGTGGAGGTGACCTGTTGGATCGACCCGGGAAGCGGTCCGCAGGCCTTCACGATGTACGACGATGGCGATCACGGAGACCGCAAGGCGGGCGATGGGACATGGGGCATCAAGGTCCCCATCCAATGGAACTGGACCACGGTGACCTATCAGGTCCAGGCCACGAGCGATGCGGGTCTCGAGCGATGGTTGCCGTGCGCTCCGGTGACGGTGACCGTGGGCATGTCGCCTTCCGACCTCGTCATCAATGAGTTGATGAGTTCCAACGCGAACAACGTTTCAGACAACTTCGGCGAGTTCGATGACTGGGTGGAGTTGTTCAATGCGGGCGCATCCCCGGTCTACCTCGGGGGCAAATTCCTCACGGACAACTTGGGCAACCCATCCAAATACGCCTTGCCCGAAGGGACCCTCGCAGCTGGAGATTGGGCCTTCTACTGGTTGGACAATGATCCCGAGCAGGGGCCGCTCCACGCGCCGTTCACCTTGTCCGCCTCCGGTGACGAGATTGCCCTGTTCGAGTGGGATGAGGCCTCAGAGATTTGGATCCTGCTCGACTTCTTCGCATTCGGCACCTCGGAGCAGGACGCCTCCCTGGGGCGATATCCCGATGGCGCTGACTATTGGGTGTGGTTCGCGACCCCGACGGCGGATGCCACGAACAACTATGCGATCATCCTCGGTGATGACGGGGCACCCGAACCCGCCGGACGGTCCTTCGGACCCAATCCTTCCGCGGACCACATCCGATGGGGAGGACCACCGGCTGCTGGAACCTTGCACGATGCGAAGGGCAGCCTGCGTCTGGCCTTCAGCCGGGCACGTGGACTCGGCAGGGGCAATCTCGAATCCGGCGCCTACATCCTGACGTTGGAGGATGGCAGCCGCTGTCGCTGGATCATCGTCGACTGACCCCGCCTGAACGTTCTTTGCACCATGGGCACCGAAGGGGGCATCCGGATCAACAAGTACCTGAGTGAGGTCGGCCATTGTTCCCGCAGGGCGGCGGACAAACTGCTCGAACAGGGCAGGATCACCCTCAATGGGGCGGTCCCCGAGCTCGGCACGAAGGTCATGCCCGGCGATCGGGTGGAGGTGGACGGTCAGGCGGTGGGCACACCCACAGCGCAGGAAGACCATGTCTACATCGCCTACCACAAGCCCGTGGGCATCGTCTGCACGACGGACAACAAACGGGAGCGGGACAACATCATCGACGCGATCGGACACGAACGGCGCATCTTTCCCGTGGGGCGTCTGGACAAGCCCAGCGAAGGCTTGATCTTCCTGACCAGCGATGGCGATATCGTGAACAAGATCCTCAGGGCACGCAACCACCACGAAAAGGAGTACCACGTGACGGTGGACCGACCCATCCGGGGGAGCTTCATCGAAGACATGGCAGGGGGTGTTCCCATCCTTGGAACCGTGACGCGTCGGTGTGAAGTGGAACAGACCGGACCCCGGCATTTCCGGATCGTATTGACTCAGGGACTCAACCGTCAAATCCGGCGGATGTGCGAGCACCTGGGCTACCAGGTGACCCGACTCAAGCGGGTGCGCATCATGCACATGAACTTGGACCTGCCGCGGGGTGAGTGGCGGGACTTCTCGGCCCAAGAACTCCAGGAGCTCCATCGGATGGTGGATGCTTCGAGCAAGACGACCGATGGGCCCGCATGACCGTCCCGTGGTGATCGGAGGTGGTGCGGCTGGATTGGCCGCCTGTCTCACATTGGAGAAGGGAGGCCTCTCACCCGTTCTGGTGGAGTCTTCGCAGCGGCTAGGTGGCCGATTGGCTACGGCTGAATTGCCGGATGGCAGCCCCGTGGATGTGGGCTTCCAGGTACTCTTGACTGCCTACCCGGAATTGCAGCGTTGGGTGGACCTTTCCGCGATGGAAAAGGTGACGTTCGTTCCGGGTGCCATGGTGCGCAAGGGCGGACGATGGCGGACCCTTGCCGATCCGAGGCGCATGCCGGGCAGTTTGCCGGCCACGGCGTTCAGCGGCATCGGCACTTGGCGGGACCGATTCCGCATTCTGCGCCTCGTGGCAGGCTCCACCAAGGGGACCCCGCAGTCCATCCAGGACGGTCGCTCGAAAGGCAGTACCGATGCTTTCCTGCGGGATGAAGGACTCTCGGAGGGGTTCATCCATGATTTCCTCCGCCCCTTCTTCTCCGGCATTTTCCTGGACGCATCCCTCGCGCCACCGCCGGCACAGTTCCTGTATACCCTCAGAATGATGGCGACGGGTCAGGTGGTCCTCCCCGCAGGCGGTATGGTCCGGCTCGTGGAGGCATTGTCTTCGGGACTGCGGAGGACGGAGCTGCGGTTGGGCCAGCGGGTGGAGCGTGTCCTGCCCGGTGCAATCCAACTGTCTGATGGCAACACGGTGGCGGCCGGAGGTGTCATCGACACAAGACCGGATGTGGAAGGTGCTGATTGGAATGCCTGCTTCAATGCCGTGTTTGAATGCGGCTCCCGTCCGTTCGGAAAGCCGATCATCGGACTGCTTCCCGATGCCCGCTGTGTGACCAATCTGCATTTCATGGAGGATGTGGAGGGTGCTTGGTCCCGAGGCCGGCTCAACGTCACCGCGCTGATGCCCAAACCGGGGAGCGCGGATCGGGCGCAGATGGAGTCCAAGGTGAGGGCCGATCTGGAGGATGCCGGATTGGACGTGGGCCCGATGCTGTGGTCCGTGGAGATTCCGAATGCCTTGCCGAAAATGGACGGGGTCCGTTCAGCCATGCCGGATCCCAGAGCAGGAGAAGGGCACTATCGTGCCGGTGATCACACCGCGGCACCTTCCTTGGATGCGGCACTCCGTTCGGGCCGTGTCGCGGCTGAGGCGCTGATGGCCGACTGGAGGAAATCTGCTGGTCATGAAGCCCGATAGACCACTCTGGCGTGCCTGGTGGGCCGAGGGTCGGCCGGGGTCATACAGCAGTGACGGCTTCATGACGGCCATGGCCGAATGGGTATCGCAGAAGGAGCACAGTGGTCCTGAACCTTCAAGTAAAATGGCCGAATACACCGCATTGAATGCAGTGAGGATGCGCAGGGTGGCCAAGACCCATGTCATGTCACCCGAAATGCAGCACCTGCTGGATTCAGGCGCATGCGATGGACAGCATTGGGTGATCATCACGGAAAGCTGGTGTGGCGATGGAGCGCAGACGACCCCCATCATACAGAGGCTCGCAGATCGAGCCGGTGTCCCCGTGTATTGGGTGTTGCGCGATTCGGGGGCGGACATCATCGATGACTTTCTGACCAATGGAGGAAGGTCGGTCCCCATTTGGGTCGTGGCCGATGGCGAAGGGCAGGTTCTCGGACATTGGGGACCCAGGCCTTCCACCGCAGCGGCCATGTCAGCGGAATACCGAAGTGCTTCTGAACCAAGGGAGGATTACGATGCGTTCTCCTCCCGATTGCAATTGTGGTATTCGCGCAACCGGGGAAAGGAGTTCGAGCAAGAGGCATTGGACATGCTGCTGGAGATCTCCTGATGTCCTTCCATCCGTTCGATTGCTTCAAGGTACCTTGGTCCGGTGTTCCGACTTGCCGGAATCCACAAAATCAAACAATATGAAGAGATTCTTTTTCCTCGGGCTACTCGCCCTCGCCGCCACTGTAGATGTCGCTGCTCAAGAGTACAAGGTTGTCACCGTCGTCGAGAGCATCGTAGCAGGTGGAGTAGGACGCTCCCGCATCGTCGAGGCCACGGAGCAGGTGGACAGTGATGCTGCGACAACCTCAAGGGTCGACGGCAAGAAAAGCGGACAGGGGGATGTGAAGCGCGGTGATCAGAAAATCGGTGCATTCAACGAGACCAAACTCCTCAATTTCTACAGTGGTGTGGGCATCAACTTCCAGAACATCGCGTCCAATGATGCGATCATCACGGACCGCATCAACAAGATGGTCGCCGATGGTTGGAGCCTCGAGTTCGTTGTGTCGGGCGTAGAGAGCGATGCCGGCAAGCCGGACAGCCAGGGCATCTACATTACCCGGTTCATTTTCAAGCGCTGAATCACGCCCACAAAAAAGGAATAAACGTGTTGTCACGTATTGAGGACCGTCTTATATTTGTAACAGCTATCGCTAGGAATGGCGATTGGCAAGTAGATTGTTAGGAAGGAAGGGCGCGAAGGCGCCCTTCTCTTTTTCTCAACTTTTCGAAGAATCCAGCGTAATTGTGCCCATGAGCAATCCGCAGTCCTTCATCGTGATGTGCCTCGTCTCGTTGATCTTGACCATGCCGTCATGCAAACCACCGGAGCCGGTGACCCGATGCGTCATCGACCGGGTGGAAGTGCTGGAAATCGATGAGGATTATTTCGAGGACACCGTCGACGAGGGTGCGCCGGATCTCTTCGTCGAACTCCGGTATGCCGACTCCCAATCCATCATTTACACTACAAGTGTTGCTCAGGAGGCACAGCTTCCCGTCAACCTCGACTTCGTCGCCGTGAACATCGAGGAGGTGGATTTCGAGACGGAGTATGAATTCACGGTCTTCGATGAGGATGTGGCCACGACCCAGGATTTCATCGCCCTGGGATTGCCTTTCCGTCCGGGAGACCATGTGGATTCGGAGCGTCAGGAAGTGGACATCACCGACGGGGCCACGACCATCAGGGTACACTTGATTTGGTACTGACGCGGTTTGGATGTTGAGCTTGACTATATTTGCCCCCCCAAAACGCAAGCATGGCGAATCATAAATCAGCCCTCAAGCGCATCCGCTCCAATGAGACCAAGCGTCTCAGCAACCGTTATTACCACAAGACCATGCGGAATGCGCTGCGTAAATACCGTGCTTCCACCGACGCCAAGGAGCTGGAGGAGCAGTTGCCGAAGGTGACATCCATGATTGACCGTTTGGCCAAGAAGAACGTCATCCACAAGAACAAGGCGGGCAACCTCAAAAGCAGCCTTCAGCGTCACTTGGCCTCTGCAAAGGCTTGACCAAATTGGCCGCATGACGGCCGCAAGGATATTGAATCAGGGAGGCTTCGGCCTCCCTTTTTTGTTTGCACGAAATGACCATTCGCATTGGATTCGCTCATGAGGGTCGGCCGGCCGAGGGAAAAGGCGCTGGTGTCGGGATTGCGGGCCTTGACCGATGCCGAGCTGCTGGCGCTCCTCGTGGGCAGTGGGCCGCGGGGAGAAGACGCTTTGGGCGTGGCGAAGAGGGTCTTGCAGGCCATGGGGGGAGATCTCCATGCATTGGCCCGGTGTGATCCACAACGACTGCGCACCCTGCACGGAATCGGAGATGCTCGTGCCGTCCTCATCTGCGCAGCGATGGAATTGGGGCGCAGGCGGCTGGATCAACCTGAGGTTCTGGGGATGCGGGTATCACGGGCGAGGGACATTGTCCGGCGTTTCCGTCCACGCCTCATCGATCTCGATGTGGAGGAATTCTGGGTGCTGGCCTTATCCAGGGCCAACACGCCCTTGGCCGACCTGCTCATTTCAAGGGGGGGACAGTCCGGTACAGTGGTGGACCCGAAGGTGGTCTTTCGGAGAGCCTTGGCCGTCAGGGCAGCCGCCATCGTACTCGTGCACAATCATCCTTCCGGCAACCCCAATCCAAGCGCTGCGGACAGAAAGTTGACACGAGATCTGCACGCCGCGGGTAAAGCTCTGGACCTGCCCGTGTTGGATCATGTCATCATCGCAGGCATGCAGCACGTTAGCTTTGCCGACAATCAGTTGATCTGATGGCAGAGGAAGCATTGACATCTCCAGATCTGTTGGCGGTCATCGGCGCGCGCCCCCAATTCATCAAGTCTGCGGCGACGACCCGTCTGCTCGGCGATTTCGGCATTTCCCAGTTCCTGCTTCACACAGGTCAGCATCCCGACCCTGAAATGGGTTTGGATTTCCTGGAGGAGTTGGGTGTCCCGGCGCCGGACGGCATCCTCTCGCCATCCCAGGAGAGCCGGACCCATCGCCTGGCGGACATGATGGAGGGGGTAGCCGATGCCATCGGACGACTCCGTCCCAAGGCCATCATGGTCTTCGGGGATACGGACAGCACGCTGGCGGGTGCGCTGGCTGGACACCATGCAGGAATCCCCGTCGTCCACGTCGAGGCCGGTCTCAGAAGTGGTGACCGCAGCATGCCGGAAGAGCACAACCGCATTCTGACCGACCAGCTATCGGATGTACTGTGTACCACGGGACCGGATGCAACCCGGCAACTCCTCAAGGAGGGTGTGGACCAGGCGAGGATCGTCGAGGCGGGCGATGTCATGTTGGATGTGGCCCTGGCCGCGCGCGATGCGCTTCGAGAGCGGGTTCCACGGGGCTGGCCCGCCGGACCGGGCCCCACCATGGTGGCCACCCTTCACCGTCCGGGAACGGTGGATCATCCTGAACTGCTGGCCGGCGCATTGGAAACGCTGGAGTTGTGGTGCGGAAAAACAGGGGGACACGTGTATTTTCCGGTACATCCGCGTACTGCGGGCATCATGCTGAATCATGGACTCGAGTTGCCGCAATCGGTTGTCAATCCAGGCCCGGTGGGATACCTGGACATGCAATCGGCACTGGTCCACGCAGACTGTGTCCTGACCGATTCCGGAGGCGTTCAGAAGGAGGCGTGGTACCAAGGCACACCGGCTGTTGTCCTGAGGACTACCACGGAGTGGAGGGAATTGCTGGAAATCGGGGCGTCCACTTTGTTCGATCCGGCCATGCTCACCGAGGCTGGGGGACGGAGCCGATTGGTGGACCGATTGGCGTCCGTTGGACCGGTACCCGGTGTGCACGGATCTGGCCTTTTTGGTGAAGGCCGGGCGGCACACCGCATGCTTGAAGTCATCCGGAGTATCCTCTGAATTCATGCCGCGCCATCCGGACCTTCCACCCGTCATTGTCACTGCGGAGCACCGTTCGCCCCGTCTGGAAGTTGCATTGGAATGGACCTTCACCTCCGTTCTTGGGCTGGGTTGGAAACTGGTGGGAGAGGAGGACTTCGGGTCTGTCTATTCCCCTTGGAAGTTGCGCTACGGTGGAACCTCCGACGGATCCGCCCACAGGATTGAACCACACGGCCTGCTGTCTGCGACCGATATGCTCGCTGATCCACCCGATGAACAGGAAGGCGACCTGCTCGCCCTGATCTTCTGGATGGGCAGCAGAATGGAGGAACATGTGGACGCCGCCATCCGCGACGGGCACGGGCGATTCGATCCGACGGCCTGTCCATCCAAAGAGCGTGGATGGATTGGAAGGCCGGTTTGCGAAGAATGGGCCTTCAGACTGGGGAGCCAGGTTCTGGGTGCGGATTGGCCGGCCCATGAGGCCAGACTGAAGAAGGAGTACACCATCGAATCCACGGTGGATGTGGACAGCGCATTCGCTTTCAGGGGAAAGCCCATGTGGCGCACCGCATCCGCCTTGGGAAGGGATCTGATGACGGGACGATGGGACCGGGCCAACCGGAGGGTCCGGGCATGTCGCGGTCTGGAGCAGGACCCCTATGATACCTACGACCGGATCCTGAGGCTGCACGATGCATGTGGTCTGAAGCCGAGGTGGTTTTTCCTGCTGTCGAGGTTCGGATCCCATGACAAGGGTGTCGGGGCGGAAAGTCGCCAGCTCAGATCGCTGATGCACCGATTGGAGGAGCGCCATCCGGGGAGTGTCCAGTGGCACCCGGGTTATGCGGCTGCCGGGGACGCCGGATCCCTTGAATGGGAATTCGAGGCGTTCAGGGAAATCATGGGAAGGCCTCCGAGCGCTTCGCGCCAGCATTATCTCCGGATGGTACCGGGTGTAACGCGCCGCAGGCTGCTGGACCTTGGGGTTCGGGAGGACCACACGGAGGGGCACGCAGCCTTGGCGGGTTTCCGAGGGGGATTCAGCCGCCCCAGGCCGTGGTATGACCTGGAGCGCGAGAAGATCACGGAATTGATGCTGTGCCCTTTCGCTGCAATGGATGCCACGCTCAACCGTTATATGGGCCTTGAGCCGGATGCTGCTGCGACACATGTCAGCACCTTGGCCGACACGGTGCGGACCATGGGAGGGGCGTTCAGACTGCTGTGGCACAATGAGACCCTGGTGCCCGATGGGGACTGGAAGGGTTGGGATTCGGCCTATCCCAATGTTCTCGAAGTCCTTTCCGGGAATGGCGTTCAGGCCGTTCCTTTGGATTGATATGGATGCAACGCCCATCCTCGAAGCGGTCGGTTGGCTGATCCTGAGCTTCCTGAAGTTCATCATCATGCCCTCCACCGCGATTGCCGCCGGGTTGGATCCTGGGTGGGTTTTCGCCTGTTCCTTCGGAGGGGCGGCCGTGGGTGTGTTCCTCATGAGGCCGATGGTGTTGAATTTCTCGGCATGGCGCTCCCGTGTGGCGCGAAAGCGCGGCAAGAAGGTGATCACGACAGGGCGCAGGCGAATCGTCCGGATCAAGGAGCGCTTCGGATTGTGGGGCATCGCGGTGCTCGGCGGACTTGTAGGGGTGCCGATCGGAGCATTCCTTGCGTTCAAGTATTTCGGAAACCGCCCAGAGACCCTGCCCGTCATGTTGGCGGCATATGCCTTCTGGAGTGCCCTGTTGACGACCTTGTCCGCATTCGCTTTGATCTGACACCATGACGCAACGCACCACCCTCTTCTTCGATCTGGACCGGACGTTATGGGATTTCGAGCGGAATTCGCTGGAAACCCTGAAAGAGCTTTTCGTCGAATGCGGATTGGAGCAGCGCGGAGGCGGGGGATTCCATCAGTTCAACGAAGTGTACCAGCACGAGAACGCGCAGTGCTGGGCAGACTATCGGGAAGGCAGAATGAAGAAGGAAGTCCTCCGCTCGGAGCGATTCAAGCGGGCGTTGTCGGGGTTCGGCATCGAGGATGGGTCGCTTGCTGAAGAGATGGGGTGGGCCTATGTGGACCGGAGCCCCAAGCAGCGATACCTCATTCCGGATACCCTACAAGTACTGGAGGCACTGAGTGAACGTGGTCATGCCATCCACATCCTGACCAATGGATTCAGTGAGGTACAGCACATCAAGGTCGAGAACACCGGCATTGCACCATGGATCGACCGCATGCTCACAAGTGAGGAACTCGGACACCTCAAGCCGGCGCGCGCCTGTTTCGACGCGGCATTGGCCGCAACCGGAACGCGGGCTGAAGAAGCCTGGATGATCGGAGACGATCACGAGGCGGATGTCGTCGGAGCCCATGAGGCGGGCTGGCGGGCGGTCTACTTCGACCCTTCGGAAGGCACGATTCCCGGATCGCCGGCAGTAGCGCGGGTTGCGGCGCTGCGGGAATTGTTGGCAGTTCTTCCCTGAAGCCGGCATCTTTCGAGGGTTAACTTGTGCCCATGAGTCAGGAGAATCAAGGCAAGAAGCCCAAGATGAACATCGAACTGCCGGAGGAAGTGGCCCCCGGCGTCTACTCCAACCTCGCCGTCGTGACCCACAGCCAGACCGAATTCATCCTCGATTTCATCCAGGTGATGCCGGGTACCCCGAAGGCGAAGGTGCGTTCGAGGGTCGTCCTGTCCCCACAACATGCCAAGCGGGTCATGAAAATGCTCGTCGACAACATCGGCAAGTTCGAGGGCCAGCATGGCACGATCGAGATGAGCAATCAACCCGAGCCGTCATTCCCGGTGAATTTCGGTGGGCCCACCGGTGAGGCCTGAGCCGGGATTCAGTTCCAGAGCGCACCGCGGGGAGTCACCACGCCGCGGATGTGCCCCCTGAGCATGTCGGACCTGTTGCCGTAGACCGTATTTGGAGCCAACGAGTGCGAGTCGGGCAGCGGCGCCTGGGCGGTGCTGAAAAAGGTCAGTTCCGCTGCAGCCCCCTCCTCGAGCCCTCCGACTTCCGCTGGTTCGGCCAGAAGTTTCCTGGGGCCACTGACCAACAAGGCATGGAGTGCCAGCACGGCGTCTTTTTCCGAAGCGCCGTGGTCGAACATGGCGCCGAGCAGGGCAGGTCCGGCGGCATGGATGCCCGCAATGCCGGGGCGGACCATCATGAAGTCCACATCATGTTCCTCGGGCGTCCTCGGCCGATGGTCCGAAACAATCATGTCCAGGCTGCCGTCCAATGCGCCCTCGCGCAAGGCGGAGCGGTCTTTCTCGGTCCGAAGCGGGGGCATCAATTTCATGTCACGGGAGAAGCCATCGAGGTCCGCTTCCGTCCAGCACAGATGGTGCACGGTCGTTCCGCAGCTGACGTCGAGGCCGGCAGCTTTTGCTTCCCGTATGGCGTTCAGTCCGGCGGCGGTCGTGATCACGGGGAAGTGGAGACGGCCACCGGCATAGCGCAGGATGTCCAGATCCCGACCGATGCGGAGCAGTTCCGATTCCTCCGAGTTGCCGGGGAGCCCCATGGCCGTGCTCATCGAACCCTCGTGCATCACCCCCTCGGGTTGGAATTGAGGGTCGTGCGCTTCAGAGAATACCGGCAGGCGCGAAGGGGAGTGGTATTCCAAGGCCCGACGGAGCAGCTCAGGCCGCTCCAGTGGGCCATCGTCCGAGAAGGCCCGGGCGCCGGCATCGCGCAGGGCGAACCCCTCCGAGAGTTGCTTTCCCGCACAACCGATGCTCACTGAGGCTACGGGTATGACCCCACATACCGATGTGGAAGCCCTGTGAAGCAGCGAAATCACCTCGGATGGCTGGTCCCGGCAGGGAATGGTCGATGCCACTGGAGCCACCCTCGTGAATCCGCCCTGTGCCGCTGCCGTGAGTCCGTTCTTCAATCCCTCCGCCCGCTCCACACCGGGGTCCCGGAAATCCACCTGGCCGTCCCACCATCCCGCCGATACCCAACAGCCTTCCAGGTCGATGGCTTTCCCGGCCTCGCCGGAAGCCGCCTCCAACCGTTGGATGCGTCCATCCTTGACGGAGATGTCAACCTTCTTGCCGTGCAGGGGATGACCGGGCTGGAGCAGTTTGGCGGCGTGGTATTGGCTCATGGTTCGGGGGTAGGTCGTGACCGTTTCAGGATGCTGTGGCTTCGGCGGTGGGCATGGCGGACCTTCGCTTGATCAACATCATTTCAATCAGGAGGAAAAGGAGGGCGAGGGCGATGAGGCTCAGCCAAAGCGGTTGACCGGCTTCGAGCACCTCCACCTCTTCCACGAGGTCCTCCACATCGGCCGAAAGGACATCGCTCCGCAACCAGCCCTCGGTGAGCAGGGCCTGTTTCCAATCGAGGGGGTCCCAGATGGCCAGGTCGCTCTCACGGCGCGATGGATTGATGCCGAGCGCCATGATGACCGAGGCGGTGTCGCCTTCGGATGCCGCGTTGATGGATTCGAGTAGGTAGGTTCCAGGTGCAGCCTCGCGCAACGGAAGGAACACTTCAACCCCTCCAGGAACGGGAGACGACTCAAGGAGGGTGCGTTCCTCGGGTCCCGCATTCGAAGGCCTCAGGGCCAAGTCCGACAGGGTGGACCGCTCGAGGCCTTGGAGCAGGACGCCGGTTTCCTCACCCGCAGTGAATTGATGCAGTCCCGTGGCGCGGCTGGTTTCCGCCATCCGGAGGGAAGTGGGCACGAGCAAGGCGTGCTGGGCGAGGTTGGTCCATTTGGCATCGAGGGGCGCAGCAGAGAAGTAGTACCTGCCGAGTCCCTTCAATCCCGTCGTGAGGAAGGGCTGTCCATCCGCGAAAGACAGGAGATTGCGTTCAAGTGAACCGGTACGGCTGCGGGTGTGCCATCCCTTGACGGTCGGAAGGTCAACCCTCCTGGGCGCACGGGCGAAGACACCGTTGAACAGGGGGTGTTCGTGATGGAGCTGCCCCAGCCGGACAGGCTCATCGACATTCATCCAGTTGCCGATACCGTGTCCGCCAAGGCCGATGAGCAATTCCTCCCAACCGGGGCCCAAGGTCTCTGCTGGCGGAAGCATGAGCAGGCTCTTTCCCGCTTCCACATTGCGCAGCAACGAGGCCACCAGGCCATTCGAGGGGTTGCGCACCCCCTGCAGTACGATCAGGTCTGCAGATTCCAATCCGCCATAATCCACGGCGACCGCGGACATGGTGCGCACATCGTGTAAAGAGGCATCTCCGAACAGACGGCCCAACGCCACCTGCTCGGCGGGACCTGCATCGCGGCCTTGGATCAGCAGCACTTCAACGTTTTCGGCGACTTCATAGCCCAAGTGCAGGGCATCATCAAAGGTGACCGGCGCATCGGTCGTGGTGATGACGGCGTTGAGGGGGCCACTCTCTTCGTGACGGAACCTCAAAACGGTATCGGTAGGCAGTCCCGGGACGATCCTGTATGAACCGATGGCGGCCTTGCGCCCATTGATGCTGAGGCTGAGCGGCAGGTCATCCACGGGGCGTTCGGCATCGTGGGTGATGCGGACATGGAGCACCTCGCTTCTGCCGATCAGCCGCATCGGTGTATCGAACCAGGCGGAATCGACGCGCACATTGACCCGGGGCTGGGCGTCCTGCGTTACGAACCGCACCACGAGGGTGGAGTCCACCATGCGTCCCGAGCCACCCGACAAAGCGTGACTGGACTGCTGAAGGTCGGTGAACAGATAGGCGTGGCGCAGTTCCACATCCTCCGTGGACAGGAATTCCTGCTGGTGGTACAGCACGTCGAGGATGTCGGGGGCTGCATGGCCCGGCATCACGGAGCCGATGCGCTCCAGCGCCTCGTCCTTGTTCAGCCAACGGCGATCGCCTGGAAGGAACTCCGATGTGAGCACATGGAAACGGTCCGTCGGCGCATGGGACTCTACCAGTGCCAGTGCGCCGTTCCGGGATGCGTCGAGCATGGGGCCGTTCCGCCCTTCCAATTCCATGGAGGGACTGGTGTCCAGATAGATGGAAACAGCTTTTCGGCCTCCTTGCTCATTCTGGACATCCGATGGTTGGAAGGGTTCTGCAAAGGCGAGGATCGCGCAGGTCATCGCCGCCAACCGCATGAGGAGGATCAGCCAATGGCGGATGCGGTTCCGCGACCGGGATTCCATCCTGACCTCCTTGAGAAAGGCGGTCTGGGAAAACGCCACCTTGCGGTGGCGACGGAAACTGAACAGGTGGACCAGCACCGGAATGGTCAGCGCCGAAAGCGCCCAGAGGACCTCGGGGTGGACGAACTGCATCTGCATGCGAATTTAGCGACCAACCGAACCCGATTTTCCCATCCATGTCCAAGAGCAGCCAACGAGGAACCCCGGTTCGAAGAAGGCGGCCTCCGAACGCGAGGCTCGAGGAGTGGAAAGCGCTGCTCGACGAGGCAGCGGATCGATACGAACGGCCTGATTTCCTGGATGAGGATCCCTTGGGCATACCGCACCGATTCAGCGATCCGGAAGACATCGCGATTGCCGGTTTCCTCGCTGCCTCACTCGCTTGGGGCAACCGCAAGAGCATCCTGCGGTCATGCGAAGACTTGCTTGACAGGATGGACGGTGCACCGGCCGATTTCGTCCGCAGCGCCCGGGACGTCGATCTCAAGGCATTCGATGGGTTCGTGCACCGGACCTTCCAGGAAGCCGATGCCAAGCGGTTCATCCGCTGCCTGCAGTCCCTCGATCGGGACGGCGGGCTCGAAGGGGCCTTCACCTCAGCATTCGCCGACGCACCACCCACCGGGGGACTGCAAGGGGTGCCGGACATGGGCGTGGCCCTTCACCTGTTCAAGTCGCGCTTCTTCGCCGATGAGCCCGCGGACCGCACCGTCAAGCACGTCGCCGATCCCGCCAAGGGCAGCGCGGCCAAAAGGCTCTGCATGTACCTGCGCTGGATGGTCCGCTCCAACCGTCGGGGCGTGGATTTCGGACTGTGGCAGGGCATCAATCCGTCCGCCCTGCGCCTGCCCCTCGACGTGCATACGGCGGGGGTGTCCCGCGCGCTTGGCCTCTTGAAGCGGAAGGCGAATGACTGGAAGGCGGTCGAGGAGGTCACACAGGCCTTGCGCTGGATGGATGCCGAGGATCCCGTGCGCTACGACTTTGCCTTGTTCGGCATGGGGGTCAACGGGGCCCTCGAACCTTCGCCCAGGCTTCCCGGTCCGTCGCGAAGGTGAACGCGCTGCTATCGAAGTCTCCAATGCGCACCCACCGGAAGGATTGGGGAGTGGATTGATCCGGTGAAAATGGAATCTCTGTGATCTCAAAGGTGGGCGGTCCGTCCAGCCGGGCGAGGTAGTATTGGCAGAGGACCTGTTCCTCAGGCCGCCAGGCCGACCGGACGAATGAACCGGTGGCGTGCACCAACGGTCCGAGGACGATGTCCTGACCCAGCTCTTCCCGGGCTTCCCGCATGGCGCAGTCCTTTGGTCCTTCGCCGAATTCGAGTCCGCCACCCGGCCATTTCGTGCAGTTCCGACCTGCGATGACCTCATCGCTCACCAGCACCGTGTCATCCGCGTTCAATACCGCAGTACCCCGGTCCAAGGTCTCGTCGGAGGCTCCTGCAACAAGCATGAAATAGACGCGGACATTGAAACGTTTGGGCAGCACTTCTTCCGGCACCGGTCGTGTGGCCCGGAGCATCTCCCGCTTGCCCGGAGGCCCCGCCAGTTTCTCAACGGCGAATCCTTGGGCTTCCATGGCCCTGCGGACGGCACCCTTGGCGCAATAGGTGACCAGCAAGCCGTGCGGGGCAAGCAGACGGAAGGCTTCGGCGAACCGCGCTTCCTTCCAGAGTTCGGGTTGGCTGTCCGGTGCGAAGGCGTCGTAGTAAATCAGGTCAAAGGCCTGTTTGGCATCGCTGGCGAAGGATTGCCAATCCATGGTCCATCGGGTGAACCGCCCGCCCGGACCCCATTCGACATCGTGCCTTGGGGCGCCATGTCGTGCATGGATGGCTGCGGCATCTTCGGGTTGGACCGATGCATCACCGGCCGGATCCAGCGCCGCGAGGGTAGACGGCGAAATCGGGTGGGGTTCCAGTGCGGTATATGTGATGTCAGGACGCCGGGATGCCGGCAAGTCGCGCCAGGTCCGCAGGGTGAGGAGGGCATTCAGTCCGGTGCCGAGCCCCAATTCGAGTACGCGCAGTGTCCCGGGATGGTCCGGTGACGCGATGCGGTGAAGCAGACCGGCCTGAATGAAGACGTGCATCGATTCCGTGAGGGCGCCATGGCGGCTGTGGTAGGCCTGTCCGAAGCGTGTGGACGCCAGGGTCCAGGAACCGTCTGCAGTACGTTCGGGGTGGAGGGCATCGTCGTGTCCCGCACTGTCAGCCGCCGGCCCATCCTTGTCTTCCGCGCGATGCATGGACCGAAAGTACAGGCACACAGCCGTAACAAAAACGCAATTTGCAGGTCGCATGCGGTCGGTAATTTCGCGGCATGAACACAGGGCATCTGGTCCTGGTGGTTGCCCTTGCTTTGATGCTCATCGGCTGCGGAACACAAGGGTCCGATTCCATGGAAAATCTCGCCAATCCCGACGCTTGGGCACCCTTGGCCCGCTATATCGAAGACCGCAAGGCCGAGTTCGATGCCATTCCAGCTGACCGCAAGGCTGCGTTGGAGGAACTGGCCGAGTTCGTGGCCACTGCGCGCGACACGGGGGTGGTCCGGCTCAACTTCATCTGCACCCACAACAGCCGGCGCAGCCACTTCGGACAGGTTTGGGCCCAGGTAGGCGCCCACCACTTCGGGATTGACTCCCTCGTCGAGACTTTCAGCGGGGGCACGGAGGCCACGGCCTTCAACGGGCGCGCGGTGGGGGCACTGCGCCGTGCCGGCCTCGACATCCACCCGGCCGCCATCAGTGACAACCCACGCTATGCCGTGCACTACGCTGCCGACCGCGCACCCATGGTCTGCTTCTCCAAGAAGTATGATGACCCGGCAGCCAACCCGACCACCGGCTTCGCCGCGGTCATGACCTGTGCACAGGCCGACCAGGGCTGTCCTGTCGTGTACGGTTCCGCCGAGCGCTTCTCCACCCCTTACCAGGACCCCAAGGCCAGCGATGGCTCGCTTGAGGAGCGGGACACCTATGATGAGCGCTGTGCCCAGATTGCCCGGGAGATGCTGTATGTGATGGCCTGCGCGGCGGGTGGACCAAGGGCGGACGGAGAAGCGGTCAGCCCGTCTGGCCGATGCGGTGCATGACGCAGTCGTCGATGCGCCGGTAAAGCTGGGGCGGGCTGAAGGTCCGCCACCCCATTTCCTGCAATTCCCCGCCCAGCACGAAGTACTGGTCGAGGTCGGCCGCCACGATTTCATCCACCACGTGCTGGCGGAAATTGAGCAATGCAATCCAGCCGTCAGTCTCCGTGACCTCGTCGAACCACTCTTCGTAGTAGCAGTCGTCGTCCGCATGGAAATTGAGGACGTTCTCGCCGATGAGGATGAAGCGTTCGATGCCTTCGTGCTGGAGGGGCTCGATGACATTGCGCTTCAGGGTCATGACGTCGTTGAACAGCGTATCGTTCCATTCCCCGATGAACTCGAGGATGGCGAACCTCTCCTCGTAGTCCACGAAGAGGATCTTGGTGAAGAGGGTCGTGCTCCCGATGTTGTCCCACTGCGGATGGATGAAGTGGTTGTAGATCCGTTCCGTGAAGTGGGTCTCGCTGTAGATCCGTTCGTGGAAGGGCGACCGTTCGTCGTCGCTGGCGACGTAGAAGTTGCGCCAATTGTAGAAGGGCTCGATGTCATGCATGACTATCCCACATCGGGGGGCGCAAAGGTATCTATGGCCTTGCGCACCGAACCCGCCCGGGTCAGGAGTTCACGGGCGCGGTCCATCGGGAGGTCGAGGGCTTCCGCCACCATGCGTGTGCCACGGTCGACGAGCTTGGCATTGGCGAGTTGCATATCGACCATGCGGTTGCCCTGGACGCGGCCGATGCCGATCATGATGCCGGTGGACAGTTGGTTCAGGACCAGTTTCTGGGCGGTACCTGCCTTGAGTCTCGTGCTGCCGGTGACGAACTCCGGACCCGTCTCCGATACAAGGGCATGTTCGGCCGCATCCACCACGGCTGAAGCTGGATTGGAGGTGATGGCCACGGTCATGATGCCCTGTCCCCTGGCCCATTCCAATGCGCCCTTCACGTAGGGGGTGCGCCCACTGGCCGCAATCCCGATCACGACGTCTTCCGGCCCTGCGCGATGCGCTTCCAGATCGCGAACGCCGCCTTCCTCATCGTCCTCAGCGCCCTCGACGGCCTGCCGGATGGCACCATCCCCTCCGGCAATCAGTCCGATGAACAACCCACTGACCCCGAAGGTGGGCGGAATCTCACTGGCATCGAGGATGCCGAGCCGTCCACTGGTGCCTGCACCTAGGTAAAAGACGCGGCCTCCCGCCTGAACACGCTCAAGGGCCATCCGGATGACCGCACCGATTTGGTCCGACAATCGGGCCACGGCTTCAGCAGCTTCGCGATCGCAAATGGACATGGCTTCAGCGATGTCCTCCGGGGACATGTCCTCAAGTCGGTCCCAGCGGCCGGACTGTTCAGTGGGGGAGAGGGCATCCTTCATGGACGCTGAAATTCGGAAGTCCAGATGGAATGCCGGGCATCAATCGGCAGCCACCTTTCGGTATTCCGGTCCGAAACGCCGGTGACCCCATTGCAGACCGGCCTGCAACAGCAGCAGAATGAGGGCGAGCATGGCGGCGAGCACCTCATGGGCTACGGCACTCCATGCTTCCATTCCGAAGGACAACCTGAGGATGATGGTGGCCACGACAAATCCGGAGTTGCGAAGGATCAGGCCGAAGGAGGACAGGTAGCGCAGCGAAGTGACCAGCAGGATGACATCCACGAAGATCAGGACAGTGAAGAAATCCTGATAGAAGATCGCATTCGGATCGAGTGGCATGCCCGCATGTCCGCTCGCGTGGGCGATCATGTCCAAGATCCAATGCCCGAAGCTCCAAAGTGCGATGCCTGCAAGGGCGATTCCGAGCATGGCGGCGAGATGCCGTTTGAAACGGATGAAGCGCGCGAGATCCTGCTCCTCCAGCCGGGCGAGACGGCGGGGCAGGATGCGATAGAAGGCAACGAGCGCACCACCAAGCAGCACGGCACCGACGATGTGCGGAAAGAAGGGGTCATGCCACGGCCACACGCGCCCGGAATCACCGGCCTCCTGCAGCACTGAAAGGTCCCGGAAGACAGAGCGGATCTCGATCAGTGAGACGATTTCCAGCTGTTTTCCCATGGAGCGGGCAAAGGAGGAGGGCAGGTGGTAAACCAGCAGGTAAACTTCCGCAACCAGGATGGCGGAGAAGGGGGTGTACAGCACATGCAGAGGATGTCCGAAGAGAGATTCCGGCATGGGAAAGGGCAGCCACCCAGCCTCATGGACCAGGTAGAGCAACAGATGCAGCAGGAACAGCCCCAAAGCCAAGAGGACCAGACTGTGTTCGACTGCCTTGCGTGCCTTGGGGCTCAAGATGAACTCCGCAATGCGATCGAGGCTGAGGAGAATGTTCTTCAATGTTGGACGCGGTCGCCGACCCAGATGTTCCAGGCCGCCTCCGCTTGGTGTTGCAACATAGACAGGCCGCCCAATGTTCTGGCTCCCAATAATGAAGCCTCCTTGAGTAGGCGCGTTTCCATCGGATTGTAAATGAGGTCCACCACCAGATGACCGTCACCAATGCCGCGCAGGGCTTCAGGTTTCAAGGGGGGAAGGAAGTCGACACGCGGGTGCATCCCCACGGGGGTGCAATTCACGATGAGGGGTGTCGTGCGTATCCCTTCGATTTCGAGGTCTTCGTACTGGACGACATCCTCATCGGATGGAAATCCCCGGCTGACCCTCGTCACGTGCACTCCGATCGAACGCAGTACGTGGCATACGGCAGCGGCCGATCCACCGGTGCCCAGCACAAGGGCCCGCTCATGTTGCGGTTTGAGGAAGGGGGCAATGGAGCGTTTGAATCCCACTGCATCCGTGTTGTGACCGATGCGGCCCTCGGGTGTGAAGGCGATGGTGTTCACTGCGCCAATGGAAGCAGCATCCTCGGAAAGGCCATCGAGCAGGGGAATGATGGTCTGCTTGTGGGGCACCGTCACATTCATGCCCTCCCATTGAGGGGATTCCCACAGTTCAAGGACCTCCTCCACGGAGGCGAGGTCGTGCAGTTCATAGGTGCAATCCTGTATGCCCTCACCAGCCCACTTCTTTTCGAAGAACCGCGCAGACCAACTGTGGCCAACCGGGTGTCCAATCAATCCGAATCGCCGCATGGACTCAGCCATTCCGCGTAGGACTCGTCTCCGCCGCATTCTGATTTCCCGCAAGGACGACGAGCCCGGAGACGAGGAAGGCTCCGAGCAGCATGCACCCCAGTGCGGCCCAGGGTTGTGGGTGGGAATGGACAGTGGGCGAAATGTTGTCCTGAAGGAATTCCACCCGTCCATCTGAATGGGTGAACAGCGGTTCCAGGTTTTCTTTCCACGGCCACAGTTTCCTCAGCGATCCGATGAGGAAACCGCTGAGCAGTGCAATGGCGAGCGCCCTGTATTGCCGGAACAACCATCCGAGTCCCTTGCTGAATCCGAGCAGCCCGGAAAGGGCCCCTCCTGCAAAGGCGAGGATGCGCAGCACATCGAAGGACTTCAAGGCTCCGATGACCGCCGAGTAGGCCCCCAGGATGACCAGGATGAAAGAGCCGCTGATGCCCGGCAGGATCATGGCACAGATGGCAACGGCACCTGCAGCGAACAGGAAGCCGGGGTGGTCACTTTGGAGCATCGGGGGCAATCCAGTCAGCCACCAGGCCAGAATCGCTCCGATGGAAAGTGCTGCGAAGGTCCGGGCATTCCAAGCAGTGCCGGGAAGGGTTCGCAGCATGAAGGGGACGCTGGCCGCCACCAATCCGAAGAAAAAGGACCAGAGCAACACGGGATGGTGGGCAAGCAGATGGTGCAGTGCCCCTGCCAGGGAGGTCGCGGAAAGTGCGATCCCAATGAAAAGGGCAAAAAGGAATCCGAGGTTGTATGCGCGCCACGTCGCGACAGGACCCTTTCTGAAAAGGTCCCGCACCGTGGTGATGCCGAGCCCTCCCAATGTGTCCAGCAGTTCTTCATAGATGCCGGCGATGAAGGCGACAGTCCCACCACTTACACCGGGAACGAGATCGGCAGCCCCCATGGCCATGCCCCGCAAACCGAGACCCAACCATGCTTTGGAGTTCCGATGGCGTCCCATGTTTCAGGCGACCTCCAGGGAGGGGTCCACCTCGGCAGCCCAGGCTTTGGCGCCGCCTTTGAGGTTGTAGAGGTTTTTGAGGCCGAAACGTGTTTCCAACGCCGTCAGTGCGGCCGCGGAACGTCCTCCGGATCGGCACTGAAGGACGACCGGCACATCGCGGCGCAATTCTTCATGGCGTTCCAGAATGGTGCCCATGGGAATGTGGGTTCCACCCATATTGCCTGCCTCGTATTCGTAATCCTCTCGGATGTCTATCAATTGGTGGGCTTTCTCTTCTGAGCGCCAGGCCTGCAATTCCGTGACTGAAATCTCCTTCATGCTTGGGACACCTGAGGCTGCACATCCTCCTTGAGTGCATCAGGGAGGAAATGGAAGAACGTATCGCCCCGCAAACCCACGCGGAGGCACTCCAGCGGAATGACATCTGCCGGTCCGATGTTGCCCAGGTTGACATTGGCTCCGAACTGCTTGATGAACCAGACCTGCTGGGCTTTCTTGGGCGCTTCCCAGAGTATGTCCTCCAAGGAGACCTGGGTGAGGATCTTGCGGATCAGCTGGGTGTGTGCCGAACCATTCGGGCGATAGATTCCGACGGTGCCGCTCTCGCGGGCCTCCGCGATCACCTTCACGGAACCCGCATCCAGTTCGTTGCGCATCATCCGGATCCACTTGGCCGGGGAGATGAGGATGCCTTCCTCCTTGGAGCCGACCTCTGACAGGACTTTGAAGTCCTTGGATAGCCGGCTGATCAATTCGCACTTGTGGTCGTGGTCGATGACCATGGAGCCGTCACTAATCTCGAGGCAACCGATGCCCACGCCGTCGATGAACTTGAGGTAGTCGTCGAGGCAATTGCGCACGAGGAAAGCCTCGAACAACGTGCCGCCGCAGTAGACATCCATGCCTGCATCCCGGTAAAGCTTGACCTTCTCCGCCAGATGTGGCGTGAAGATGCTGGTACCGAAACCGAGTTTCAGGAAATCCACCCTGTCACCGGAAGATGAAATGAGGTCCTCGGCCTGGCGAAGACTCAGTCCTTTGTCCATGACCATGGTAAGGCCATGTGTCCGAGGACGCGCAGTGCGTTCGGGCAGATGAGGAAGAGGAAAATTCATGATTTTCTTGGGGCGTTCAATGCACGCAGACTGAATTCGGCATCCTGGTCGATTCCTGGGAAAATGCCGAGAAGAATCTGGCAAAGGTCATGCACCCGCTCGATACCGAGGTCGAGCACGGAAAAGGCGGTCTTCGTGCGTCCCATGGAATACAGGCTGATGAACCTCCGGCAGATGACCAATGGATCCTCCGTTGACACCGGTGGTACGGAATCCAACAGCTCCAATGCCTCCTCATGCCGGTCATCGGCTTGCAGATTCTCGGCAGCCTCGAGGTGTACTTCGAGGTTTTCAGGTTCGAGACGCAGCGCATTGGCATAGATGAGCCCCGCCTCGTCATGCATGCCGATTTTCTTGAGGATGCCGCCGAGCAGGATGTGGTATTCCACATTTTCCGGCTCCAGGGCCATGGCCCGCTCGAAATGCTTGAGGCTGCCCGTCCAATCTTCCCGCATTTCGGCCACGACACCCAATCCAACGTGGGCATCGGCAAAGTCACCATCCAGTTCCAGGGCGCACAGGTAGTATTCTTCAGCCTCCGAAAGCGCGCCGACCCGTTCCTTGCATTCCCCCATGAGGGTGTAGATGTTGGCCTGCGGTGCGTCCATCAGCATGGATTCCCTATAGCATTCCAGCGCCTGGTCATAGTCCTCCATCATGGTGAGGGCAGAGGCTTTCTGAAGCAGGGCCGGGCTGAATCCATCGTCGATGACCAATGAGAATTCGTAGGATTCGATGGCTTGGGAATGTTGGCCTACCCTTTGGAGTGCGTTGCCGAGGTTGTACCAACCGGCGCAACTGTAGGGGTGGTCATCCACGAATTGCTGGAATGCGCCGATGGCTTCCTTGCTCTGCCCCATGGACTCGTAGCAGAAGCCCAATTCGTGCAGTGCGGTCTCGTTCTCGGGGTTCTCCTGCAATGCCTCCTTCAGGACTTCAACGGCATGCTCCCAATGACCGATGTTCTCGTACTCCAGGGCGATGTCGATGTAGAGGTCACCCCGGAAGATGGCATCTCCAAGATCCAGGGCCTGCCGGTAGTGATGGATGGCCTCCTGGTGTTGGTCCAGTTGCGAGTAAAGCGTGGCCAATGTCAAGTGGATCTCGTCATTGGTCGGCTCGAAGGCCAGCAGGTTTCTCAGCCGGGGAATGGCCAACCGCACATTTCCGGTGCCGGCCATGAGCTGGGCTTCCCTCAATTGGAGGGACAGGCTCTCAGGGTACAGGTCACTGGCAAATTTCAGAACGTGCTGTGCCTTGCGGTGTCTTCCCTGCTGCAGGTAGTGCTCGATCAGAGATTCGAGCTCCATCAGGTCGAAAAAGGAGGGCGCGTCGGATGAGATCATGGCCTCGTAACGCTCCACGATACCAGCCATTTCCCGGGCGTCCTGGTTGTTCAGTTCCTCGTCGTGCATCAAACTCCCTCGAAGCTAGGATCCTTTCCTGTGGTTGACTCGATATTCCGCCGGGTGTTTTGAACAGCCGGACAGGAAACATTTCATCAACGCCAAATATGCGCCGCTTGGCACGTTTCACCACCTGATAAATCAGACTTTTCGTATTCGTTGGCGGCGGCCTGAACTACTTTCGCGGCATGACGTTCATCCGCAGCATCTCGGGCTTCAGGGGCACCATCGGAGGCCCGGAACACGACAACCTGACTCCCCCGGATATCGTGCGGGCAGCCCAGGGCTACGGCAGCTGGATTCTGGACGGCAGGCGCAGTGGTCCGGCCGGGAGCCGACCGAAGGTGGTTGTCGGTCGGGACGCACGGCCTTCCGGAGACATGGTGCAGCGGTTGGTCACAGGCACCCTCATGGGCATGGGCATCGACGTCATCGACCTCGGACTCTCCACCACACCGACCGTGGAAATGGCGGTGGTCGGGGAATCGGCCGACGGGGGCATCATCTTGACCGCATCCCACAATCCCGTGCAATGGAATGCCTTGAAATTGCTGGATTCAAAGGGGGCTTTCATCTCCGCCGAAGCGGGGACGGAAGTGATCCGCAGATCCGGCATGGCACATGATTTCTCACCGGTGGAAGGATTGGGGGGGATCACCCGGCACGACGGATGGATCGATGCACACATCCAGGCCGTGCTCGATCTGGACCTTGTGGACCGCGAAGCCATCGTCAAGGCTGGGTTCAAGGTGGCGGTGGATGCGGTAAACAGCACCGGGGGCATCGCCGTCCCCAAGCTCCTCAAGGCACTGGGTGTCGATGAGGTGATCGAATTGTACTGCGAGCCGCACGGACATTTCCCCCACAATCCCGAGCCGCGTCCCGAGCACCTGACCGCACTGTCCGCAGCGGTTGGCGAGCACGGATGTCATTTGGGCATCACCGTCGATCCCGACGTGGACCGCTTGGCCTTCGTCTGTGAGGACGGTTCCATGTTCGGCGAGGAATACACCCTGGTCGCCGTGGCGGATTATGTGCTGCAACACACCCCCGGTCCGGTGGTGAGCAACCTCAGCTCTACCCGGGCTTTGCGCGATGTGGCGGCCCGTCACGGCCAGAAGTATACAGCGAGTGCCGTGGGAGAGGTCAATGTGGTGGAGGCCATGCGGGAGACTGGCGCCATCATCGGTGGTGAGGGCAATGGCGGTGTGATTTATCCGACCCTCCACGCAGGCCGGGATGCATTGGTGGGAATCGCGCTCTTCCTCTCACACCTCGCCCACGAGGGTAAATCTGCTTCCGCCCTGAGGCAGGGTTACCCCCATTACGAGATGGTCAAGGCCAAGATCGACCTCGACCCCGATTGGGATGTGGACCGCCTCCTGTCCGACTTCGCCGGAACGGTAGCCGATCTGACCCCCTCCACCATCGACGGCGTCAAACTTGATCTTCCCGAGGGGTGGGTTCACCTCCGGAAGTCCAATACCGAACCCATCGTCCGGGTGTACGCTGAATCGGGGTCCACGGACGCTGCTGAACGCCTGGTCGAGACCTACCGTGAGCAGTTGCTTTCCTGCGCCTGAATGTGTCATTGATGCGGCCCAACCGGTCAATCGCACTATTTTGTGAAACGAAAACACCCGAGAAGCCCACGCAATGAACGTGTACCTCGACAATGCGGCAACCACACCGATGTTGCCGGAAGTGGTGGATGCCATGGTGCCGTACATGCGGGACCATTTCGGCAATCCATCTTCCACACACCAGTTCGGACGAAAGACCAAGACGGCCATCGAACAGGCGCGCCGCAGGATTGCGGAGCACCTCAATGTACCGGCCCGGACCATATGCTTCACCAGTGGTGGCACGGAAGCGGACAACATGGCCCTTCATGCTGCGGTGGAGCAATTGGGTTGCCGCCGCATCCTCACTTGCGCCACGGAACACAGCGCCGTGCTGAAGACGGCTGAGCACCTTGGGCATCGGGAGGGCATGGCATTCGGCTTGATTCCACTCGACGCAGAGGGAAAGGTCGACCTGGCGGAGCTTTCCTCTGTCCTGTCGGATGGTGTACCGACCATGGTATCCGTGATGCACGGGAACAACGAGGTGGGCATTTTGCAGGACATCGCGGCCATCGGGACTTGCTGCAGGGAGTTCGGAGCCCTGTTTCACACGGACACCGTGCAGACTTTGGGACATTATCGCTTGGACCTGTCCGAGCTGCCCGTGGATTTTGCGGCCTGCAGTGCCCATAAGCTTCACGGCCCGAAGGGTGCCGGGTTCCTCTATGTGCGCGATGGATTGAGGATCGGGGCCCACATCATGGGGGGCAGCCAGGAGAGGGCCATGCGCGGAGGGACGGAGAACCTCATCGGCATCATCGGTCTTGCCAAGGCCCTGGACCTTGCCATGGAGAATCTCGATGAACATGCGGCCTACATCCGCGGTCTGAAACAGGACATGGTGGAAGGGCTGTGTGAAACGGTTCCCGGGGTGCGTTTCAACGGGGGGTCCGATCGGGAGGACAGCCTCTACACCGTGCTCAGCGTGAACTTTCCCCACCACGAGAAGAACGGCATGATGCTGTTCCTGCTCGACCTTGACGGCGTCGCTTGCTCCGGTGGCAGTGCCTGTTCGAGCGGAAGCACACAACCGTCCCATGTCCTATCGGCCTTGGGTCTCCATGAGGAGGGAAGGACCTCCATCCGCTTTTCCTTCAGCCGTTTGACCACGGGTGCCTGCATACAGCACGCCTTGAAGGCGGTGGCCCGCATCCGTGCAGCGGCGGTGTTGGTCTGATTCCAGCGTCATTTTCCTGTCTTGATCGCCACGTCCTTGAAAAGGGAAGGGGCGGAAGCGGTTCGGCGCGCTGCCGGAAACCGTCCGCCCCTTCAGGGAGTGGAGGAAATGCGCATCATTCTTTGGTCAGGATGTCCATTTCATTGGTGGTGACCGCGGTGGTGGCGAGGGAGACGCATCCGATCGGCGCGTAAGCACCATAAGGCTTTTCGGACTTGATGTGGACGATGAGGTCCTCATTGGCGGCTACTGTTATCGGAATGCGGGTCAGCTGACCGTGGGTCGTTCCGTTTGCAAGGGCACCACCTTGGGTGTTGACCACGTTGAACGTGACTTCGCCGAGCTCAGGATGGGTGCTGATGATGAGGTCGATGTCACCTGTGGATTCCACTTCGATGAGGGCTGCGGCACTTTCACCACGGCCCAGGGTACCGGCTGTGATCTGGTCGATGGCCACATCGGTCGAAAGGGCACTGATGACCCTTTGTCGGGAGAATTTGCGGCATTGGGCATCGGCTTCATTGGCCAACAGGAATGCTGCGAAGAGCATCAGAATGGAGGGGGCTGAATTTTTCATGACAAGGGAGTGAGGGGGTTGGACAAGCGGTGTGTGGTTTCAGTCGAAGAACTGGATGCGGACCACGCGGGCATTCGCACCGATGGCATTCACCTGGTCGCGCAGGTTGCTCAACGCTTCCTTCTTCGTGCGGCCCTTGGCGAACATCAGGCGCTTCGTATTTCCGGCCTTGGACGGACCTTGGATCAGCACCGTGGCCTTCAGGTAGAAGGTTCCGTTCGATCGGGCCTCGGTTGCTCCGTTGTCGGTGGGGCGGGTACCGATGCCCTTCAGGATCTGGGCCTGCTCGGTGATGCGCGGACCATTGTCCACGGTGAACGAGCCGCCGCGCGGGGAGTACAATTGGGCGCCTTGGGCGCTGGCTGCAGTGGAGCCGAGCATGAGGAAGAAGGCGAACAGGGTGGAGAATTTTGCATTCATGGCATAAGGGGTTTGGGGGTGATTCATGATGCTAACTTGAAGGAGATTTGTTTGGAAAAACAGGAGCTCCGTTAGCATAAATAATGACTTTTGTCATGATTTATATATCAAATAAAAAAGGGCGTCACCACTGCGGATGACGCCCCTTCAAGTGAAATTTGGAGTCGGATCAGAGTTCAGACATCTCGATGTATACGATGCGGACCGGTACACCGATGGCGTCCATTTTCTGGCGAAGGCGGGACATGGCTCCGGACTTGGTGGGTGCTGTCACCTTCAGGGTACGCTCACCACGGGCATCGGAGGCACCGTTGATCGGAACGACAATCGCACGGATGCCGTAAGTCCTTTGCACGAAGCCTCGATCGTTGCTGCGTGAAGCACCATTGAAGATGGGCTTGTTGTATTCGTGCGCCGTGGGGCTGTGCATCGGAAGACGGGCCAGACTCGTGCGGACGGCACCGGAAGGCGTGGTGACGCCACCGCCACTGTTGTTCGTGATGCCGTAGCCCTTGCCCATTGTGGCGGCGTTGGCGCCCTGGGCGAATGATGAGGTGGCGGCGAGGACCATGACTGCGGCGAAAGCGGAGGAGAAAATCTTGTTCATGACGTGGAGGTTTATGGGGTTGTTGACAGGTCAAACATCCCCCACCTTCCTCGCCTCCGAAGTGACGTCCGTTGTCCTCGGATGTGACTTTCGTCAGTCTCCAATGATGCGCACGGAACGCCCATCCTCCACGACCAGGATCGAGAGGCCGATGGGGGCATGCAGACGGCAGCGCGGGCCCTTGGCCCGGCCGGCATCGAGCATCCGTCCGTCCATGCCGAACAGGGTCCATGCCTGTCCGGCAGTCAGTCCCTCCACGAGGATGCCGCCCTTGGCAGGGCGCCAGGTCAACGCATCCAAGGCCACTTCATGCACCGATGTCGGGCTGCACAGGTCGGCCTGACCATTGATCCACACCGTACCCCCGAGAATGGCGAGCAGGGCGCAGTCCCCGTGATCCAACGGGCCGCCATCGATGGAGGAGACCTGTGTGGCCCCGTTCTCGGTCATCCAGGCCTCGGCCACAATGGTGTTCTGGTAGAAGACCTGTTCGTCCTCCGTACAGTAGTACATCTGTACGGGGCTTTCCGGCACCCATTGGTACAGATCATTGTCCTGTGCCGCGATGAAGAAGGGGTGATCCTCGGCCATCAGGCCCTCCAATGCGCCGGGCTGGACGATGTCCTCCGTGGGGCCTGCGAGGTAGTCGTTGATGATGAAGCCCTCGGTCTCGCCGTCGAACATGGCGGGCAATCCGCTGGCGTATGGTTCCTGGAACACTTCTGCAAGGTCGACGAAGATGTTGCCATAGGTCTGCTGCCAGGCGAGCAGGATATAGGCGAGGTAGGCGGGATTGGAGTATTGCTCCTCGGCCATGCCGGTTGGGAATTGGGTGCCGGACATGTCATAGGGACCACTCATGGGCGCTGCACCGGCAAGCGGATATCCACCATCGGGATCTTCCTGCATGCGCTTGGCCATGGCCATCGAGGCGTGCCCACCTTGCGAATATCCACTCACGAAGTGCTGGCCGTTCAGTCCGATGCCGAGTTCGTCCTGCAGCGCGGTGACGGCCTCCAGCAGGGCAATGCCCGACTCAGCCTCGGAATCGGCATGGACATAGGGGTGGAGCACATCATCGCTCGCGCCGAGTCCCAAGTAGTCCGGCATCAGGCCGAGCATGCCGCTCGCCGACATCAAGAAGCCGAGCTGACCCTCGAAGCCATCAAAGGACGGCGCATCCTCCCGGACGAAAATGGTGCCGTGCATGTACGTGTGGGTGGGCAAGGCACAGGCGACGGCATTGCCTTCCCCGTCCACGGGCAGGAACATCGCCCCACTGACTTCATGGGTCTGCCCCAGATATTCCATCGGATAGGTGACGCGGTACATGGCCACGTCGAATTCGATGGGAAGCACCCCGTTCGGAATGCCCAGGATGCCCGCAAGGTTCTGCACCTGCATGGCGCTGCGGACTTCGAGCAGTTCGACGGACTGGGAGTGGACGTTGAGTGAAAAGAGGAAAAGCAGGGCGGCCATCACGCCACCGGCACGGTTCATTGCGGGCATGCCGGAAAAATAGGCGTGAAACGGTCAACCCTTCGGCGGGAAGTACACAAGGGTGCTGAGGCGGTCGGGGTCGAGGACCTCGTTGGCCACCTCCAGCACATCGTCGGCGGTGACCGACTCTATGGCGTGGAACGCCTCCTCAAGTGGCCGGACCCGGTCGTACATCATGATGCTCTTGCCCATGGTCGACATCCAGCCCGCCCCGCTCTCGGCCCCGAGCGCGATTTGCCCGATGATCTGCTGCTTGGCCTGCTTCAGCGTCACCACGCCGAGCCGCTTCTCGCGGGCGTCGCGCAGCTCCTTCATCACGAGCCGCTCCGCGCGGGCAAACGTCTTGACGTCGGTCCCGAAATACACGGTGAA
>CAXQGL010000012.1:0-7943 GCA_964223495.1 Candidatus Nitrosopumilus sp. | reverse complement strand
ACCCGTTCGCCGGTCGTCAGCGGAAAGCAAGCTTTCCCTGTTACCCCTCGACTTGCATGTGTTAGGCCTGCCGCTAGCGTTCATCCTGAGCCAGGATCAAACTCTCCATTGTAAAAGTTTGAAAATTGACTCTCAAAGTAGATTAACGTTGGTTGGGCTATCACATCATTTCAAAGAACTTCTATCTGAACCGGTCCCTTTGGACCTGAACATCACCCCGAAAAGGGGCGACAAAGATACTTCACTTTCAAATCCGCACAAGCTTCAACCCCTTCTTTTTTCCCTCTCCTCGGTGCTTGCAGCGGCGCCTTGCGTTCAAAGCGGGGGCAAATGTAGAGCCGATTCTTATACCGGCAAGACCCCGGCCAACTTTTTTTTCGGAGATGTGGAAAACAGCAGCGGAACCCACTGATTTCAAGGACTCAAGAGGAATTCCAAATCCCGAACGAGGGCATTGATCTCATCCAGATCGGTGCCATCGTAGAAGCCCCGAAGGCGCCCCAGCGTGTCGACAAGGACGATGTTCTCAGTGTGTACGAAGTCCTGGAACCCCCCGTCCCCCTCATCCAAAGCAGCGAAATAGCTCTTCCTGGCCAGCCGATAGATCTCCGCCTTGTCCCCCGTCAACATCCACCAGCGCCGTCCGTCCGCCCCCTTTTCCTCCGCATGGGCCCTGAGGACGGACACCGAGTCGGCCACGGGCGTGACCGAATGGCTCATCAGCCTGACGCGGTCATCCTCGAGGTAGCGGTCCTGCACCAGTTTCATGTGGGAGGTCAGCATCGGACAGATCGTCCTGCATCGGGTAAAGAAGAAGTCCACCACGAGCACCTGGCCCGAAACATGATCCCGCGTCACGGTGTCTCCTGATTGGTTCACGAGGATGAAGGGCAGGATCCTGTGGTCCTCATGACCCAGCACGGAGGGGTCCACCAGGGCGGGATTCAGGTCAGAAGGCTGATAGATGGGCAAATCATGGTCGGGCGTCAACATGAAGCCACCAATCAGGATGGCCACCGCGGCGATGCCCAGGTATGCCGTCAGGGCCCATCGCCCCCGATTGGAATTGGACGTACTCATGGTGAAGGAACCGCTCCGGCCGCGCTGCGTTCAAAGACCTGTTCGCCTCCGATCCAGGTCTGCAGGACCCGCGTGTCGAGCAACAATCCGGCATCGACCGTCAGCGGGTTCCGATCAAGGACCGTGAAATCCGCCCGGTATCCCGGCGCCACCTGGCCCAGGTCGTGTTCCCTGAAGCAGGCCAATGCAGCCCATGAGGTCATGCCCTTGAGCGCATCCAGCCTGCCGAGGGACTCCTCGCTCTGGAAACCACCCTCGGGATAACCTTCGGCGTCCTTGCGTTCCACGGCGGCATAATAGGTACGCATGGGACTGATGCCCTCCACCGGAAAGTCGGTCCCGAGGGGGAGCCACCCGAGCTGCCGTTGCAGTGACTTGTATATGTATGCACGCCGCACCCTGTTCCGACCAAGGCGCTGGCCCGCCCAATACATGTCACTCGTCGCATGGGTGGGTTGGATTGACGGGATCACCGTGTTGGCCGCGAACGCATCGGCGTCATCACGGTGCACGACCTGGGCGTGTTCCACCCGCCAACGCAGGTCATTAACCCCACCCAGCATGTCGCCATACACGCCCAGCACCCTGCGGACGGCGGCATCTCCGATGCAATGGGTGGCCACCTGGAAACCGGCCTCCATGGTGCGCTGCACCTTCTCCCGATACGCCTCCTCATCCTGAAGGAACAGGCCCTGGGTCTCCGGACGATCGGAATACGGCTCGAGCAATGCGGCTCCCCGCGAGCCGAGGGCACCATCCATGTAGAACTTCACTGAGCGCACATCCAGCATCCCCGCAGTATCGATGATGGGCCCACCCGGCAGGAAATGGTCGAGGGCAGCCGGGTCATCCGCAACCATGACGGAGAACCGCAAGGGCAATTCCCCAGTCTTCTGCAGGGCCTCCATCGCGGCAACGTCCGCTGGCCCGAGTCCGGCATCGGTGATGTGGGTCAATCCGACCGCCACGAGTTGCCTTGACGCTTCCTTCATGAATTCCGCACGCCTGAGGCTGTCCGGTTCCGGCACCCACTGCTGGAGACTGTCCGCGGCACGGTCGACGAGGACACCGGTCAATTCGCCTGTTTCCGTCCTGAGCAACTCGCCTCCATCCATCCGAACCGAGCCGTCAAGACCCGCCAGCTCAAGTGCCACGGCATTGGCCCACACCGCATGCCCATCCACACGCTCCAACATCACCGGGCGGTCGGGAAAGAGGGAATCAAGCAAGGCATGTCGGTCTGGAAATGTCGTCTCCGGCCAATCGTTCTGGTCCCATCCCCTGCCCAGCACCCATCCCTCCGGAAACAGGGCTGCATGCGCCACGACACGGTCCAACACCTCCCGAACGGATTTCGTACCGACGAGGTCCGCTGCCCCCAGACTCTCCGCGAATCCGACGAAATGGGCATGGGCATCCATCAGGCCCGGCACCACCACCGCCCCCATCAGATCGACCTCACGCTCAGCGGCGTACTTGTTCAGGATGGCGCGCTCGGCACCCACCTCGACCACACGGCCTGCGCGCACCGCCACGGCCTGGGCCTCGCGATCCGAAGCGTCCAGGGTGAGGATGAGTCCATTGTGCAGGACGACATCTGCAGGCTCACTGCGGAATCCACAACCGGTATTGAGGAGGGCCACCATGGCGAACGATGCCATGGTCGAGCCGGAAAAAAGGCACTTCATGGGGCGAATGTCGCCATCGCAGCCGGATCAGGCGCCGTCCTTGGGAGCCTGCATGCGGGGCCTGCGGAAACGGACCGTCTCCCCTTCCTCTAAGGGCTGCTCGGAAACCCGGCGGTCATCCTCATCTCCAACCGTTTCGCCCTGCCCTGAGAGATGGTCGGCGCGCTTGCCCATGAACAGGTCATAAATCGCCCACGTACAGGTCAGAGGACCATTCATCACGGTGTGCTTTGCGGAAGGCTTCAGTCCGATCCTGTGCTGAGCCTCCAGGTCCTTGGGAAACAGCAAAGCAGCACGCCATCCGGACCAGCGGTGCTTCAGGGCCCCACCGATACCGCCGTAGAGGTTATCGAGATCGGCCGCCTGCACCCGTTGTCCGTAGGGCGGATTCAGCACCACCAGACCGGGCTCCGCATCGCGCGGTGGCCGCAAGTCGAGGAAATCCGCCACTTCGACGCGCACCAGATGTTCGAGTCCCGACCTGCGCACGCTCTCGCGGGCATCGCCCACGGGATGCTTGTTCCAATCCGAGGCGAGAATCGGCGCCCGTTCGATGCGTTCTTCCCGGGCCTGCTCACCCACGGACTTCCACAGGGCGGAATCGAATCCGGGCAACCCGAACAGGGTCCACTCCCGCCGGCCGGCATGGATCGGCACACCTGCGGTCCACAACCCAGCCTCCACGGCAAAGGTGCCCGATCCACACATCGGATCAACCAACGTCTCACCGGGACGCCATCCTGCCAGTCCGAGCAGCCCCGCCGTCAACACCTCGTTGAGCGGAGCACGGGCCTTGGGCGCACGGTAACCCCGCTTGAACAGGGCATCCTTTCCCACGAGGTCGAGGGAAATGGTCACCTCATCTCCTGCAATGTGCAGGTGGATGAGTTGTTCCGGAGCAGTGCGGTTGATGTTGAGGTGGTGCACGGCACGGCCCTTGGCCTCCATGCGGAAATGATCGCTCAAGGCGTCCTTGAGCCGGAACATGGCGAACCGATCGTGCGGGAAATGCTCACTGTGCGCCGTCACATCGAGGGACAATGAGCGGCGGGGATCGATCCAGCGCCCCCAGTCGAGCTTGACCGCGACCGCATGCATCGCATCGGGCCCCTTGGCCTTGAAATTGAAGATGGGCCGCAACACCCGAACGGCGAATCGCGTGCACTGCAGATAGCGGAACAGCACCGCGTCGGTCGCTTCGAAAGTGGCACTCCGCCTCCCGGGTTCGACGGCCATGGCACCGTGGGATTCCAGTTCACGGCACACCAGGGGCTCAAGCCCCATCAAGGTGCGCACGACATAGGCATTGGCCCCCTGCTTTTCCTTGCTCATCCGCCCTTGTGTTTCACGCGATATCCGGCATCACCCAGCCAAGCCGCCACACGGTCCCGATGGTCTCCCTGCAACAGAATCACACCGTCCTTCCATCCGCCTCCCACACCGCACAGCGCCTTGAGCGAGCGGGCGGCCTCCATGGCCAGCCCGGCATGTGCCTCGGGATCGAACCCCTCCACCAGCGTCACCTCCTTCCCCTTTCGGGACTTGCGGTCACGGGAAACGTACAGCACATGTGGGGGGGCTTCTGAGGATTCTGATGGTTCCTCGGGCAATTCGGCCCGTTCACCCCCCATCGCCTGATGGAGATCGGCCAAGGCATCCAACCCCTTGAGCCTCTGCATGCCATCACCGCGCTTGCCCATGAAGCGAAGATAAATGGGTCTGCCACGAATTGCTTATATTTATATAATCCTAGACCAAATTGCGATGAAAGCTTGGAATGCACTGTCCTTGTTGACCGTTGCGCTGCTGATGTGCCTGACGCACACGACCAGCGCCCAATGCAACGACTATGACCTCATGTTGCTGTGCGACAGTGCCACCATGACTGACATTGCGGTCTCCAGTGCCGGCCTTTCATGCGCCTTCGATCCCGACCCGACCGGTTGTTTCATCGAAGAGGCGACCATCCTGCTGCCCACCATGTCCGCCGGATGCATTGATTGCTTTTCCCAACAGGCCAACTGTGCCCTGAACAACTGCGCCACCATCTGCGCCTTCGGAAGCTCGGAGGCCTGCGATGACTGCATCTATTCCAATTGTCTGGATTCCTTCGAGGCCTGCGCGGGAATCGTGGATCAGGACAACGATGGAGAAAGCAACATTTGCGACTGCGACGACAACAATCCGCTGCAGTATCCCGGAGCGCCCGGTACCAACCAGGGCATCGACAACAACTGCAATGGACTGATGGAGGTCAGTGAAATGGCCGAATTCGGCTGTCCCGCAGACCTCTCCGGAGACGGTCTGGTCGGTGCGGCGGACCTTGTGATCTTCCTCGGTTTCTTCGGCTGCATGGAGAACTGCGGCGAGACGGACCTCGATGGTGACGGCCTGGTCGGTGTGTCCGACCTCGTCTTACTGCTCGGCCAGATTGGCCAATTCTGCCAATGACGAACTTGGTCCCGCGATGGACCTGACTTCGTTCGCACGGCACAACAGCTCCCCTGAACCCACACATCTGGCGGCCTTGAGGCGCGCCACCTGGCAGCGCACGCGGCATGGTCGGCTCATGACGGATGCGGATACAGGGCGGTTCCTCACCATGGTATCCCGAATGCTTCAGCCCAGGACCATCCTCGAATTGGGCACATTCACGGGATACGGCACCCTCTGTATGCTGGAGGGGCTCGCCGATGACGGCGTCCTCCACACCGTGGAGCGGAACGATGAACTCTTCGAACTCCAGGATGAGCACTGGTTCCGGCATGCCCGCGGCACGGCCATCCGAAGGCACCACGGGGAAGCCCTCGAGGTCCTGTCCGGTTGGCCCGGAAACGAACCCATTGACCTCGCCTACATCGATGCGGACAAGCAAGGGCTGAACGCCCAACTTGACGCCCTCCTGCCCCTGATGGCCCCGGAAGGCTGGATGCTGTTCGACAACACATGGTGGGGAGGCACCCTCGAAGGGCCGGACCCGGCCTATGGTGCCAAGCCGGACGCCCTGCGCGCCCTGAACCAGCACCTCAAGGACGACCCCTCACTGCACACGGTGGTACTGCCCGTCGGAGACGGGTTGACCGTGGTCAGAAAAGCCTGAGCGAGGTTCAGGAAAGGACGGCGGCCACCTTGTCGGCAGCCTCCTGGAGCAGGATGGCGCTGTGGACCTCCAGCCCGCTCTCGTCGATGAGCTTCTTGGCCTCCTCGGCGTTGGTGCCCTGGAGGCGGACGATGATGGGCACATCGATGGAACCCATGTTCCGGTAGGCATCCACCACACCCTGCGCCACGCGGTCGCAGCGGACGATGCCGCCGAAGATGTTGACCAGGATGGCCTTCACCGCCGGGTCACGCAGGATGATGCGGAAGGCCTTCTCGACCCGCTCGGCATCGGCCGTGCCGCCGACATCGAGGAAGTTGGCCGGCTCACCGCCGCTGAGCTTGATGATGTCCATGGTGGCCATGGCGAGGCCGGCGCCATTGACCATGCAGCCGACATTGCCATCGAGCTTGACGTAATTGAGGCCGGCTTCTCCGGCTTCCACCTCGGTGGGGTCCTCCTCGGTGGTGTCACGCATGGCGGCGTAGTCCGGGTGGCGGTAGAGGCTGTTGCCGTCGAGGGTCACTTTGGCGTCCACCGCAATCACGCGATCGTCGGAGGTCTTGAGCACCGGGTTGATCTCAAACATGGACGCGTCGCTGCCCACGTAAGCCGCATAGAGCGACTTGACGAACTTGACCATCTCCTTGAATGCCTTGCCGGACAGGCCGAAATTGAAAGCGATGCGGCGCGCCTGGAAATCGCGCAGGCCGAGGGCCGGATCGATGGTCTCCTTGAAAATCTGATCAGGGGTTTCCTCTGCCACCGCCTCGATGTCCATGCCGCCCTGGGGGCTGTACATGACGATGTTGCGGCCCTGGCTGCGGTCGAGCAACACACTCATGTAAAACTCACGGGGCTCGCTGTCGCCAGGTTCGTAGACGTCTTGGGCGATGAGCACGCGGTTGACCTGCTTGCCCTTGGCGTTGGTTTGGGCCGTCACCAAGTGGCCGCCCAAAATACCTGCTGCCGTGTCCTTCACGTGTTCGAGTCCCTTGGCCAGGACCACCCCGTGGCTGCCCGTCTCAGTGACCGTGCCCTTGCCGCGTCCACCGGCATGGATCTGCGCCTTGACCACGAACCAACCGGTTCCGGTCTCCTCCTGAAGCTGTTCAGCCACAGCGTGTGCCTCTTCTGGCGAGGAGGCGACGCGCCCTTCTTGGATGGCGACACCGTATTGTTTGAGAATGGACTTGCCCTGGAATTCGTGGAGGTTCATTGCGCTGCGGATTCTGAATGCGGCCTTTTCGGCGCCGCGAAGTTAGCCTTCGGACGTAGCTTTCGCACATGCTCAAGGCGACCGGCATTCACAAAAGCCACGGCGACCTCCATGTCTTGCGGGGCGTGGACGTATCGCTGACCGCTGGAGAGGTCGTCTCCATCGTCGGCCCTTCCGGCGCGGGCAAGACCACATTGCTCAACGTTCTCTCCACGTTGGACCGCGCCGACAGCGGCTCGGTCATCGTGGAAAACACCGACCTCTCCACGCTGCGCGACAAGGCCCTCGCCCGTTTCAGAAACACCCACATCGGCTTCGTCTTTCAGTTCCACCAACTGCTGCCCGAGTTCAACGCCCTCGAGAACGCCATGCTGCCCGCCTTGGTCGGCGGTACATCCGAAAAGGAAGCAGAGGCGGCCGCCATGGCACGATTGGAGGAACTCGGCCTCGCCGCCCGGGCCAAACACCTGCCGAGCCAACTCAGCGGAGGCGAACAGCAGCGCGTGGCCGTGGCCCGCGCATTGGTCAACAATCCCCCCCTCCTCTTTGCCGACGAACCTTCAGGCAACCTCGATACCGCCAATGCCGAAAGCCTGCACGACTTGTTTTTTGATCTGCGGGACCGCCACGGCCTCACCATCGCATTGGTGACCCACAACGAAGGCCTGGCCAAAAGGGCCGACCGCCAAATTCGCTTGCGCGACGGCAAAATTGAGGCGTAGCCGGGTGGGGGTCAGCCCCACTTGCGGATGTAGCGATACTGAATCAGGTCGCTGAAGTATGTGCGGACACCCACCTCTTGAAACTCCGGTGGTATTCGTCCCTCCGGAAAGAGGACAACGCCGCGCTCGAGCCG
>CAXQGL010000011.1:0-2375 GCA_964223495.1 Candidatus Nitrosopumilus sp. | reverse complement strand
GAATCAGAAGGCGCGGACGGGACGCACCTTGAATTCAAGGTCAAATGGAGCAGCTCCGGTGGTGAAACCAGCAGGGCCGAGAAAATTGAATACGGTGACGCCAAGACCGCTGTTCTCTGAGAATTCACTTGAACTCCAGTAGCTTCCCACCATACCGATTTCAGAATCGGCATCGCCACCGCCGCCCTTGCCGCCGCCGCCGCCCCCGGAGAGCAATCCTCCGCCATCGGCCAATGGGCCGAGCACAGTCGCCATGGCCTCCAATTCAGCGATGCTCGGGATGAAGAAATCCTGGTATCCATTCTGACGGTACTGACGGACTTTGGTCGTCGCGGAATGGGAGCAGGACAGGAACCTCGCCAGATCAAGGGTGTTGGTCAAACCTGTCCCGATGGCGGTTCCACCTGCGTGGCGGACCCGGTATCCACCAGGAATGATGTCACCACCACCACCATCCGAAACAAATCCCGCAGCCGGTGCATCATCTTCTCCCACATCCTCGAGGGGTTGCATGATGATGATCGGGACACAGTCCAGAGTGAACTGGTCCGTCGGACCGAAATCCGTATTTGTCGTCAGGTCTTCGCTTGCCGCCTCGAGGTAATCGAACCCGGGGTGGAGGTTGAACGTATCGACATAGACGATGATCCCCCCGGCAGGACCCTCGTCGCCCACAGCATACTCGAAGCCCTCGAGCAGAACGGCATCGGACCCGATGCAATTCTCATAGGCATTGTTGCAGATGTTGTCCCAAGCCACCTCAATGCACCAGGGGTCCGCATCCACAATCTCCTGAACACAGTCGAAATGCGCTTCCCGATACCCGGGAGGCGCAGCAGTGCCCAGAAATGCAGGACCATAGCCCACTACTTCGGGAATGAACCATTTGTTGTACAGGCATGGACCATTGTCCAAGGCATCGAAATTGACGGCATCCATATCCGTGCAGGCATCGTTGGCATCACAGACATCATCGCCATCCACATCGACCACACATCCCAGATTGAGAAAGACGCCATTCGACAGCAACACGCCAAGCTGACCACCGGGACTGATGGCGATGTTGTCGATTCCGACGCCATCAGCACCATCAGCTCCGTCAGCTCCAGGGGCACCATCGGCACCGTCAGCTCCAGGGGCACCGGGTGCACCGTCGGAACCATCAGCTCCATCAGCTCCAGGGGCACCGGCAGGTCCCGCAGGACCCGTCAGGTCATTGGTGGTGTAGGCGGTACCATCGGTGAGTTCAATGGTCAGCGTACCATCTGCATTGTCGACAATGGCAGCAATACCGACCCCATCCTCACCATCGACGCCGGAACCAAGTGCGGCAATCTGGGCATTGAGAAGGATGAGATACGCTTCGAGTGTCATCCCGTCCACCGTGATGGACTCCGGGATGTACTCGGACTCGAACAGGGCGAGTACCTCCAGGATATCCGCCATGTAGATCATGTTGTCCCCGGTCATATCGGGGTTTGCAGGGTAAGTGACCTCTTGGGCCTGTGCACTGCCCAGGGAGTAGCATGCGCATAGGAACAAGGAGGCCAAGCGTTGTTGGCAGTTCATGTTGTGGAAAGGGTTTTAAGGTGAACAGCTTCCCTTGTGGAAGCCCATTCAATGACTTCACCCTGCTCCTTCCTCATGTGGGCACAAATCAACCGTGGCTGTGAGATTGCTCACCCCATGTCCCCTCGCGATACCCTAATGGAAAAGCCCCGCCGAGGCAGGGCTTTTCCAATCTCTCCGACGCAGAACGTGACGCAACGATCACTCAACCTGCCCTTGGGCACAGGCCGTCAGTGCTGCACCAGCAATCGGCTTCGCTGCACTCCGGTCGCAGTCTTCACCACAACCACGTACGATCCTGTAGGCCAAGCCGCACTTGAAAGCTCCATCACCTGACTTCCATGCGGCGCCCAGCGACCCACCAAACGGCCATCCACCGTTCGGACAACGGCGGATTCGATACCGCCTTCCGCTCGGATGCGCACGACATCGGCTGCCGGATTGGGATGCACCTCCAACGCCATCCCGTGTTCTGCAACTGAATTGACCGTCTGACCGGGGAACAGGATGTTGAGGATCATCTGCTGCCGCACGAGGCCATCCATGTCAATCATCAACGTATCACAATAGGTCGCGGTGCATTCCAGCATGTTGCCCTCCATCTGCGTCACCGTCAGGCAGACCTCGTAGTTGCCGACCTCTTCGTAGACATGGGTCGGATTCGGCTCATCGGACTCATTGCCATCTCCGAACGTCCAGAAGTAATAGGTGTCGGCCTCAGGCTCGTCCACGTAGGCCACAATGTTGTATGGCAGGGGCACACCATCCTCATCGAGCGCCTGCTCGAATTCGAAATCCACCTCGCA
>CAXQGL010000010.1:0-22979 GCA_964223495.1 Candidatus Nitrosopumilus sp. | reverse complement strand
TCAAGGGATGGGACTCCAATTGGTACGGAGGCAAGAGCTACGTCGACAAGATTGTCGAGGACGACAAGATCCGCAAATACCTGCGTGCCCGTCTCGTGAAGGCGAGCGTCTCCCGTGTGGTCATCGAGCGCACCATGAAGTTGGTGACGGTCACCATCCACACGGCCCGTCCCGGTGTCATCATCGGCAAGGGCGGCCAAGAGGTCGACAAGCTGCGTGAGGAGCTCAAGAAGCTCACCAAGAAGGAGATCCAAATCAACATCTTCGAAATCAAGCGTCCCGAACTCGATGCCCGCCTCGTGGCAGAGAGCGTGGCACGTCAACTCGAGGCGCGAATCAGCTACCGCCGGGCCATCAAGATGTCCATCGCGAGCTCCATGCGCATGGGTGCCGAAGGCATCAAGATCGGCATCGCCGGTCGTCTCAACGGTGCGGAGATTGCCCGTTCCGAGACCTTCATGGAGGGCCGTGTGCCGCTGCACACGTTCCGTGCCGACATCGATTACGCGTTGGTGGAAGCCCACACGACCTATGGCCGCATCGGCGTGAAGGTCTGGGTCTTCCGTGGTGAGGTTTACGGCAAGCCCGACCTCAGCCCGGCCGACCCGAGCAAGGAAGACAAGCGTGGAGGTGCACGTGGAGGTCGCGGAGGCGATCGTCCGGAGCGCCGCCGCCGCCGTCGTGAACCCCGTAGCTAAAGCCCAGTATCATGCTTCAGCCGAAAAGAACGAAATACAGGAAGATGCAGAAGGGCCGCGTGCGCGGTCTGGCCCAGCGTGGCAGCAGCATCGCCTATGGCACTTTCGCCATCAAGACGACGGACATGGGTTTCATCACCTCCCGTCAAATCGAATCCGCCCGTATTGCCATCAACCGCTACATGAAGCGTGAGGGCCAGGTGTGGATCCGGATTTTCCCGGACAAGCCGATTACCAGCAAGCCGCTCGAGGTGCGTATGGGTAAGGGTAAGGGTGCCGTCAGCCACTGGGTGGCTCCGGTCAAGCCCGGCCGCGTCCTCTTCGAAGTGGACGGTGTGTCCGAGGCCATCGCACAAGAGGCATTGCGCCTGGGTGCTCAGAAGCTTTCCGTGCGCTGCCGTTTCGTAGCCCGCTACGACAACTAATCAATCGAGGGAATCATGAAGATGAACGAAATCACCGGTCTGAGCGACCTCGATCTCAAGGAGCGCATCGACGCAGAGCGTGAAGCCCTGCAAAAACTGCGTTTCAATCACACCATTGCGGGCCTCGAGAGCCCGTTCCAGCTGCGCCAGAAGCGCCGCGACATCGCACGCATGTTGACGGAGCTCAACGCACGCAAGAACGCCAAAGCAGAAGAACAGAAGTCATGACCGCCGAGCAAACCGCAACCGAGCAGTCCACGGACAAGCGCAACCTCCGGAAGGTGCGTCAGGGCATCGTCACCTCCAACAAGATGCAGAAGACCATCACGGTGACGGTCGAGTACAAGGAGAAGCACCCGAAGTACTCCAAGTTCGTGAAGCGCACCCGGAAGTTCACCGCACACGATGAGCAGGAGACCTGTGGCATCGGCGATACGGTGCGCATCATGGAGACGCGCCCGTTGAGCAAGAACAAGTGCTGGCGCCTCGTGGAGGTGGTCGAAAGGGCCAAGTAATCCAGGGGTCGTCCAATAAGAAAACTGAAGAGCCATGATCCAGCAAGAATCCCGGATGGCGGTTGCCGACAACAGTGGAGCACGCGAAGTGTTGTGCATCCGCGTGCTCGGTGGTACGCGCCGGCGCTACGCCAGCATCGGCGACAAGGTGGTCGTCACCGTCAAGGATGCGGCACCGAATGGCGGCGTGAAGAAGGGTACCGTCAGCAAGGCGGTCATTGTGCGCACCAAGAAGGCGGTTCGCCGTCCCGACGGATCCTACATCCGCTTCGATGACAACGCCTGCGTCCTCCTCAATGCCACAGGCGAGATCCGCGGTACGCGCATTTTCGGGCCGGTGGCCCGTGAGCTGCGCGAGAAGGACTTCATGAAAATCGTCTCCCTCGCACCGGAGGTGCTCTAACCACAGGACCATGTACAAGCGCGTCAAAATCAAGAAGGGCGATACCGTGAAGGTGATCGCAGGCGGCAACAAGGGCAAGACCGGCACGGTCATGCAGGTGTTGCGCAAGGACGACCGTGTGCTCGTTGAGAGCGTCAACGTGGTGACCAAGCACGTCAAGCCGAGCCCGGCCAATCCCCAGGGTGGCATCGAAAAGAAGGAAGCCCCTATCCACATCTCCAATGTGATGCTGGTGGACGGTAACGGCAACGCCACCCGCGTCGGACGCCGCCGCGGAGACGATGGCAAGCTGGTCCGCTACAGCAAGAAATCCGATCAAACGCTGAACTGATGAGCTACGTACCCCGACTCAAGCATCAGTACGACGACGAAGTCGTACCCAAGCTCCAGGAGCGCTTCGAATACAAGAGCTTCATGCAGGTGCCCAAAATCGAGAAGATTTGCCTGAATCAAGGTTTGGGCAAGGCCATCGCAGACCGCAAGATTGTGGATGGCGCCCTCGAGGAGCTCGCCCAGATCACCGGCCAGAAGGCCGTGGCGACGTATTCCACGAAGGACGTCTCGAACTTCAAGCTCCGGAAGGGCATGCCTGTGGGTGCACGGGTGACCTTGCGCCGTGAGCGTATGTACGAGTTCCTCGACCGCCTGATCAACGTTGCCCTGCCGCGTACCCGCGACTTCCAGGGTGTGAAGGCGTCCGGCTTCGATGGCCGCGGCAACTTCAGCTTCGGCGTCCAGGAGCAAATCATTTTCCCGGAAATCGACCTCGACAAGGTGAAGCACCTCAACGGGATGCACATCACCATCGTCACCAATGCCCGGACCAACGAGGAAGCCAAGGAGCTGCTCGCCGCGTTCGGTTTCCCCTTCAAGAAGAACTGATACGATATGGCCAAGGAATCAATGAAAGCGCGTGAGCGCAAGCGTGAGCGCCTCGTCGCCCGTTATGCAGCCAAGCGCAAAGCACTGAAGGAGGCTGGAGACTGGGATGCCCTTCAGAAGCTCCCCAAGAACTCTTCCCCGGTGCGCCTTCACAACCGTTGCCAGTTGACGGGACGTCCCCGTGGTTACATGCGTCAATTCGGCATCAGCCGTGTGACCTTCCGCGAGATGGCCCTCGAAGGCAAGATCCCCGGAGTCAAAAAAGCAAGCTGGTAAGCCATGCATTCAGATCCGATCGCCGATTTCCTGACGCGCATCCGCAACGGCCAGATGGCCGGCCACAAGGTGGTGGAGATTCCCGCGTCCAACATCAAGAAGGAGATTACCAAGATCCTCTTCGACAAGGGCTACATCCTCTCGTACAAGTTCGTGGAGGACGGCCCCCAGGGTACCATCAAGATCGCCTTGAAGTACCATCCCAAGACGCGCCGTCCGGCCATCACCGAGATGCAGCGCATGAGCAAGCCCGGACTGCGCACATACCGCGGGGCGGACGACCTTCCGCGCATCCTCAACGGATTGGGCATCTCCATCCTCAGCACGTCCCAGGGCGTGATGACGGACAAGGAGGCCAAGCACATGAACGTGGGTGGTGAGGTGCTCTGTTACGTCTATTAATCGAATCAAAGGAGAACGACCATGTCCAGAATTGGAAATGCACCCGTAGCCATCCCGACCGGCGTCACCGTCACGGTGGAGTCCGGTGTGATCAAGGTCTCGGGGCCGAAAGGCGAACTCGAACAGGCGTTCGATTCCGCCATCGGTGTGGAGGTCAAGGACAACGAAGTGTGCTTCAGCCGCAGCACGGATCAGCCGGACCACCGTTCGAAGCACGGCTTGTACCGCTCGCTCTGTGCCGGTATGATGGAAGGGGTGACCAACGGTTTCAAGAAGGAGCTCGAACTTGTGGGTGTGGGTTTCCGTGCCCAGGCTTCCGGTCAGCAGTTGACGCTGGCCTTGGGTTTCAGCCACCCCATCATCATTGAGCTTCCCAAGGAAGTGAAAGTGGCCGCCGAGTCGCAGAAGGGCTCCAATCCCAAGGTGACCCTGGAGTCACACGACAAGCAACTCATCGGTACCGTTGCTGCAAAAATCCGTTCCCTCCGGAAGCCGGAGCCCTACAAGGGCAAAGGTGTCCGCTATGTGGATGAGTACATCCGCCGCAAGGCAGGAAAATCTGCAGCCAAGTAATTGAATCTGCCATGTCTGTAGCAAGCAAGAAACTCAAGACCCGCATGCGCATCAAGGCGCGCATCCGTGGTAAGATCAGCGGAACGGCAGAGCGTCCCCGCCTGTCCGTGTTCCGCTCCAACAAGCAGATCTACGCCCAGATCGTGGACGACCTGTCAGGCAAGACCCTCGCGAGCGCCAGCTCTCGGGCCATTCCCGAATCACAGGGCGTTGCCAAGATTGAGCAGGCCAAGTTGGTCGGCACCAAGATTGCCGAGGCAGCCAAGGCGGCAGGAATCGAGAATGTGGTCTTCGACCGCAACGGTTACCTCTACCACGGCCGTGTGAAGAACCTCGCCGACGCCGCCCGTGAAGGCGGTCTCCAATTCTGAAGCCATCATGAGAGACAACAACAACCGTCGGCGCAACGACCGGGATAACAACCAGCCCGAGAGTGACATCAAGGACCGCTTGGTGACCATCAACCGTTCGACCAAGACCACGAAGGGCGGTCGTACGTTCACCTTTACCGGCATCGTCGTCGTTGGCGATGAGAAGGGCAAGGTGGGTCATGGTTCAGGCCGCAGCCGCGAGGTGGTGACCGCCATCCAGAAAGGCATCGAGGATGCCAAGAAGAACATGGTGGAGGTGCCCGTCATCAACGGTACGGTACCCCACGCCCAGGAGGCGGTGTTTGCCGGAGCGCGTGTACTGGTCAAGCCGGCCACCCCTGGTACGGGTGTGATTGCGGGCGGTGCCATGCGCGCCGTGCTGGAGAGCGCCGGAATCAAGGACGTACTCGCCAAGTCGTTGGGCTCATCCAACACCCAGAATGTGGTCAAGGCGACATTCAAGGCACTCACCATGATGCGCAGTGCATCGGACGTGGCCGAACTTCGCGGAATTTCCGTCGACCGCGTCTTCAACGGATAAGCAGCATGGCCAAGATCAAGATCACCCAGGTACGCAGTGCCATCAACCGCCCCAAGCGTCAGAAGCTCACGCTTCAGGCGTTGGGCATCAAGAAACTCAACAACCCCGTGGAGCACGAGGCCACACCCCAGATTCTGGGCATGGTCCGCAAGGTGAGCCACCTCGTCAAGGTTGAAGAACAATAATCCCCAACCAGCACAATCATGAATCTCAACAGCCTCAAGCCGGCGAAGGGTTCCATCAAGCAGCGCAAGCGAGTTGGTCGTGGAGAGGGCTCCGGTCACGGAGGGACCTCTACCCGCGGTCACAAGGGAGCCAAGTCCCGTTCCGGTTACAAGTCCAAGATTGGTTTCGAGGGTGGCCAGATGCCGCTCCAACGCCGTGTTCCCAAGTTTGGCTTCAAGAATCCGAACCGGGTCGAATACAAGGGCATCAACCTGGATACGCTCCAGGAGCTGATCGACAGGAAGTCCCTGACTGAAATCACCCCTGCCCTCCTCGTGGAGAATGGTCTCGCCCAGAAGAAGGATCTCGTGAAGATCCTCGGACGTGGTGAATTGAAGGCCGGAGTGAAGGTCACCGCACACAAATTTTCCGCTTCCGCACAGGCGGCCATCGAGGGCGCCGGAGGCAGCATCGAAGCAATCCAGTAAGCAATGGGTCGGCTTTTCAAGAAACTTCGGGACATCTGGGCCCACGAGGAATTGCGCAGGCGCCTCGGAATCACCTTCGGCTTCATCCTCGTTTACAGGATTGGCAGCTTCATCGTCATCCCGGGTGTCGACAGTGACGCCCTCGCGGAGCAGATGAGCGCCTTGGGAGGAGGTGGCCTCGGCAGCATCCTGTCCCTGTTCACGGGTGGTGCTTTCTCGCGTGCCTCCATTTTCGCCTTGGGCATCATGCCCTACATCTCAGCGAGCATCATCATGCAGTTGATGGGCTTGGCTGTGCCGACCATCCAGAAGATGCAGGCAGAGGGCGAGAGCGGACGGAAGAAGATCAACCAGTGGACCCGATTCCTGACCATCGCCATCACGTTGGTGCAGGCTCCGGGATACCTCGCTTCCTCAGTGGTCTCGGTACCGGGTGCCGTGGCGGACCCTTCCGGATTCTGGTGGTTCTGCGCGGTGTTGATCCTGACTTCCTCCACGCTGCTCATCATGTACCTCGGTGAGCGGATCACGGAGCGCGGCGTCGGAAACGGCATCAGCCTGTTGATCATGATCGGCATCATCGCGACGTTCCCCCAGGCCATCATACAGGAGTTCAACCACCCGGATACGAACTTCTTCTTCTTCCTGGTGGAGATTGCGGCATTGCTCATCGTCATCGGACTCTCCGTAGCGCTCGTGCAGGCCGTGCGGAAGGTGCCGGTCGAGATGACCAGCCTTCAGGCAAATGCCGGAGCGTCATACTTGCCCAAGGGTGCAGCCGCACGGAGTTACATCCCCTTGAAGGTGAACTCCAGTGGTGTCATGCCCATCATCTTTGCACAGGCGATCATGTTCGTGCCGCTTTATCTCACCCAGAGTGAGAGCCTCGCGGACAACGAAATCCTCATCGCGCTCGGAGATTTCAACGGTTTCTGGTACAACCTGTTGTTCTTCGTGATGATCGTGGCATTCACTTATTTCTACACGGCCATCACGGTCAATCCGCAACAGATGGCGGATGACCTGAAGCGCCAGAACAACTTCGTGCCCGGTGTGAAGCCCGGTCGTCCCACGATGGAATTCCTCGACAACGTGATTTCGAAAATCACACTGCCGGGTGCCATCTTCCTTGGACTGATCGCGGTGCTGCCGGCCATCGTCTTTACGCTGAACCTGACGCACGCGCAGGCATTCAGCATTTTCTTCGGCGGAACGTCGCTGTTGATCATGGTGGGGGTCATTCTCGACACCCTCCAGCAAATTGAAAGCTACCTGCTGTCCCGTCAATACGACTCCCTGATGGAATCCGGAAAGCTCCGGGGCCGTCAAGGGACGAGTGTGAGCGGAATGGCGGGCTGATCGGAATGGCAAGAGGACGGATACAGGTTCGAACCGAATCCGAAATCGAGCTTCTCCGAACGAGTTCTTTGCTTGTCGGAAGAACCTTGGCCGAAGTGGCCAAGCTGATTCGCCCCGGGGTCACCACCCTGGAGTTGGATCAGGTAGCGGAAACCTTCATCCGGGATCACGGCGCAGAGCCGGGATTCAAAGGATACAATGGCTTCCCCGCTACGCTCTGCACCTCCGTGAACCACCATGTGGTCCACGGGATTCCCAACGGAGACCCATTGCAGGAGGGGGACATCGTGTCCATCGACTGTGGGGTGCTCAAGGAAGGGTACTACGGGGACAGCGCCTACACCTTCATGGTGGGGGAGGTCCGTCCCGAAGTGCGGCGCCTGCTGAAGGTGACGCAGGAGTGCCTCGAGGACGCCATCGAGGAAGCGATTGCGGGCAACCGCATCGGCGATATCGGTTGGGCAGTCCAGGAACACGCCGAAGCCTCCGGGTATGGTGTGGTCCGTGAGCTGGTCGGTCACGGCGTGGGGTCCAACCTGCACGAGCCGCCGGAAGTGCCCAATTACGGGCGCCCCGGAAACGGTGTCAAACTCGTGGAAGGCATGGTCCTCGCCATCGAGCCGATGATCAACCTCGGCCGCAAGGAGGTGGTGCAGGAGAGCGATGGTTGGACCATTGCCGCGGCGGACGGGTTGCCCAGCGCCCACTTCGAACACGACGTGGTGGTGCGGGAAGGCAAGGCGGAAGTTCTTTCGACATTCAAATGGATTGAGGAGGCCCTCGGGGCAGTGAAGTTGGATTGAGGCGTCACATCAAACAGGAAACGAAAACAGAAATCCATGGCCAAGCAAGCGTCGATCACGCAAGACGGAACCATCACCGAAGCTCTTGGGAACGCCATGTTCCGGGTGGAGCTGGAGAATGGGCACGTCATCACGGCGCACATCTCGGGGAAGATGAGGAAGTTCTACATCAAGATTCTCCCCGGTGACAGGGTCCGTGTGGACATGAGTCCGTACGACCTCAGCAAGGGCCGCATTTCGTTCCGATGCAAGTAAGAAAACAGACCGTCATGAAGACCCGTGCATCTCTGAAGGTCCGCTCAGCGGATTGCAAGATCGTCCGACGTAAGGGGCGACTCTTTGTCATCAACAAGAAGAATCCAAAATTCAAGCAGCGCCAGGGTTGATCCCCGACGCTAAACCGCATTCGCCATGGCCCGTATCGCCGGTATCGACATCCCCCGGAACAAGCGTGGAGTAATTGCCCTGACCTACGTCTACGGCATCGGACACTCCCGCGCCACCGACATTCTCTCCCAGGCTGCAGTCTCCGAGGACAAGCGCGTCCAGGATTGGTCGGACGAGGAAATCACCAAGATTCGTGAGATCATCTCCGAGATCCGCGTGGAAGGTGAGCTCCGCTCCGAAGTCCAAATGAACATCAAGCGTCTGATGGACATCGGCTGCCAGCGTGGCATCCGCCACCGTCTTGGTCTGCCCCTCCGTGGACAGCGCACCAAGAACAACTCCCGTACCCGCAAGGGCAAGCGGAAGACAGTCGCAAACAAGAAGAAGTAATTCAACGTCCCTGTCCCGGGACACAGAATCGATCAACTCCCCAAAACGATGGCCAAGACCACCAAGAAGTCGAAGAAGAAGGTCAAAGTGGATGCCATGGGCCAAGCCCACATCCATGCCTCCTTCAACAACATCATCATTTCCCTCACCAATGCCACCGGCCAGGTCATTTCCTGGTCCAGTTCGGGCAAGATGGGATTCCGCGGTTCCAAGAAGAACACCCCCTACGCCGCCCAATGCGCTGCAGAGGATTGCGGCAAGGAAGCCATGGAACACGGTTTGAAGAAGGTGAAGGTCTTCGTGAAGGGTCCCGGAAGCGGCCGCGAGAGCGCCATCCGTACCCTGCACAACATGGGGATTGAAGTCACCGAAATCGTGGACATCACACCGATGCCCCACAACGGTTGCCGTCCCCCGAAGCACCGTCGCGTCTGATCCCAGGGAACCGAAAGAAACAAGCAAGACCACATGGCACGTTACCGCGGACCAAAGTCCAAAATCACCCGTCGCTTCAAGGAGGCCATCTTCGGCCCTGACAAGGCACTCGAGCGTCGTCCCTACGGCCCTGGCCAACACGGCCCGAACCGCCGCCGCAAGAAGGAGTCCGAGTACTCGGTCCAGCTCGCAGAGAAGCAGAAGGCCAAGTACACCTACGGCATCCTGGAGCGCCAGTTCCGGAACATGTTCGAGCGCGCCCAGGCCAAGCCTGGCATCACAGGTGAGGTGCTACTCCAATTCTGTGAGTTGCGCCTCGACAACGTGGTGTTCCGCCTGAACCTCAGCCCGACCCGCCGTGGAGCGCGTCAGCTTGTCAGCCACCGTCACGTCACGGTGAACGGCAAGGTGGTGAACATCCCGTCCTACCGGGTGCGCCCCGGAGACGTGGTGGCTGTCCGTGAGAAGTCCAAGTCCCTCGAGGTGGTGACGGGAGCCCTCGCTTCCGGAGGCCAGCGTCACGAGTGGCTCGACTGGGATGGCAACGCCCTCGCAGGAACGGTCATCGCAGTCCCCTCAAGGGATCAGATTCCGGAGAACATCAAGGAGTCCCTCATCGTCGAGCTCTACAGCAAGTAATCACAACCAGCACATCCGAAATGGCGATTCTCGATTTTCAGCAGCCAGACAAGGTCATCATGCTTGAGTCCGATGACTTCAGCGGTCGGTTTGAATTCCGTCCCCTGGAGCCCGGCTTCGGCGTGACCATCGGCAATGCGCTCCGCCGCATCATGCTCTCCAGCTTGGAGGGTTATGCCATCACCCAACTCCGCATCGAAGGTGTGGAGCACGAGTTCAGCACCATCAAAGGCGTGGTGGAGGATGTCACCGAAATGGTGCTCAACCTGAAGCAGGTCCGCTTCAAGCGCCAGATCGAGGATGTCGACCACGAGGTGGTCAACATCGTCATCGGTGGCCAGGACACCTTCGTGGCGGGTGACATCGGCAAATTCACCTCGGCCTTCCAGGTGATGAACCCCGACCATGTCATCTGCAACCTCGATTCAGGGGTCCAGTTGAGCATGGAGATCCGCATCCAGAAAGGCCGTGGCTATGTCCCCGCAGAGGAGAACAAGCACGACGAGGCCACGGTGGATACCATCTTCATCGATTCCATCTTCACCCCGATCCGCAACGTCAAGTACGAGATCGAGAACTTCCGTGTGGAGCAGAAGACGGACTATGAGAAGCTCATCCTCGAACTCCAGTGCGACGGATCCATTGCGCCGAAGGATGCGCTCCAGGAGGCTGCCCGCATCCTCATTGAGCACTTCATGCTCTTCAGCGAGGAGCGGATCACGCTCGACTTCGTGGAGAAGAATGAATCCGAGGAACTGGACGAGAGCTCATTGCACATGCGCCACCTCCTGAAGACCAAGCTGGTCGACATGGACCTCAGCGTGCGTGCCTTGAACTGTCTGAAGGCTGCGGACATCGATTCGCTCGGTGACCTGGTGGCCTACAACAAGAACGATCTGTTGAAGTTCCGCAACTTCGGAAAGAAGAGCTTGACCGAGCTCGAGGACCTCGTAGAGAGCAAGGGCCTGCAATTCGGTATGAACGTCAGCAAGTACAAGTTGGACGCGGAGTAATCCGCGACCCCAAGTGCCGTCATCATGAGACACGGAAAGAAATTCAATCACCTCGGTCGCCAAACCGCCCATCGCAAGGCGATGATGGCCAACATGGCCTGCAGCCTGATCGAGCACAAGCGCATCACCACAACGCTTGCCAAGGCCAAGGCCCTGCGTGGCTTCGTGGAGCCGTTGGTGAACCGTTCGAAGGAGGATTCCACCCACAGCCGCCGCGTGTGCTTCCGCTACCTGCGGGACAAGCATGCCGTGACCGAACTGTTCAATGAGGTCGGACCAAAGGTGGCCACCCGTGAGGGCGGGTACACCCGCATCATCCGCGTGGGCAATCGATTGGGCGACAACGCTGAAATGTGCATGATCGAGCTCGTGGATTTCAACGAGCTGTATGGAAACGAGGCAAAGTCGAAGAAGAAGCGCAGTCGCCGCTCCCGCCGCGGAGGAGCAGCTGCAGCTGCTCCGGCTGCAGCTGCCGAAGCCACCACTGCCGAAGTGGTGGAGGACGTGGCCACTGCTGAGGCTCCCGCTGAGGAAGCACCTGCCGCTGAGGCGCCCGCTGAGGAAGCGCCTGCTGCTGAGGCGCCCGCTGAGGAAGCGCCTGCTGCTGAGGCTCCCGCTGATGAAGCGCCTGCAGCTGAGGCTCCCGCTGAGGAAGCGCCTGCTGCTGAGGCTCCCGCTGAGGAAGCGCCTGCTGCGGAGGCACCTGCTGAGGAAGCACCTGCCGCTGAGGCTGCTCCCGAGGCTCCAGCCGAAGACACCCCGGCTGCAGAGGCCGAAGGCGATGAGGAGAAGCCGGCCGAGTGAGCAACACCAAGCCCATTTGAAAAGGGAGGTCCTCGGGCCTCCCTTTTTCATTCACGGTCCTTTCAACCGCTGTGCAAAGTCTGTTCTCACTCTCAGTGAGAAGAACGCTTGTAGCCTGAAATGCAGGTCTATCTTCGCGGCGCAATGACGCAGCTCGATTCATCACAGACCAAGGCCTCCGCAGTCCTACTTCTGGAGGATGGCACCCGGTTCGAGGGAAAAGCCATTGGTGCCATCGGAACGACCACGGGAGAGGTGGCCTTCAATACAGGCATGTACGGCTACCAGGAGATTTTCACGGACCCCAGCTACAAGGGACAGGTCCTCGTCATGGCGACGGCCCATATCGGGAATTACGGTGTGCACGCGGAGGAGAATGAAAGTGGGAGCACCCAGATTGCCGGTCTGGTCGTGCGCAACTTCAGCGAGGTGGCCAGTCGTGTAGGGGAAATCGAGACGCTGGCGGACCGTCTGGAGCGCGATGGCATCGTGGGCATATCCGATATCGATACGCGGGGTCTGATCCAGCACATTAGGGATTGTGGGGCAATGAACGCCCTCATTTCGAGTGACGGCACATCGGATGCCGAGCTCATGGAACGGTTACGGGAAACCCCTTCCATGGAAGGCCTTGAACTGTCCAGCCGGGTGACCAGAGGGTCTGCGGAGGATGCCGGAGATCCCGGGAGCGCCGTGAGGATTGCCCTGCTCGATCTGGGAAACAAAGAGAACATCACGCGGTGTCTGGTGGAGCGCGGCGCATTCGTGAGGCAATTCCCGATGGGATCGACCCTGGACGAGATGAAGGATTGGGGCCCGTCAGGTTGGATGATATCCAATGGTCCCGGGGATCCATCAGCCATGCCGGATACCATTGCGTTGATCCAGGACATCATTGACTTGGGACAACCGGTCTTCGGCATCTGCCTGGGCCATCAGTTGATCGCATTGAGTCAGGGCCTGAAGACGGAAAAGATGTTCCAGGGCCACCGAGGGGTCAACCACCCGGTAAAGGACCTCGAGAGTGGCAAATGTGAGATTACCTCCCAGAACCATGGGTTCGTTGTCAGCCGTGGTTCCCTCGCTGATTGTACTGGAATCGTGGTGACCCATGAGCACCTGAATGACGGTACGGTGGCGGGCATCCGACTGGAAGGCAGGCCTGTATTCTCGGTTCAGTTCCATCCGGAGGCCAGTGCCGGCCCTCACGACAGCCGTCACCTCTTCGACCGATTCGTGCACCAAATCAAACAACACAGTACACCTCAACCTGCCTGACCATGCAGTACATCGATCACATTCATGCCCGTGAAATCCTGGATTCCAGGGGCAATCCGACCGTAGAGGTCGAAGTCGTCACGGGAGAGGGCATTCTGGGTCGCGCGGCGGTTCCTTCAGGAGCCAGCACCGGAGTCCATGAGGCCGTGGAGCTTCGGGATGGCGAGGAAGGCCGCTACCTCGGAAAGGGTGTGAAGAAGGCCGTCGCCAATGTGAACGGCCCCATCGCAGAGGAACTGGTCGGCATGGACATTTTCGATCAGGTGGGCATCGACCACTATCTCATTGACCTGGATGGTACCGAAAACAAAGGGAACCTCGGTGCCAACGCCCTGCTCGGCGTGAGTCTGGCCGTGGCCAAGGCCGCTGCCGGGTCCCTCGGCCAACCCCTCTATCGCTACATCGGCGGGGTCAACGCCAACCTGATGCCGGTTCCCATGATGAACATCATCAACGGGGGGTCCCACGCAGACAATGCGATCGACATCCAGGAATTCATGATCATGCCTGTGGGTGCGGATACGTTCGCCGATGGCTTGCGCATGGGTGCGGAGGTCTTCCATCACCTCAAGAAGGTCCTGTCTGCCAAGGGCTTGAGCACCAATGTCGGCGACGAGGGTGGATTTGCCCCGAACCTCAATTCCAACGAAGAGGCACTGGATACCATCCTGATGGCCATCGAGAAGGCGGGCTACAAGCCCGATGAGGATTTCCAGCTCGCGCTGGATGCGGCGAGCAGTGAGTTCTACGACAAGGAGAAGGGCCTGTACGTCCTTTCCGGTGTCGGCAAACAGATGGATGGGGCCGCCTGGGTGGACTACTGGAAGGAGCTCCGCGGCAAGTACCCGATCATCAGCATCGAGGACGGCTGTGATGAGGACGATTGGGCCACCTGGAAGCTCATGACCGACGCCCTGGGGGAGAACACCCAGCTCGTTGGAGATGACCTCTTCGTGACCAACGTGGAGCGGCTGAGCCGGGGCATCGAAGAGGGGGTTGCGAATTCCATCCTGATCAAGGTGAACCAGATCGGAACCTTGACGGAGACCATCGAGGCCGTGCAGCTTGCGACCCGCTGCGGGTACACCAGCGTCATGAGCCACCGGAGTGGCGAGACCGAGGATACCACCATTGCAGACCTCGCAGTTGCCTTGAGCACCGGTCAGATCAAGACCGGAAGTGCCTCACGGAGTGACCGGATCGCCAAATACAACCAATTGCTCCGCATCGAGGAGGAATTGGGAGATACCGCATACTATCCGGGCCCTCACTTCGCCTGAGCTGTATGCTGTGATGACCGGCTTCGACCGCGGAATGGGTGGGGGTCAGAAAAAGAAAAAGGGGGACGTGAGTCCCCCTTTTTCTTTTGGTTCAAATGGGATGGTGGAATCGAAGGGGCCTCAGTTCTCGCGGTCCTCAGTACGGACCACAAGGAACTCTGTCCTTCGGTTTTCTTGGTGTTTGGCCTCGGAGCACGGGACGCCATTTCCGCATTCGTTGCGGAGCTCCTCCTCACCGACGCCCACGGGGACGACCTGGTTCGAGGGGACTCCGAGCTCCACGAGATATCGTGCGGCGGATTCCGCTCGGCGCTCACTGAGTTTCTCATTGTAACGGTCAGAGCCGCGCGCATCGCAATGCGAGCGCAGCTCCACCTCGATTCCGGGACGGTTGCGGAGGAAATCCGCCACCAGCGACAGGGCCGGCTTGGCCTCCTCGCGCAAGCGATAGCTGTCATAGTCCCAACGGATCTCGGGCAGTTCGAAGCTGTCGCCGGGACGGATGGCACTGGCGTATTCCTCATCGGTCAATTCGCTCGCCGGTGTCAGCTCTATGGTCAGGGAGAAGTCACGCACGAGGATGTCCCGGGGAGTCTCGATCGTGATGTTCTCGGCGAAGTAAGTGTCCATCGTGGCCTCGGCGCGATAGTTGCGGCCGTGGGGGAGGTTCAATTCGAATGCACCGGCATCATCGCTCATGAGGGCGACGGCACTGCCGTCTTCCGCGTCAACCAGGTTCACCTTGGCATTGGGGATGGGCTCTCCCGTTTCGCTGTCGACGACTTCACCGCGCACGAGCAGCGGCTTGTCCACGATGCGGAATTTCATGACGCGGTCGTAACCATAGCGGTCCGAGGATACGAAGCCCGACTTGCCGTCCTCATTGAAGGCGATGCAGAAGTCGTCACTCTGGCTGTTGAGTGGATAGTCGAGGTGCACGGGGCTGCCCCAGTTTCCATTCTCGTCGCGCACGGAGTACAGCACGTCCAGGCCGCCGAGGGTGATCTGGGCATCTGAAGCATAGAACAGGGTGTCCGGTCCCTTCATGCTGGGGAAGACATCGTCACCTGCACTGTTGACGGTTGGACCCAGGTTCACTGGGGGGAAGGACCAGGTATCCCCGTTTCTGTCGAGACGGTAGAGGTCCATACCACCATATCCCCCGGGCATGTCGCTGGCGAAGTACATCATTTCACCATCGGGACTGAAGGCCGGGTGGGCATACATGTTGGATCCGTCACTCAGACCGATTTCGATCACGGTAGTCCATTCCTCCAGTCCTTTCCGCGCCTGATACAGCGTGGTGTTGTTGACCGAGGCGTCGTCGAGCAACAGCTTGCCGACCTTTTCGGGAGCATGCGAGCTGCGGGTGAAGAACAACTTCGATCCATCGGGAGACAGTGTGGCGATGCCGTCATGGTAGGGGCCATTGACGCCGGGCACCAATGTCGGGGTGCCGCCGCTGACCGGTACCTGGTAGAGGTCGGTGTAGCTCAGGTCGGTATAGGGGTCCCTTGCCCCGGGCTTTTCGAGGGCACCAGTGAAGTAGAGGGTGTTTCCGAAGCGGTAGGGAGCGAAAGCCGACAGGATGCCTTCCGTGGGGAAGGGCTCGAGTTCGAAGGCGGACGTGTCGCGGGAACCATCCTGCGCGAGCAGGGCGCTTTGGCGCAAGGCGGCGGCGACCTCATTGCCGGGGTCGCGCTGGCTCACCGCATTGAGGATGCGTTCGGCCTCGGAGTAGCGCTGTTGCTTGAACAGCACTTCAGCATAGGAGATGCGGTCATCGTCGGTGGCCTCTGGCTGGGCGATGAGGAAGGAGTATGCTGAGGCGGCCTCGGCAGGCTCGTTGATCAGCGCGTGGGCGGCAGCGAGCTTCCGATAGGAATCCGGGCTCGGCATGCGTTGGACCGCCATGCCGAAATGGTGGATGGCATCCTGGTAACGCAGCTCTTCAAATGCGGCTTGACCCTCTTCAACGTGCAGCCTGGCGCAACCTGAGATGGTCAGCATGCCACCCAGAGCCAGTCCGAACAGAAGGGAAGGGGAAAGGGAGAAAAGTCGGTCGAACATGGAATCAGAAGTAGCGGGGGGAACGTTTTGCACTGATGCCTTGACCGAAGTCGAAGCCGATGAGGATTTCATTGGAACCCGTGGAGTAATTGCGGATGTCACTGAGGGTGAAGTCGTGGGCATATCCGATGCGCAGCTCGGGCGTGACCTGGATCTCCATCATGCTCACGATGGCATCGCCTGACCGCCATCCGGCACCCACCCAGATGCGCTCCTGGAAGAGCGCGTGCAGGTTGAGGTCCAGCTGCAGCGGAGCGCCCTGGACCCCCTTCACGAGAAAGCTGGGCTTGAGCATGACGCCGTCGGAGGCCTGGATCACCACTCCGGCGGTGGTCAGCAGATGGGGCTCCACGGTCTGGGCGTAAGGGCCCAGCGCAGTCAGCGTGGGAATCGAGACGCCGCAGTAGAACCGCTGCATGTGATAGTAGGCACCGAAGCCGAATCGGGCGGATTGTGTGATCTGCTGGTTCTCGCTGTAGTTCGGGTCACCCGGATCCGTCAGCTCGGCCGCGAACAGGTCTGCCCGCGTATTGGCCACACCTCCCTTCAGTCCGAAGGCAAGACGGCCGGCACCGAGGCGCATGCGGTACGCGAAGTTGACCGCCACATCGGTCTGGGTCGTCAGGCCGATCTGGTCGTGGAGCATCAGGATGCCCACACCCATGCTGTTGTTCCGGAGGGCACCATCCACCGCCACCACGCTGGTGGTCGGGGCTCCGTCGAATTGGTTCCATTGGCTGCGGTGCAGCAGGCTCGATGAGGTGTACGGATGGGATCCGGCATACCCCGGGTTGATCAGGAGTCCATTGAACAGGTACTGGCTGATCATGACATCCTGCTGGGCCAAGAGCGGGCCCATGCCCATGAGGGGCAGGATGAGCAGAAGAAGCTGAATGCGTTTCATCGTTGTGTCGTTCAAAGGGTCAGGGCAGGACAGGTTCAGTCATTGCGCACATCCACATACTTGCCCCACTGGCGTCCATCTCCGAGCTGAAGGAGCACGAAGTAGGTGCCATCCACTACACGTGTGGATCCATCCTCGTTCGTTCGGCCATCCCAGTCGTTCTGGTATTCCTCACCCGGAGGGGACGAATACACGAGGCTGCCCCAACGGTTGAATACCTGGAAGTAGACGGATTCGTCGTCGCCACCCCAGTCACAGGGCGGGAAATATTCCCCATCCTCGTTGGTGGTGCCAAGATTGCCGATCACGTAGACATCGTTGTAGCCGTTGCCTCCGGGGCTGAACGCATTGGGAAGCTCGAGGTCGGGCTCGTTCACGTCGATGATCTGGTCGTACTCGGTCTCATTGCCGCATTGGTCGGTGAAGACCCAGTGACGCACCATCGTATAGTGGGTGGCATCGACACTCACCGTCACTTCGTCTTCGTAGGTGGCGGACAACACCGACAGGTCACCGTTGCAGGCGTCCGTGATGCTCAGGCTCTCGATGAGGTCGGCGTAGGCGGCCAACGGCTCATTCGTATTGAACTCAGGCACTTCCTGGGGGCACTCGAGGAACAGGTCAATGGGGTCGTTCGTGATTTCGGGTCCGGTCGTGTCCTGGACACTGATCACATGGACGTAGGAGGTCGCATTGCCGCTGCAGTCGGTGAAGACATAGGTGTCAAAGCGCGTGTAGAAGCAGGAGGTATCCGGATCCCCATCGTATTCGGTGGACACGTCGAAGGTCCAGGGGTTGCAGTTGTCCGTGACTTCAAAGTAGCTGCTGTCCAGCGTGGGAATCTCATTCGCCGGGTCGCAATCGATGGTCGTGTCGTTCGGGAAGACGCCGATCTCGGGGGCGACATCATCATAGCGGAACAGCGTATGGACCTCGGTCGAAGCGTTGCCGCATGCATCGAGTGCGGTAAAGGTGCGGTACAGGGTGTCCTCGCCGGGGCAATCGCCGGGCACGATTTCGTCCGTCCACGAGATGTCCACGGAGGCGCAGTTGTCCTCGGCTGTGGCCAGCCACTCCACACCGTCGGTGGGCAGCGGATACTCTTCTGTGCAGGCCAGGGAATCGTCCTCAGGGAAGTAGAGGAACATCGGCGGGGTGGTGTCCTGTACCTCCACCGTGTGCACGAATACCGTGGCGTTGCCATCGCAATCCGTGAAGGTGTAGGTGTCCACACGGGTGTAGATGGCACCGCAGGGGTCCAGATCCGTGGTGTCGGACTCGACCTCGAAGCTCCACGTATTGCAGTTGTCCGTCACCTCGAAGTCGGCGCTCTCGAGCGTGGCGGGCACGGCATCGCAGTCTACGAGCACATCCTCGGGGAGGAGGTCCTCATTGAGCTGGGGGGCTTCATCGTCGTACTGCGCGATGGTCTGCGTCTGGGACGTGGCATTGCCGCAGGCGTCCACCGCCGTGAAAGTCCGCATCAGGGTGCTGCTTCCGGGGCAGGCATTCGGCTCCACGACGTCTTCCCAAGTGATCGTCACATCGCTACAGTTGTCTTCGGCTGTGGCCATCCACTCGGCACCATCCTCCGGCATGGGGAAGTCCTCCGTACAGAGGATGTCCACATCCTCGGGGAAGAAGGTGAAACTGGGAGCCGTCACATCCTCCACATCGAGGGTGTGTACGAATACCGTGGCGTTGCCGTCACAATCCGTAAAGGTGTAGGTGTCAATCCGGACGTAATCAAATGCACAGGATCCAGGCTGGATTTCCTCGCTGTACTCGAAGGTCCAATCGTTGCAGTTGTCGGTGGCGCCGAAGGCGGAGCTGTCGAGCGGAGCCGGAACGGCATCGCAGCTGACAAGCTCATCCTCGGGGAGCAGACCCTCGTCGAGTTGGGGAGCTTCCGTATCGGATTGGGCGATGGTCTGCATGGCGGAGGTCGCATTGCCACAGGCATCCGTTGCCGTGAACGTGCGGTAGAGGGTGCTGCTGCCGGGGCAGGCATTGGGCACCACTTCATCGGACCAGGTCACGGTCACGTCGGTGCAGGCATCCTCGGCCGTGGCCATCCAATCGGCACCGTCTTCCGGCATGGGGAAGTCCTCCGAGCAGTCGATGTCCGCATCGGCGGGTACGAAGGTGAGCACCGGAGCAACCGTATCGATCACGCTGATGATCTGGGATGCGGAAGCTTCATTGCCGCAGCCGTCCACGGCGTAAACGGTGCGCATGAACTGCTCCACCACTGGACAGGGGTCCTCCGGGAGGTAGCTCATGTTGTCATAGCTGCCCGAATAGGCGCTGGCCAACTTGAAGCGGCCCTGCTCCGGCAAGTCTGCGGGAAGGTCCACCTCCAGGACGGAAGCGCCGTCAATGGAGAGGCTCATGGTGGCTTCGCCGAGCACGGCGACCACCTCATACCATTCACCCTGCTCCATGGTGGCGTCCGTGGCCACATCCACGCCGAAACCGGTGACGGCGATGCCGGGGTTGTCGGTGCCCAATGGGCGCAGTGTGATGGTCAATGCGGGACTGCCTGCCGCGTCTCCGGCGAGCAACTCGAGCACGTTGTCACTGATGAAATCGTCGGCGCGGGCCATGACGCTGTAGGTGCCGTGTCCAGCCATGACATCCTCCGGATAGAAGTTGTGGATGGGTTCTCCGGCAGCGTGGAGCATGTTGAGGGCACAGGATCCTTCGAAGGCATCGTTCGTGATGGAGATGGAACCGCCCTCAGCAACGAATCCGCTCAGGTTGCAGGATTCGAATCCCGTGCTGACCTCGTCTCCGGCCGTGAAATCAATGGACTCCACGGTCATCCAAAGGCTGTCTATTCCAGAACAGTCGTCCGTAGCCGTGGGCTCCAATTCCGGAATGTCGTCGCCGCAGGCGATGGTCAGGTCGGCAAGGTCACTGGTGATTTCGGGGGCGGTGGTGTCCTCGGTCACGAGCGTTTGCACCACAGTGGAAGCGTTTCCGCACTCATCGGTGGCCGTGAACGTGCGCTCCAGGATGGTCGATCCCGGGCAATCTCCGGGCTGGGTCTCATCTGCCCAGGTCACGGTCACCTCGGCACAATTGTCCTCCGCCGTGGCCATGAGGGCCGCATCATCCATGGGATCGGGCCATTCCTCGGAACAGTCCAGGGTCACACTCTCGGGAACGAAGGTGAAGACCGGAGCTACGGTGTCGATGAGGCTGATGGACTGCTCGAACGTGCTGCTGTTGCCGCAGGCATCCACCGCGGTGTAGGTACGCAGGTAGTTCGGCGAGCAGGAACCACTGACTTCAAGCGTGCTGCTGACGTAGACGGAATCGAATCCGCAGATGTCGTCCACCACGATGTCGTAGAGCGCGGTTTCATCATAGAGATCGCAGGCCATGGAGACCTGATTGTTGGAACCGGAGAAATCCGGGGCGATGGCGTCAATGATGGTGAATACGGCCGACGTTGACGTCGGGTTGTCACAGTCATCGGTCGCGGTGAACGTCACGGTCACGGATCCTGTTGCACCACAGCCGTCGCTGAGCGCATCGTAATCGTTGCTCCAAGTCACTGCGGAACAATCATCGGTGGCCGTGGCTCCTCCATTGGATGACAACCAATCCGCGAGTTCGTCGGCATTGCCGCTGCCGTCGCATTGGACCGTGAGGTCATTGGCAGCTTCGACAACCGGACCGGTCTCATCCACGAGAACGACCGTTTGCGTGGAGTCGGTGCTGTTGCCGCAGGCATCGGTCAGGGTCCATGTGCGGTAGACGGTCTGGTTGCAGAAATCTCCTTCGAAGACGTCGGAGTTGGTGAGCGTCAAGGCGCTTCCGCAGGCGTCATACAGCTCGAATTCTTCCATGGAAGCGGTATCCAGAAGCGCTGGGCAGCTGGCTGTGGCCAACGGGGGCATGGAAATGAACTCGGGTGCCTCCTCATCCAGACGCTGGAGGTTCTGCTCGTAGTAATCGTGTCCACAGGCACTCCAGGCCATGGCGATGCGGTGCAGTTCCTCCACGACAGGGCATTCCACACCGTCCGTAGCCGTGTCTTCGAGGTCGGCGTTGACGTCGCCCGTACCGAGCACATCCTGACCCCCAAGCACGCCGCGGTACCAGAACCAGCCACTCACACCATAATTGGGGTTGCGGTTGTTGGCACCGAGGTCACCCACCTGATATCCGAAAAGGCGCGAGGCCGGCATGTGGTCCAAGTAGAGCATGCCCCCTTCGAAATCGCCGCGGCCCGCCATGTGGCTGAGGGTGTCCACCATTTCGTAGAACATCCAGTCCTCATAAGCTCCAAGGCCCAGATCGTCCTTGGGCAACCGGCCTTGTGCCGTCCAGCTGTCGTAGTCCTGACCGTACTGCAGGAAGATGTTCAGTTCGAAACGCTGTCCGGGATCGGTATCGTTCACGATTTCACCGGTGAAGCGGGCCGTGCCGTTGGCGAACTGCTCGAAGACGATGCCGTCACCGTAGGGCACGAAATAATCACTGGCGCCGTGTCCCATGGCTTCGAAACCGCCGAGCCAGATCGCCCAGTCGGGACCGTCACCAAAGGCGGTGGTCGCACTGTGGCTGGTCACTGTCGTGACATCGAGCTCCACGGATGGCGTATTCTCAATGGGGGAATCCACACATGCCTCCGCTCCCGGCAACGTAAAGTCGGGGAAGGCCTCGAGACAGGATACCGTGACATCCTCCGGAATGGCGTCAAAGGCCGGCAGACACGAGGAATCGCAGGTGGAGTGGAGGAATGGCTGTCCGTAGATGGACGAGAACTGGAACAACAGTCCGATAAGCAGGAGACGTGCAGGCATCACACCGAAAATTGGGGTACTACAGGACCCGGGACCTTGCGGACCCCAGGGTTGAATGCGAACGTAGCGAAATTGCGTCATGTAACGTTTTCAAGATGGTTTTGGCCCAATCACTGAAAACAGACGACGAAATGGAGAATCAAATATACAAAACTATTTGATAAATCGACGAACAAAATGAAATTTATCCGACGTCATATCGAACTCGGCGGTTATCTCGAGAGGTTCATCGATTGGTTTACACTGATCCTCTGCTCCAGAAAATGGGGGTCAGGAAAGCAAGCAGTGTAGCCCGATTCCCGCAGCAACGCTGACATTCAACGAGCCGGTACTGCCGCGCATGCCGATGGATGCGTGGACATCACACTGCGCCCAGGATGCCGTCGAGATGCCGTGCTCCTCATCTCCCAGCACGAGACAAGCGGCATCCGAGGGTTTGCAATCCATGACATCCCGTTCGGCCTTCTCACTCAATCCAATCCGCTCCAGCCCGCATTTGCCCAGATAGGCCAGGGCCTTGGCCACATCCGGTACGCGCGATACCGGCAGTCGGAGCAGTGCCCCGGAACTCGTTTTGACCGCATCCTCATTGACCGGAGCCGCATGGTGATCCTGAATGACAAGGCCCGTTGCACCGAAACATTCCGCGGATCGGGCTATGGCACCGAGATTGCCCACGTCGGTAACACCATCGAGGACGACGAGGAAGACGCGGTTTCCCGACTCGAAGCCCTGCTGGACGAGTTCTTCAAGGTCGATGAAGGCGATGGGTGAGGAAAAGGCAATGATGCCCTGGTGGTTCTTTTTGGTGATGCGGTCCAGCCGCTCCCGGGGAACGCGCTGAATGGGGATGCGGCGGTCGCGAAGCTTCTTGACGAGCATGCGCGTCCGGTCATCCTTGGCGTCCCGTTGAAGCAGGACGCGGGCCAATTCATTGCCGGCATCCAGGGCTTCCAGGATGGGATGCCATCCGATGATCCGGTCATCAGTGCGCTTGGGGCGTCTGTTCATCTTCTGCGGATTTTGCCCCGTCTCCAACTGGAGACCATGGCTTCCCAAGG
>CAXQGL010000009.1:0-30645 GCA_964223495.1 Candidatus Nitrosopumilus sp. | reverse complement strand
ACCCCCGTCGCGGCTGATGTTGATGCCGCCGTCGTTTCCGTTGAGGATGAAATCCGAATCGTTGGGGTCCTGGTACCACGCCTGATGGTCCGGGTGGGCACCGCTGTATGGCAGGATGACCTCGAAGGTGCGGCCGCCATCCGTGCTCTCGCTCACCATGCTGTAGAGGTTGAACAGGCGGTCGGGGTCCTGGGGGTCGGCGTGGATCTCGGCATAGTAGAACGGCCGGTTGCCGATGTTCTTGGTGGAGACCAATTCAAAGTACTCTCCACCGTCGGTGCTCTTGTACAAGCCGGTCTTCTTGGACTCGATGAGCGCGTAGACGATGTCCGGATCCGCCGGGCTCATCGTCAGGCCCATGCGGCCCAACTGGCCTTCGGGCAACCCCTCGTCCTCCCCGAGCCGGGTCCAGTTGTCGCCCCCGTCATGGGTCACATACAGGCCGCTGCCTTCACCACCTGAGGTAAAGAACCAGGGCTCGCGGTGAAAGGACCACATGGCCGCGAACAGCTTGTCGGGATTGGAGGGGTCCATGATCATCTCCGCGCAACCGGTGGTGTCGTCAATGGACAGTACGTGGTCCCAGGTCTCACCGCCATCGCGGGTGCGGAAAACGCCGCGCTCCGGATTCGGGCCCCAGGCGGAGCCCATCGCCCCCACATAAACCGTCTTCGGATCGGTGGGGTGGATGCGGATGCGGTGGATGGTGCGCGTGTCCTCGAGGCCCATCAGGGACCACGTGGTTCCACCGTCGATGGAGCGGTAGATGCCCCGGCCGGATGTGTGGCTGTTGCGCGGATTGCCTTCACCTGTGCCCGCCCAGATCACGTCGGGATTGGAGGGCGCCACGGCAACCGATCCTATGCTCAGAATGTCTTCGTCGTCGAACAACGGCTCCCAGGTCGTACCACTGGACGTGCTGCGCCAAAGGCCACCGCTTGCCGTTCCCGCGTAAATGATGTCGCGGTCCGTCGGGTCCACGGTCAAAGCGGTCACGCGGCCGCTCATGGTACCCGGTCCGATGTGCCGGACGGGGTGGTCCTCAAAGATGTCCTGGGCCTTGAAACCGGTTGGGGCGAGGAACATCCCCAGAAAAAACAAGGCTGATGCGATGCAGGTGAATCGGTTCATGCAGCGGAAGATACCGCATGTGCCGGGGCACTGCGGACACCTCAGGCATGACCATACTGCACGGGGATGACGATTGTCATTTCCGGGCGTGGGAGGAGGTCAACAAAACCGCTCGGAACCGCCTCCATGTTTGCTCTGTCAACGAACAACAACGACGGACGACAACTGAACATCCTTCCTTCCCAATCCCAAGATTCAATCTTCTACAACCCTTTCCCTTTTTCCCTCTTCACCCTCAAATCCCTCAAGTCATGAACAAGTTTTTCTCCCTCCTCGCCCTCGCTTTCTCCTTCACCGCCTTCAGTGCCAACGCTGCTGTGGATGCAAGCACCACCAACGACTTCAGCATCCAAATGGAACTGAATGACAACGTGGTCGACGGTGGCATCACGATGACCGCCGAAGTGCTCCTGCCCGACGGCACCATCTCCCGCAAGTCGAAGAACTTCCGCAGCATGGAACAGGCCGTCGACGGATACGTCAAGTTCGTCAGCACCCTGCCCTACGGATCCCAGCTGATCCGGGTCGAGTTCACCGACCGCAATGGCAACGTCGTATTTGCGGCACAAGGCTGAGCCATCCTTCCCCTTCGCGGGGCTACTGACCACTTGAACTTCATCACATGATGCTCACCTTGAAGCGGGGGGCGGTGTCCAACAGGAGGCCGCCCCTCTTCCTTTTCCACCCCGGGGCATTGACCATGCGGGCTGCGGTTGCGACCTTGCGGACATGACGCCACAGGATTACCTCGCCCAGAACAAGGACCGCTTCCTCGACGAACTGTTCGACCTGCTCCGCATTCCCTCCATCAGTGCCGACCCGGCCTACGCCGACGACGTGATGCGCTGCGCGGAATCCGTGGCCGACCATTTGCGCAAGGCCGGCGCTGACAATGTGGAGGTCATGCCCACCCCCGGCTATCCTGTCGTCTATGGTGAGCGCATTGTCGACCCCACCCTGCCGACCGTCCTTGTCTACGGCCACTACGACGTCCAGCCTCCGGATCCACTCGACCTCTGGACCTCGCCGGCCTTCGAGCCGGTCATCCGCAAAACGGAGCTGCACCCGGAAGGCGCCATCTTCGCCCGTGGCGCCTGCGACGACAAGGGCCAGATGTTCATGCACGTCAAGGCCCTCGAAGCCATGGTGCAGACCGGCCAGCAGCCCTGCAACCTGAAGTTCATCGTGGAGGGAGAAGAGGAAGTCGGCAGCGACCACCTCGACGCCTTCCTGGAGGACAACCGTGAAAAGCTCTCGGCAGATCTGGTGCTCGTCAGCGATACGGGCATCATCGCCAACGACATCCCCAGCATCACCACCGGACTGCGCGGCCTGAGCTATGTGGAAGTCAAGCTGGTGGGCCCGAACCGGGACCTGCACTCCGGCCTGTACGGCGGGGCCGCCCCGAACCCCATCAACATCCTCTGTGAGCTCATCGCCTCCCTGAAAGACGACCAGCAGCGCATCACCGTACCCGGCTTCTACGACAAGGTCATCGAACTTTCCACCGAGGAGCGCGCCGCCATGGCGGAAGCCCCCTTCAGCGAGGACGAGTACCGCAAGAGCATTGACATCGGCGGAACCGAAGGCGAGCCGGCCTACTCCGCGCCGGAGCGCATGTCCATACGCCCCACCCTGGACGTGAACGGCATCTGGGGCGGCTACACGGGTGAGGGCGCCAAGACCGTCATTGCCTCGGAAGCCAAGGCCAAGATTTCCATGCGCCTCGTCCCCGACCAGGATCCCGACGAGATCACCCAGCTCTTCAAAGACCACTTCGAATCCATCTGCCCACCCAGCTGCAAGGTGGAGGTGACCATCATGCACGGCGCCCACCCGGCCGTGACCCCGATCGACCACCCCGGGTACAAGGCCGCCGCCGCCGCCATGGAGGCCACCTTCGGCCGCAAGCCGGTCCCCTTCCGCGGGGGCGGCAGCATCCCCATCGTCACCAGCTTCGAGCGCATCCTCGGACTCAAGACGGTCCTCATGGGCTTCGGCCTCGACAGCGACGCCATCCACTCCCCGGATGAGCATTACGGGGTCTTCAACTACTTCAAGGGCATCGAGACGATTCCGCACTTCCACGCGCGCTTCGCAGAATTCCATGCGGGCTGAGCTACTGCTGGCATTGTTGCTCGTCGCTGGGCTGACCGGCTGCCGCATCCAGAATTTCGAGGTCCGAAGCGTCGGCATCCAAGGCTTGGACGGATGGGGACAGGAACAGGCCACGGTCAATGTGGCGCTCGGGATTCACAACCCGAACCCCTACCGCGTGCAGGTGCTGGAAGACGACATGGGTCTGTGGTTCTCATCGGACTCCGTAGGCCGCATCTCCTTCGGGGAGGGCATGATCCTGCCCGCAAAACAGGACGAGACTGTTGTGATGACGGCCCTGCTCGACATGGAGCGGGTCAATGACGTGCTGTCCCGCAACATCCTCAACGTCTTCATGCAAGGGCTGGAGGTCAAGGTCAAAGGCACTGTAACCGGGAAGGCGTGGGGCGCCCGGCGCACCATCGACGTGGACCATGCCGAGCGGATCGGGCTCAGGCAGGGTCCATGAAAAAAGGGCGACACCGCTGACGGCATCGCCCTTTCAGGCCCGGAGTGGCACTGTGATCAGCCCTGTGCAGAGAAGATCAAGCCACCCCCCTCATCCGTGAATTCCACGGTGAGAATCCGGGAACCGTACGGAAGGGTCGCGATGAACTGGTGGTAGGCCACCAGCGCCTTGGACATGCTGTCGTACCGACCCTTTTTCGTAGTAACGGTACCATCCGGCAACTGCGCCTTGATGCGCATGGTCACAGATACGGAAACCGCCAGGTCCTGGGTGGATTGCACTTCGGTCACCTGGACGAGGTTGTCGCAAGTGATGATGTTGGTGCCGGCCTGGGCTCCGATGGCGGAGAAGGCGAGCATGGCGGCGAATGCGGAGGAGAAAAACTTGTTCATGGCGTTGGGGATTTGTGTGTTGCTGTAGTTCGTTGACAGAGCAAACATGTCGGTGCAATCCCCGGCCTGAACTGACGTCAAGCCGCACTTGAATTGACTTTCATCATCACTTCGGACCGACTGCAAATGGCCCGCCGGAGAAGTATCTTGCGTCAGCGCGTTTGGCTAATGACCTCTCCGAACACCTCCACGCCGACAAGACCGTCGCATACAGATGATGGTTTGCGTTTCGACGATACCAAGACCGCATTCGCACACAGGTCCACAGCGGACCTGCGCCGCGCACGATGGATGTTCGGACTCATCGGTTCCCCGATCCTTGTCCGGCTGGGTGCCTTTGCCATCCGCCTGGCGTTGACCCTGCGCCTCCCGACCTCCTGGGCCCTGCGCCCGGTCTTCGACTATTTCTGTGGCGGTGAGGACATCAAGGGCAGCCTGACAGCTGCAGAGAACCTCTCGCGCTATGGGGTGCGGACCATCCTCGATTACAGTGCCGAAGGCCAGACAGGCGATGGGGTCCTGGACGCCGCACACGATCAGATCATGTCCACCATCCTGGCGGCAGAGGGAGACCCCCGTTTCGCTTTCTCCGTCTTCAAGGTCAGTGCCCTGTCCGACAATGACCTCCTGGAGAAAGTCGGCAAGGACATGACCTTGAAACCGGCGGACGCTGCAGCATGGCGTCGCGTTGAAGAGCGGGTATCCTCACTGTGCGGTGCAGCAGCCCAGCGTGGGGTGCCGATCATGATCGACGCGGAGGAAAGCTGGTTGCAGGGGGCAATCGATGGACTGGCGGAACACATGATGCGCACCCACAACCGGAACCGATGCCGCGTTTACACCACGGCACAGCTCTACAGGCACGATCGCCTTGAGTACATCAGGGATCTGGAGGCTTCGGCACGCGAAGAAGGATGGATTGCAGGTGTCAAATTGGTCCGGGGCGCATACATGGAAAAGGAGCGGGAACGGGCTGCATCGGAACAGCGGCCTTCTCCCATCCAGCCGAACAAGGCCAGCACGGACCGCGATTTCAATGCAGCCCTTGAGCACGCCTTGGACCACCTCGACCACCTGAACATCGTGTGCGGCTCCCACAATGAGGACAGCACACGACGCCTCGCGGAGGGAATGCAACAGCGCGGATTGGATCCTGCCGATCCCAGGGTCGCATTCGCACAGTTGCTCGGAATGAGTGACAACCTCAGTTTCAACCTCGCTGCAGCTGGATACGGGACGGCCAAGTACGTGCCTTACGGACCATTGAAGGAGGCCATTCCCTATCTCATCCGAAGGGCCGAGGAAAACACCTCGGTTGGAGGTCAGACTTCACGGGAACTGGAGTTGATCAGAAGGGAGTTGAACCGACGCAGGGAATCCTGATCGGACCACGGTGGTCAGGGACAAGTGCAACCTTCCGGCTGCGACGGCAGCACCAAAGCGCGCACGAGTGTCACCGAATCCGTGACCACGAACTCCGCCGACCGTTCTTCCCCCTCAATGCGATAGAATTTGCCGGTGCCCTGTTCATTGCGCACGTCACTCAGACCATAACGGATGTCGCCCTCCTCAAGGAGACCGCGGATTTCCGCCATGTTGACCGCTCCGCATTGCATCAGACAGCGGGTCCTGCCATCCCCCATGAGACCGGACTCGCCGAGAAACTGCCGCACTTGGGCATTGGGCAACCACTGCGTACAGGACCGGCTGCCGAAAAAGAAGAGGGCCAATAGCGTTCCGATCAGCAAACCGATCATGTAGCGCCACAGTCGTTGGGTGAACGTCATGATGCAAAGATGGGCGATGCGCCATCGTAACTTCACCCCATGCTGAAGACCCAAGGGCTTCAATACCGATATGAGGGGGGAGAACACACGATGGTCTTTCCCGACCTCGACCTCGAGGAAGGCCGGGAAATGCTCCTGCTTGGGGCCTCCGGGACCGGCAAGACCACCTTGCTCCACCTCGTGGCTGGAATGCGGACCCCTTCGGCAGGCTCCGTCCAGCTGGCGGGCTCCGATTTCAGTGCGCTGCCCACGGCAGAACGCGACCGGACCCGGGGCAGGCACATGGGCATCGTCTTTCAAACCGCCCATTTCGTGCGCAGCCTGACCGTCGGGGAGAACCTGGCCCTTGCCCGGTCCTTGGCGGGATGCGCACCCGATGATGCTGCGGTCTCAGCCCTGCTGGAAGACCTGGGACTCGCACACAAGCTGGACGCCCGGGTGGATGCCCTGTCCGTCGGTGAACAACAGCGCGTCTACATCGCCCGCGCCGTGGTTCATGGGCCTGGCCTCATCCTGGCGGACGAACCCACCAGTGCTTTGGACGATGCCAATACGGACGCCGTGTTGCAACTCCTGCGGCGCCAGGCCGAACGTACAGGTGCTGCCCTCCTCATCGTGACCCATGACCAGCGCCTGAAGGACCGCATGTCCGAACGCGTCGAACTCGCTCCATTGACATGAAAGCTGCTCGACTCGCCAGACGCAATGTCCTGCACCGCCCATTGGAAACCGGTTTGAGTGTTCTGTTGCTCGCTTTCGGAGTGGGCATCATCAGCCTGATGCTGCTGATGCAACGCAGCCTCACGGAAGACCTCGACCGCAACATCAAGGACATCGACCTCGTGCTCGGTGCCAAGGGCAGTCCCCTCCAGCTCATCCTCGCGAACGTCTACCACGTCGACGTTCCCACCGGCAACATCCCCCTCGACGAGGCACGCAAGGTGATGCGTCACCCCTACATCGCCGAGGCCATTCCCCTGGCATACGGCGACAACTATGAACTCTTTCGGATTGTGGGTACAGAGCCCTCCTATGCGGAGCACTACGGTGCCACCCTATCCCATGGCCGAATGTTCGAAGCGCCTTTCGAAGTCGTCGTCGGCCAGGAAGTGGCGGCAGCCACCGGACTCACCCTCGGTGACACTTTCTATAGTGCCCACGGATTGACCGATGGAACGGACGTCCACCGGGACAAGGCCTATACCGTCGTGGGCACCTTCGGCCGCAACGGATCCGTCATTGACCAGCTCATCCTGACTCCCATTGCCTCCGTTTGGGGCGTGCATGAGGAAATCGAAGGTGCGGATGCGGAAATCACCGCCGTCCTGCTCAAGAAAAAGAACCCGTTGGCCATCCTGACCCTGCCGAATCTCCTGCGCGACACCCCCATGCAGGTCGCCTTGCCCGCGATCGAAATGAACCGCCTGACCCAACAGTTCGGTATTGGTCTGCAGACCCTGCGGGCTGTGGCCCTGCTCATCATGGGACTCTCCTTCATCAGCGTGTTCATTGCGCTCTACGCTTCCCTCAGGGACCGGCGATATGAACTCGCCCTGCTGCGCACCATGGGCGCTCCACCCAATCGGTTGTTTGCCCTTGTTCTGTTCGAGGGCTTGTGGATGACCGTAGGGGGCATCCTCATCGGCCTGCTGCTCAGCAGGGTGGGGGTGGTTGTACTCGGCCAGGTGCTGGCGGACAGGTTCCACTATGACGTGACGCAATTGGCCCCTGTGGGCGGCGAATTCATCCTTGTGGGGGCGGCATTGCTTGTCGGCGCCCTGGCGGCAGGCATCCCGGCCCGTTCGGCACTGCGGATCGACATTTCGAATACATTGGGTCAAGGCCGTTGAACGGCGCGGGCTACAGGCGTATTTTAGCCCCATGGGTCGCCGTGTGCAACATATCCTCTACACCATCCTTGGAATTGGAGCGTTGTCCGCCATGGACCTGAGCTCGTATTGTCATCCCGATCCTGCCGCTCCCGACATGCCGCTGATCGCAAAGGCACGGGCCGCAGAAGTAGAAGCGGTTCCCGAACTGCATGAGGCCCTTACCGTCCCTGCTGGCGCTGAATACCGTGAATTGACATGGGCGGAACTGGCCGATGTGGACTTCAAGGATGTCTACCTCGAAGAACTGGACAGCTATTACTGGAAGCCCGTCTTCGGAGACCAGGTGCTCGCCGCGGAAGGCGATGATGTCTACATCACCGGCTATGTCATCCCTGTCGATCTCGATGAGGACTTCTACGTGCTTTCACGCTATCCCTTCGCCAATTGCTTCTTCTGCGGGGGTGCGGGGCCTGAAAGCGTGGTGGATCTCCGCTTCAAGGACAGCGACCACCGCACTTACCAGACGGACGAGCGGTTGACCGTCCACGGCAACCTGCGGCTCAATGCCGACGACGTCTATCAGATGAACTACATCCTGGAGGGCGCGGAGGAGCATCCCCTCTGATTACAGGGTTCGGAACACCCCCAACAAAGGCAAGAAAAAGCCCGACCGGACGGATCCGATCGGGCGGGTGAATATGATATCCTGAGACTTCAGACTGCCAATTGCTGGGAGAACGTGTTCAGGATGATGTCTTCATAGCGTTGGCCGAATTGTTCCATGCACCATTGCCGGAGCCGCTTGACATCGGCGAGTTCCAGACGTTTGATGCTTTTGGCCAATTCCTTGGCAAACAGATGGCGGTCAAAACTGACCTTGGCCAGAATGCGCTGGCAGTATTCCAACATTTTCATAGGCATTGATGAAATCAGTAGGGCGCGATCAATATATCCGGAATCCCGGCCGAATGCAAACGGCCTTTCCCAATGAATCCACATTCAGGCGCATTCCTACGTGGACGAACAGGCTATTTTTGCAGCTGTGTCAGACTTTCCGCTGCATAACCGGCTCGATAAACCGAGCCTGATCGAACACCTCGATCAGGAGGGGCGTCCGCGCACGACTTTGAGCTTCTATCAATACGCAAGGGTGGCCAATCCGGAGTTTCTGAGGAACCACCTCTTCAGCTGCTGGTCGGAGATCGATGTGCTCGGGCGCATCTATGTCAGCAGTGAGGGCATCAATGCCCAGCTTAGCCTGCCCACAGAGGCCATGGCTGCCTTCCGGCAGTCACTCGAGGACATTGACTGGTTGGTGGGGGTGCGGCTCAACATCGCCATTGAAGCCGACGACAAAAGCTTCCTCAAGCTGATCATCAAGGTCAGGGACAAGATCGTCGCGGACGGCCTGGATGACGACGGCTTCGATGTGACGGATTGCGGAAAGCATGTTTCCGCTGCTGAATTCAACGCCTTGGCCAGCCTTCCCGATACGGTCGTGGTCGACATGCGCAACCACTATGAGAGCGAGGTGGGCCATTTCAAGGGCGCCATCCTCCCGGCCGCCGAGACTTTCCGCGATGAGATCAGGGAGGTGGAGGACCTCCTGAAGGACCGCAAGGAAGAGAACATCGTCCTCTATTGCACAGGTGGCATCCGCTGCGAGAAGGCCAGTGCCTACCTCAAACACAAAGGATTCCCGAACGTGCACCAACTCGAAGGCGGCATCATCCAATACGTTCGGCAAGTGCGCGCTGATGGTCTGGAAAACCGTTTTCGCGGCGTCAATTTCGTCTTTGACGAACGCATGGCGGAAAGGGTGAGCGATGATGTGGTCGCCGAATGCCACCATTGCGGCGCGGCATGCGATGCGGTCACCAACTGCAGCAATGCGGCCTGCAACGTCCTGATGGTACAGTGTCCGGCGTGTGCCCAATCCCTGCAAGGCACATGTGGTGCCGAATGCCAGACTTTCATCGCCCTCCCGGAAGACGAGCAGAAGGCCCGCCGGTCAGGCACCCGACCGGAGCGGCGCACCCTGAACCGTCCCGGAAGTGCCCGCGTGGCGGACGGCGACTGAGGCGCCCATCAAAATACGTCACTCCTCATCCCGCTTCCGATCCAGAAACGCGATGTTCCTGCTGAGCCCGGCATATCCGGTTCTTTGCACCGGGCTTTTGCGGAATAGGGCGTCAAAGGTCTCCTCCTTCAGGTCGGACCAATCCTGGCGGGTCATGGCGAGAAGCTCGGGCTGGGGCTCGAACGCCGGCTCGTTGTGCGGCGTGGCATGCCGGTTCCAGGGACAGACATCCTGACAGATGTCGCACCCGAACATCCAATTTTCGAAACGGCCGGCCATCGGCTCGGGCAACGCCTCCCGCAATTCGATCGTGAAATAACTGATGCACTTGCTGCCGTCCACCACCTGCGGTCGGATGATGGCTCCGGTCGGACAGGCATCGATGCACCGCGTACATGAACCGCAGTGGTCCGTCACGGGCGCGTCGGAGGGCAAGTCGAGGTCCACCATGATTTCACCGAGGAAAAAATGACTACCCCCCTCCTTGTTGAGCAGCAAGCCATGCTTGCCGATCCAGCCCAAACCGGACCGCGCCGCCCAAGCCCTTTCCAGGACGGGCGCCGAATCCACATAGACACGGCCTGCGATGTCACCCCAATCGCGGCGCATCCACTTCAAAAGCTCCTTGAGCTTCCATTTCACCACGAAATGGTAGTCCTCTCCAAAAGCATAGGTCGAGATCTTGGGTGCATGAGGGTCCTCCTGACGGACATCCGTGTAATGGTTGTACAACAGGCTGATCACCGTTCGCGTCCCGGGAAGCAACAACGTCGGATCCAGCCGCTTGTCGAAGTTCTTCTCCAGATAGCCCATCTCGCCATGGCGGCCTTCCCTCAACCACTGTTCGAGCCTGGCCTCCTCCCCATCCAACCGCTCCGCCCTTGAAAATCCTACGGCACTGAATCCAAGCTCTGCCGCCCAATGACGGATCCGCTCCACACGCTCCTCTCCGATGTGACGGGTACGGCCCATGGTTCAGTCGGCATCGAAAAGCCCACCTCCCGACGTCGGTACCCGGCCCAGATGTCGATAGGCCGCATCCGTGGCCTGTCTGCCCCTTGGCGTTCTCACGAGGAATCCCTGCTGGATGAGGAACGGCTCATAGACCTCTTCGAGCGTGCCCCCATTCTCTCCCACAGCCGTGGCGATGGTCGTGATGCCCACGGGGCCTCCCTTGAACTTGTCGATGAGGGTGCTGAGGATCCGGTTGTCCATCTCGTCCAAGCCCTTCCGGTCCACATTGAGGGCGTCCAACGCGTAACGGGTAATCCCCGGCTCGATGGTCCCATCTCCCTTGATTTCCGCGAAATCCCGAACCCGCCTCAACAAGGCATTGGCAATCCTGGGCGTACCCCGGCTGCGACCTGCGATCTCGAATGCCGCCTCATGGTCGATGGGAATGCCGAGCAGACCGGCACTGCGCTCAACAATGCCCGTCAGGGTTTCCGCATCATAGTAATGCAGCCGCAAATTGATGCCGAATCGCGCCCGCAATGGTGCCGTCAGCAATCCACTGCGGGTCGTGGCACCCACGAGGGTGAAAGGATGCAGGTCAATCTGTACCGTCCGCGCATTGGGGCCCGTATCGATTACGAGGTCGATCCGATAGTCCTCCATGGCACTGTAGAGATACTCCTCCACGATGGGGCTGAGTCTGTGGATCTCATCGATGAACAGCACATCACGCGGCTCCAGGCCCGTCAAAAGACCGGCAAGGTCACCCGGCTTGTCGAGTACAGGGCCACTTGTCGTCTTGATGGCCACGCCGAGCTCCGCAGCCACGATGTTGGCCAAGGTGGTCTTGCCCAGCCCGGGAGGTCCATGGAACAACACGTGATCCATCGATTCGCCCCGGCGGGCCGCCGCCTGCACGAACACTTCGAGGTTCTCCAAGGCTTCCCGCTGGCCCGCGAATTCACTGAAGCCTGTCGGACGCAATACGCGCTCGACCTCTCCATCGCTGTGCCGTTCGGCCGCACCCCGCAAATCGAAGTCCTCCATGGGTCCAAGTTCGGGAGGCGAAGCGAATCCACATCGGACGTCCACCAATCCCTTGTACACAAAACGGGCCTTCCCCGGTGGGAAAGGCCCGTTTCGTCATGGAGCAGTCAGCGCTCAGTGCTCCTCCTCCCCATCGCCCAGCGGCACCGTCTGAGGAACGAAATCATCCTCGAACGCGGGGTTGCTGTAGTCATAAGCCCAGCGGTGCACCTCAGGCAGGGCACCGGGCCAATTGCCGTGAATGTGCTCCACCGGCGTGGTCCACTCCAGAGTATTGGACGCCCATGGATTCTCGGAAGCCGGTTGACCGCGGAAAATGCTGTGGAAGAAATTGAACAGGAACAACAGCTGCGACAGCGCGCCGATAATGGCGAACACCGAAATCACGGGGTTCAGGTCCGCGGTCGCATTCAGGAACTCGAACGCACTGTACTCATAGTAGCGCCGCGGTGCACCCGCCATACCCACGAAGTGCATCGGGAAGAACACCCCATAGCCGCACACGAGGGTGAGCCAGAAATGTGCGAAGCCCAACTTCATGTTCATCATGCGGCCGAACATCTTCGGGAACCAGTGGTAAATCCCGCCGAGCATCCCGAAAATCGCAGACATGCCCATCACGATGTGGAAGTGTGCCACCACGAAGTAGGTGTCGTGCACCGAGACATCCAGCGCGGAGTCCGCCAGGATGATGCCCGTAAGCCCCCCCGTGACGAAGGTGCTCACCAAGCCGATGGAGAAGAGCATCGCCGGCGTGAACTTCAGGTTCCCCTTCCAAAGTGTGGTGATGTAGTTGAATGCCTTCACAGCGGATGGAATGGCAATCAGAAGCGTCGTGAACACGAAAACCGATCCGATGAATGGATTCATGCCGGTTACGAACATGTGGTGGCCCCACACGATGAAACTCAGGAATCCGATCGCCAGGATGGAGCCGATCATGGCACGGTAACCGAAAATGGGCTTCCGCGCATTGGTTGCAATCACTTCGGAGCTGATGCCGAGGGCCGGCAGCAGCACGATGTAGACCTCGGGGTGACCCAGAAACCAGAAGAGGTGCTGGTACAGGATGGGAGATCCACCCGTCACGTCCAGCGCCTCACCTCCGATGAAGATGTCACTCAGATAGAACGCCGTACACATGGAACGGTCCATGAGCAGGAGCACCACAGCCGAAACCAGGACCGGGAAGCTCAACACGCCCAGGATCGCCGTTGTGAGGAAGGCCCAGATCGTCAGCGGCAGACGCAGCATCTTCATGCCCTTGGTCCGCAGGTTGATCACGGTCACGATGTAGTTGAGACCGCCGAGCAGGGAGCTCGCCACGAACAGCACCATGGAGATCAGCCAGAGGGTCATGCCTGTTCCAGAACCCGGCATGGCCTGCGGAAGGGCACTGAGTGGAGGATATACCGTCCAACCGCCCGAGGCAGCGCCTCCCTCCACGAAAAGGGAAAACACCATGAGGAGGCTTGACACGAGGAAGAACCAGTAGCTCAACATGTTCAGGAATCCTGAAGCCATGTCGCGCGCACCGATCTGCAATGGAATCAGCAGGTTCGAGAACGTACCACTCAACCCCCCCGTCAAGACGAAGAACACCATGATGGTGCCGTGGATGGTGACGAGTGCCAGATAGGCATTGCGGTCAAGGATGCCTCCCGGTGCCCATTTGCCCAGGAAGGTCTCGAGCACGCCGAAAGGCTGACCCGGCCATCCCAGCTGAAGGCGGAAGAAGACCGACAGGGCCACCGCGATGATCCCCATGAAGACAGCCGTAATGAGGAACTGCTTCGAGATCATCTTGTGATCCTGGCTGAAAACGTACTTGGAGATGAAGCTCTCCTTGTGGTGTGCGTGTGCTCCCATGGTTTCCTGTTCTCTTGGGTTCAGTGGATCATCGCCATTTCTCCACCCTCCACTTCAACATCGGCGGAAGGGGCGGGTTCGTTTTCGGGCGCGGAAGGCGTTCCCTCGTCCACGAGGAACGCGTCCTGCTGCTCCAACCAAGCTTCGTAGTCCTCTCGGCTCTCCACGATGACGTCCATTTTCATGTTGAAGTGGGCGGCACCGCAGACCTTGTTGCAGAGCAGGACGTAATTGAAATCGGGATCATCGAGGATGGTCCGCATGCTGTCCGTGGTGATCGTCGGCGTCATCTTGAAACGGGTCGGCACACCCGGCACCGTATTCATCTGGGCACGGAAATGCGGCATGAATGCGGAGTGGATCACGTCCCGACTGCGGAACACGAACTCCACCTCCTGTCCGACGGGAAGGTGGAACTCGCCCTTGACCACCTGGTCATCACGGCCGGTCTCGAAACTGCTCATGCCATTCTCGAAGGTGAAACTCTCAATCTCGGCAATGCGCTGACGGTGGCGCTTGAGGCGCTTCACCTTGTCCTGCTTGGCCTCGATTTGCGCATCCGTCAGGATGAGCAGCAGATCCGCATCGTGCTCGAGGATGTGATCGATTTCAGCGATGCGGGCCTCAGCAGCAGCCTTCCATCCATGGTCACCGTGGTCGTGTTCTGAATGGTCGTCATGGCCATGATCACCATGGTCGTGTTCTGCATGGTCATCATGGCCATCATCACCGTGGTCGTGTTCTGCATGGTCGCCGTGACCATCGTGGCCGTGGTCATCGGTGGCCATGCTCGCAGCGAGTCGGGCACGCTCCGCAAGGAGCAATCCCTTTTCCATGGCGAGGTCACCCTCCAAGGCGGCAATCTGACCTTCAATTTCGGTCATGGCATCCTCCACACCCTCGGATGTGATGATGCCCAATGGATTGAGCGGCGTGATCAGGTTGTAGTTGGACTGCCCGAACTCACCATCATTGCCGGCGTAGCGCGCCGTCCAATCAAACTGCTTTGAATAGACCTCAATCCGAAGGGCTTCTGCCGAAGCGTCTCCGGTCATGGCATTCCAAGTCTGCAAACCGTAGATGATGATCACCGCAAGGACAATGGAGGGAATGACCGTCCAGATCAGCTCCAACCGATTGTCATGAGGGAAGAACGTCGCCCTGCGGTCCTTGTCATAAGCGTATTTGTACGCGAAGTAGAAGAGCAGGAGGTTCACCAGGAAGAACACCACGGTGATGATCCAGATGTTGAAACTCATCAGCCAATCCAATGCCACCCCATGCTCCGAAGCTGGAGGCGGGGCGTAGTCACCATAGGCGACGTACAGGTAGATGACCGATGCGAAGAACCCGAACATGAAAATCAACCAGAAGTTGGCGTTCATACGGGTGTCTGCATGTGAGATGTCCTCTTCACGCCGACCGGAGAGTCGGGAGGAGAGTTCATACACCTTCGCCAGCTGCCCTATGGCAACGATGCCGACGATAACGACCAGGAGGATGAGCAATTGCATGGTGCCTCAGTGATGGGTCAATAATGAAGGGCCTTTGATTCCTCGAGATAGGGATGGTTCACCGGGATGAGGGGGGCTGATGCCAGCCTCCTCAGAGTCACGTGGATGAACAAACCCAGGAAACCGAGGAAAGTTCCCCATTCAAAGAACCCGAAATGCGCGTGGTCGTGCAGCGTTCCGGGTACGACGAGCAAATACACGTCCGTGTAGTGCCCACAAAAAATCAAAAACGAGACCGGGATGAGGAATTTCGGATTCCGCTTGGCGTCCCGGGCCACCAGCACGTAGAAGGGAATGGCGAAGTTCACGAAGAACATGGCGATGAACGGCACCTTGTATTGGCTGAACATCCGTGCCACATAGTACGTGACCTCCTCCGGAATGTTGGAGTACCAGATCAGCATGAACTGGGAGAACCACAGGTAACTCCACAGCATGGAAATGGCAAAGACCCACTTAGCCATGTCGTGCATATGGCTCTCATTGACCTCCTTGAAATAGCCGATGGAGCGCAACCAAGTCAAGGTCACCGTGGCGAAGATGAGCATGCTCACCCACATCCCACTGAAGATGTACCATCCGAACAGCGTGGAGAACCAATGCGTATCAATGGACATGATCCAGTCCCACGACAAGGTGGAGCTGAAGACGGCGAAGAAAACCAGGAACAGGGCTCCACGGCGATACATCTTGTAGTGCAGGTCGGTGCCGCCCACCTCGTCCTCCGCCAAGCTCCACTTGCGGAACATCCGGGCGAAAATCAAGAATGTCCCGATGTACACGAGGGTCCGCAACCAGAAGAAGCCACCATTGAGGTAGGCACCCTTGTTGGCGATGATGTGGTCGAAGTTGGGGTTGGCCACGGCTCCCTCAACGGCCTCATGGCTGTACGTACCATCGGGCAGCATGTACTCGAAATACAGCGTGTGGTCCATCCAGTGGTAGAGGTGATGCAGGTGGAATTGACCGGCCAGCAGCACGATCAGGATCATGCCGGCACCATATGGGAGGAAACCATAAATCGCCTCGAACAGGCGCTTCAGCACTGCACTCCATCCACTCTCGGTCGCATACTGCAGGGCGTAGAAGAACAAGGCCCCCAGCGCGAGTGAGAAGAAGAAGAAACCGTTGACCAGCATGTTCGCCCAGAACCGCTGATGTCCATGGCTGTCATCGGTGAGAAACCCGGTGGCCAGGGCAACAAGTCCTATGCCCATGAGGACATAGGTCAGGGTTTTGGCGCGGCCCTCGAAACGGAAATTCATCGTATCCATGGTGCTCAGTGTTGTGCGTTCATGGCCATGCCCTCCATGCCGGATGCGGCAGCCGGAGTGGCGGCGGGTTCGTCCTCGGATTCCGGCGTCTCGGAAGGAGCCATGGGCATGCCGTTCTCATCGAACTCGGGCATCTCACCTCCATTCTGGAGCACCTTGATGTACTCGATCACCTCCCAGCGTTGACGTTGGCTGAGCTGGCTGGCATGCGAGCCCATGAGACCCTTGCCCCAGGTCAGGGTGTGGTACATCTTGCCTTCGGGAAGGTCCTTCAACTTGTCCGAGTAGCTTGGAATGCCGGCGATGTGGCCGTTGACGCTCAAGGCGCCGTCACCCTTGCCCTCAACTCCATGGCATTGGGTGCACATCGCCGTGTAGATCTTCTCACCAGCCTCGATGTTGGCCTGGTTCGTGACAAGTGGGCTGCTCAGCTCGACGCCTGCACGCTCGTAGTCCTCAGGCGTCTGCGCGAAGGCGTAAGGCAGAGCGAAAGCCAATTGGTCCTCTCCGCGGAACGGAATCGTACCGGGGACCGGCTTACGGCTTGAGGGCGTATTGCGCTGCGCGCGAGCCACGTCCTCACCCACTTCGTAGGCCTCTTGGCCATAGTCGACATAGGCCTCGATGGCCGGGCTCCGGTACATGTCGGGCATGTACTCCAAACCCGGGCTGTTCGGATCCGTCACACACGACGTCAGCCAGATGGCCGCGAACGTCGGCAACAGGATGTGTTGTGCGGTCTTCATGCGGCGTACTCTTTGATGCTGAGCTCCAGCATATCGGTTCCGTTCACCGCAGCCTCGAGGGCTGCAGCGTCCATTTCATTCTCTTCGGTCAGGATCTCCAACACGAACTTGTCATCCGTGGTGCGGGGATCGGGATTCGAAGCCGGCATGCCCGGCAGCGTTCCATTGCGCAGCAGATAAGTGATGGCCATGCCGTGTGCACCGCAGAGCACACTGAACTCGAACGTCACCGGCACGAAGGCGGGCAGGTTCTCGATCAGGCTGAAGCTCGGCTTGCCACCGATGTTCATGGGCCAATCCTGTATCATGAAGTACCACATGCCGAACAAAGCGAGACACGTGCCCGTGGTGGCGTACATGAAGGAAGCGATGGCGAGACGGGTGCGCTTGATCCCGATGATGGGATCGATGCCGTGCACGGGGAAAGGGCTGTAGACATCCTTGATCTGGATGCCCTTGGCGACGAGCTCCTTGGCTGCGGCCATCAGCTTGCCGTCGTCGTCGTACATGACGTGGAGGACCTTCTTGGTTTCCATGTTCGCGTCTTAGTGGTTGGACTTTCCTTCGGATTGGAGGCGCTTGTGCTCGTCTCCGCTCGACTTGAGGATGGACTTCAATTCGTTCAGGGCCAGCACCGGGAAGAACCGGGCAAACAGCAGGAACAGGGTGAAGAAGATGCCCAGCGTTCCGATGAAGATGCCGACATCGATGCTCGTCGCATGGAATTCACCCCACGAGGAGGGATCGAAATCCCTGTGCAGCGAGGTCACGATGATCACGTAGCGCTCGAACCACATGCCGATGTTCACCACGATGGAGAGGATGAAGGTGGCGATGAGGCTCCTGCGGATTTTCTTGATCCAGAACAGCTGGGGCGAAATGACGTTGCAGGTCATCATCGCCCAGTAACTCGCACTGTACGGCCCACTGAAGCGGTTGATGAACGCGTAGCTCTCATACTCCACACCGCTGTACCAGGAGATGAACAGCTCGGTCAGGTACGCCACACCCACGATGGAGCCGGTCACAATGATCACGATATTCATGTATTCGACGTGCTTCGTGTGGATGTAGGCCTCGAGCTTCATCGTCTTCCGCATGATGAGCAGCAGGGTCTGCACCATGGCGAATCCGGAGAAGACGGCACCACTCACGAAGTAGGGCGGGAAGATGGTCGTGTGCCATCCGGGGATGACCGAGGTGGCAAAGTCCATCGATACGATGGAGTGCACCGAGAACACCAACGGCGTCGCAATTCCTGCAAGCACCAGGCTCACTTCCTCGAAACGGGTCCAGTGCTTGGCCCGTCCGCTCCATCCAAAACTCAGAATGCTGTAGACCTTCTTCTGCAGCGGCTTGGTCATCCGGTCGCGGATGGTCGCAAAGTCAGGAATGAGGCCGATGTACCAGAAGACCAGAGAAACGGAGAAATAGGTCGAGATGGCGAACACGTCCCAAAGGAGTGGACTGTTGAAGTTGACCCACAGCGAACCGAACTGGTTCGGAAGCGGCAGCACCCAATAGCTCACCCAGATGCGGCCCATGTGGATGCCGGGAAATACGGCAGCCATGATTACCGCGAAGATGGTCATCGCCTCAGCGGACCGGTTGATGGCCATCCTCCACTTCTGACGGAAGAGCAGCAACACCGCGGAAATCAGCGTGCCGGCGTGGCCGATGCCGACCCACCACACGAAGTTGGTGATGTCCCAGGCCCAACCCACGGTCTTGTTGAGACCCCACACACCGATGCCCGTGCCGATGAGGTACAGAATGCATCCGATGCCATAGAAGGCGATGATGCCGGTGATGGTGATCATGATCTTCCATCCCAAGGGCGCCTCGCCCTGGATGGGACCCACGACATCATTCGTGATGTCCTTGTAGCTCTTGTTCCCCAGGATCAGGGGTTCCCGAATGGCGGCTTCCTGCTGCATGGTATCAGGAGTTGGGGGTGTTGCGGACCTTCGTCAGGTAGGCGACGTTCGGCTGGATGCCGACCTCCTCCAAGGCGTGGTAGGTCCGGTTGTTGTCATAAGTGGCGCTCACCTCACTGTTGGTGTCGTTGAGGTCACCGAAGGTGATCGCATTCGTCGGGCAAGCTTCGGAGCAAGCGGTCTGCACGCTGCCGTCCTCAAGCGGAGCTCCGGCCTTCTTGGCCTCCAACTTGGCCGACTGGGTGCGCTGGACGCAAAGGCTGCACTTCTCCATCACACCGCGACTTCTCACCACCACATCAGGGTTGAGCACCATTCGCTGGATGGCGTCCTGTGCCGGGTTGAAGTGCTGGAACTTGTCGTATCCGGGGTAGTGGAACCAATTGAAACGGCGCACCTTGAAGGGGCAATTGTTCGCACAGTAGCGGGTGCCGATGCAGCGGTTGTAGGTCATCTGGTTCACACCCTCGTTCGAGTGTGTCGTAGCAGCCACAGGGCAGACCGTCTCACAAGGAGCGTGGTTGCAATGCTGGCACATCATCGGCATGTGAACCGTCTGTGGATTCGCACCGGGCTCCTCCATCTTTCCATAGGTGGAAATCACACCCAGTCCTTCCTCCACACCGCGCTCCTTATCCCAATCGGAAGCATAGAAACGGTCGATGCGCATCCAATGCATGTCGCGGTGGCGGCGCACCTCGTCCTTTCCGACCACGGGAACATTGTTTTCGATGTGACAGGCCGTGACACAGGCGCTGCAACCGATGCAGCTCGTCAAATCGATGGCCATGCCCCAACGGTGTCCGACACCGTCCACGGCGTGCTCATGCCAGAGGTCGAATTCTCCCGCAGCCTTTTTGTCGAGGGCGTTGATCTCGCCGTCGCCGTTGATGTCGTCGTGGACATTCAGGCCGATGGTCTTGTTCCAGCTGGCCTTGCCCCGCTCGGCATCCGCCTCGGCCAGATATCCGCCCAAAGTCGTTTCCTTGACCACGGAATCGCGGCCCATGTAAGTGTGCTGGATCTGGGTGCAGGCCAAGGGATACGATGTTCCGGTCGCCTCAACCGTCACGTCATAAGCGTTGTAGTCAGGAGCGCCATTGCGGAGCGTCGCCAGCGGGAAGGCATTCGCCCCGATGGGGACAAGACCGCCGTCGGCATCCGTGAGGTGCTCACCATCCTCTCCAACCTGAAAAGCCGCGCGACCGATGGCCTCGCCATCGGCTCCACGTCCATATCCAAGCGCGATGCTCACCGTACCCGGAGTCTGACCGGGCTGGGGAAAGGCCGGAAGCTCGATGCTCCTGTCTCCCACCGTCACGCGCACCATGGAGGCGGGATCCTCCTGGGCGATGTAGGTGTTGAGTCCCATGGCCTCCATGTCGGGGCGTGCCATGGTCACATAGTTGTCCCAAGTCGTCTTCGTGATGGGGTCAGGGGTCTCCTGCAACATGGGATTGGCGGCCTGCTGACCGTCTCCCATGGCCGTCTTGCGGTACAGGGCCAACTCGAAACCACCGCCCTTGCGGGACTTCACCTCGGCCAATGCACTGGAAAGGGCGGATCCACTGTAGGTCGGCGCCTCCTTTTCAGGTGCGGCAACGGCAAGGAAACCGTTGTGCACACCGGTGTTCCAATCCTGATCGGTGTACATCGCCTCCGCCGTGTAGGCGGTATTGTGGGTCTGGCGGATGTAGGTGTAGGCGTCCACGGATTGACCCGCCCAAGCGAGCAGGCTCTGCGTGGCATGGCGTGTATCGTAGAGCGGCTGTATGGTCGGTTGGGCCAAGTCGATCCGGTTCGGGTCGATCTGCAGGTCATTCCAACCCTCGAGCCAATGGTGATTCGGAGCGATGGCCGTGCAGCGGCTGGCCGTCTCATCGGCACAGAGCGCAGTCGACACACTGAAGGCCACCTTTTCGAGACCAGCCTTGAAACCTTCGGAGTCCGCACCGTGGTAGGCCGGGTTGATCCCATCCACGAGGAGGGCGGACACTCGTCCAGCCTGCATGTCCTTCACGAGTTGCGCATAGGCGGCATCATCTCCCTGATGCAGGGAGGCCTTCTCGTTGATCTCAACGGTCGTACCCACGGCGCCAATCGCCTGGTTGATGGCATTGACGATGCACTGGGTGGCGAGATCGTTGTCTCCCGAGACCACGAGGCCGTTCGCACCTGCTGCTTTGAGGTCGGAAGCAGCGGACTGGACGGCCGCAAGCACAGCTTCATCGAGTCCGGCCGCATGGCCCTGCCCGTTGATCTCATTGAGCAACGCCGCGGCCACATTGCCCTGCTGGGATGGCTTCACCCGGGTCCGGCTGTCCGCATTCGATCCCGTCAAGGACATCCCGCTTTCGAAAGCGTGGAGTCGGCTCATCTCACCGTTCTCGGGACGGCGCGTCTTGGCCCATTCTCCCGTGTACCAGACGGTATCACCCCAAGTTCCGAGGAAGTCTGCGTTCAGGGAAACCACCGTCTTCGCATTGGCGAATTGATAGGACGGGAATACACGGCGACCGAAATCCTGTTCTGCAGCAGCAACGACGGCACCATAGCTCACGGCATCACACTGCACGTGCTCCACACCCGTCGCCTCGGCCAATTCGGCAATGGCGCGCTGCCTGCTCGGACTCATGACCGTGCCGGTCAACAGAACCTTGCGACCGGCACCGGACAGCCCCTTTTGGACCGCTCCATCAAGGGTGGCCCAATCGGTCGCTTCACCATTCAGTTGGGGCGCCTTCAGGCGGGCGGAATCGTACAGTCCGAGGACAGAGGCATTGACCCGGGCATTGGCCCGACCGTAGCCAGTCTCCGTGTTGCTCTTCACGAAAATCGGACGGCCCTCACGGGTCTTCACCAGCACATTCACGAAGTCATGCCCGTCATAATAAGTCGAGGCATAGTAGTTCGCGACACCCGGGGTGATCTCCTCGGGCTTGTTGGTGTAAGGAATCGACTTGACCACCGGCGTCTCGCATGCCGCGAGGGTGGCCGCAGTCACGGAGAAGCCCATAAACTTCAGGAAGTCACGGCGTCCTGTGTTGGCCCGTTGCAGACGATCGTCAGAGAGGAACTGATCGACCGGACGTTCGGCGGGAAACTCCTCGGATTCAATCCGCTCGAACTCGGGGGTGCGGTCCAACTCCTCGAGCCCGGACCAGTAAATCTTGTTGTCAGCCATGGGGCAGATCTCGATTTGCGTTCAGATGATCAATAGTGGCACTTGGAGCATTCCCATCCTCCCAGTTCCTTGACCGTCGTCTTTTCGTCTTCCAAATACTTGCGGAGCTCCTCATTGCCGCGGAGGTCATCCTTGAGTCGGCTGTGCATCTCCTCATAGTAACCCGAGGAGGCAAAGCTGATTTCCGCCTTGTTGTGGCATTCGATGCACCATCCCATCGTGAGGGTGGGCTTGGACAATTCAATGAGGCCGGGGAAATCGTTGACGAGGCCGTTGATCTCTTCCACCGGAGCGATGCGGCCCACCGTGTACTTGCCGACGTCACCGTGACAGTTCTGGCATTCCAGTCCGCCCACCACGACGTGCTGCTGGTGGCTGAAGAATACGTGGTCGGGCAGGTTGTGCACCTTGTTCCACTTCAGGGGCTTTCCCTGGAAGTCGTCCTGCGGGCTCTGGAAACCGTTGTTGCCCTCGCCATCGAGATAGGTTCCGGACTCCGGATCGAAGCCGATGGCTGCGTAAATCTTGCCGATCTCCACTTCTCCGTAGCGGCTACCCTTCTTGACCGCCTTGTGGCAGTTCATACAGACATTGGTGGAGGGAATGCCGGCGTGCTTGGACTCGTAGGCGCTGTGGTGGCAGTATTGACAATCCACTTCGTTCTCACAGACGTGGACGCTGTGGATGAATTTCACGGGCTGGTCGGGGGTGTATCCCTGGTAGACACCAACGCCCATCAATGCCTGGTAGCCGATGACCACGAAATAGGCCACCACGAAAAGGCCAAGAATGCTCACGAAGGTGATGTTGTCCCAGGCCCAAGCGCGCAACCGGACCAAGTAGGGCGCATCGTCATTGCGGGTGACCTCCTTGGCCGCCATCTCGAGCGACTTTCTGACCGTGGCGGCACTCAGCGCGATGATGAGGAAGAGGGTCAACAGGATGAGGAACCAAATCGTGCCGTTGGCACCCTGCTCCTCCTCGATGGTGTCGTAGATGGTCGGGCAATCCGTTCCGGCATCCGCCGTGGCCACGGCGTCGGGCGGGTTCTGGACATAAGCCATGATGTCCTTGACGTCGTCCGCACTCACCGCCTGTGCCGTCATCCAGCCGTATGTGGCCACATACCGGTCTACGAGGGATTTCACATAAGGGTCCCCGGTGGCGGCTGCAGCCTGGGGATTCTGAATCCACTGTACGAGGATTTCCTCACTCGAACCCCAGCGATCGGCGATTCCGGCAAGGCCCGGAGCCGCCAGCACCTCGTTGGTCACCAGGTGACACGATGCACAGTTCGCATTGAACAGGGCTTGGCCGTTCTCAATGTTTCCTTCATCCCAGATGCCTGCGTGCAGGTCGGCTGGCGCTGCGAGCGTGACCATCGCCACAACGGAAGCCAGCTTCCTCAGAATGGGGAAGAACCGGTTCGCGCTCTCGTATCCGAACATGTTTTACCGCTTGATTTTCGGGCGCAAATGTAGAACCCAAAGCCCGACCATCCCTCCCGCATTCGGGAGATTCTTCAATCGACGTGTTCAAGATGCACTCAGGGGGTCCGAATGCAATCTCCTGCGACCGGATAAGCATTTTCAGGAGTGAGTTCTGCCGGCACGACAAGGGCGTCCGGAAAGCGTCCCTGAAGGGACTTTTTGGCCCGGTGGGCGGCAAGCGTCGTGCGGAAATCACCCACCTGCAATCCGAAGACCGGAGGATACCGCGTAAGGTGCACGGGATAGGGCAATTTCAGGTGGTCCTGAATGTGGTTCCTGAGGGAACGGGCCGAATCGAGCCGGCCCATGAAAAGCTGCACACGAAATCCCGGAATCCGCACTTCCTCGGGTTTCGTCTCCAGTGTATCGAGGTCCCGTATCGCTTCAGGTACGGACCAATGAACCGCTCCGAGTGGCATGTCCGGAACATCCACACCCAGCACATCGGCCTCATCTGATGCGGTCTCGTGGGCGGCCGGCAACGCACCCTCCGGCAAGCCCGGCGCCGTGTCTTCCTCCGGTTCAACTTCAGCGGATTCCGTCTGCTGGAAGAGGCTGCGCCACCAAGGTGCGTCGTCCTGTGCGTCAGCGGAGACCGGAGAAAATGCCCAGAACAGGGTCAATATGAAGGCCGTTCGAAACCCCATCACCGCAAGATGACCATTTTACCCGTGGCTCCGCTCTTCCCCGAGGCTTCTCCAGCCAACAGGTAATACACACCCTCCGGTACCGGCACCCCGCGGTCGTCGCGGGTATCCCATACGGCCCTTCCACCGGCGCTCTGCACCACACGGACCCGTTCACCCGATGCGTCGAGGATGTGCACTTCCGACCCGAACGCAAGTCCGTCCACCGTCACCTGCTCGGCATATCCAGGCTTCCATGGGTTGGGGAAGACCACCAGTCCGCCACCGTCCAGCTCCGGTCTGAAATTGGTCGCCTCACCCCGGTAGGACGTGATGCCCTTGGAGGTGGCGAAATACACCATTCCGCTCGCCTGGTCAATGGCGATATCGAAGACCTCATCGGAAAGCAACGGACTGTTCGCTGCGGTAAAATGAACCAGCTCCTCGCGGCCGTCCGGAGCCAAAAGGAAGACCCCGTTGTTCACCGTAGCCAGCCATTTCCTGTTCCCTCCATCCAAAGCAATGTCCTGGATGGTCTCGGTCTCGAGGAGGAATTGGAAATTGCCATCCTGCTCGATGAGGATGCGCTGGGCATCGAAGGCGTCAGATCCGAACAGGGCCTGGGGCTGGTAATACACGGCCGGACCCTGGAGCGTACCGACCCAGATTTCGCCATCCAGATCCTCCTCCACCCCATAGACGAAGGGGCTGGGTAGGCCCCCCTCACCGTCACCTTGGCCCAGGAACCGAATGTCGTCATCACCGGGGTCCGTCGGAGTGCCTCCGGTGGACAGCACCATGATGCCCCCACCCGCCGCGAGCAAAACCCAGACCTGATCGGACTGCGTGGCCAGGACCCGGGTGAACCTATCGGATCCATCCAACCCCTCGATGGGCATCACATGCCACGCCCCTTCAGCATCTAGCAACTTCAAAGGATGCTCTGCCCCTTCATTCAACACCCACAGATTGCCTTGACGGTCGAAATCGATGGCGGTCACCGTGCACCGATCCACATCCCACTGCGCATTCCATTCCAGGGGCGCATTGTCCGGATTCCAGTATTGCACGACCTCCGGGCCCTCAAGTTCGACAAGTCCTTCTTCCAGACTGGCGAAAACCACACGCTCAGGGCGCGTGGGATCGATGCTGACATCCATGGGATCCTGGACGCCATCCCCTCCCGCTGCACCATCCGGCGGAGAAACGGACCACCAGTATGTCCCCTTCCGGCCACTGAACCCCTCTTGACGGTACAAGGGCACCCCACCGAGATCCGCACCGCCCGAGGCCACCCACAACCTGTCGTTCCAGGCATCGAGCCGCAGGGAAGAGTTGGAACGGGGACCATTCGGGGCAACGGGACCTTCGAAAGCCGCTTCCGGTCCGCCTGTCCCAACCCGGAACGCGCCCGTGTGGGCATTGGCCACCCAAACCCCTCCGCCCGAGGCCGACAAGCCATTCGGCTTCAGAAAGACAGTGCCCAGACTGCCACGGATGTCCTGCGGCATCCACTCCCCGTCGGCCTCCATGAGGCCGAATGGCGTTGACGCCCAGAGGTGGATGCCGTCCGTGGCCAGGCTTATCCACTCCTCCTCAAGGCCCGCTGTCGATTCCAACCACGTTCCGGCGTCGGGATCGCCCAACCACAATGCATCGGGCCCTTCCCGCCGCTCCAGCAACATCATGCGCCCATCGACGCCAACAGCCATCGTCCTCAGGTCAGCAACACCGAGTCCGGCGAGACCGGCCTCCTGCGTCCAGGTCGCCGGATCACCGGGAAATGGCGATCCCACGGGAGCGGACCACAGGCCATCCGATGTGGCGAGCCACCAACGGTCCCCGCGCAGCAGGGCCGAACGGATGGCCAGGGTCTGGTTCGCGGACTCCAATTTCCATGTATCCCGGACTTCAAAGGCAGCCAGATCGTATTCCACCACCCCGATATCCGTGCAGACAAGCAGGCGGTCATCCTGCACCACGAGGTCGTTCGGGCGCTTGTTCCCCGGAATGTCGGCTTCCGCGAGATCCCTCACGGTCAATACGGCCCCCAGAGTGCCATCGGTATCCACCGCAACGAGATCGAACGTACCCTCGTCGAACCCGATGATGGCCAGACCGAGTTCCGGTGCCAACGCCACGCCGGCCACGTCCGCACGGCTCAATCCATCCGCCTTTCCGAAACGCTGCACCTCGCCAGTACTGCGGCCATCGGCATCCAACCCAAGCCCGTATATGGCCGTCTGACCTGCGACCAATGCGATGGGTGCACCATCCGCCGCCGCCACTGCAGCACAACGGGTCAGGTTGGGCTGGTCCTGCCAGCTGCCCGTCTCGATCTGGGCGTGGAGTACACCCCCAGGAGCCCCTGCGCCGACAACCATGAGCAGGCACAATGCCGTCATCATCCGGAAGCAGCCCCCCCGGAACGCATGACCCTCATGGCTTCGTAGGCATTCAGTCACTTGCTGCGGGCTTGTGCATCCGGTCCTCCATACGTCGATGGGACTGTCATTATTGTGTGCCGTCACGGTGCGAAGGTCATCAATCAGTGGGCAAGGTCCGCGCCTCCACGGGCCTCGGACCACGCGGCTTCAACCGCCTCACTTTCGGGGAAGGGGCCGCTACGGACAAATCGAAGAGTGCAGGCCCCCTCGTCTCGAGGTTTTCCAAGGCCTGCTCGTCGGCAAGGCCGTACATGAAATTTCGGTCACCGAGGATCATTTCCACGATGCCCCATCCCACCAGAAGGGCCAGAAGGGCTTCCGTCGCTGCCGCAGGCCGGCGGACCGTGCGCATGATGCCACGGAATCCGAGCAGCTTGCCTTTGCGCCAGGCCTTGAACAACCTGCCGACGTGACGGTCGTATTCGAAGGCCGGCCGGTCTGCGCGGAAGGCATGGTCCCAGCAGCGGGCAAGAACCGCATTGGCCCTGATGTTCTCATCCTCCAGCCGGAGATAGGCCTCCCACCGGCCATCCTCGACTTCACAACGGTGTGGCCGCTGCCTCGAAGGTTCCACGACGACCTCCACCACGCTTCGGATGTCCGCCTTCCAGACTTGGGACCGGAAAGCCACCACTGGTCGGCAGTACATCTCCGCAGCCGCTTCGACCATGTGCAGCTCCTCATCCACACGCACACCGCTGACAGTTCCATTGTCCTTGACCCCGATAAGCAAGCGCCCGCCGTCCGCATTGGCGAAGGCCACGAGGGTCCGGGCGATTTTGCGGCTGTCGTCGATGCGCGTCTTGAAGTCTTGTTGCTGGTGCTCCCCTTCCGCGATCATTCGAAGGACGTGCGACATGCCGCAAAGATGTGCCAAGCACAAACAGCAAAATACCGGCATGCCACGGATTTTGACTACTTTCGCACTGTCAACGATGGGTTGATGATGAGAAAGGGGGGCCGAAAGCCCCCCTTCTTCTTCACCCAGCGCGACAGGAGAAAGTCATGATCGACGCACAGAACATCCGCCAATGGGTTGAGGACCACCTTTCTGAAGAAGGTGGGTTCCTCGTGGATGTCACCGTTTCAGACGGTGCGGACATCCGTGTTCTCGTGGATGCACCGGAAGGCATGCCCATTTCCCGATGTGTTGCCATTTCGAGGCTGATCGAGGGGCGTCTCGACCGGGACGTGCAGGATTTCGCCCTGCAGGTATCGACCCCGGGATTGGATCAACCCCTCAAGCTCCGCCCCCAATACGACAAGAACGTGGGACGGATGGTCGCCGTCCAGCGCCACGATGGACACAAGGTCGAGGGCACCCTGACCGAAGTCGGCGACGCAGGCATTGTCGTCGAGCACAAGGAAAAAAGAAGAATAGAAGGCCGCAAGGCAAAGGAATGGATCACCGACCGGCATGAGCTGGAATGGGACTCCATCGCCACAACCAAAGTCAAGATCTCATTCAAGCAATAATGGATACGGTGAACCTGATTGACTCCTTCAAGGAGTTCAAGGAATTGAAGAACATCGACCGCGAAACGATGATGGGCATTCTCGAGGAGGTGTTCCGCAACATGATCATCAAGAAGTACGGCTCGGACGACAATTTCGACATCATCATCAACCCTGAGAAGGGAGACCTCGAAATCTGGCACAACCGCGAGATCGTCGAGGATGGCGAGGTCGAGGACCCGGTGGCCGAGATCGCCTTGACCGAAGCCCTGCGCATCGAAGACGATTTCGAAGTGGGCGAGGAAGTCTCCGAGGAGATCAAGCTGGCCGACTTCGGACGCCGGAATGTGCTTTCCATGCGACAGAACCTGGCGGGCAAGATCATGGAGCTCGAGAAGGACGCCCTGTACCGGAAGTACAAGGACCGTGTCGGTGAGATCATCTCCGCCGAGGTCTACCAGATCTGGAAGCGTGAGATCCTGCTCGTCGATGATGACGACAATGAGTTGATCATGCCGCGCGACCAGCAGATTCCCGGAGACTTCTTCCGCAAGGGGGACGCTGTCCGTGCCGTGGTGGCCGAGGTGGACATCCGCAACAACAATCCGCGCATCATCCTGTCCCGCACGGCCCCCGAGTTCCTCGCCCGCCTGTTCGAACAGGAGGTGCCCGAGATCTACGATGGCCTCATCACCATCAAGAAGGTGGTCCGCGCGCCGGGCGACCGCGCCAAGGTGGCAGTGGAATCATACGACGACCGCGTGGACCCGGTGGGCGCCTGCGTCGGCATGAAGGGATCCCGTATCCACGGCATCGTCCGCGAGTTGAAGAATGAGAACATCGACGTCATCAACTACACGGCCAATGATCAGCTGCTCATCGCCCGCGCCCTGAGCCCGGCGAAGATTTCCTCCATCACGATCAAGGGGGAGCGCGCCGAAGTCTACCTCCAACCCGATCAGGTGTCCCTGGCCATCGGAAAGGGCGGACACAACATCAAATTGGCCGGCAAGCTGACCGGATACGAGATTGACGTCTACCGCGAGGGTGAAACCGAAATCGACGATGTCGAATTGAAGGAGTTCAAGGACGAAATCGATGCCTGGATCATCGAGGAGCTCGAGAAGATCGGTTGCGACACGGCACGCAGTGTTCTCAACCTGACAGTCGAAGACCTCGCCAACCGCACCGACCTAGAAATCGAAACGGTAGAGGAGGTCGTCAAGATCCTGAAGTCCGAATTCGATTCCTGAACCCCGTATTCCTTCCCTTCACCCATCTCCAATAGATAGCCCCGGAAAGCCGCACATGTCAGAAGTTTCCAAACCGGTACGCCTCAGCAAGGTCGCCCGAGAATTCAACCTCGGTGTCGACTCGATCGTCGAATTCCTCGCCTCCCAGGGAATCGAAGTCGAAAGCAAGCCCAACACGAAGTTGGAGCCGGAACAATACGCGCTCGTGCGCGCCAACTTCGCCGACGAAAAGGCGGCCAAGGAGAAGGCAAAGCAAAAGTCGAAGACCCTGCTGGAGATGGAGGCCCTGGCCGTGGAGTCGAAAAAGAAGGAGGAGGCCGCAGCGGAGGTGGCTCCTGCTCCTGCTCCTGCTCCTGAGCCGGCCCCGGCGCCTGAACCGACCCCTGAACCGACCCCTGAACCGACCCCTGAACCGGAGCCCGCTCCGGCGCCCGAACCAGAACCTGTAGCGGAAAAGCAAGAGGAACCCGCAGCCGTTGAGACCCCTGCCGAAGAACCGGCAGCACCTGAAAAGGAGGAGCCCAAACCTTCTCCGGTCAAGGTTGTGGGCAAGGTAGACCTCGACGCGGTCGCACCGACGAAGAAAGCCAAGAAGGCCACCAAGGATGAACCGGCGCCCGAACCGGCTGCCGATGCCGCCAAGGAAGAAAAAGCCGCCGAGGCCGCTCCGGCACCCCCGGCCGCGGAGGAGGTGACGCCCGAAGCGCCTGCCAAACCTGCCCAACCCGAGGCCGAGGTGGTCAGGGCCAAGGCGGAGAGGCTCAGTGGTCCCACCGTCGTCGGCAAAATTGAACTGCCTGTAGAGAAGAAGCCCACCACGGCGGGCGAGAAGCGGAAGCGGAAGCGCATCACCAAGGTGGACGTGGAAGCCGCCGGCAAGCAGGCCGGCAAGAAAGGCCGCACGGTCACCGGAGCTCCCAAGAAAGAGATCTCGGACAAGGACATCCAGAAGGAGATCAAGGAGACGCTCGCCCGCCTGAGCAAGGGCAAGAAGACCCAAGCCAGCGCCAAGACCCGCCGCGCCAAGCGCGACGCCAAGCAAGAGCGTGCCGAGCGCGAGC
>CAXQGL010000008.1:0-4332 GCA_964223495.1 Candidatus Nitrosopumilus sp. | reverse complement strand
CCGAGGCCCATGGCGCCAGGATCGTGGATGGCCTCGCCGTATCCGATGGACGGGGTCATGAGCGAAGCGGGATGCCCCGGGGAATAGGTGGATTCGTCGAAATGGGAATAGCTGGAACCGGGCTCATAGGTCGCAGGCGCATACATCTTGACCGTGCCATCGCTGGCTGAAAGGGCGTTGGCCCCGTTCCAGAACAGATCATCCGAGGTCAAAGCCGCTTCGAAGGCCGCCCCGTCGGACAACAGGGTTTCGAGGGGCTCTCCGGTACCGAGTTCCACGTAATGGTCGAAGAAGGCGAAGAGCGTCGTGCCGTTCAGGTAACCGCCCGTTCCATCGCCCACGTAGGTCGCCGATCCTGCAAAGCCGAGGCCGTGTCCAATCTCGTGGAGCACCACCGAAACGAAGTCGATCTGGTCCGGGGGCGGCGCGCCGTCTGTGCCGAAATACCAGGGCGAACCGCTGTCGAAGCTGGCACTGATTTCTGCCGTCGCTTCATTGATGTCGTAACCCAACAAACTGTTGGCCAGCGCCACCGGATAAATCCCGCCGTCCAATGGAAGCGTGCTGCCATTGAGGATGTAGGCGGTCGTGGCTCCAGCGGACCCCAGCGTCAGACCGGGCAGATCCTCCCACACCGCATCGATGGCGATGGTCACATTGGAGGTCAGCAGCCCCGACCAGATGTCCACCGCGTACTGGAAGGCCGCCTCGGCCTCCGGCGTGAAACCGTTGTAGTTCACCGTGAAGGTGGCCACACGGGCTGCAGGATTGGTCACATTGGCCGGCGGCGGAATGAAGGATGGACCGCTGGACGGGCCGAGCTTGATGACCGCGGGAGCGGGGTCCATGTCGAGTTGCTGCTGCGATCGTCCGGGCAGGCTCCATGAACTGAGGAGCAGCACCGCGGTGAACAGGAAGAGGTCAGCAAGGCGGAGATTCATCCGCAGGGGGCGCGAGAGAAGCATCAGGCAAGGTTCTGGTGGAGCGCAGGCTGGCGCATCCCGTAAGAAGGTAAGCCTTACTCAATCCTGAACCTCCTGATAATCAGTAAGAAAAGGAATATTACGAATCAACCTGCTCTTTTCGTCGTCCAACGCCCTTATCAGACCGGAACCAGTGAAATCACCGGATGACGGAGAAGCGCGTACGGGGATGGGTGCCGCATTGCGCCACATAGGAGCCTGCGGGCCATTGGGACACATCCAGCCGGCCACCGGGCAATACGCCCCGGAAATACTCCCGGCCGCCGAGGTCCCAAACGACGACTTCCACGTCTTCGCTGCCGCGCCAATCGGGCAGCTGGAAGGAGGTGCTCGCCGGATTGGGATATCCCCATTGTGCGTCGAATTCCGGCAGCTCCCCCACCGAGGAGGGCAGCGCCTCCACGTGGAGTTCCTGCACGTCTTCGATGCCCGGGTCGACCATGTTCCAGAAGGCGCAGGGAATGGTACCGCTCCAGCCGTCCTCGGGGGCGATGAGGACCGTGAAGCGCTCACCGGGGAAGATCTCGAGCGTGTCGACCGCGAAAGCCTCGGGCACGGGGCGGCCATCGCTCATGTGGCACACCGCATTGAGCTCAGGCGGAAAGACGCACTGGACCCGGCTGTAGGCCATGGACCCGAGGCGCAAGGCCAGCGTATCGCCGTAGGGCACGCCGATGACCTGATCGGGGGCCTCGAGCTGGTCGCCGCGCAGGCCATTGACCATGAACACATCGGGACGGATGTCGTGGAAGGGGAAGCTCTCCACCGGGGCGTTGTTGGTGGCGATCTCCAGGTCGCTGAACAGCAGGGGCACGTCCCCGTCATAAGCAGGTCCTCCCTCCCACAGCGTGCCGTCCGGCCGCGTGACGAGGATCATACCGTACATCCCCATCGTCAGGTGCAGCGTGGTGGTCACGTGGCAGTGGTACAGGAACGTTCCGGGATGGGTCGCCTCAAAAGAGTACACCGTGGACTCCCCGGTGACCACCATGAACGAGGTCGTGGGCACACCATCGTTGGCCTGGTCCACGTCGAGGCCGTGCAGGTGGATGGTGTGGCTTTCCGGACTCGGGTTGGTGAAGTTCAAATCGACCTGCTGCCCTTCGTCGTAGGTCAAGAGCGGTCCGGGCAGGGTGATGAATCCATCGGTCACCCATCCATAAGCCCAGATGGGCACCGCCGTACCATCGTCGAGGAAGTGGATGCCGTCCATCTCGGAGAACAGCACCGGCGGCAAGGCCTGGGCGTGCAACCGCTGCGTCCCTATGGCTGCAACGGACATCAACAAGGCGACCACGAGCCGCACCGAAGGGTAATGCAGGGAATTCATGGCGCGATGTCGAGGTGGGTGATCATGCCGCCCGGGTAGAGGCCCGCATTGGTAACGGCGATGAGGTTGTGGTTGTGCACGGGATAGGTGCCTGCCTGGAAGGCATCGAGGCGGACGATGGTGACCTCGCCGCGCAGGAAGGGCATGGTGTCCTTGGTCCAGCCCACGCGCTCCGCATGGTGCGTCGAGGCGAGCACCTCCACGTGGAATCCGTGGAAGTGGAGCACGTGGTCCATGCTGCCTTGGTTGGCGATGGTGATGTAGCACGACGTACCAACCCCGATCTGGACGTGGCCGCTGGGGTCATCGAGGGTGGTGGGGTGCACGCGGTCGTTGACCGTGAACTGGCGCGGGACATAGGGGGCGTCCGGTTCCACCGTCCCGCCGCCCGCCACGTCGAGCATGCGGTCCGGCTCCCAATCGCCGAGGTTCCAATGGTAGTGCGGCAGGTCGTCGTACCCCACGCACAGCAGGCCCGCGGCACCGAGGACGTGGCCGCGTTCCGTCGCCATGTGATAGCGGTAGCTGCCCGCTTCCATGGCCGGCCAAACCATCGGGGTAGCCACCCCGGTGGCAAGCGGCACCGGCTCGAATCCAGGCGCTTCCAGCATGAAGATGTGGTCGACGGAATCGCCATTGACCAGTACCACCTCCTGCGCCTCCATCACCGGCAGATTCAGGGAGACGTTCAGGCTGTCCCATTCAGGTCCGGCCGTGCACCGCAGGGCAGGCATCGTATCTCCGGCCAGGCGGATCTCACCCGCATGCAACCACAACGTATCGGGAACGGACTGGCCCTGCACCACGGTCATCCCGCCCAGGAACCAAACCAGCCCGGCCATGGCCCAACGCCAACGCACTCTGATTTCCATGATGTGAAAGTACACACGCCGCACCACCGTTGCAGTGCGAGGGGAACGGATGCACCGCCCCGACCCGCGCGCATGGGCGACTGTGCAACCAACTGCCGATATTGCCACCACTACGATGAACACACCCCGCCTCTTCCCCGCCCTCGCCACGGCCACCTTCGTGCTGGCCTCGTGCAGCCAGCCCGACCCCGTTTTCACCGATGCCGACTCCGTCCGCGAGGCCCAGACCGGAGTGGCCAACGCCCGGTTCACTGCCAGCATGGATGTCTTCACCGAAGCCACGGGAGACCGCTGGAGCCGCAAGGTCGAAGCCGAGTGGCTGGCGGAACAAGCGGTGGGTGACTCCACCCTGCTCGCTTGGACCGTGGCGGATACTTTCCAGGATGACGAAGACACCACGCACACCTGGTACCGGCTCTGGAACGGCGTGCAGACCCGCATCAGCAAGGACAGCGTACTGAACGCCGACACCGTCTCGGGCCGCAGTGTCAACGGCAACTGGATCCCGAACTACTACGTATCCCAATGCCTGCCCGCCATGCTGACCGACACGGCCTGGTGGTCGAAGCAGGCAGAGGACAGCCTGCTCACCATGACCACCGAGCACCTGCCGCCGGATGGGGACTCGCCCGAGCGTTTCATCGTTACCCTAGAGGAGGTGCAGGACACCACCGCCGAGGACCACCACCCGGAGACGTATTCCCGCGAAACCTGGGAGTTCCGGGCCCCGGACGGTTTGCCGGTGCGCTACCGCGACGACTGGTTCCGCGGCGACATGGCCTACGGGCGGGAGACCACCATTGGTTGGGATTGGGAAGCGGTCAACGACACCGCCGTGGTCACGGCCCTGGCCGAATGGAGCCGGCCCGAATGGGCGCGCGACCCCGAGCCGCGCAATGACATCGCAGGCGGTGGAGACGGCGACTGGTATGAGGAGACCATGGCCGCCCTGCCCCAGGTGGACGCCCCCGCCCCTGCTCTAGCCGGATCCCTGCTCGACGGCACGCAAGCAGCACTGGCCGACTACGAGGGCCAGGTGGTCTACCTTGATTTCTGGTACATCGGATGCGGCCCCTGCATGCGGGCCATGCCCCACCGCGCCGACATGCAGGAGGAATTCGGACCGGAGGGCTTCACCGTCCTCGGG
>CAXQGL010000007.1:0-23495 GCA_964223495.1 Candidatus Nitrosopumilus sp. | reverse complement strand
CCGCTGCTGGTGCGCCCGAGCTATGTGCTCGGCGGTCAGCGGATGAAGATCGTGATCAACGAGGCGGACCTGGAGCGGCACGTGGTGGACATCCTCCGCGACATGCCGGACAACAAGATCCTGCTCGACCACTTCCTCGAGGGCGCCATCGAGTGCGAGGCCGACGCCATCTGCGACGGCAAGGACACGTACATCATCGGCATCATGCAGCACATCGAGCCGGCCGGCATCCACTCCGGCGACTCCTATGCGGTGCTGCCCCCGTACAACCTCGGCGACCTCGTGTTGGAACAGATCGAGGAGATCACCAAGAAGGTGGCGGTCGCGCTCGAGACGAAGGGCTTGCTCAACATCCAGTTCGCCGTAAAGGACGATGTGGTCTACGTCATCGAGGCCAACCCGCGCGCCTCTCGCACGGTGCCTTTCATCGCCAAGGCCTACCAGGAGCCGTACGTGCAGTACGCCACGCAGGTGATGCTCGGCGAGAAGAAGGTGGCCGACTTCGATTTCCAGCCGCGCAAGCGGGGCTATGCGATCAAGATCCCGGTCTTCAGCTATTCGAAGTTCCCGGAGGTCAACAAGGAGCTCGGCCCGGAGATGAAGTCCACGGGTGAGGCGATCCGCTTCATCGACACGCTGCGCGATCCGTTCTTCCGCAAGGTCTATTCCGAGCGCAACCTCTACCTCTCCAAGTAATGCTGCCGGGGCTGTTCCGGACGCTGGTCGGCCTTATCGTGGCGTGGTTCGTCTTCCGTTTCCTCGACCGCATGTTCGGTGGGCGTCGTCGGCCGTCTCGGGGTCCGGGCGCCGGCAGCCAGGCCGGCCGGGGTGCAGGTGCACGAGGTGGTGCGGATGGACGTTCCAAGGCCGCCAAGGATGACCACCTCGGTGAATACGTGGATTACGAGGAGGTCGAGGAGGGAAAGGATTGACCCAATCCCCATCTGCCCCGCTGGTGGTGGCTAAATTGGGCACATGAGCGATCGTCCGAATCCTGCCCAGCTCCTCAAGTCCCTGTTGCCCCATATCGCCGCCATCGCCATTCTGGCGGGGCTGGCCGGCTCGTTCTACTCCAAGTCGTTTGATGGATATCGGCTCAAGATGCCGGACATCGAGCATTACATCGCAACAACCAACGAGGTCAGGGACCACCGCGACAGGACGGGGGAGGAAGCCCTGTGGACGGACAGCCAGTTCGGGGGCATGCCCACGATCCAGCTCGGGATGAAGACCAACGATGTCAATGCCGGCTCTTGGCTGGGGCGGGCGATGCGCCTGGGTTTTCCAAGGCCAGCGGATCACTTGCTGGTGGCGCTGTTGTGTGCCTATCTGCTCGCGGCAGTACTGGGATGCGGGCCCTGGATTTCGGTGTTGGTGGCCATTGGTTTCGGGTTCAGTTCGCTCAACATCCTGTATCTCGGGGCGGGCCACGCGGCCAAGGTGATGTCGATTGCCACGTTGCCCGGGATCCTGGCGGGCGTCCTCGTGGCGTACCGGCGGAACCTTTGGCTCGGGGCAGGATTGGCGGCGGCCTTCACGGCGATGAACCTCGCGGCGAATCATCTGCAGATGACATATTACCTCGCGTTTCTCGTGGGGGGCATCGGCATTGCCGAGACGGTGCGGCTCGTGCGCGGTGGTGCCGCTCGGCAGGCCCTCGTCACGGGGGGGGTGCTGCTCGCCGCAGCCTTGATTGCAGTGGTGCCGAATACGGCGCTCATTCTGCCGACGCTCGATTACACGCCGCATACCACGCGGGGCGAGGTGCTGCTGACGCCATCGGCCGGGGTGGAAGTGTCGGACGCGGGCCTCGACAAGGATTACATCCTACAGTATTCCATGGGGCAGGGCGAGTGGTGGAGCATCCTGGTGCCCGACATCAAGGGGGGCAACAACCCGCTCTATTGGGGTGAACAGAATTTCAGCGGTGGCGCCTTTTATTTCGGGGCGATCCTCGTGGCGCTGTTCATGGTGTCGCTCATCCTGCGGCGGGATGTGTTGCGCTGGCCCATGCTCTTGGTGGCGTTGCTCGCCATCGTCCTATCATGGCGGGATGCTTCTTGGCTGACGGATTTCTTCCTCGACCATGTCCCCGGATTCGCCAAGTTCCGCGACACTAAGATGATGCTCATGCTGATCCAATGCATGCTGCCCATCGGGGTGGGGCTGCTCCTGAAGGATGTCTTGGATGGCAAGGTGGAATGGGGACGCAAGCTGTTCATCGCGGCCGGCGTGCCCGCCGTGTTGCTGCTGCTCTTCGCAGTGATGCCGACGGTGTTCTTTGATTTCGAGAGCCACGTGCGGCCCGACCGGGCGGTGGAACAGTTGGGTGCGGGTCGGGCGTTGGACCAGCGGCTGGAGGTGTACAAGGCCGATGTGTGGCGCAGTTTCGGACTCGTTTTGTTTGCGGTGCTCGCGCTGTTGGCTGCCGTGCGCCTGAGGGCGTCCCAGCCCGGACGTCCGCTTGTCGTGCAGGGGGTCATCGGTTTGCTGGCCGTGGTGACCTTGTTCGAGATGCAATCGGTGGACCGCCGCTACCAGCCCGAAGACCGGGGTTGGATCCGCCTCGTCGAATACCGTTATCCCTATGCACCCGGCGCAGCGGATGAGGCCATCCTCGCTGATCGCGTGCGGCGCAATCCCGCGCTCCAAACGGCAGTCGATGCCGAGGTGGCGCGGGTGCGCGAGGCTTACGACGGCCGCATCGGCAAGCGTGAGCAGCGCGTGCTCGACGCGGCGCGCTTTGCGGGCCTCCAGACGGTGGACCACTTCCGGGTGCTCAACCTCCGCGGCGCATTCAGCGATGCCGCCACGAGCTATCTGCACCGCAGTGTAGGCGGCTACCACGGTGCCAAGCTGCGCCGTTACCAGGACCTGATCGAGCGTGCGCTCCAACCGGAGCAACAGCGGTTCGCCAGTTTGGCCAACTCCGCGGGCATGGAGGCAGCGCTGGCGGCCATGCCCGTGCACCACATGCTCAATGCGCAGTACATCATCTACGATCCTGCGCAGCCGCCCATCCCCAACGGACAGGCGCTGGGCAATGCGTGGTTTGCCACTTCGTGGGCCATGGCGGACGGGGCCGACGCGGAAATGGCGGCATTGACGTCCCTGTCGGATCCGCGCGCCGCCGTGGTGCCGGAGTCCATGTCCGATGCCCTGGCCGGGGTCGTGCCCGGGGCGGCGGATGCCGGTCGGGCCCAGTTGGTGGAGTTTACCCCGGATGCCCAACGGTACAATGTCACGACGCCAGCTTCGGGCCTGCTTGTGTTCAGTGAGATCCACTACCCCGAGGGCTGGACGTTGACCATTGACGGAGCGCCGGCGGAGGTGCTGCGGGTCAATTATGCCTTCCGTGCAGCCGTCGTGCCGGCGGGCGACCACACCGTCGAGATGCGGTTCGATCTGCCTTCGGTGCGTTCGGCGCGCACCGTGGCGACGGCGGGGAGCGTGCTGCTCGTCCTGCTCATCCTGGGCTCCTTCGCGGCGGCATTCACCGGCCGTGGAGCGGTGGATCAATCCACTTGATAGCCGGCTTCCTGCCAACGTTCGCACCATTCGGCGCGCCAGGCACGACGGGGTTTGAAGGTGTGCGGCGGGGCCTTGCGGATCATCCAGCGGAGGAACGGCATCGCCAGAGGCAGGTTGATGTGCACGAACGTTGAGAGCGGAACCGGGAATGCCCCGAGGGTGCTCTTGATTTCCAAGGCGGTGCGGCCCATCACGACGCGGCGTGCGTTCACGGAGATGCCCCAGTCGATGAACTCGAACAGCATGCGCTGGTAGAGTGCCCTTTCCTTGTTGATTTCAGGGTCGAATCCGACATAGTACGCTTCGATGGTCTTGCTGTCGGCGTGGTGCATGCCACAATGGAAACCCACAAGGCGCTCGTTTTCGCGGTAGGTCACCAGGGTGAAATCGTTGGCGAGGTGGTGCGCGAGGTTGCTGAAATCGTCCGCTTCGAGGCCGCCCATGACGATGCTGGCCCGTCCGTAGACCTGTTCATACAGGCCGATGAGTTCCGGGCCGAGCCGCTCGAGTTCGTCCGTATCGGTGATGTGGTCGAGCGCGATGTCCGTACTGCGGGCGAGGATGCTGCGGACTTTGGTGCGGGCCTTGGTGCGCAGGGCTTCCTGCCATTGGTCCGATGAGGTCCACGCCGGATCCAGGGGAACCTCCATGACGGGGTCGAAAGTGGCGCGGGCCCAGCGCCGGCTCCAATGTGGGGCGAGGGCGGCATCGTGCTCCGGTCCGAAATCCTTGGCCATCCATACCCGGATGCCCCAGTGTCTTGCGCAGGCATCGAACGCCTGCTCGGTCCATCGGACTTGCCATTCGGCGGGGATGCCCTCTTGCCAGAGGAAGGTGTGCTCGCCGCTGCCCAGGCCCTGGCCCGCCACGAGCGTGCGGAATCGGAATGGGCGTCCGCCGGGCTGCATGATGGCTGTGGCGATGCGGACGCCCAGCGAAACGTCCATGTGGTCGGCGGGAGAGCGGGATTCGGATTGGACGGCCTGCATGAGGATGCCGCCCAGCCAGGGTCCGCCGTCCGCTTTGATCATGCCCAGTCGGCAGCGGACCTTGCCGTGGCCCGCCATGGCGGTCAGGTATCGGCGGTCGAGGTAGGCCGTGCCTCCGGGCAGGGCTTCCCATGCGTCCCAAGGCACGTCCTCTTGGGACTCGAACCAGTGCCAGCGCGCCCGGTCGAAATCCGGGGTACCGTCGGGTGCTGCCGATCCTGTCGGACGGGCTTCAGCAGCGGTGGAAGGCACTGAAACGGCCATGAAGTGCAAAATTACGGTGTGGGATGTCCGTCAGGGGCGCGGTTCGCAGGCGTTGGCAATTGCCGGGGCATGGGGCCGCAGGGTCAGGGGAGCATGCGGTCCGGCTCGGCCGGCATGGGGCAGCCTTTGGGCATGCGGCCGAACCACCGGTGGCGGTTCCGTGCCGTCATGCGGTAGCCGACCCGGCGCAGGGGGCGCGGCAGGATGCGGAACGTGCGGGCCCAGCTGGTACGTCCTATGGCGTCGAGTGCCGCTCCGACGGCGGCCTCTCCCTCAAGGGCCCCGTTGTCTGTCCACAGGACGACGGCTTTCTGGCTTTCAGGAAGCTGGTTCGCGGTACGCAGGCTTTCAGCGGTGGGACCGTCGAGCAGGGCGAACCGGACCGGAGGCGCGGTGAGGCGGTCGGAACGCTCCCAGCGAAGGAGGCGCCGCACGGCACCATGGCACAATGCACACCCGCCGTCAAAAAAGAGGATGGGCCCTTGCGGGAGTGGTGGGTGGTCAGAAGTCGCCGCCATCGAAGCTGCCGCCGCTGCCATCGAAGCCACCGCGACTGCGACCGCGCTGGCCCGGCTCGAGCTTGCCGAACGACCAGGTCAGCGAGGCGTAGACGAACCGGCTTTGGCGCTTGAAGAGGCCGGATTGGTAGAAATCGCGCCCTTCGGAGGTGTACTCCCATTGGCGCTGGTCGAAGAGGTCGCTCACCCGGAGTGAGGCACGGAGGCTGCCATCGTAGAAGTCGCGGTTCACAGCCGCGCTGTGGGTGATGTAGCCCTGGAAGGTGCCCTGCGTGTACTGGGCCGGGGCGCGGTACCGCCCATCGACCTGGATTTTCCACCCGCCCTTCACCAGACCGGAGATCTGGTATCCGGCGTTGCCCTGGAAGCCGTTGTTGCCGAGGTCGGGCGCGAGGTTGGAGCCGTCGGTGTCCTGGTAGTAAATGCTGCCGTTCAGGCGCAGCTGGAGGGTGCGGCCACGCCGCCACATCGCGACGACCTCCAGGCCTGAGTTGTTTTGGCGGGCGAGGTTGACGTACGTGCGGTAGGCGATTCCGGCGTCGTCCACCTCGATGAAGCGCCGGATCACGTCGCGCGTGGTGCGGTGGAAGAGGGAGGTGGTCAGGGTGAGGCTCTTGGTGGTGAGCTGATGACCGAATTCGAGGCCATCGGTGTACTCCGGCAGCAGGAAGGGGTTGCCGTAACGGAGGTTCCGCGGGTCGGCATTGTCCACAAACGGGTTGACCTGTCGGCCCCGTGGGCGGTTCACGCGCCGCGTGTAGCTCAGCACCCACTGGTTGCGGTCGTCTACGGTGTAGCTCAGGTTGGCCGATGGGTAGAAGCTCACGTAGTCGTTCACGAACAGGGCGTCGTCGCCCCCGAGCTGTGCCACCGCGGCGGCAATGTCCGCGCTGTCGCCCTGCAGCTCGGCGGTGGTGTAGACGACTTCGCCGCGTCCACCGGCCTGCACGCCCCAGGCGCCGAACTTCCGTCCCCATGTGACATAGGCCGCGTGGATGTCCTCGCGGTACCGGAAATCGTAGGCCTGCGTGAAGGGTGTGCCGGCTGTGTCGCGCTGCCAGAACGCTTGGTCTTCATTGCTCTCCCGCAGGATGGTCTTGTAGCCGAGTTCGAGCTTGCCGTCGTGGTCGAGCGGCTTTTCGTAGTCGGCCTGCAGGGTGGCGTTCCAGTTGCCGCCGTCGTTGAGGTTGGCATTGGAAAGGTAGGCCTCGTCAAGCACGAGGGACGGCAAATCCTGCCACAGCGAGTCGTGGTTGATTCCCGTGCGCTCCGACCAGCGGGCGAAGGCCTGCAGGGTGTGGCGCTCACCGTACTTGTGCTCGTACCCGAGGTCGAAATCGGTGGAGGCATTCTCTCGGGAAGACAACCCATAGCGGGTGAATCCGCCCACGGCATCGGTACTCCAGGTCTCCAGGTTGACCACGTCCTCCACGCCGCTGTTGAATCCGCTGTTCGAGCGGACCCCGATGTTCCATGTCGTCTTCGGTGACGGCATCCAGTCGAGGCCGAGGCGGAGGTTCCAGCTGCCACTCTCATTGTCGGACAGGCTGTTGGAGATGAGGGTGCTCAGCGAATCATAGGCGCCACCGAGGTCGCCCCCGAAGGCCTGCCGCCGCTCGCTGTCACCGGTGCGGTAGGTGATGCGTTGGTTCCAGCCCGCGTTGAAGGAGAAGTTGAATTGCTGCCCGCGCATGTTGCCGTTGACCGACGCGCTGTGGTTGCCGCCGGAACCCCAAGTGGTGCTGATCTGGCCGTGCTTGCCTTCGAGCTTGTCCTTCTTCAGGATGATGTTCAGGATGCCGGCCACGCCCTCGGGGTCGTACTTGGCCGTGGGGGAGGTGATGATCTCGACCCGGTCAATGCTGCTGGCTGGAATCTGTTCGAGGAGGCTCTGCGTCGCCGATCCGGTCAGGCCGCTGGGCCGACCGTCGATGAGGATGGTGACGTTGCCCGACCCGCGCAGGCTCAGGTTGCCGTCGATGTCCACGTCCACGCTGGGGACGTTGCGCAGCAGCTCGGTGGCGTTGGCGCCAGTGCTGTTGAGGTCGTCGCCCACACGGAACACCTTGCGGTCGATCATCATCTCGAGGGTGGACCGCTGCTCCACGACTTCCGCCGCCTCGAGGGCCTGCACGTTGGGCTCCAGGCGGATGGTGCCGAGGTCCTGTTCAATGCCGCCGCGTGGGTTCAGGCGGATGTCGCCGACCGTGGTGGAGGTGTAGCCCATGAAACCGATCTGGGCGCGGAACCGGCCGATGGGGATCTCGGTGATGCGGAAGCGGCCCTTGCCGTCGGTCACGCCGCCGGTGATCACCTTGTCCTCTTCGAAGGCGAGGATGCTGATGGTGGCGAATTCGATGGGATTGCCGGATTTCAGGTCTTCCACCGTGCCGTACACCACGCCGATCTTGGGGCGTTCACCCATGGGGCGGTCACCACCCGGACGTCCTCCTGAAGGACGCTGGGCCTGTGCCATGTTCCATGTCAGGCAGCAGAACAGCGTGAACAGCAGACGAAGAGGCATGACAACAGAACGCTTGTATCGGCGCGAAGTTCAATGACGGTGAGGGAATGTGGCCCTTCGATTCACGGTTGGATGGGTTGCAGGGTGAATCCGAAGGCATAATCCCCGTAGGGCAGCCTGTATTCGGGCAGGGGCAGGGCTCCCCAACTGTTGACGCACCCCACACCTTCGGAGAACCCGTCGATGTCGAGGTGTATTTCATCCACCGGGTCGAGCAGTCGGAAGTGCGCTTGGCTCGCTCCCTTGTCGGGCCCGGAGTCGAGTTGCTCCGGGGTGAAATGGAGGGCGGTGAAGTCGAACGGTTTGTCTGCGGTGATTCGCAGGCCATAGCCCTCCTTGTCCTCCAATTGAACCCATCGGGTGTCCGTCCGTGATCCATTGTACTGGGGGCGCGCATATGGGGTCACGAGGTCCTGTACGAAGGCGGAATAGCGGCCGACGAATGCCGCCGATTTTCGGTCCGCCACGGACTCCATGGGTCCACGGCCGTACCATTCCACCTTTTCGAACCCCCGGGGCAAGACCCAATGTTGACCGAAGCGGTACAGGTTCCCGTGTTCGCCCTCTTCCAGCTTGGCACGTCCTCCCGCGAGATCGGTGTTGGCTGTGCCATGCACCGCCTGCATGGACTGTCGGACGTGGATTGAACCGTTCATGGACACCCCGTAGGTGAGGGTGAGTATGGCATCTCCATCGAGGATGGGGCGGGCGAATTCCAATTGGATGGAACCGTCCTCCATTCGGGTGTTGGTGAATTTGGCGGGTTCCTCCTCATTCCAGGGGGTCTGCCACTCAGCCCTGTGCAGGGGCGTGGCCGCTCCGTAATCGTTGTCCACGGGGGGGCGCCAGAATTGGGGGTGCGCCCCGTTCAATACGAGGTCGCGCTTGCCCAGCCGGTAGCGGGTCACCTCTCCCGTCTTCCGGTCGAGGGTCACCGAACCGCCTTCGAATTCCAGCAAGACCTGGCCCTCTTCCAGCTGCATTTGCACCAATCCTGAGGACCGCGGCCTCAGAGGGCCAATCCCTTCGTGCAGGAGGAATTGTGCCCGGCCCATGACGTGGTCCGCCGGCAGCATGGGCTCGGCCTCCACGAGCAGGGCAGAGAGGTCGAGGAAAGTTTCCTGCCCCCTCGAAGACGCGATGGACTCCGGCAGTTCCAGCGTGTAGGATTGTCCAGGGGCGAGGTTCAGGATGGGCAGGGAGCCTTGCGCCAGGACGCGGCCATTGACCTGGATCGAATAATGGGGTTCCACCTGCACTTCGCGGAAGACGTATTCACTGGAAATCCTGAGTGTCCTTCCATCCGGGCTCGTGAGGTTGAAGCGAATGGGCATCTGGACGGCGGCCGCTTCGAGCATGTGGGGTTGCGGCGTGCCATCCGCCATGACGAGGCCGTTGTTGAGGAAATTGTGGTCGCTCGGGGTGCCCTTGGGGCCGTAATCTCCGCCATAGGTCAGATAGCGTTTGCCCTCTTTTTCGGCCCACAGTCCCTGGTCCTTGAAATCCCAGATGAAGCCGCCTTGGAGCTTCGGGTATTTCCGGTACAGGTCCCAGTATTCCTTGAATCCGCCGAGGCTGTTGCCCATGGCGTGCGCATATTCGCATTGGATCAGGGGGCGTCCGTCCTCACTTTGTCTGGCGAATCGCTCCAGCCCATTGTAGCTGGCGTACATCGGCCCGAAGACATCCGTATTCCAATCCGCCTCGGCGCGTTCGTAGGCGATGTAGCGCGAGGGGTCCATCGTCTTCACGGCGTTGTAGGTCGCGTAGAAATTGACGCCGTTGCCGGCTTCGTTTCCGAGCGACCAGCAGATGATGGACGGGTGGTTCCGGTCGCGGCTGACCATGCGTCGGGTCCGGGTCAGATGGGCATGCTCCCATTCCGGCTTGTTTCCCAGGGTGCGGTCGGGGTCGTATCCGATGCCGTGGGATTCGATGTTGGCCTCATCGTAGACGTACAGCCCGTATCGGTCGCAGAGCGTATACCAATAGGGGTGGTTGGGGTAGTGTGAGGTCCGGACCGCATTGAAGTGGTGCGCCTTCAAGGTGCGGATGTCCTGCTCCATGGTGGCCTTGTCGATGACGTGTCCGGTATTCGGATGGTGCTCGTGGCGGTTCGCGCCCTTGATGAGGATGGGGCGCCCGTTGACCTTGACCAGCCCCCCTTCGATGCGCACGTCCCGGAATCCGACTTCGATGCGTGTGGCCTCGAGGGTGTCGCCCCGGCCGTCGCGGAGGGTGATTTCGATGTCATGGAGCTCGGGTGTTTCCGCGCTCCAAGTGGACACGGAGGGGACGTCCTGCCTCCAATTGACCCGGGTGGTGTCCCCTGGTGACACGGAAACGGGGAGGGAGGTTTGGGCGATGGATTCGCCGGCCCTGACGAGGGAACACTCGAGGCTGCCTTCGAAGAGACCCGGGCCGTGTTGGGTCACGTCGATGGACAGGGAAAGCTGGCCCGTCGTGAATCCATCATCGAGCCCTGCTTCCGCCAGCACATCGGTGAGGTGCGCCATGGGCCGTGCGTGGAGCCAGACTTCCCGCTCTATGCCGGAGATGCGCCAGAAATCCTGGCACTCCAGGAAGCTGCCGTCACTCCAGCGGTACACTTCGAGGGCGACCGTATTGATGCCTTCGTTCACGGCATCGGTGATGTCGAATTCGGCGGGGAGCTTGGACCCTTGGCTGTAGCCGATCCTCTGGCCGTTGACCCACAGGAAGAAGGCCGATTTGACGGCACCGAAATGGAGGTGGATGCGTTGGTCGGTCCAACCCTTGGGAAGGGTGAATTCCCGGCGGTAGCATCCGACGGGATTCCAACCATCGGGAATGTCCGGCGGATTCGGGGTCTGTTGCCAATAGAAGGGATAGGGGTGGTTCAGATAGATGGGGACTCCGAAACCGTGAAGCTCCCAATTCGCCGGCACCGGGATGTCGTTCCAGTCCGACACATCGAAGCCGGGATCCTCGAATCCGATCGGTCGTTCCCCGGGAGTCCGGCTCCAATTGAATTTCCAGGTGCCGTCGAGGGAGAGGTAATGTCCCTTCGATTGCGGGCTGTCCATGCCGGCCTCCTCGGTACGGTCTGCGGTGTGGAATGTGGTCCGCGCCGGCAGTTTGTTTTCCTCCACCATGGCGGGATCCTCGATGTAGGGGAGGAGCGTCTGACCGGAAATGGTGGGCACGCAAGCGATTGTGAACAGAAGGAGCAGAAGCGGTTCTCGTCTCATGGAGTTCGGATTCGGCGCGGTTTCACCGCCATCCAAATGTAACGTCGGCACAGGGGTGCTCGGTGGAAACCGTGTACCCTGTACATTGTCCTCCCGACCCGGTCAATGTCACGGGGTCATCAACACCTTACGCTTTCATGACCAGCACGTTTTCGGCGCTCGATTACGCCATCTTCATCGGTTATGCCGTCCTCATCCTCGGGGTCGGCCTCTGGGTCTCCCGCGACAAGAAGGGCCACACCAAGAATGCCGAGGACTATTTCCTCGCCAGCAAGTCACTGCCCTGGTGGGCGGTGGGCGCCTCCCTCATCGCGGCCAACATCTCCGCCGAGCAGTTCATCGGCATGTCGGGCTCCGGCTTCAAGATCGGCTTGGCCATCGCGTCCTATGAGTGGATGGCGGCGTTGACCCTGATCATCGTCGGCAAATACTTCCTGCCCATCTTCATCGAGAAGGGGCTCTATACGATTCCGGAGTTCGTCGAGAAGCGGTACTCCACTGAGCTCAAGACCATCCTGGCGGTCTTCTGGATCTCCCTCTACATCTTCGTCAACCTGGCCTCCGTGCTGTACCTGGGCTCGCTGGCGTTGGAGACCATCATGGGCATTCCGATGCTCTACGGGGTGCTGGGCCTCGCGGCCTTCGCGGCGGCCTATTCGCTATACGGTGGGCTGTCGGCGGTGTCCTGGACGGACGTCATCCAGGTGGTCTTCCTGGTCCTCGGCGGCCTGGTCACGACCTACCTCGCATTGGACGCGGTGTCCGGCGGGGGCGGCATGTGGGCCGGCTTCCGCACGATTTACGATGCGGCGCCCGACAAATTCGCGATGATCCTGGACAAGGGGCATCCCGAGTACATGAACCTGCCCGGTATCGGGGTCCTCGTCGGCGGCATGTGGGTGGCCAACATCTACTACTGGGGCTTCAACCAGTACATCATCCAGCGTACGCTCGCGGCCAAGTCGCTCAAGGAATCGCAGCGTGGCATCCTGTTCGCGGCCGGCCTGAAACTCATCCTGCCGCTCATCGTGGTGATTCCGGGCATCGCCGCCTACGTGATGACGCAGGACGCCGGGGTGATGGCCGGCCTCGGGGAGGCTGCGGCCAACAAGCCGCCCACCGGGGCCAACCCCGATTACGCTTACCCCTGGTTGCTGCAGTTCCTGCCGGTAGGCCTCAAGGGGCTGGCTTTCGCCGCATTGGCCGCGGCCATCGTGTCCTCGCTCGCCTCCATGCTCAACAGCACGTCGACCATCTTCACGATGGACATCTACAAGGCGCACATCAACGCCGACGCCGACGACCGTGCCACGGTGCGGATGGGCCGCATCTCGGCCGCCGTCGCCCTGGCCATCGCTTGTGTGATGGCGCCCCTGCTCGGTGGCATCGACCAGGCGTTCCAGTTCATCCAGGAGTACACTGGTGTGGTCAGCCCGGGCATCCTGGCGGTGTTCGTGCTGGGCCTGTTCTGGAAGAAGACGACCAACCGCGGCGCCATCATCGGTGCCCTGGCCTCCATTCCCATCGCGATGTACTTCAAGGTGGCGCCCAAGGGGTGGTCCGACAGCGCGCTGTTCGTGGACCTGCCTTTTCTGGACCAGATGGGCCTCACGTCCCTGCTGACGATGGGGGTCATCGCCCTGGTTAGCCGTTCGGAGGGCAAGGGAAAGAACGACGCGAAGGGCATCGCGATTTCGCGCAGCACCTTCGCCACGGAGCCGATCTACAACATCGGGGCCTTCGCCGTGCTGACCATCCTCGCGTTCCTCTATGCATTCTTCTGGGGTTGATCGGGGATGAAGCCGGATATTGAGCGCATGGCCGGAGGGCGAAATCGGGAATATTGGCGGCGTAACATCCGTTACGTGGTGGTGCTGCTCGCGGTGTGGTTCGCCGTGTCCTTCGGGGCCGGTATCCTGTTCAGGGACGCCTTGGATGCCGTGCGCATCGGGGGATTCAAACTCGGTTTCTGGTTTGCCCAGCAGGGTAGCATGCTGGTCTTCGTGGCCCTCATCTTCATCTATGTCCGGTGGATGAACCGCCTGGACAAGGAATACGGGTTTGATGAGTAGTGCAGGCGCCTGGGACGTCCAGACCTGGACCTATCTGTTGGTGTCGGCCACCTTCGCCCTGTATATCGGCATCGCGTTGTGGTCCAAGGCGCGGTCCACCCGGGATTTCTACGTCGCCGGCGGAGGGGTGTCGCCCTGGGCCAACGGCATGGCCACGGCGGCCGACTGGATGAGTGCGGCCTCCTTCATCTCCATGGCCGGCATCATCTCCTTTGCCGGCTATGATGGGGCGGTCTACCTGATGGGTTGGACCGGTGGATACGTGCTGCTGGCCCTGCTGCTGGCGCCCTATCTACGGAAATTCGGCAAGTTCACCGTTCCCGATTTCATCGGTGACCGCTACTATTCCAGGCAGGCGAGGCTGGTGGCGGTGGTGTGCGCCCTGTTGGTCTCCTTCACCTATGTCGCGGGACAAATGCGCGGGGTGGGCATCGTCTTTTCCCGCTTTCTCGAGGTGGACATCACCACGGGTGTCATCATCGGCATGGCGATCGTCCTGTTCTACGCCGTCCTCGGTGGGATGAAGGGCATCACCTACACGCAGGTTGCCCAGTACTGTGTGCTCATCTGTGCCTTCATGGTGCCGGCGATCTTCATTTCCATCCAGATGACGGGACACCCCATTCCCCAGCTGGGATTCGGTGGCACCCTGTCCGATGGTTCGGGGACTTATCTGTTGGACAAGCTGGATGGATTGAGCACGGAACTGGGCTTTGCAGAATACACCCGGGGGACCAAATCGATGGTGGATGTTTTCGCCATCACGCTGGCCCTGATGGTCGGCACGGCGGGTCTGCCCCACGTCATCATCCGTTTCTTCACCGTCAAGCGGGTGCGGGATGCCCGCAAGTCTGCAGGACTCGCCCTGTTGCTCATCGTGGTGCTGTATTCCACGGCCCCCGCCGTGGCGGCTTTTGCACGCACCAACCTCATCGAGACGGTGTCCGGCCAGCCCTATGACGGAATGCCCGAGTGGTTCCGCCAATGGGAGTCCACGGGGCTGATCGCCTTTGAGGACCTGAATGGCGATGGCCGCATCCAGTATGTCGCAGATCCGGAGCGCAATGAGCTCACTGTGGACCGCGACATCATGGTGTTGGCCAATCCTGAGATTGCCCGACTGCCGAATTGGTTGGTGGCCCTCGTCGCCGCGGGCGGTCTGGCGGCCGCGCTGTCCACAGCTGCCGGGCTGCTCATGGTCATTTCCGCTTCCGTTTCACACGACCTGATCAAGAAAACGATCAACCCGGACATCAGTGAGCGCAGCGAACTGCTCGCCGCCCGGTTGTCGGCCGTGGCCGCCGTAGCGGTGGCCGGGTATTTCGGCATCCATCCTCCGGGATTCGTGGCTGCCGTGGTGGCGTTGGCCTTCGGATTGGCGGCCTCCTCGTTCTTCCCGGCGATCATCCTCGGAATCTTCCTCAAACGGATGAACCGCGAAGGTGCCGTGGCCGGCATGGTGGCGGGCATCTCCATGATGGTGTGGTACATCCTCAAGTTCAAGTTCGGGGTTTTCGATGGCGGGCTCGAGGCGGTGCCGGGGCTCAGGGCGGACTGGTGGTTCGGTATTTCACCTGAGGGCTTCGGCACGGTGGCGATGCTGGTCAATGTTTCCGTGGCCCTGGCCGTCATGCGGTGGACTGCCCCGCCACCAACCGAGGTGCAGGCGTTGGTCGAGGACATCCGGATCCCGTCCTCCGCAGCCCCTTCGGATACACCGCATTGATGCGGCGGAACCGGGGTATCGTGCCGAATTCAGTGGGTCACGCCGGCCAGGCGGGGTGGACGACGAAGCCGCGGGACAGCTCCTCCCATCCGGTATCGCCTTCGATGACGATGGCGCAGAGCAAGGCCTTGCGCGACCGTTGGAAGTGGTCGTGCAGGACGGCTTCAAGCCGGGTCCAATGCAGGGGCGGATCGCTCCCCACGGCGTGGAATCGGCCGAGCCATTGGCCCTTCGGAAGGGGCAGGATGCGCAGGTGTTCGCTGCCCATGACGGTGTGGGCTTCCCCGGGTCGGCACCACCAACCGGCGTTGTATCCGGGATGGGACCAGCGCGGGGCCTTGTGTCGGTGCAGCCGACTGTAGTGGTGGAAGAACCAGCCCTTCATCATCAGCACCGGTTCGGGGGTCGGGATGCGCGCTGAATGCAGGAAATCCCGGCCGGCGGGCAGCCGGGTGGCGGCGAGCTGGTCCACGAGTTTGTCCATCTTGACCTCGAGGGTGTCGTGCCTTCCGGATGGTCCGATCCAATTCGGCCATGCGCTTCCGTCCTCGGCTGCCAGATAGAATTTGCTGGCGACCTCGATGTGCAGGGTGCGGCCGCGCCGCAGGTCGTCGACGATGAAGTCGAGTTCGCCCACGGTCTGCTTGCCGTCCTGCAATTGCATGCCGTGGGCCCGCAGGGCGAAATGGGGACTGGCTGAAAACCACGAGGCGATGAGGGCCTCGAAGTGCTTGCCCAGCAATTGCCCGGTCGGATCGAGGATTTCCGGTGGAAGCGGCTCGCGGCCGAGGGCGAGTTCCGAGGCCCATCCGTCGAACAGGGGTAGGTCGGCTTCGAGTGCTTCCCGGCACCAGGCATCGTCGAGGACCTGGAAGCCCAGATCGGGGTGCCGTGCCATGAGCGGGGCGGACCCAACGGCCCAACGCAACCGCATCAATGCGGCCAGCGCCCGGGGCTGATCGGCCAATCGGCCACGCCATCGTTCCAACCAAGGGTCTTGCACGGATGCGAAATTCTACCTTCGCGACCGATTCCCATGCGGACCGTAGCCCAGATTCCCCACCGCGCCATGCGCATTGTCGTCCAGGAATGGAATGAGAAGTACCACATCCAGTATGTGTGGGGACCGTTGGAGCAGACCTATCGTTTTCCCGTCGAGGGCAGCGGAGGGCTGGAGGCGATCCAGGCATTGGGTGCCCGGTTGGTCCCTGAAGTCGAGCAGATTTTCCTGAGGATGAAGGACGCCCGGTCAACGTCCCTGTCGGCGGATTCATCAGAAAAACCCGGATCATGAGCGTCACGACAGCAGAAGAAAAGCGGCACCAGCACATCGTCGAGTACGTCCTGTACATCTGGCAGATGGAGGACCTGGTGCGCGCCGTGGGGTTGGACCTGTCCACCCTTCGGACCCACCTGTCATCGGCTTATCAGGGCGATCGCCTGGAGGCGGAATTGGAGTGGTTCGCCGGGCTGATCCAGTCCCTGCGCACGGAAAACAAGATCAGCAAGGGCCATGTCTCCTCATTGGACGAGCTGATGATTGAATTGACCTACCTCCACAAGACGCTCCTCGATGTGCTGAAGGATGAGGAATACAAGGGTGTGGTGGAATCAGCACGGCCCCACCTGGATGCCATGTCGGCGCGCGGTGAGGCCGGAAAGACCGAGGTTGAGGCCATGCTGGTGGCGCTCTATGGATGGTTGGTGCTGCGGATGGGCGGGAAGGAAGTGTCCCCCGAGACGGAGGAGAGTCTGGGCGTCATCCGCGATTGGGCGAACATGTTGGGGGGCCGGTACATCCGGATGCGCGCTGGCGAACTCTGAGCTGTTTCGGGCGCACACCCTGCACGTCAACTCGCCTTGCGGCGGTTGCCCGGCTTGGCCGTCTGCAATGTCTTGGACTTGGACGACTTCCGCAGGTTGCGCTGGTGCTCCGTCTTCTGGCGTATGCGCAGTGTGAACAGGAACCGGGCGAAACTGTCGACCCAGATGTGCTCGGGCGTTCCCTTGGAGACCCAGCGCACCTGCCGGCCGGCGTCGAGCAGGCTGGCCAGACGTGTGGGATCGGGTTCGGGCTCCACCAGGAAGATGGGCCTGCTGTCCAGGATGGCCTGCTCCACGTTGGCGGTGATCATGACCTCGGTGGCGGGGCCCTCCTCGCCCGACCAGACTTCCTCGAGCTGGACGTCGAGTGCGGGCAGCACATTGTCCAGGCCGGTGAACAGCTCCGGCAACGCAGCGAGTGCATTGGGCAGGATTTCGATGTTGAAGGTGGGTGTGGAAAGAACCATGATACAGTCCATACGCAAGCTCGTGGAAAAGGTTTCGCCCTTTGAATCGTGGGCTTTCCGGCATCCACGTTGCGCGGTGGAAAAGCCTTGCTTCCAGCTGTCGGATAGGAGGGCGTTCGACGGAATTTCACTTGAATGGGAACCTCCACCTTCCGCGCAGTCAAGTTCATCCTGTCCTCTCCGGCGGGACTCGAAGCATGGCGCGCGTTCTCGAAGGAAACCAGCGCGCCCCTCGACGCCAGCCCGATGGCCGGACTCTGGCGCGAATGGTACCGCTGCGCCCATCCCGGCGCACCCGATGTGGATGCGGTGGCGGCGTTTTCAGCCCGTGAAGGCAGCAGTCCCACAGGGCGTTACGGGACGGTGGTCTGGTATCCTTGGCGCGGCAAGGCACTGCTCCTGCTCGAGGAAGCCGAGTTCATATCCGTGCGCACCAACCGCAACCGCAACAAGATCCGTGGTGACGAACAGGAGGCCCTTGGGCACAAGAGTGTGGGCATCGTAGGCATGTCCGTCGGGCGCAGTGTGGCCATGGCACTCGCCATGGAGCGCATTGCAGGCCGCCTCCACCTGGCCGATGCGGACACGCTTGAATTGTCCAACCTGAACCGCATCCCGTGCTCGGTCTTCGAGCTTGGACAGTCCAAGCTCATTTCCGCAGCGCGTGCCATCGCCGAGGTGGATCCGTATCTCGAGGTGGAAGTGTGGCCTGGTGGTTTCGTTCCGGAAGTCATGTCGGATTTTCTCGGTGGACTGGACCTGGTGGTCGATGCTTGTGATGCCCCTGATGCCAAGGCGCTGTTGAGGCTCGGTGCGCGGGACCGTCGGATGCCGCTGATCATGGAGACCAACGACCGCGGCATGGTGGACATCGAGCGCTATGACCTCGAGGAGACGGAGGAATTCCTGCACGGCCGGATCTCGGCAGAACAGATGACGGAATTGGCCAATGGTGGCGACTGGACGCCTGAGCTCCTCGATGCCTTCGTGGACCTCTCCGCCATCAGTGACCGTGCCCGGGAGAGCCTGGCCGAAATCGGCAGTACCCTCGTCGGCTGGCCGCAGCTCCACAGCGATGTGGCATTGGGCGCCGGCATGGCCGCCATTGTGGCGCGCCGCATTCTCCTCGGGGATGACCTCGAGGACCAACGCATCAGATTTGATTTGAATGAGCAGCTCTCCATCGCACATCCCGCGTGAATCGGTTGACGTCGCCCGGGGCCTTACCGAGGCGACGTTGCACGTGTTCTCCTCCGCGGACGATCCCGCACTGTCCCGGCGGTTTGCGGACGGGCACAAGGAGGTGCTCCGGGCTTCCGGCATCACCAACCTGACCTCGTTCGGCGAAGAATGGGTCGGGGACCCCGATACGACGCTTTTCCTGCTGACCAGCGGGGACGATGAGGTGTTGCTCAGCGGCATGCGCCTGCAGAAGCGGCAGCCTGAGCATCCTTTGCCGCTGGAGCGGGCCGTTGGCGGAGACCATCCGGCTGTCGTGGAGGCCCTGGATGCATTCCAGGAGGAGGGTTGTGGCGAGTTCTGTGCGCTGTGGAGCCGGCGTGAGGCGGCCATGGCGGGGATTGGCATGTTGCCCATGGCCTGCGTGGGCCTCGGGTTGATGCCAAGGTTGGACATCCGCCACGGTTTCGCTTTCATGGGGGTCAACATGCGGCCGATCCAGCGGGAGCTCGGTTTCACGCTGATGGAAGGGTGGGGTGAAGAAGGCCAGTTCTCGTACCCGGCGCCGCCCATACGCTCGGAGATCGGCCATTTCAGTTACCCCGAGAGCATTGCACAGGGGGCTCCGGACATGCAGGATCTCGTGCGCCGAGCGGCCGAAGAGCCGAGCCATGTCCACCCGATTGACGGGCGTTTCCACAGGATTGATTACCGGATCCAGAATCACCTCGCCTGATGACACGACGCCCGCCATATGGTCGGGTGCGGATGTGGCTTCGGGCCCTTTTGTTCCTGTTGCTTCCCATCATGGTGGGTTGTGGGAGTGGTCCATCGAGAACGGTGGACGCCCTCGTGTTGGAGTCTTTCCGTGACCCCACGGGCATGGTCCGGCCCGAGCAGGTTCACCTCAAGGCGACCACCGTAGCGCGCCTGGACGGGGACCGGCCCAATCTCGGTTCCACGGGCGATGCGGTGTGGATCCGCGTATCGGGTTGGCAGGGCGCTCCGCGGAACGTGCGCGTCGTTCTGGACAATCCGACCCTCGATTCAATCGACGTGTTTGCCCTCGATGGGCCAAGGGTCTTGAGTTCCTTGAGGTCGGGGGCTGCGTATGGCCGTGTGGAGGACCTGATCCCGACGTTTTCGCTTCCGCTCAATGAGTCCCATGAATTGTGGTTCCGGGTGCGGAGCACGAAGCCGGTATTGTTGCCCTTCACGCTCACCCAGGTCGATCGTGTCGAAGTGCTCCGCGAACGTCGGGACCTCGCCGTGGCGCTGTACACGGGCTTGGTGCTCGGGATTCTGATCTACAACCTGTTCCTTGCATTCAGCACGGGGCAGCGTGCTTATTTCAGTTACATCTTCGTCGTGTTGACGGTGGGGCTGGTGCAGTGGGGCTTCAATGGGTACGACCGTCTGCTGTGGGGGTCCGTTCCATGGCTGGCGATGAACGGTCTGACCGTGACCGGGGCATTCAGCGGACTGGCCGCGCTGGTCTTCGCGCGGCATTTCCTTGAGGTCCGCCGCTACACGCCCAAGTGGGACCGCCTCATCCAGGCCTTGCTCCTGGTATACGCCGCCGCGCTTGTCACGGCGCTGATCGGATTGCCCATGGTGGCTTACAACCTCGTCAACCTCGGCGCCCTCTCGGCGCCGGCGATGCTGGTGCTTTCAGTGATCAGTTGGCGCAAGGGCAATTCCTCCGCACCCTGGTACTTCGTGGCCTGGCTCATCTTCCTCGTGGCGGTCACGATGCAGGCCCTTCGGGATTTCGGGGTCCTCGCCTCGACGCCCATGACCGCGACCTTCATGCCGATCGGTACGGTGCTCGAAATGCTGCTCCTCAGCTTCGCCCTGGGCAACCGCATCAACGTCCTCAAACGTTCCAGCGACGAGGCGAATGCCAAGGCTCTGGCCGCCTCCCTCGAGAACGAACGCATCGTCAAGGAGCAGAACGCCGAGCTCGAGGCGCGCGTCCGCCAGCGGACCGTGGCCCTTGCGGAGGCCAACGAAGGCTTGACCAGTGCCCTGGATGACCTCAAGGGTGCACAGGATCAGCTCATTCAGAATGAAAAGCTGGCCTCGCTCGGTCAGATGACGGCGGGCATTGCGCATGAGCTCAACAACCCGATCAATTATGTCCAGTCCAATGCGACGTCATTGAGGCGCGACCTCGAGGAATTGATCGAGATCATCGAAGCGCATGCGGCGGCCTTGGCCTCCTTGTCGGAGGGCGCTCCGGGCGCGCACGAAATGGTGAACCGGGCGCGGGAACGGGCGCGGTCCCTGGATTTGAAGTTCCTTGTCGAGGAGAGCCGGCAGTTGATTCAGGGCATCCTCGACGGGGCGGACCGCACCGCCAGGATCGTGGGTGGATTGCGCGTGTTCGGCCGCATGGATGGCGACCAGCTTGTGGAAGCCTCCCTCGCCGAGCTCCTTGAGGCCTCCATCACCGTGCTCGGCGACCGGGCCCGGAACAAGGCCCGCATCGAGATCGACTTTGATGTCGACGTGCCGGCACTGTGGTGCCAGAGCGGCAAGTTGAGCCAGGTCTTCATGAACATCATCGTCAATGCGGTGCAGGCCACCGAGTCCCGCTGGCCCGAATCCGAGGACCGGCTGGTGGAGGTGCAGCTCAAGGGATTGACCGGCGATGGGGCCGAGACGGTGGCCCTTGAAGTCCGCATCCGTGACAACGGCACCGGGATGGATGAGGTCACGCGCCAGCGCATTTTCGATCCTTTCTACACGACGAAGGACATCGGCAAGGGAACGGGTCTCGGACTGAGCATTGTCAAGGGGATCCTGGACGACCACAATGCGGAGGTCTCGGTGGAGAGTACCCCCGAGGTCGGGACGTGTTTCATCCTGAGGTTTCCGCTGCAGTCGGCGGGGGCCTCCAAAACCGAGGCCGCTTGAGGTACGAAATCCAATGAACCATGGCTGAAGACATCATCCGCGTGCTGTACCTCGATGATGAGGAGCCCAACCTCTTCTCGTTCAAGGCGGCTTTCCGGCGGGAATTCGAGGTGCACACCTGCGATGAGCCGCACCAGGCCGTCCGCTTGCTGGATGACCACGAGTTCCATGTGGTCCTGAGTGACCAGCGCATGCCACGGATCAGCGGAGTCGAGTTCTTCGAGTTGATCATGCCCGACCACCCTGATATCAGCCGCGTGCTGGTGACGGGATATGCCGATACCGATGCAGTGGTGGATGCGATCAACAAGGGACAGGTCTATCGTTTTGTCTCCAAGCCATGGAATGAAGAGGAGTTGCGGTCGGTCATCCGTTCCGGATACGAGCTCAATCGATCGCGGGTGCAGAGTGCGGCGCGCGGTACGGAAGTCCTGTCCATGTTGGACGGGGTGACCGGTGAACTCGGTCGTTTGTCCGGGATCCTCGCGTCCGGAGGCGCCGATTCCCTGTCCACCGTGGAGGACGGATTGCGCTCGCTCAGATCATCGGTGGCCGAGCAACGTGAACGCTACAGCCGTACCATCAGTAAAGCCCGGAAACCTTGAAGTCGTGGCGTTTCAAGAAAGCTCCTACACGCAAAGGACCCGGTGAATTGGAAATTGTAATGGATGTCCGAAGCGCTTGAATTCTGGCTGGTCGATGACAATGAGATTGACCGGGTCGTCAATGGCCGCCTGATCGAGGCTGCCTTCGGGGCGACCGTGCGGAAATTCAAGGACGGTCCCGCCTTCCTGGAGCAACTCGCTGCGGATTCCGGGGTGGAGGAGGAGGACCTCAGGCCTGGCTCGGCGCTTGAATCCTCGGGCATTGTGGTGCTCCTGGACATCAAGATGCCGGGGCTCGATGGTTTCGGGGTGCTGGAGCGCATGGAGATGTACCCCACGACGGCATTGTCGCGCATCACCGTATTCATGTTGAGCGCAACGCTCGATCCCAATGAGTTGGAACGCGCCGAGGGCCACCCCATCGTGGAGGCCCTGTTGCCCAAGCCGCTCGACATCCACCAGCTCCGGGGCTGGATGGAACAACTCGAACTCTGACCGTCAGAGGTATTTGAAGTCCTCGCCGGGCTTGATGTTCTGCAGCGTCTCGTAGATGAGGCGGATGCAGTCTTCCACATCCTGCTTGTGCACCATCTCGACCGTGGTGTGCATGTAGCGCAGCGGGAGGGAGATCAACGCGCTCGGAACACCCATGTTGGAGTAGGCGAAGGCGTCGGTGTCCGTTCCGGTGAAGCGGCTCGCGGCCATGCGCTGGAGTGGGATCTTCTTGTCCTCGGCGGTGTCGATGATGCGCTGGAGCAGGTTGTTCTGGACGGCGGGACCGTAGGTGACGCCCGGGCCCTTGCCGGCGGCCACGTCGCCCTGCTCGATCTTGTTCATCATCGGGGTCTGCGTGCAGTGGGTGACGTCCGTGACGATGGCCACATCCGGTTGGATGCGCTCGGCGATCATCTGGGCGCCGCGCAGGCCGATTTCCTCTTGGACGCTGTTGGTGATGTACAGGCCGAAGGGCAGGTCCACCTTGTTCTCCTTGAGCAGGCGGGCCACCTCGGCGATCATGAATCCGCCGGCCCGGTTGTCGAGCGCGCGACCCACGTACCATTGCTTATTGAGCAGCATGTAGGTGTCCTCGTAGGTGACGACGCAGCCCACGTGGATGCCCATCTTCTCCACCTCGGCCTTGTCTTTGGCACCGACGTCGAGGAAGATGTTCTTGAGGGTCGGGGGTGTCTCCTTGCCCGCGGTGCGGGTGTGGATGGCGGGCCATCCGAAGACGGCCTTGACGATGCCCTTCTTGGTGTGGATGTCCACGCGCTTGGAGGGTGCGATCTGGTGGTCGCTGCCGCCATTGCGGCGCAGGTATATGAAGCCATCGTTCGTGATGTAGTGCACGAACCAGCTGATCTCATCGGCATGCGCCTCGATGACCACCTTGTATTCCGCTTTCGGATTGATCACACCCACGACCGTTCCATAGGTGTCCACGATGTGCTCGTCGATGTAGGGCTTGACATAGTCGAGCCACATCTTCTGGCCGGCACTCTCGAAGCCGGTCGGTGATGGGTTGTTGAGGTAGGCCTCCAGGAACTGTTCCGAGGCGCGGGTGATGATCTTCTTCTTGGCCATGGCTGTGCGGGCAAATGTAACCTGTGGGTCGCTGCTCCGCATGGCCGTGCGCTTTTGGGGATT
>CAXQGL010000006.1:0-59318 GCA_964223495.1 Candidatus Nitrosopumilus sp. | reverse complement strand
GGCTTCGATGACCTGTACGTGTACGGAGTGCCCAATTGCTTGGATGCCAACGGAAACGGCATCTGTGATGACAACGAGGGCTGCACCGATGCTGCGGCGTGCAACTACGACCCCAACGCCACCTTCGACGATGGGTCCTGCGAGTCACTCAGTTGCGTGGGTTGCACCGATTCGGGCGCCTGCAACTACGATCCGTCAGCCACGATCGATGACGGATCCTGCGAGTCCCTGAGCTGTGCCGGTTGTACCGATGCCACCGCGTGCAACTACGATGCCTCGGCCACCCTCGACGATGGGTCCTGCACCTATCCGGCTGCGGCCAACCTCGACTGCGACGGCAATTGCCTGAACGACGTCAATGCCAACGGCATCTGCGATGAGGAGGAGGCCTTCGGTTGTACCGATCCGACGGCGTGCAACTACGACCCCACCGCCACGTTCGACGACGGGTCCTGCGAGTCGCTGAGCTGTCTCGGTTGTACCGATCCGACGGCGTGCAACTACGACCCCACGGCGACCATCGATGACGGCTCTTGCCTGGCGAGCGGATGTGCAGGTTGCACGGATCCGACCGCGTGCAACTACGATGCGAATGCCCTCTCGGATGACGGGTCCTGTACCTTCCCGGCTGCGGCCAACCTCGACTGCGACGGCAACTGTCTGAATGATCTGGACAGCGACGGCGTCTGCGATGAGGACGAAGTCTCCGGCTGTGATGACGCTGCTGCGTGCAACTATGACGCATCAGCGACGGACAATGACGGATCCTGCATCTTCGTCGGGGACGCCTGTGATGACGGCAATGCCCTGACGCTGGGAGACGTCTACACCGACTGCGGCCTGCCCGACTTCGGTTGCCAGGGCTTCGGACCGCAGGTCGTCTGGAAGGAGACTTTCGGCGATGAGCCCTTCCTAGGCTATGGCTACGACGGCACGACCAATACGGCCGCCAACGAGCCAGAATGGAGCATCTCCTTCGGTGGTCAGACCGACTACTTCCAGACCGTGCTCTCCGGGGACACCATCTTCGAAGGGGTCGACATGGATTTCGAATGCGTATGGACCTCCCGATCCATCGACGTCAGTGGATTCTCCGAATTGGAGGTGACGGCCGCTTTCCAGGAAAGCGGAAAGATGGAAGCTTCGGACTTCATCCGCTTCGAATACATCCTCGACGGGGTGACCACGGAGCTGGCGACCTATTCGGACGACTTCAACGCCGCCACCTTCCCGCTGACCGGCATTCCCGACGGCTCGACCTTGCAGCTGCAGGTGGTGACCCTCACCAACGCCAATGGGGAGCGTATGGGCTTCGACGATCTCTATGTCTATGGCGTGCCGGTTGCCGTGGCGGCCGCATCGACCAACGATGTCGAGGAGACCACCTGTCCCGAGGACCTCACCGGAGATGGCTTCGTCGCGGTGGATGACATCCTGCTCATGCTGGCGGGATACGGATGCACGGGTGAGGATTGCGACACGGATCTCAATGGCGACAATGTGGTCGGCATCACCGACGTCCTCGAAATGCTCGGGGCATTCAGCACGGCCTGCGACTGAGTTTGCTCAAGCCGTCCGCGCGAACCCAGGGCCGCTCCAGGGAACCATCACGGTTCAGGAGCGGCCCTGTAGCGTGAAATCACGTCGGAAATGGGGCGCGCCAGAGCGTTGTCCCTCGAGCTGCAAGGCGTATTCCCCAGGCGGGTAACCCTCGAGGCCGAGGGTCAGGTTGAATTGCTGCTGTCCAGCATGCAACTGGAACTCGCTGAGCATGGTCGTGGAGGCCCCGTCCGGCGCAATCAGTATGACGCGACAACGCTCGGCTCGGGCCACATCCAAGGAGAACTCGCAGCGGATTTCCATCGGTTCACCGGAGAACCTGCCGCCATCCTCCGGATCGGGTTCGCGGTAGCGGACCGCATAGCCCGGTTGTTCGAATCCTTCGACTTCCTCCTCGAGGATGCGCATCAGGGCCGACTGCTCCCGCTCCGGAACATAGACCGAGGCGAAATCGTGGCCATCGGTGTAGACCCAGATCACGTCCTGTACCACCTCATCAGCTGAGGCCAGCTCGGCGTGCGTGCGATCGATGATGCGACAGGCCTGGGGGTCGAGCTTCGATACACCCCGGTCGTAGAGGATGCCGAATCCCCCCCCCATGGCATCGGCCTTGCCACATGCTGTGGGGCAGGTGAAATCAATGGTTCTTCCGGCAGGAACGAAGACCAGGACATCCTCGGTGACCACTGCGGGTTGATACCCATCGGGCCCCTGGAAGACGGTCCCGGCATCGACGAGCACATCGACTCCCTGTCCCGGATTGGTCAGGGACAATCGGATTCCGCCGTCCATTCCCTCAGCCGCACTGTATCCCCAACCCCGGCCGATGGCCTCCACGCAGTCCAGTGTGCGGGGCCCGCGATGGGCATCTTGGGAAGGCGCGGTGGAAGATTGGATTCCATCCCATGGGGCGGCATCAAGGTTCACGGTGGCTGCACAGTCATGGGTGCAGCAGGTCAACAAAAGGGCAATCAGCATTACAGGGGGTTTTGAAAATCAACACCGCCCCACCGCTGTTTATTGCATCCGGATCAATGGCGCTTGGATCCCGGCTTGGTGCGACGGCCTCCTGACCGGCCTGAGAAGCTGTCATCAAAACCGCTCCCATAGCCGCCTTTCTTTCCTCCCTTCTTGAAGCCCCCCTTTTTCTTGAATGGCTTCTTGTAGGCGCCCTTCTTCCCGGGTCCACCTCCTTCTCCCTCCAAGAAGCCGTCACCGTCGAAACTCCGCTTCTTGTAGCCCCCCTTCTTGAAGGGCTTCTTGTAGCCCCCCTTCTTGAATCCCCCCTTGAAATCCTTTTTGTATCCGCCCTTCCTGAACTCCTTTTCGGGGCCTTGCCGGTCGCCCTTTCCACCGCGGTCGTTGAGGTCGTCCCGCTTGCCGAGGTTGAGGCGGGACAGTTCCCTCGACACCAGTTTGGCGATGAGTTCCTCCTTGGTCAAGGGCCCGAGCAGCAAATCGACCTGGTCGAGCAGATCGCCCGGGGTTCTCTTGCCACCTTCTTCGGACATGAGGCCCATGGCCCATCCGCGGAGCCTTGACTCCACGATGTCGTCCGCTCGGGGCACGTCCACGTGGGCAAACTCGACGCCCAGTGTCTTGGCCAGCATGGACACCTTGTGCCGGTCCTTGCGGCTGATGAGCGCCAGGGAGATGCCCTTCTTCCCGGCGCGTGCCGTGCGGCCCGACCGGTGGGTATAGTATGCCGCATCGTTGGGCAGGGCGTGATGGAAGACGTGGGTCAGGTCATTGACGTCGATGCCCCGGGCGGCTACATCGGTAGCGATGAGCACCTGCAATTCGCGCCGCTTGAACCGCATCATCACCCGGTCGCGCTGGTGCTGGCTCAGGTCGCCGTGGATGGCATCGGCCCGGTAGCCCTGTTTGATGAGCTGCTCGGCAAGCTGCTGGGTATCCCGCTTCGTCCTGCAGAATACCACCCCGTATAGCTCGGGGTCGAGGTCCATGAATCGGGTCAGGGCCTCGGTCTTGTCCTTGTAGTGCACCACTGCGAACTGGTGCTCGATGTTGGTGTTGACCGTCGTCTTCGGGTCGATCCGGACCTCGAAGGGGTCGGACATGTAGTCCTTGACCATCCGCCGGATTTCCTTGGGCATGGTCGCCGAGAAGAGCCAGGTCTGCTTCTCCTCCGGGGTGAAGCTGAGGATGGTGTCGAGCTCTTCCTTGAAACCCATGTTGAGCATCTCGTCCGCCTCGTCCAGCACCACGTAACGCACCTGCTCGAGGTTCACGGCCTTGCGGTTGACCAGGTCGATCAACCTGCCCGGCGTGGCGATGACCACATGGCGCGTCTTCTTGAGCGCCTTGATCTGCGTCACGATGTTGGCTCCGCCATAGACGGCGAGGGTCCGGATGCCCTTCTGCTTGTTGGAGAACAGGGCCAATTGCTCGGCAATCTGCTGCCCGAGCTCACGGGTCGGCGCTAGAACAATGGCCTGCGTGAAGTCGCTTTCGGGGTCGAGCAGGTCGAGCAATGGAAGGCCGAAGGCGGCCGTCTTGCCGGTGCCGGTCTGGGCGAGGCCGATGAAGTCCGCGTCACCACCGAGCAGATGCGGGATGGCCTTCTCCTGGATTTCAGTGGGCGTCTCGAAGCCGAGTGGCGTGATGGCTTCGAGGAGGGGGGCCGAAAGGCCGAGGTCGGAAAAAGAGGGCACCAATCGTGGAATTGGCGCGAAGGTCTGCCTTTTGGTGCCTTAGTCCCGCACGCAACGCACGGAAAAGCCGCCAAGTTTGCTGAATGAGGACTTGAAGATGCCCGGATTCTGGTTGCCGAGGCCCCTGAAGAACAGCTTGGGTTCCTCCGCTTCGGTATCCTCCGTGGACGTCCAGATGGTGGCGCCGGAGCCGGCCGACATGAACCGGGCGTCACTCAGACGGGTGCCCGCAGGAGACATCGCCAACCCGAAATCATCCGTACCGGCGGAGGCCGGGGGCCAACCGTCCTTGGACTTCACCAATGCGGCGAGCTTGAGTGCCTGGGTGTCCCTGTTGCCGGGTTCGCCCACGGTGGCCGGTGACGCACCCAACGCCACTTCCAGGTCCTGCCAATCCCCGTCGGTCGCCACATGCCATCCCGAGGGACAGAGCGCCCGATCGTCCTCCACGGCATAGCCGCTGTACAGCAGGCCGTACCGCTCCGCCATGGCATCCGAGTGGCTGTAGGCACAATACAGAGGACGGTTCGCGCCAGCCAGCCATTCCCCATCAGTCCGGCCGTAAGGAATCTCCTCGCCACTCGCGAAGTGGGTGGACGCCAGGTTCTCCGCGAACCAACACCGGTTGCCCACGGCGACGGCCGCATAGGTATGGCCGTCGAACGTCACGGAAGTACAGGGCATGTCGGAAGCCCCCTTTTCGACCGGGACATCCTCCGCTTCGGACGGCCCTGCATCTGCGGTCGCCATAACAGCAGGGGTCGCCGCCTCGGCAACGGCCGCATCACCCGGTTCAACTGCGGTGTTGCAGGCGGTCATGCACACCGCAGTCAGCAAGAGGAAAGGGATGGAATGGCAGAGGATCCGCATGGGTTCAATTTAATTCCATTGCCTTGGACCTCCATAACTTGGGACCATGCGCTTCCTTCTGATGGCCATGGCCACTGCCCTTGGCCTTTCCACCACTGCCCAATCCCTTCTGGTCGCCCCCTATCTCCAGGACGCCGCGCCCGACGCCATCCGGGTGCTCTTCGAGACGGTCGGAACCGATGCGGCCATCCTCGAATGGGGCCCGGACGAGAACCTCGGTACCGAGGTCAATTCCATCGGGACCGCGACACCCGAAGGCTTCCTGCACGACATCCTGATCGACGGCCTCTCTCCGGACAGTCCCTACTTCTATCGCGTGGCCGCCGGAGCGCAATCGACCCTCACCTACCGTTTCCGGACCCCGCCGCTGCACACGGCCGAATCCGATTTCTCCTTCGTCGCGATGAGCGACATGCAGAAGAGCAACGCGGACCCCGACGTCTTCGATGAAATCGTGCACCAGGGTGTCATCGACTATTTCGGAGGCGAGACTTCGGATGAGATCGCCCTTGTCCTCATCCCTGGCGATCTCGTCGTCAACGGCAACAACTACGGCCAGTGGGCCAACGACTTCTTCGCCCCCTCCCACGACCTGTTTGCCCAGGTGCCCGTCTATCCGGTGCTCGGCAACCACGAAGTCAATTCGACCTACTATTTCCAGTACTTCCATCTGCCGGAGAACGGCACGGCGGGTTACGAGGAACACTGGTGGTACAAAGACTACGGCAACGTCAGGTTCATGGGCCTCGATTCAAACAGCCCCTACGACGGTCCCGACCAGCTTGAATGGCTGTCGGAGTTACTGGCGGCCACCTGCGGCGAGGACCACATCGACTTCGTCTTCGCCCAACTGCACCACCCGCACAAGTCCGAACTGTGGACACCGGGGGAAAGCGACTTCACGGGAATGGTGGTCGCGCAGCTCGAGGGGTTCTCGACGGATTGCGGCAAGCCCAGCATCCATTTCTTCGGCCATACCCACGGCTACTCCCGTGGGCAGTCGCAGGACCACAAGCACCTTTGGATCAACGTCGCGACGGCCGGGGGCGCCATCGACTATTGGGGAGCCTGGCCGCAGTTCGACTATGAGGAGTTCGAGATCACGACCGATGACTGGGGCTTCGTGGCGGTGGATGTGGTTGCGGGGGATGACCCGCAATTCACCGTGAAGCGGCTGAGTCGAGGTGACAATGCGGAGGGCCTCGACAACGTCTGTACGGACAGCCTCGTGGTGACCAAGGCGGACCAGCCCCTGCCCCCTCCCACTGCGGTGGCCCCCATCGGCTCCACGCAGCCACCCGAGTGCATCGTTCTCGCGGCCTCGCCCTTCGGTGTCGGCCCGACCGGCGCGCCGCATGGAGAGAGCCAATGGCAGGTGGCGGACGACATCAACGGTTTCAATGACCCCATCGCTGACGTGTGGGAACGCCACCGCAACATTTACTTCAATGAGGACACGCAGGCGGGCGAATCCCTGACCACCGAGGCCATGCCGGGACTTCCCGAAAATGCTGCGCTGTTCTGGCGCGTGCGCTACCGGGACCGTGCGCTGGAATGGAGCCCGTGGACCGCTCCTGTGCCCTTTTTCACCTCCGAATCCCTGCAGGGGGACAACCTTCTGGTCAATCCCGGTGCAGAGGACGGCCTGGAGGGATGGACGGTCACGGAAGGCATCGCGGAATCCCTGACCGCAGGCGAATGCAATGGGGTCAACCCGTATGTCGGAAGCCGCTATTTCGCCGTGGGCGGCCTGTGCACCGAGAGTGACCTCGCCCGGATGCACCAGGATGTGGATGTCAGTGCTTGGGCGGACTCCATCGATGCGGGTGTGCAGGTGGCCTATGCGGGCGCGTGGATGAGCGACTGGAGCGGGGCGGACATCCCGGCCATGCGGATGTTGTTCCTCGACGATGCCGGTGGAGAAACGGGCGGGACGGGTTGGTTCGAAATGCCGGCGGCCACGTGGACACCCGTGGAGATCGAGGGGCCCTTGCCATTTGCCACAAGGACGGTGCGCCTCGAGCTGCAGGGAACGCGGATCGCAGGGACGGACAACGACAGCTATTTCGACGCGCTCTCACTGCGTCTGGGCAGCAGCACCGATTGTGAGGGGCTGCCCTTGGCGGCGACGCCATGGGTCCCTTCGGAGGCGAGGCCCCTCGACGTCTATCCGAATCCGGGACCGGGACCGGTCACGGTCGCCTGGCCCCAGGATTTCCAGCCGGAGGTCCTGCGCGTGGTGGATTCCCTGGGCAACAAGGTCGCGGTCGAAAACAGGCCCACCGAGCGCGGTTGGGAGCTCAATCTGCTCCACCCGGTATCGGGCACCCTGTTCCTGATGGCAGCCGACCGCTCCGGCCGCGTCGCGCGGGGCCAGTGGGTCGTCTCGGAGTGACGTCTCCGTCGAGCCGGATCAGACGTCGGCGCTGCCGCGGCAGATGGTCAGGTAATCGGCGTCGAATACGTCGCCTTTGAAGCACCGGCCCTGCTCCTTCCAGGTCAGGGTCACTTCGCCTTCCTCCATGTAGAGGATGACCGACTGGCTTACGGGGATGTAGCGGTAGAGGATGGTCTGTGCGCCGCTCGCCTTCTTGAGCAGGATGTCACCGGACGGCGAATGGGTCGGGTCCTTGGAGGGGAGGTCCAGTACCAGGCGTTCCCCATCCAGCCAAAGGGCCGTGCCGCACCACAATCCGTCTTCGTCATCAGACTCAAGGCAGGCCGAGTATTCCGTATTCCAGTCAAATCCCAATTCACGGATGGTCCCGGCATTCGAATCGGAGAATACCTGGTCCTTGGTGCATCCGGCGAGCAACCATGCCGTGATTGCGGCCATCAAGACGGTCTTCAAGCGTGTCATCGGTCAGTATTTGACACATTATACGGGGGTGGGGCCCGGGAGGTTTCGTCGGAGGATTCCGGTTCACCCCGGTCCGCCTACCTTCGACACATGCGCACCCTTCCCCACCTCCTTCATTGCCTTTCATTCGCGCTGTTCTGCACACTGGCCTCGACCGCTCAGGACACCTTCAGCATCGTGGCCGTGGATGTCGCCACCGGACAGGTCGGCAGTGCCGGAGCCACCTGTCTCGATGACACACAAATCGAAGGGGGCGCCCTCATCATCAGTGATGTGATTCCCGACGTGGGCGCCATCCACACGCAGAGTTACTGGGTGCCGGCCAACCAGAACGCCGCCCATGATCAGGTGGTCGACAATGGCCTTTCTCCCGATGAGCTGATGCAGTGGCTGGAGGAAAACGATGTGCAGGGCAATCCGGCCATCCGGCAATACGGCATGGCAGACCTGGTCACGGGAGAGGCCCGGGCGGCGGCCTTCACAGGCGACAATTGCATGGATTGGAAGGGGCACATCGTCGGACCCGACTACGCCATTCAGGGCAACATCCTGCTCGGTGAGGAAATCCTGACCCAGATGGAGTCCGGCTTCGTGGAAACGGAAGGCACACTCGCCGAGAAACTGATGGCGGCGCTCCAGGGAGCCAATGTCGCCGGCGCCGATACCCGTTGTCTGGAGGAAGGGGTCAGCAGCCGCAGCGCCTTTCTCCGCGTGGCCTACCCCGGGGACGACCCGGAAGACCTTTCCGTCCACCTGGTCGTATCGCTGACCGACTATGGGGTGGAGCCCATCGATGCTCTCCAGGTGGAATTCGACCTCTGGAACGGCACCACCGGGCTATCCGAGGGTGACGCCCCGGCCTTGTTGGTCACCCGTCAGGCCAGCGGTGAAGTGCTCTTGAAATGGGATGGGCCCACGCCCGCCTCCATGCAGGTGTACGACGTGCGGGGCGCCTTGATGGAGACCCTGGATCTGCTCGGACCCTGGACCACCTGGTCACCCGCAACGGAAGGCACCATGTTCCTCAGGGTGTCGGATTCCGATGGCCACTTGATCTCGACGATGCAGTACAGCGGCGCCGATGCGGCGCCCAATACCCAGCGCAAAAGCAGGGACGGCGAATAGGTCCGTTCCTCGATCAGCGCGATTCGGATATGCTTCCCGTGCGGAGGCCGCCGATCAGACGCAGCACCTCCCAGTGGGCGATGCTCCACTCCTGCCGGGCCGCCAATTCGGCTGCCTCAGCCTGCAGGACCGCCACATCCAAGGCGCGGAAATCGAGGGCATTGAGTACCCCGTCCCGGTACCGCGCCGCTCCAATTTCGGCCGCGAGCCGGGCGTTTTTGGTGCGCTGGGCGGCCATGCCGTGAATGGCCGCGGCGGTGCGCCGGACATCCCAGGCTTGGGCCAGGGCGTGCCGGGCCTCCGTTTCGAGTCGGTTGCGCTCAAGCCCGGCCATCTCGACCTGTATCTCCGCTTGCCTAATGGCCCGTCTTGTGGCCCCGCCTCCGAACAGATTGAAATTGAGCGTCAGCGTGGCGCCGTAGTTCGTCACATTGGTGCTGATGTCGCCGTTGCGGTAGGGGTTGAAGAACGCGGAATCCGGAATCACGGAGCTGGTCCCCACAGCACCGCGGTTGTTGCCCCAGTTGGCGGTCAGACCCACCACGGGATAGAGCCTTGCCTTGGCCTCACGCACACCTGCTTCCGCGATTTCCCTGGAGAGCACAGCATTGCGGACCGATTGGTTGTTGCCCGTCATCGCCTCCTGCAATGCTCCGAGGTCTCCCGCTCCGGACGGCGTCTCCAACGGGGAGGTCAGGATCCACTCCTTTTCTTCGGATTCCACGAGCAAGAGATTGAGGTTGCGCCGCGATGCACGCACAGCGGATTCCTGCCTCAGCAAGGCCGTGCTGTCATTGAGCATGGCGTTCTCGAATTGAAGCCGGTCGAAGGTGCCCGCCGTCCCGATGCCCGCAGCCAGCTCGATGCGTTCGAGTCGCTGCCGCGTCAGGTCTAGGGCCGAGCGCAGGACCTCCACCCCCTGTTGTTGGACGAGCAGGGCGTCGTAGGCGTTCATCATGGCCTGTACCGTGGCCTCCACCATCAGCGCCACATTGCCTTCCGCCTGCAGTGCCACCAGCCCCAACCTGTCCTTGGTGGCGAACATGCCCATGCCATCGAACAGCGTCCACTGCAGCTGTGCGCCCGGTGACAACGATCTGCTCTGCGTTGCAATGGGAAGGAATGTCCCCGGGTTGTCCGTCTGGTCGTTGATGGAGGTCCCGGTTCCGAGCGTCACCCCCACCTGTGGCAAGGCGCCGGCCGCTCCCCAATCGTCGCCCACCTCGGCCATTTCCTGGCTGCTGCGGGCCACGCGGATGCCATAGTGCCGTTCAAGGGCAAGGCCGATGGCCGCCTCCCGTGAAAGGCCCTCCGCGGATTGGGCATGGAGGTCTCCGGACGCCAAGCAGGCCATCCCGATCAGCAATGCGATGCCGAGCAGGCCTTTGGCCGCGGCATTTCCTTGCGGTTCCTCCTCCTCGAAACCGGCATCCTCCCTCACGGCCGGCTCGGCATCCTCACGGGACATCCAATCGCCCCGCTGCACCCACACCCAGGAGCGGTGGAGCGGATTGATCCACAGTAGGTAGATGGGCAGCAGGATGAGGATGATGACCGTGACGAAGAGCAATCCGAACGCCACCGAGATGGCCATGGGAATCAGGAATTGGGCCTGGAAGCTCTTGTTGAGCATCAGCGGAGTCAATCCCGCCACCGTCGTCACGGAGGTCAGGAGGATGGGCCGGAACCGACTCATTCCGGCATCCCAGATGGCTTCACGAAGTTGCTGTCCCGCCTTGAGGTTGCTGTTGAATGCCGCCACGAAGACGAGGGCATCGTTGACGAGGATGCCGATGAGGGCGATGAGGCCGAGTACGCTGAACAGGCTGATCTGGGCGCCCAGCATCCAATGCCCGAGGCTGATGCCCACCATGCCGAAGGGAATCAGTCCGAACACGGCGAAGGCCTGCAGGGGAGAGCGGAACGCCACGATCACGATGAGGAGCATCAGGGCGAAGATGAGCGGCATAATGGCGCCAATGCTGTTCTGTGACTTGGTCACCTCCCGGTTCTGGCCCTCGTAGCTGGCCCTGATCGAAGGGTATTTGGCCAGAATGGAGGGCAATACATTCGCCTTGATGTCGGCGTTCGCATCGGACGCGCTGACATCGGGCCCCGAAAGGTCGGCGGACACTTGGACCTCGCGGGCACCAGAGAGGCGGTTGATGGCCGTGATGCCACTCACAAGGGCCACATCCGCCAATTCCTCCAGCGGAATCAATCCCCCAGAAGGGGTTCGGATGCGGAAGCGCTGCAGGTCGGAAATGGACGTCCGATCGCGCTCATCGAGCCGAACCCACACGCGGACCTCATCGCGGCCCCGTTGCAATCGTTGGACTTCACTGCCGAAGAAGCCTTCCCTGACCTGGCTGAGCAGCGAGGCCCGGGTCAAGCCCAATTGATAGGCCCTGGGCTTCGGCTGGATCTCCAGCTCCTTCAGGCCCTGTTGGTTGTTGTCGGTGACGTCCTTGAGGTCATCGCGCTCCAGCATGGCGGCCTTCAATTCGGCCGTGGCGGCATCGAGGTCGTCGAGGTCATTGCCGAGCAAGGAGACCGACACCGGCCTCCCGAACGGTGAGAAGGCTGCGAAACTGAGGTTTTCCGCTCCGTAGATGGTGCCCACCCGCTCCCTCACCATGGCACTGATGTCCAACGAACGCATGTTCCGGCGCTCCCCGTCGAGCAACTGGACATTCAGGGTCCCGGTATGGGCGTTGGGGCCGATGCGCTTGTCCACGGCCAGGATCATGTCCAGGCTGTCCTCACGCTGTGCGGACAGCTCCGCATTGACTTCCCATATGATGTCCTCGATGCGGTCCAGCTCACCCCGGGTGACCCCTTCCCGCGTCCCGCTGACCATGGATAGATTGACCGTCAGGTTGTCCCCTTCGATGAAGGGGAAGAAGGTGGTCTTCACGAGGCCGCTGCCGATGAGGCCCGGCACTGTGATGAGAAAGAGGGCGACGATGCTGCTGAAGGCAATCCAAGGCTGGGCCAGGGCGAAGCGGAGCACCGGCGCATAGAGCCTGTCTCGCATGAAGGCGAGGAAATTGCGCATGCCGCGCTCCACAGCATTGGGCTTGAAATCCCGACGCAGGGCCTTGCTGTGTCCCACGTGTGCGGGAAGGATGAGCGCCCCTTCGACCAGACTGAAGAGCAGGGTCAGCATGATGACCGCCGCCATGTCCCCAAAGAAGTCCCCCAGCTGGCCCTCGATGTAGAAGAAGGACGCAAAGGCGACCATGGTGGTCACGATGGCGGCGAATACCGCGGGCAACACTTCCATGGTGCCCTCGATGGTGGCCTGCATTCGGTCCTTTCCCATCTCGTAATGCCGGTAGATGTTCTCGGCGATCACGATGCCGTCATCCACGAGTATCCCGATCACGAGGATCATGCCGAACAGACTGATGACGTTGATGGTGACACCCGCCGCACCGGCGAAGATGAACATGCCGGCAAACGAGACCGGAATGGCGAGCGCCACCCAGAAGGCGAGGCGGATGTTGAGGAACAGGGCGAGCAGCAGGACCACAAGGATGAAGCCGACCACCCCGTTGTTCACCAACAGGTCGATCCGCTGGTTCAGCACCACCGAACTGTCCCGGATGACATCGATGCGGAGCCCAGTCCCAACGGCATCGGCCTGGGCGTTGTAGCCTTCGATGTAGGAGCGGACCAATTCGGTCACCTCCAGGATGCTCTCCGTGGTGAGGTTGTTCACCGTCACGACCACCGCAGGGCGCCCATTGAACCAATTGCGCGAGGGGTCATTGTCGGCCCAGCGGTCGCGCACGTCCGCCACATCCGAGAGGCGCACATAGCCGCCCCCGGTGTTGGCGCGCAACACGATATCGGACAAGGCATGCGCATCATAGCCCCTGAACCGTCCGCGCAGGATGAGCTCCTCCCGGTCCGTCTTGAGCCGCCCCCCCGTCGTCTCGATGTTGGCCGCCCGAATGGCCGCGCCCACTTCGGCGATGGTCAGGTTCAGCTCGGTCAATCGGTCCGCTCGGAGGGCCACCTCAATCTCCTCTCCCGGGAAACCGCTGAGTGACACTTGGCTGATGCCCTCGAGGGCCCTGAGGTCCTGTTCTATGCGGCGCGCCTCGGTCTTGAGGGCCCGAAGGTCCTCCACTCCGGTGAGTGCAAAGGTGATGGACACCCCGATGGCCTCCAGCTTGAACACCGTAGGCGGTTCCATCCCGACCGGAAACGAGGCGATGCGGTCCACCGCGTTCTTCACATCCTGCAGGATCCCATCGGTCTCGTCCTCATCGAGCACCGAGACCGTAATGTTGCCCGCATTCTCCGAGCACACGGATTTGACCTGGTCAATGCCGGCGATGCCCTGGAGGTTCTCCTCGATCTTGGCCACGATGCCCTCCTCGATCTCCGCTGGAGAGGCCCCGGGATACACCGCCTGGATGACAATGGTCTTGGACTCGGTGACGGGAAAGAAGTTGCTCCTCATGCCGCCCATACCGACCCAGCCGGCGGCCAGCAAGGCAAACACGAGGAGGTCTCCCAGAATGTGGTACCGGACGAAGAATTGAATGGTCGATCGCATGCCCCTCGCTTATCGGTTCACGACTTCGACCAGCATGCCATCGTGTGCACCCGAAATGGGCTCTGCCAGCAGCGGCATGCCGCCGTCCAAGCCCCTGACCAGGATTCGATCGGCATCGCTGTGGACCACCTCCACTTTCACCGAGTGGAGCCTGTCTTCCTGAATGGCATAGACCGATCCGTCCACCAGGAGAGCGGCGTCAAGCGGCATCACGCCGTTCAATGGCGACAAGGAAATGGTGCCGCTCAGAAATCGGCCATCCCTCAGGGTTTCCCCCTCGACTGCCCGGACCTCACTGTACACGCTGGCCGACTGGGTTGCAGCATCCACGGTACCGGATATGCGGGCAACGCGGCCCGTGGCCACCAAGGAGCCGCCCTCGCTTCTGAGTTCCACCGAATTGCCGATGGACAGCATCGACAGGTGCCGGGCGTGGACCGCTGATTTCACCTCGAATTCGTCGGTGCCGACGAGTGCACCCAAGGGTTGGCCTGCCCTCACCATGGACCCCGGTTGGACCGTGGCTCCGATGACCATTCCGTCGAAGGGAGCGCGAACGGCAAACTTGCCCAACCGCTCTTCCGCAGCTCGGATGGAATGGTAACCTGAAATGACCCCACGCCCCGTCAGATACAGGCGCTCCCGATCCGAAGTGGGTTCGGGCAATGGCGGCACGGCGGCCGTCACATCGAGGTCGCGCACGTAGTCCGACCAGGTCGAGGCCCGCTCGGGAAAATCGAGCTGAAGATCGGCCAGTGAACCCGCCAGCAGTTGAAGCCACTGGCTTCGCTGGGCCACAAGACCCGCACGGGGTTCGGCGTCATCGACCCGCATCATCGCCTCGCCCTCGGCAAACCGGACGCCTTCCCGGAATTCCTTTCCGCCGACGGGCAGCATGCCGCTGACCTCCGACAGGACCGTCATCCGCTGCAAAGCCTGGACGCGGCCTTCAATGCCCACGGTCGGAACTACGGTATCCAATCGGGCGAACTGGACCTTCACCGTTCTGGCCACTGCGGGTCTCGGATTCACGGGAGGGGTTTCCTTCATCCCGATGAGCCCGTTCATGGCGAACATTCCAACGGCCAGAATGGCCAGGCCCGCCAGGGCCCTCAGTGCAGTCTTGATCATGGCGCAGTTGTCTCATCCCGGGTACCAACATGGTCATTCCCGGAATGGGCTGCGCGAAGTTCACCCAAAAGGGCCTTGGCTCAATGGACCACGAGCAGGTTGCGTGTGGCCGCTTCTCCCGGGGCGGTCAAGCGCAACTGGTAGAGTCCGGCCGGCAATCGGCCCACATCGAATCGCAGCGTCTCTTCGATTCCAGGATCGGCATCCCGGGCCCCGAGGTCCAATACCACTTGACCCGCCATGTCGAGCAAGGTGGCATCCACCGTCAATGGCTCATCCACCGCGAATCGAAGCGTCACATCATCTCCGGCCGGATTGGGCGCCATGCCCGTCACGCCGATTGCACCTGAGCGGTTCTGGGGCAATTCCACCGTCCGGTCCGCAGTGCCACCGTCCGCTCCCGGGCAGTCATCGCCCAAAGACTGGATGACGTAGCTGAATACCGTCGTGTTGCCTGCGCAGTCAGATGCCGTGTAGGTTCTCGTGATCGTGAAGGGCTCACAGCACTCGATTTCTCCATGCAGGTCACCACAGCACTTGATGTCGGATGCCACGGTATTGCCGTCCACCACCAAGGTACCGCTGTAGTTCAATGTGCTGCCGAAGCCATAGCGCGCGTTGTGCTGGTTGGCTCCCTCACCGACCTGTGCGCCGTAGAACTTGCTTTCCGGCTGATGGGAAAGCGTGAATTCGGAACCGCTGTAGTCACCCCAACCCGTCAACGTACCCTCATCGAGGATGTAGTACATCCAACCCAGGGCCAAGGACATGTCCACGCATTCTCCCTTGAATCCAGCAGGCACCCCCCTCGAATTCCATCCGTTCCAGTCCACACCCTCATTGAATGTGGCGGTGAGATCGAATCCGGCGTTGGGATTGTCGAAAGCCATCACCGACCATGACAGGGTCCACGTCGTCTCATCGAAGATCTGCACTTCGCCCACCCCCATGGCCGTGAAATAGGCCACTTGTTCATCCGTCCCGGGGAAACAGAACAGGCGCAACACGTGTGCGGTGTCGCCTTCGCAGGTCAATCCGTTCTCGAACGGCTCCGGCTGGACGGCTGAGCAGGCCTGCTCGGCTCCGGGAGCCGGCGCATAACCGCTGGTCGGTACTTCATCGTAGATCACCGTGGCACCGCAGTTGTCGGACAAGGTCACGAGACATACCGGGGGCAGGTCAATGGAGCCATCGGGGGAGCAGCACACCTGGATGGTGTCTCCATTCCCGATGCCACAGGTATTGTTGAATTCGGGGGCACTGTCATCCGTGTATGTGATGGTCTGCTCGCACGATGCTGTGACCTCATTGCCACAGGCGTCCTGCGCCGTGGCGGTCCATATCCGGGTCACCACGGCCTGTCCGGAGCACGGAAACGCTGTCACATCCTCGAACACCACCGTAACCAAGGGGTCCACGTCCAGGGCGTCCGTCGCCGTGGCGGTGGCCTCACCATAGGATCCGTCCGGCAGCTCGAGCGTACAGTCGCCTTCAAACGTCAATGCGGTATCGGGTGGGCACGTGAGCGTCAGCATCGGAGGCGTGGCATCCGGCAACGTGATGCTCTGCTGACAGGAGGCCGTGTTTCCACAGGCGTCGGTCGCCGTCCAGATGCGGGCGATGCCCTCCTCACTGGTCAACGGCGCATCCACATATGTGACGATGACCGTCCCACAGGCATCCGTGGCCGTGGCGAATCCCGTGGCGGCCGGTTCCAGGTCTTCTCCGCAACCGAGGGCCAGATCAGGCGGGCAGAGGATGGTCGGTGCCGTCGTGTCGTTGAGCAGGAATGTCTGGCTGCATGTGACCGTGGTATCGAACCCCGCCTCCACCAATGGGGCTGAGAACGTCCTCACCACCGTTGTGGGACAACTTCCGAAGACCACATCACTCCATTGCCAATCGAGCACCGGCGTCAGGGTGTCGCATCCGATGAGGCCCTCCTCGATGTTGGTGGTGCAGCACACCAGCACCACTTCCGGAAAGCCGTTCACGGCCGCTGCGGTATCGGCTTCCGCTATGCAGCCCAATTGGACATCCGAAGGACAGCTCACCTCGAACAGACAGGCCACGCCATCGCATCCACCGATATCCGGTCCATCGCCACCTCCGGAGCCCCCGCCGCCACTTCCGCCACCTCCACTTCCGCCGCCGCCATTGTCCTCGTCCTCGCAGCCAGGCCAGCTCAGTCCGCCGGAGACCACGGTGCCGTCCACAAACGCCTCATTGAAGAGCGTGAGCGCCTCGACGAGGTCAGAGAGGGACCCATCGTAAGGGATGCAACCACCGATGACGAGGTCCGCGGTACTGATCACAGCACCCACGGTCCATCCCTCATAGATGCCATCAGCGAAAGTCAATTGGGCAATGCCATCGGATGAAGCTCCGAACTCCTCGTCCACGGCGTCAAAGGCCAGCGAGAGCTTGGCAGCAACCAGCTGTCCAGCCAATACACCAGCCTCACCCACCGGATTGACGGCATCGAATTCGAGCAAGGCCGCAGTGCCACCCTGCGGCAGGAAAGCCGCAACGTTTTCCGCACTCGTAAAGGTCCAGTGATTGCCTCCCTCGCAACCGATGGTGAGGCCTTCAGGAAATGCCGCTGCAAAAGTGGCGGCGAGGTAGCAGGCTGGATTCCCGCCGCTGCACGCTTCGGCTCCCCAACCGCCCTGCGTCTGGGTCCTGAATTCCCCGGGTTCGAATGGCGGGCAGGGGTCCTGTGCCACGCTGCGTCCACAGGAGAGAACCAACAGGCAGAGCAGGAGCATCTCCCTCTGCACGAAATGCAGCCATTGCAGGCCATCAAGTGGAATCGAACGCATCATGACAAGTCAGGTTTCACTGCTTGTACGTTGCTTCCATTTTACAGGTTACAAAACCCCTTACGATGACAAATCTCATTCTCTGTGAGCGGTTCGACGGGCGTAAATTGATATCCCGGACCAAGTCGTTTACCAAATCACTGGAATGAAACTTCCCTTTTTCCTCGGCCTACTCATGTTCCCATGGCTTGCCGAAGCCCAATTGGCCTCCTTCTCCGACTCGGATGTTGATGCTTCCACACCGGCCCAGCGCACCTGCTCTGCCCACGAGAAGCACACGCAACTCATGGGCTTCCAGAAGTTTACGGATGCGCATCAGCAAATTGAGAACCATACCGCCCAGTGGGCGCCCATTGTCGAGGAACAGCGTGCTGCCGGCCAGAGTGTCGTCGTGACCATTCCCGTGGTCTTCCACGTCATCTACGCCAACAGCACCCAGAACATTTCCGACGCTCAGATCCAATCCCAGCTGGACATCCTCAATGAGGATTTCCGGCGGACCAATGCCGACCAGGACAACATCTGGTCCCAGGCGGCCGATACCGAGATCGAATTCTGTCTCGCATCCTTCGATCCGAGCGGTGCGCCGACCACGGGCATCCTGCGCGTGCCCACCACGGTCAGCAGCTTCAGCTCCAACGATGCGATGAAGTTCTCCAGCCAAGGCGGTTCGGACGCGTGGCCTGCAGGTGACTACCTCAACTACTGGGTCTGCAACCTCGGAGGCGGGTTGTTGGGGTACGCACAATTTCCCGGAGGCCCGGCCAACACCGATGGCGTCGTCTGCGGATACCAATACACCGGCAACATCGGCACGGCCACGTCACCCTTCGACCTCGGTCGCACCGGAACCCACGAGGTGGGACACTGGCTCAACCTCCGCCACATTTGGGGAGACGGCGGTTGCAGTGTCGACGACCAGGTGGTCGACACCCCCGAGTCCGATGGCTCCAATTTCGGATGCGCCCTCGGTCATGTGAGTTGCAATACGGAAGACATGGTCCAGAACTACATGGACTATTCCGACGATGCCTGCATGAACCTCTTCACGGCCGGTCAGGCCGCCCGGATGCAGGCCCTCTTCCAACCCGGTGGAGCCCGTGCGAGCATCCTGAATTCCAACGGATGTGCCCCGCCCTGCGAGGTGGATTGCGGCTGCATCGATGACACTGCCTGCAACTTCGATCCGGCGGCCGTCAATGACGACGGCTCCTGTGACTTCAGTTGCTACGGTTGTACGAGCCCCACGGCCTGCAATTATGACGCCAGCGCCACCATCGATGATGGTTCCTGTGTGCCCGGGACCACCCAGACCTTCACGATGAACCTGCTCACGGACGATTACGCCAGTGAGACCAGCTGGAACCTGGTGGACGCCAGCGGGGGGGTTGTGATGTCGGGAAGCGGGTATTCCAACAACACCAGCTACACCATCACCGAGGAATTGTGCTCCGGTTGCTACACGCTCACCATCAATGACAGCTTTGGGGACGGAATCTGCTGTGGTTACGGCAACGGGTCATACTCCTTTACGGTGGACGGCACGGTTGTAGCTTCGGGCGGCTCCTTCGCCACTTCCGATGTCACCGAATTCTGCACGACACCCTCGGTGATCGAAGGATGTACGGACCCCACGGCGTGCAACTACGATGCTGCTGCGGAAGTAGACGACGGCTCCTGTGCGGAACTGGATGCCTGCGGCGTATGCGGAGGGCCAGGCGCCATCTACGAGTGCGGCTGCACCGATATCCCGGAAGGGGATTGTGACTGCAACGGCACGCAGGAAGATGCCCTCGGTGTCTGCGGTGGCACATGCGCCGCCGATGTGGACGGTGATGGCGTGTGTGACGACGTCGACGACTGTGTCGGCCAATACGATGCCATCGGCGTGTGCAATGGTGATTGCGCCTTTGACACGGACGGTGACGGCATATGCGACCCGTCGGTGCCCCCGTCGGAACCCTGTGTCGATGGGTTTGCAGGCATCTACCCCTGTGACCAGGTCGACCTCATGTCCCACATGAACCTCAGTGCCGTGGGTGGTGGAGAGATGAATGACATCTGGGGTTGGACCGATCCGCTCGACGGCAAGGAATATGCACTGCTCGGAAAGACGACGGGAACCGCCTTCATCGACATCTCCGACCCGGTGAATCCGGTCTTCCTCGGTGAATTGCCCACCCACACCTCGAATTCCTCCTGGCGCGACATCAAGGTCTATGCGGACCACGCCTTCATCGTATCAGAGGCTTCAGGACATGGTATGCAGGTCTTCGACCTGACCAAGCTTCGCAATGTGACCAATCCGCCTGCGACCTTCACCTCGGATGCCCATTATGCCGGCTTCGGAAACTGCCACAACATCGCGATCAACGAATCTTCGGGAAGGGCTTACCCCATCGGTGCAGGCACCTTCTCAGGCGGACTCAACATCATCGACATCAGCAATCCGCTGACCCCCACCTTGATTGGGAGCTTCGCGGAGGACGGATACACGCACGATGCCCAAATCGTGAACTACACCGGTCCGGACACCCAGTACAGTGGCCAGGAGATTGCCTTCTGCTTCAATGAGAATACCGTGACCATCGTGGATGTAACCGATGCCAGCGACCCTCTCCTCGTCAGCGCGACCGGTTATGCGGGTTCGTCATACACCCACCAGGGTTGGCTGACCGAAGACCAGAAGTACCTGCTGGTCAACGATGAACTCGACGAACAGAACAGCGGTCAGAATACACGTACGTACATCGTCGATGTGCAGGACCTGAACAATGTGGCATTGATCGGCACACACCTCGGTTCCACACCCGCCATCGACCACAACCTGTATACCCACAATGGGTTGGTCTATCAGTCGAATTACCGCGCCGGTTTGCGCATCCTCGACCTTGCCAATGTGGCCCAGGGGCAACTTGAGGAAGTCGCCTTCTTCGACGTCTATCCCGCCAGCAACTCCGCCCAGTTCAATGGAACTTGGAGCAACTATCCCTACTTCGGGTCGGGCAATGTGATCGTGAGTCACATCGAGGAAGGCCTCTATGTCCTTCGCCCCAACATCGTGCCGCCCTGTGAGTTCTCTTGCGGATGCACGGATGCCACGGCGTGCAACTACGACGCCAGTGCGGAGAATGACGATGGCACCTGTGACTACAGCTGCTACGGCTGCACGGATGCCAGTGCGTGCAACTACGATGCGGAAGCCACAATCGACGATGGCTCCTGCATTGCACCCAATCCCAGCTATGGTTGCGACTGTTCAGTCGATGGTGCCATCAGCGCGGTGCTGTCCCCAGGACAATCCAGCAGCGCCTTCACTGTGGAGGCAACGGCGAATCCGGTGCCCACCAGTTTCGACATTACCCTGACCTTCACTGGCGGTGGTGGTGCCTGGCCCGCCGACATGGCCGTGGGCATTACCGACCCCAATGGTCTGTGCATCAGCTTTGGAGGCTACAATGACTCCCCGGCCGGCTGCAACTGCCTCGGGCTGTACAGTACCATATGGCCAAGCAGTTGGAACACCTCCACTTCCGGCACCTATACGGCCACGGTCGACCTCTCGACCACCAACCTTTCCGGAACCGGTACCTGGAGCTTCATCCTGTACAACGGATGGTCAGGAGGTGGTCAGGCCGTGTCGTATGATGCTACTTTCAACCTGAGCGACATCTGTCCCACCACCATCCCGGACGTGCCAGGTTGCACCGATGCTTCCGCGTGCAACTATGACGCAGCCGCCACGCTGGATGACGGCTCGTGTCTGTACGAGGATGCCTTGGGCGTTTGCGGTGGAAACTGTACGGCGGACGTGGATCAGGATGGGGTGTGCGACACGGATGAGATTCCGGGCTGCACCGACCCCGAAGCCACCAACTACGACCCGAATGCCACGGATGAGGATGGTACCTGTGAATATCCCGTGCTGTGCCCGGGTGACTTCGACAACGACGGCATCATCACCGTGAGCGACGTCCTCGTGTCCCTGGGCAACTTCGGCTGTGAAGGGGATTGTCAAGCCGACCTCGATCAGGACGGCATCACCGGCGTGACGGACATCCTGGAGATGCTCTCGAACTTCGGCAACTCCTGCGAGTAACCGACGCGCATCCTTACCATCCTCCCAGAATGAAGACGAAGAGGATGATCAGCACGAGATAAAGTGCAATCGGGGCGAGAAACGCCACCGACAACCAACGGGCCACCCGAGACAGTCCCCCCCTGGGATACTGCTCCGGGTGGCTCTTTGACATGCGGTACGATTTCCTCGAAACGAGGTAACCCGCTACACTGGCGATGAATCCCAAAGCCAATGGAAATGCCGTATTGAACATGCCGAGACCCTCCAAGGCCAATGCCCCGATGAATCCAAAGAGCCACCCCAGTGAAAGGATGAATCCGGGCACGGCGCCGGGATGCCGACCATAGACCGCCTCCGGCAATTCCTGCCCTTCGGCCGGTCCCTCCAACACCGGGACCGCCTCGATGGAACTGCCCAGGATCAGGGACTCCTCCTCCATTCTGGAAGCCCACGTCGTTCCGGGAGGGTCCTTCCTGGTGACGGTGGCGTGCTGTCCTGAATTGGCCCGTTGAGGTGAGGTTGCGGTGGGACGGACCATCCCCGTTCGGAATCCACTCCAATCCACCTTTGGAGCGGTTGGTCCTTTGTCGGAATCAAAGATCACCTCCTCCATGGATGCCGTGACTTCCGAAGGACTGGACGTTGCCGTCGGGCCCTGATTCGGCACGTTCACATGCCAACCCGCATTGTACCTGCGGTGCTCCACACGGGATTCGCCCAGGCGTTTTTCCGATGAACATCCCATCAGGAACAATCCGGCACACAACAGGCCAATGCCACTCCTCAGGGTATGGTGCTCGCTCATGGCACCAAGCTACACCATGCACGAACAGTTCAGGCCGGCAATTCAGGCAGCCAAGGATCAGCGAAGCAGGACGACCGAACCCGTGTAGATGTTGAAGGCGTCACAGCTGCCTTGGGCCTCCAGGCGCCAGGTGAACATCTCCGTCTTGTGGGACAGGCCTTCATTGCGGGGACTGCCGTTCCACCACCAGCCCTCCTGATCGGTTTCGAATACGGGATCACCCCACCGGTCGAAAATCCAGAAGGTGAAGGATTCCACCCCCGTCATGACCGGACCGAAACCATCATTCAATCCGTCGTTGTCCGGCGTGAAGGCCGAAGGAACATAGACGGTCATGCCGTCGATCACATCGACCACCTCGGCACTCTCCGAAGTGCAGCCGTCGCCATTGACCACCGTCAGGATGACTTCGAACGTCCCCGAGGAGAGGTAAGTATGCATGGCCTCATCGGCTCCGTTTCCGTCGCCTCCAGGCCTGCTCATGAAGGACCCGTCCCCGAAGTTCCAGTGGCGCACCTGCACCGAATCGGGCGTGAGATCTTCGAACAGGACGTCCGCACCCGGGAAGCATATTTCCTCCGGCCCCGTGATGAAATCCACCTCGGATGGATAGGTGGCCGGAACCTCAATTTCCAGGGTGGTGAGACAGCCGTTGCCGTCGAGCAGCTCCACTTCGTAGATGCCCGCTTCGAGGCCCACCTGCTCCTCTGAGAAGGGCGAGAGTGGTGTCGGGGCCTCAAATCCGTCAGGCCAAATGACCGCCGCAGGGGGGACATCCACGGCGAAGTCCGCCCGAAGCTCTCCTTCACCGGAAAGGCAGGTGTCGGGTTCCACACTGAGGATCAGCAGCGGCGGTGCCGGCGCCGCCAGGAACAGCGTATCCTGGGCCACACAGCCATTGGCATCCACCACCATGAAGACGTTTTCTCCAGCAGCCAGCCCCACCAAGGTATCGCTGGTGGTGAAGCCACCCTCAGCGGGGAATGCGTAATTCGGTATTCCCCCGCTCGCATCCAGGTATACCACCCCATCCTCGGAATCGAAACAACGGACGGGATAACCGTTGTAGTCCGACACCGCCGTGGCGAGGATGTTGAGCTCGGTAGGGGCCTCGAGCAGGACCTCGATGGTGTCCGTGCAACCCAGCAGGTCGGTCACGACGCCCTTGTACCAACCAACAGGGAGGCCGGAAGTGTCCACATAGGTTTCGTCCGAAGCTTGCCATTCCCAGCTGTAGCCGCCACCGATGACGAGGCCGCCCGAAGCCGCCTCGGTGATGCTCCCGTCCGCGGCATCCGGACAGGATACCTCATAGCCGCTGTAGGGCGCCGGAGCAAAGGCCTCGGCCTGCACATCATACACTTCAACATTCACCTCCCAAGTCGCGGACCCTCCGCAGATCGAGGCCAGGACGATGTCGATCGACCCGGTCTGCGTGGGCACGAGCCTCAAGGTATCCACCGTTCCAGGCAACACCTCCCAATTGATGCCACCACCCAGCACTTCCCAGTATTGGTGGCATCGGAGGCCCAATTCGGTGGTGTTGACCACCTCGATGGTGTCACCGAGGCAAAGCTGGGCATCGTCCACCTCGAACTGCGGTTCGTTGAAGCAGACCTGACATTGATAGATGTCTTCCGGCTCGAAGCTGGACACGGTGATGGGGCCCGAAAGCGGATTCGTGATGAAGACCTCGGATGAAGTCAGATCTGCAGAGGAAACCGGCACGGGCAGGGAAACCAGGCTGACCGGAATGTTCTGGCACGACACCTGCCCCTCGAAATCGGCCCTGATGAACAAGGGGTCCATCGACCCGCCCTCGTTTCCGAACACGCTCGACGATGTGTAGGCCGATATCGTGTAGCCCAGGTCCGGAGAAAACCGGACCCCGACCGCCTTGTCGCGTTCATTGCCCCCGTATGTCTGGGCCCATTGGACGAATCCCGAAGTGTTGATCTTGGCCAACAGGATGTCGTGCTCCTCGAGGCTTTGGGAAAGCACTTCCGGATGGTCGACCATGGCGGCGCCGTATCCATTGGAACTGCCAAGCAGGGCCAAGCCTCCCGGGACGAAGATGAGGTCCCTTCCCAGGTCATCTCCGACGCTTCCGAGCGCACGGGACCAAACGGTTGTGCCATCCGAGATGTTGAGCTTCATGAGCAGGATGTCCTCCCCCCCGATGCCTCCGGTCACCGTCGGGCCCAGCACATAGGCCACACCCTCATCCTCATCCACGAGGGCATTGCACCCCCATGCGATGTGCTCGTTCTCACCGAATCCGGCTCCATAGCTCTTCATCCAAATGGGGTTGCCGTTGGCATCGACCCGGGCCACTTCCACGTCGCGACCGCTCATGGGCTGGTTGGAAACGAAGAAGAAACCCCCGTCGCTCAGGGGTGTCACCGTCAATGCATTCTCGCTCAACGAGGGATAGCGTTTGGCCCACATGACGTTCCCGTTGTCGTCCAACCGCAACAGTACTGCCCTTGAGGATGCCTGGCCCATCGCGATGTATCCCATTGCCATGGGTTGCACATCGAAAATCCAAGCCATGTTCTCCAGATAATGGTACCACTCGAGTGACCCATCCCCTGCGATTTTCATCACAAAGCCCTGGTCTTCCGTGATGTTGTTTCCCAGACCATCCACACCGACGAGTGTCGCCCTGGATCCCCCGATGATGTATCCCCCATCAGCGGTGGGCTCAATGCTCTTTCCTCCCTCTGATTCGGGACCGCCATAGAGGTTGAACCACTCCCGGTTCCCACAGGCATCCACTTTGTACACATAGACATCACACCCCCCGGCACTGCCATTGTTCTGGTGCTGGCCGGTCGCAATGAACCCCCCGTCCGGAGAGGTGGTGATCGCCAAACCGCCCTGCATGGTCTGCAGGTTGTAACGCCGCAGAAATGTTTGGTCGAGAGCGTCTTGGCCATGGACGATTCCCGCTGACATCAACCCTGCCAGCATCGACAGATGCCAGATGACTCTGATCACGGCGCCGGGATTTGGGGCTGAGTGGCCAGGGTGTCAAATTGCAGGAAGGTCACATGCTGTTCCTCGTATCCGAGGTCCGTCAGCCAATCGACATACCCTGCCTGGCTCTGGGCCAGGGTCAGGGGGATGCAAAATTCAATTTCACTCGCCTGCGGTCTGCAAATGACCCAATCGGCTCCCTTGTCTTCGAGGATGCCGATGAACATCGGTGTCAGGAACGGACACATGAATCCGTCTTCCGCCATGGCGACTTCCACCCTCAACCAGGTCGGATCCTGATCGGGTTGTACATCCATGATTGCACAGGCCAGAAGGGCCATGGAAAGTGAGCACCAATGCAGCATTTGGTTTGGCTGGACTGAACAAATCTATATAACACTTTATAAAAGCGGCAGACCGTTCCTGTCCGTTTCGTAGCTGATGGTATTCTGTCTATTATTACATTTTTATTATACAAAAATGCCATTCGGGTCCTTGCTTTTATGCCTGGCTGTATAAAGTGCTGTAAGTCCGGAATTATATGCTGAATCGCGTCTTTAAAAGGCCTTTTCAGATGGTATGTAAGCGTCATTTACAAAATCGAACTGGCACACCAAGTACGCGTGCGGGCATTGAGACAATGGCACGCCTTAACTTGGAGGGATACCTATTAACCACCTGATGAAGCATATCGTCATTTTGACCGGTCTTCTCTTGACCGCTCAATGCTCCTTCGCACAGTCCGTCGATTTCTCCTCAAATGATGTGGCAGAGGATGTCCCAGCCCAGCGGACCTGCCATGCCCATGAGAAGCACGTCCAGATGATGGGCCTGCAGAAATACGCGGACGCCCAACAGCAGATTGAAGACCATACCGCGACCTGGGCCCCCATCGTGGCCCAGCAAAGGGCAAACAACCAGAATGCCGTGGTGACCATTCCCGTGGTGTTCCACGTCGTTTATGCGAGCTCTACCGAAAACATTTCGGATGCCCAGATTCAATCCCAGCTCGACGTGCTGAATGCGGACTTCCGCAGATTGAATGCCGATCAGGACAACACCTGGCCGCAGGCAGCCGATACGGAAATCGAATTTTGCCTCGCCAGCTTCGATCCCCAAGGCAATCCCTCGACGGGCATCCTGCGGGTGCCCACCTCGACCAGCGGTTTCGGCACCAATGATGCCGTCAAATTCTCCAGCTCCGGAGGCTCGGATGCATGGCCGGCCGGAGACTACCTGAACTTCTGGGTGTGCAACATCGGGGGCGGTATCCTCGGTTATGCGCAATTTCCGGGCGGCAGCGCTTCCACGGATGGTGTAGTGTGCGACTACCGGTATACCGGCACGATCGGCACGGCGACTGCGCCCTTCGATCTCGGCCGCACTGCGACGCACGAAGTGGGCCACTGGCTGAACCTGCGCCACATCTGGGGCGACGGTGGTTGTTCGGTGGATGACTTCGTGGACGACACCCCGGTTTCCGACGGACCCAACTACGGTTGCGACATCGGACACGTCAGCTGCACGACGACCGATATGGTGGACAACTACATGGATTACGGCGACGATGCCTGCCTGAAGATGTACACCCAAGGTCAGGCGGACCGCATGCTTGCCCTTTTCCAGCCGGGTGGATTCCGAGAAAGTCTGCTCAACTCCAGTGGATGCGCACCGCCTTGCGAAGTGGACTGCGGATGCACGGATGACGCAGCCTGCAATTTCGATCCCGCTGCAGTGAACGACGACGGATCCTGTGACTTCAGCTGCTATGGCTGCACCGACCCGACCGCGTGCAACTACAATGCTTCCGCCACGCTGGATGACGGCAGTTGCATTGCGGGTGGACCCCAGACCTTCACCATGACGCTGACCACCGATCAATACGGCAGCGAAACTTCCTGGACGCTTACCGATGCTTCCGGCGCGACGGTGATGTCTGGCAATGGATATGGGAACAACACCACCTACACGTCAACCGAACAGTTGTGCTATGGCTGTTACACCCTGACGGTGAGCGACAGTTATGGTGACGGCATGTGCTGCGCATATGGCAACGGCAGCTACACCCTCACCGTCAATGGTGAGGTGGTGGCTTCGGGAGGATCGTTCGTCAGTTCAGACGTGACGAACTTCTGTGTCGAACCTTCTGACATTCCTGGCTGTACCGACCCCACGGCATGCAATTACAATGCTTCGGCCACTGTGGATGACGGATCCTGTGCTGCGCTCGACGCGTGTGGCGTCTGCGGAGGGCCTGGTGCCATTTACGCATGCGGATGTACCGACATCCCTGCCGGCGACTGCGACTGCAATGGGAACCAATTGGATGAGTGCGGTGTGTGCGGAGGTCCCGGCATTCCTGCCGGAGACTGCGACTGCTTCGGCAACCAATTGGATGCCATTGGGGTGTGCGGCGGAGACTGCACAGCGGATGCGGATTCAGACGGAATCTGTGACGACGTAGACCCCTGTGTGGGTGAGGAGGATGCCTTGGGCGTATGTGGCGGTGACTGCACTGCCGATGCGGATTCGGATGGCATCTGCGATGATGTGGACGATTGCGTTGGCCAATATGACGCCATCGGGGTGTGCAATGGCGACTGCCCTGCTGACGTCGATCAGGATGGCGTTTGCGACAATGCGGAAATTCCGGGATGCCAGGACGCCGCAGCGTGCAACTATGATGCTGCAGCCACCGACGAGGATGGTTCCTGCATCTTCGTTGGCGATGCATGCGACGACGGCAATGCGCTGACCCTTGGCGACGTCTACACCGACTGCGCATTGCCCGGGTTCGGGTGTCAAGGAGTGGGGCCACAGGTGCTGTGGAAAGAGACTTTCGGTGATGAGCCCACCCTCGAATATGGCTTCAACGGATCGACGAATACAGCCGCAGCAGAAACCGAATGGAGCATCACCTACGGCGCCACCACGGACTATTTCATGACGGTCCTTTCCGGTGATACCATCTTCGAAGGGGTCGACATGGACTCAGAATGCGTCTGGACTTCCCGCATCATTGATGTCAGCGACTTCACCGATCTGGAAGTCAGCGCCACATTCGAGGAATCCGGACGGATGGAGAATTCGGACTTCATCCGGATCGAGTATATCCTCGACGGCACGACCTCGGTTCTGGCGACCTATTCCGATGACTTCACTTCGGCCACCTTGCCCTTGACGGGCATCCCCAATGGTTCACAGCTCCAGATCCAGGTGGTGGCGCTGACCAATGCCAATGGCGAGCGGATGGGCTTCGACAATGTCTACGTCTATGGTGTACCGAACTGTCTGGACAGCGATGGTGATGGCATCTGCAACGAGGTGGACGCCTGCTCTGACCTCACAGCCTGCAATTTCAGCGACCCCTCGGCTACGGGCTGTCTGTTTGACGATGCCTGTGGCATCTGCGATGGTCCCGGCGCCATCTATGAATGCGGATGTTCCGATATCCCCGCTGGAGACTGTGACTGCAATGGCAACCAGCTCGACGCCATCGGTGTTTGCGGCGGATCCTGCGTTGCGGATGCGGATGCGGACGGCATCTGCGATGATGTCGACCCCTGTGTGGGACAGCTCGACGCGTGCGGCGTCTGCAACGGCCCCGGTGCCATCTTCGAATGCGGTTGCTCGGACATTCCCGCCGGAGACTGCGATTGTAATGGAAACCAACTCGATGCACTTGGAGTTTGCGGTGGAGACTGCACCGCGGATGCAGACAGTGATGGCATCTGCGATGATGTCGATGACTGTGTTGGTCAGTACGACGCCATCGGCGTGTGCAACGGCAGCTGCACTGCAGACGCCGACAGCGATGGCATTTGTGACGATGTCGACCCCTGTGTGGGACAGCTCGACGAATGTGGGGTCTGCAACGGCCCGGGTGCCGTATTTGATTGCGGATGTTCGGGCATCCCCGCCGGTGATTGCGACTGCAACGGCAATCAACTCGATGCCCTTGGCGTCTGTGGTGGCACATGTTCTGCCGATGTGGACAGCGATGGCATCTGTGACGATATCGACAGCTGCATCGGAACGGTAGATGCCTGCGGAATCTGCAACGGCCCCGGAGACATCTATCAATGCGGCTGCACGGACATCCCCCCCGGGGACTGTGACTGCAACGGAAACCAATTGGACGCCCTCGGCATTTGCGGAGGCACCTGCACGTCGGATGTCGACCAGGATGGCGTTTGTGACAATGAGGAGGTCGCCGGTTGTACGGACCCGGCCGCCTGCAACTTCGATCCCGACGCCACGGATGACAACGGCTCCTGTCAGTCCAACGACGAATGCGGCGTATGCGGCGGCCCAGGCGCCATCTATGAGTGCGGTTGCAACAATATTCCAGCCGGTGACTGCGACTGCAACGGAAACCAGCTGGACGCACTCGGCGTCTGCGGAGGATCCTGTGCCGCTGATGCCGATGACGACGGCATCTGCGATGACGTCGATCCGTGTGTGGGTCAGTTGGATGCCTGTGGTGTGTGCAATGGGCCCGGTGCCGTCTTCGAATGTGGCTGCTCCGATATCCCGGCAGGCGACTGTGATTGCAATGGAAACCAGTTGGACGCCGCCGGAGTATGCGGCGGGGACTGTACTGCCGATGTGGACAGTGATGGCATCTGCGACGATGTGGACGACTGTATCGGCACCATCGATGCCTGCGGAATCTGCAATGGACCTGGAGCCATCTTTGAATGCGGCTGTGCCGACATCCCTGCGGGCGACTGTGATTGCAATGGAAACCAGCTCGATGCCCTCGGAGTCTGTGGTGGCAGCTGTGCGGCAGACGCCGACAGCGATGGCATTTGTGACGACGTGGATGACTGCGTGGGCACGGTGGACAATTGCGGTGTGTGCAATGGACCCGGAGACATTTTCGAATGCGGCTGCTCCGATATCCCGGCAGGCGACTGTGATTGCAATGGCAACCAGTTGGACGCCGCGGGCGTCTGCGGCGGTGATTGCACCTCGGACATCGATGGTGACGGGGTCTGTGACACGGATGAAATCGCTGGATGTGATGACCCCCTTGCTGAGAACTATGATCCGACCGCCACGGACAATGACGGAAGCTGCACCTATCTGCCCGCTTCCTTCGACGGTCTGATCGCTGAGGCATACGAGCTGAACAGCCTGGGTGAGGGCATCCACACTTTCCGGGTTTACGCGCAGTTCTCCAACCCGAATGACCAACTCGTCTCCGTCTACGGGACGGCATCCTCCCCCATCTCCATCTCATCCTCCACATCCTTCTATCAGGACGCGCTGGGTGGGCCCACGGCTGAGGGTTCCAACCCCCTGCTTTTCGAGACCTACCCCAATCTGGAATGGGACAGCTTCGTGACCATCGGGGCCCCTGACAACTCCAGTGCAGGCATCAATTCAGCCGGTCTGGATTACGGTGCATTCGAGGTGGGTGGTGCACTCGAATCCGACCCGGTTACAGGTGGAAGCTGGTTTGTATTCCCGGACCAGGAGCCACAGGCGTTCCCTGACGCCCAGGGGCGTGTGCTCATCGGACAGTTCAGTACGGATGGCATCGTCACCCTCAACTGCAACATCCAGTACCGGGCCTCGGACGGCACCAATCCACAAGCCACGGGACTGACCCTCGTATTCCCCAACAGCTGTCCTGAAGACATCAATGGAGATGGCCTCGTGGCGGTGGATGACATCCTGATTCTGCTCTCCAGCTTTGGCTGTATCGGCTCCAATTGCACCGGCGACATCGACCAGGATGGCGTTGTCGGGGTGAGCGATGTCCTGGAGGTACTGGGTGCATTCAGTACGTCCTGCTTTTGAACCGAATTCCAAGAGCCAATATCACGATCACACCATGCGCAACCTGTTCCTACTCGCCGCTGTAGCGGCACTCCCGTTCCTCTCGCCTGCCTGGGCGACAGGTCCCTGCAAGCCCGCCGACCATGTCTCCGCACACCACGGCGGAAGCGTCGAATCCGCGGTCGAATCGGGCCTCCTACTCGCGCCCCCCACACCCCCATCCGACCTCAACCTCGAGGCATTGCGGACGTGGCTCAAGCAGAATTGGTTCGACGGACTGCATACCGATCTGGGCTACAATGCGGCCCGGGAACAGCTCTATGGCTCGGTCGATGAGGTCGCGGGGCAGATTGAGTGCGTCTACACGGGGTTTCAGCAGGCCAGTGGGTTTGTGACCTTCCCGGACCCCATCAATGCCGAGCATCTGGTGCCACAGAGCTACTATGGCTCCATCAGCCCGATGCGTTCGGACATCTGGAGCCTGCGGCCCTCCCACGGTTCGCCGAATTCGGCCCGCTCCAACAACCCCTACGGCGAGGTGGATGACGCTGCCGCCCAGTGGTACGGTGTGGACGCGCAGGGCAACTATTTCAGCACCGGGAACATTCCGGCCAATCCGGACGACTTCAGTGAATTGTCGAATGGCGTCTGGGAGCCCCGTGAATCACAAAAGGGCGACATCGCACGGGCGGTGTTCTATTTCTACACCATGTACCCGACGGAAGCGGGTGACATCTCCGGCGTCTGTGATCCCCAGACCCTGTACGACTGGCATCTCGCCGATCCCGTCAATGCTTTCGAAGTCCAGCGCAACGACCGCATCGAGGTGGCGCAGGGCAACCGGAATCCCTATGTGGATGATCCGAACCTCGTGTTCCGTGCCTGGTACTTCTCGGAGGCCAATGCGGGCTGCACCAACGCCGCTGCCTGCAACTATGACGCCTCAGCCACGGCAGACGACGGATCCTGCATCCTGTTGGGTTCCCCTTGTGACGATGGTGATGCCTTGACACTAGGCGATGTCTACACCGACTGCGCGGCGCCGAACTTCGGATGTCAGGGATCCGGACCGACGACCATCTGGGAGGAGACCTTCGGTGGATTCGCCAGCCTCGGATACGGATACAACGGTACGGTGAACAATGCGAGTGCGGAGCCCGAATGGGACATCACCTTCGGCGGTGCCACGGACTACTTCTACACCTCCACCCTCAACGGCGACACGGTGTTTGCCGGAAAAGACCTCGACTTCGATTGCACATGGACCTCCCGCGTCATCGATGTGAGTGACTTCACCGGTTTGGAGGCTTCCGTGATTGTATACGAGTCCGGCAATGCCGAACCGGGTGACTTCATCCGCTTCGAGGCCATTGTCGACGGGGTCACGCAGGTCCTCGCCACCTACAGCGACGATTTCACCTCGGTGAATTCACCCCAATTCCCCCTCTCCGATGCGGGGACCATCCAATTGCGCATCGTCACATCGAACAACGCCAATGGAGAGGTTCACTCCTTCGACGACGTGAGGCTCATCGGTGTCCCGAACTGTTCGGATGTCGACGCGGACGGGCTATGCGACGACATCGATGGCTGTGTGGATCTCACTGCCTGCAACTACACGGATCCGCAGGCCGTGGAATGCCTCACCCTCGACGAATGTGGCGTGTGTGGTGGACCGGGAGCCGTGCTGGAGTGCGGGTGTTCCGACATCCCGGCAGGAGACTGTGATTGCAACGGCAACCAGCTCGACGCCATCGGCGTTTGCGGTGGTGACTGTCCCGCCGATAGCGATGGGGATGGCATCTGTGACAATGTGGACGAATGTCTGGGCGAACTCGATGCCTGTGGCGTCTGCAATGGGCCCGGGGAGATTTATGCCTGCGGCTGCACGGACATTCCCTCAGGAGACTGCGACTGCAACGGTAACCAGCTCGATGCGCTCGGCGTCTGCGGCGGCACATGTGCTGCCGATGCCGACAGTGATGGAATCTGCGACGATGTGGACCCTTGTGTCGGACAGCTCGACGCCTGCGGCGTATGCAACGGACCGGGTGCCGTCTTCGAATGTGGATGCAGCGACATTCCGGCAGGAGACTGCGATTGCAATGGCAACCAATTGGATGCCTTGGGCATTTGTGGGGGCACATGCACGGGTGATGCGGATCAGGACGGCATCTGTGATACGGACGAGATTGCCGGCTGTACCGACCCGAATGCCTCCAATTATGACGAGACGGCCACCGACAATGATGGCAGTTGCATCTACGTCCAAGGCAGTTTCACGGGACTGTCGGCCGAATTGGTGGCCGAAGGTGGAGCCGGAGCGGGATTGAACACCTGGAGGGTGTATGCCAACTTCAGCAATGCCGGGTCGAACCTGTTGTCCATTTACGGTACGGCGAACAGCCCGATCGACCTGTCTTCTTCCACAAGCTGGTATCAGGATCCTCTCGGAAACGCCACTTCAAATGACATCAATGAGGCGCTCTACACCGACTTCCCCTCCCTCCAATACGACAGCTGGTTGACCATCGGCGGGGTGGCCCCCTCGGATGGGGACATCCAGACCGTCGGTCTGGACCTGGCCAGTTTCGAGGCCGGTGGAGACCTGACCTCGGATGAGATCGCAGGGGGCAGCTGGTTGGCGCTCCCCGGAGAAGTCTCCGGGTCTGCGCCCGATGCCCAGGGCCGCGTCATGATCGCACAGTTGACCACCGACGGCACCGCCGTGCTCGATTGCAACATCCAATACCGGGAGCCCGACGGGTCCACCGTGGTGGCCACCGAGTTGAGCCTGGTCTTCCAGAATGGATGCCCGGAGGACATCAACGGCAGTGGACTTGTGGACATCGAGGACATCCTCACAGTCCTGTCCCAATTCGGCTGTACCTCATCCTGCTCGGGAGACCTGGATGGGGATGATGATGTGGATGTGGCGGATGGATTGCTCATCCTGGGCGCCTTCGGCAACATCTGCAACTGACCTGACTGGGCCTGATTACTGGGCGCAAGCCTCGCCGAAGTCGGTCAGGAACATCAACAGGTCCGCACTGCCGGTCAACCCGTCCGCATTGAGATCGGCGGGACACCCTTCAGGCGGATTCATCGTGTATACGCAGCTGTCGTCATTCGCCACGGTATGGATGGGGTGGAAGTTGATGGCGGTCTCATCCATGCACCCCACCCAATAGCAGTCCCCGTTCTCGTGCGTGGCGGCCGCCTCGAAGTTTGTCGCTGAAGGGTAAGTGCAGCCTTCGATGAGGGCGATCACGGAGAGGTCCACCCGTCCTGAATGGCATACCGTGGGGATGCTGCTCACATGCCAATCGTAGAAGTAGTAGTAGTAATTGGTGGTGTTGGCCGAGTTGTTGAGGTTGTTGGACGTGATGGTCAGAAGATCGCCCACCGCATAGGGGAAGGACAACGCGGAGCCGATGCCATCCCTCCAGAGGTCGGGATTCTCCCCGAGGCAACGCAGGCCGTAGCCCATCCCTTCGGGTACGGTGAGGGACAGGGCTACATAGGACAGGCCGTCCGGCACATCAACGGTGACTTCATCGAGCACCAGGCCTTCCGCATTGACCACACCCATCGAGCGGCTGCCCGCACCATCAGCCAGGACGAGCACCGAATCGATCACGAGGTCTTCGTGTGCATCGAACTTCAGCCAATAGTTCTCGTTGTTGAAGAACGTTCCATTGCTCGGCCCCTCCTCTCCGCCCGAGGCCTCATCGAGTCCGTGGACGATGATGGACTCTGCCCAGAACACCGTCGTGGTGTCCAGAACGGGGGTGGTGAAGGACGGACCGGTCGCAAGCGGATCCCCTCCCGCGGCCGCACCGAACCACTCCAGTGTACCCCCACCGCCATCCAGCGTCACGGCACCGGGAAGCGGCACGATGATGTCCTCCAGCACCGGCTCATCGGGCGAGGTGTAGAAGACGACCTCAAGGGTATCGGAATATTGGGTGCCGCCACAGCCATTGACCATGCTGAGGTGATAGGTCCCGTTTTCCGTCACCACGATGCTGTCGTTGGTGGATCCATCCATCCATTGCCAATCTCCTCCGGCCTCCGCATGGAGCGTAACGATGCGGTCCTCGCACCCCTCGAGCTCCCCGACCACTCCGATGGCGGCTACCTCATCATCCGCCCTCTCCACGCGCAACGGATGGGACAACCCTGCACAACCGTTTCCATCCATCAGCAAGGCCCTGTAATACCCCGGCTCTGCTACTTCAATCGATGCGGTCGTCTCACCGGTGTTCCAATGGTGGATGAGGTCGGGCTGGCCTGACGCCAGGGTCAAGGTGACCCCGGGACACAGCACCGAATCGCCCGGCATCTCTAGGGCCATCGGATCGATCACGCACGGTGCCTCGAGCACATCGTGGTAGACGTCTACCTCCGGATCGTGCAACACAACATGGAAACCTCCAGGGAAAGTGACCACGGCGCTGTCGATGGTCGAGGCGGTGCCAAGGCCGAACATGATATGGTGTGTGCAGGTGATGCCATAACTCTCCCCCGCCCTGACTTCCCTCAACTGGGTGCCCCACGCGCCGTGGAGCGCCACCCTCGCCCCCACCGCATCGGGGTTGCCCTCCACACCTTGCAGATCGAAGCCCACCCAGTGGTGGTCCCCGCCCGCGTTGAGATACAGGACATCCGGATTGCTGGGGTCGGGATTGACGTAGACGCCGCCATAGCTGGCGAAGACATCAAGGGTGCCATCCCGCCCGGCATCCCCCAGGGCGAAACTGAGCATGTCATCCGGATGGGAGAATGGCCAGTCCATCGGTTCGAATGTTCCGTCTCCTTGACCCAGCAGGAAGTGCTGGGCACTCGAGCCTCCGGATGTCAGCACATCGAGATGCCCATCGTTGTCGAAGTCGGCCAACTTGGCCTGCAGGAAAAATCCCGCGATGCCCAGTCCGCTGCCGGCGGTGATGTCGGTGAAATGGCCCGTTCCATCGTTCACGAGCAAGGTCATGGGCGCGCTGTGGTTGGTGATCAGGGCGTCGAGGTCGCCATCGTTGTCGATGTCCCCGAAATCCGCCGTCCAACTTTGCTCGTGCAGGACCAGACCCCGGGGTCCGGCTTCCTCCGTCCATCCGCCTTCGCCATCGGACATCCACAATTGGTTGATTCGCCTTGGATCCATCGGATCAACAACGAATTGGCGGCACTTCGCGATGTAGACGTCCGTATGGCCATCCCCATTCACATCGGCGGTCACGACCCCGTAGTTTCCACTGTGGTCGGTATTCGGATAGCCCGGTGCCGAGTAGGACATCAATGGCATGAGTGCCGCATCGGGCGTGGGCACACCGAGGGCATTGCCCTTCCACAACCTGCTCAAGGCATCGTCGTGGCACGCGAAGAGGTCGAGCACACCATCTCCATCGAGGTCGGACATCGTACAGGCCTGCATGAACATGGAGCCATTGTCCAGATCCACCACCGGCTCGGAATGGCCCGGATGCATCCTCACACAATGCACACCGTCATAGGAGCCACCGGAAATCACATCCTTGCTTCCACTGTTGTCGAGGTCACCGACGCATGCACCCCATTGGGAGGTGTTGCCGAGCGAGCCCATTTCAATGGCGTGAAAACCGTCCGGACCCTGAAACTCCACCACCACCTCGTGGCCGTCATCGAGGATGATCAGGTCATCCCAACCATTGTTGTCGACGTCGGTAAAGCCCAATGTGCCTCCGCTGCTGTAGGTCCCTTCCATTGCAGCGATAGCGGGAGCGAAAACCACCGGGTCCTGCGCCAATGTGCGGCCCGTGGACAGCACGAGCAGGGCCATGAATGCCCTGCACACGAGGAACATGACAGGCGTGCATACCCCGGCCAGCCCCTTTCGGAAAGGAAGCATGAACAATACCTGCCCCGGACATTTCAGCCCAGGGTTCAATGGGTTCGGCAGCATACCGTGATATTCGATGTAGAAATATAATTCTACTATCAGACACGACAATGCCGTATACGAATTAGTATAATTACATGGACGGGCCGAGGAAGACCGCGTTGTCGAAGAGGCGGTGGCCCGATTTCCAGAACATGCGGAAGAGCGGGTTGTCCACGAGGTAGACGACGCTACCGCGGCCCATGCCGTGCACGCCCGCCACGAGGGAGCCCTTCTGGGCGGGAATGGACATCTCGCCGGCGTGGCCGCTGAAAGGGCGGCCCTGGTCGACCGGCGGGAGCACGGCCACGTTGCCCTCGTCGAGGGCGGCGAAACGGCGACCCGACGTGCGGAGCGTCATGTATTCGGATCGGTAGCCGTCGGCGAGGGGGTGCGTGTCGTCGAGGGCGGCGCGGAAAATGGCGCCCGGCAGGTCGTAGCGCAGGCGGTCCCGGCCCTGTGCCGCGAAGGGCAGCGGGTCGAGGCCCTGGGCGGCGTTGTCGTGGGCATTGCGCTCGTCGGCCGCCTCTTGGATGCGGTCCTCCTCTGCTTCGATGTCGGCGCGCTCACCGTCGGCATAGCGGTTGAGGCCCCAGCCGTCCTGACCGGAGAAGGCACTGCATGCGCCGCCCACCGCGACGAGCTGGCCGCCGCCGCGCACCCACGAGGCGAGGTCGCTGCGGTCGCCATCGTCCATGCGGTACCAGCCGCTCGGCAGCACCACCACGTCGAGGTTGTCGAGGTCGAGGTCGCCGATGGACCCCACGCGGTGGAGGGGGTAGTCGAGGTCGTTTTCGAAGTGGTACCAGATCTCACCCGCGCTGAGCGAGCTGACGCCCTCGCCGGACACCGTCGCGATGCGTGGCGCCTGGATGGCGTCATAGTGGCTGCTGCCAAAGTCGTAGCCGGACGTCACGCGGCCCGAAGCCACCGCGGTGGCCGTGGTACCGGCTGCCGATGCAGCACGCGCCACCGCCCGGGCGAGGTCGGCCACAGTCTCGTTGTTCCGACGCGTGATGACGAAGTCGCCCGCGTCGAACACGCTGCCATCCATGGAGAAACCGCTGTCGGCGCGGCGCACCGTCACCCCGTCGGCCAGCAGTGAGGCCAGGCCGCGGATGGCGTCCGCTCCCCCGCCGGGCAGCACCCAACCGTAGGGGGCGCGCTTGCCGTCGGCTCCCTTGACAGACGCCTGTGCGGGCGCCGCGGGCCATTCACCCGTCGGCTTCAGGCGCGACGTGAGGGCCATGGCCTCCAGCCCAAGGGCGTGCGGCAGGGCCCACGCGGTGATGTCGTAAGTCATGCTGTCGGACAGTTCGGGATCGGGATCCATCAACACCTGCAGGATGCCACCGTGAGGCTGGTGGGCGTCGATGAGCAGGTCGCCCGCCCGCACCGTGCGCTTGGACGTCCGGCCGGAACCGTAGTCGTAGGCCTGCACAGAGGAAGCTGCAGGGGCCTTTCCGTAGGCGATGCCGTTGGCGTCGAGGAGGCGGAAGAGCTCGGCCATCATCGCCGGATCCTGTTCCGCCGGGAAGACGTAGCCGGCATAGTCGCCGAACGGGTCCTCGACGTTGCGGCGGTGGTAGTCCGCGAATTCGCGGACGAGCTGGTCCGCCTTGGCCGCGCTCTCTTCCACCGTGCTCAGGCCCGACTCGTGGTGGTTGAGGATGCGGTAAGCCAGGGTGAGGGTATCGCCCAGCGAAGTGGTGATGGCGCGGCCGGCCCGGCTGCTGCCGCCCTGCTCGTAGGTCATGCCGATGGCGCCGTTGTAGAGCGGCCAGGTGTCCCCGTATGCCGGGTAGAACAGGTCGAACACCTCGCGCGTGAAATACAGCGCACCACGGGCGTCGAACCAGCGGGCGTTGTTGGCCCCGATGTGCTCCTGACACTTGCGTTGCCAGGGGCTGATGATCTTGTGGAAGGGCTCTGCAGCGGGCGCGAAGTAATAAGGCGAGTTGACGCCCTGTTCGTGGAAGTCCACGTGCACCTGCGGCATCCAGCGGCGGTAGGCCGAAACGCGTCCCTTCGTCTCCACCTGCGTCTGCCACGCCCAGTCGCGGTTCATGTCGAACATGTAGTGGTTGCTGCGCCCCCCGGGCCAGGGCTCATCGTGCTCCACCGTGCCGGGGTTCACGTCGGGCAGCAGGCCGGTCGTGCGGTCCTGGAAGGCCACGTAGCGGTCGCGCCCATCGGGGTTCACGCAAGGGTCGATGAGGATGACGGCCTGGTCGAGCCAAGCGGCCACATCGCCCTCGCCGGCGTCGCGGCCGGAAACGAGGGCGTGCATGGTCCGCAGGGCGGCCTCGGTGCAGACGGCCTCGTTGCCGTGGACGTTGTAGCTCAGGTAGACGAAGGCCACTCCCGGATCGTCCGCGGGCAGTCCTTTGCCTTGCGTTCGGGCGAGGTTGGCGATGCGGAGCGATTCGAGGCGTGCATGGTTGGCCTCGGAAGTGACGACCAGCAGGCCGAGCTCGCGGTATTCCGAAGTCCTGCCGTAGCGCTCCCACACCGCCTTGGGCGACGCCTCCGCCAGGGCCTTTGCGTAGTCGACCACGTTGTGATGGCGGGTGAAACGGTCCCCCAACTCGTAGCCGAGGAATTCGGCGGGGGTGGGCACTTGGGCGTTCAGGGTTGAAAAGGTGCTGGCCAGTGCCAACAGGAGAAAGGATAATCGCATGGGATTGACGGCAATCAGGGACAGATGTTCCCGAATTCCGCCAAGATAGCAAGCATGTCGGCGGTCGTCACCTGATCGTCACCCGTGATGTCGGAACTGCATCCGGACAGACAGCCGAACTGGCCCAGCAACAGGAGCACATCCCCCACAGCGACGATGCCATCTCCGTCGAGGTCCTCCGGACAGGAATTCTCCATCTCCCCCTGACAACCGAAATCGGGCGCGGTACAGTCCGTGTAGAAATCATTGAACGTGAAGGGATCGCCATCGTCGCAGGGGTCGCCTTCGAAAAGGCAGGAACCGTCATTCAGGTTGGCGTCCGGATTGTAATTGCACGCCGACCCCGAAGTACAACCGGGTACCGTCGCAGGTGTGCCCGCACACCCATAATCCGGCAAACCGCAGTCGGTGTAGACATCGTCAAACGTATCGGCATCCCCATCGTCACAGGTCATGCCCACCACGATGCAGCTGCCGTCATCAACCGTCGCCGCCCCATCGTAATTGCAGGCTCCCGGAACCGTGCACCCGGGGATGTCCGCAGGTGGCTCCCAATACCAGGCGAGGTAGACCCAATCGGGATGGTCGACGTAGGGATTGCGGTTGCCTTGCGCACTCTCGGTCCGGTCGTTGCGCGTGATCTCCACGGGACTGACGGGATCTTCGAGGTGCCAGGTGTAGAGGATGGCGGGATCACACACGCCGGAGATGTCGCCGGCCTGTGTGGGGTACATGGTGTAGAAGTAGAATACGCTACGGGCCACATCACCCTTGAACTCCTCCCTCGGCTCCCACAGATTGCCTGTGCCTTCACTGAAATCGTCCGGATTGGAAGGGGTCGAACCGGTACTGAGGTAGTTGCCCGACCCGTCGATGCCATACCATTGGGCGCTGCCATCCGACACTTCGCCAAAGGGTTTGTTGCTTCTTGCGGAGTTGGCAGATCCGTGACACGGTCGGATGGACCAGATGTCGGACTTCATGGGGCTCACTCCGCCATAGAAGGATTGTGGCACGAGGTGCTCGGCATTGATGGGATTCGGGTAGGTCACGAAGCCGCTGGCTTGCTGGAATCCCGTGTAGATGCACTCGATCTGGCCTGCAGCGGCATCCACGAAACCGTACATCTGCATGCGGGCCTGGTTGTAGCCCAGGTCCGAGAACATGCCATCGTACCAGTTCTGTTTGATCCAGACCCTCAGCGGCTCCAATTGCAGGTCATCGGGGGCATCGGGCTGGGACAACCCGGAGAGGGGCATCCAGAGCAGGGCGCAACAAATCGCGCCAATGTGAAAGTCCGTTCGCTTCAAGGCACCATGAAAATAAGGACGATCAGGGCGTCCAGCGCGTATCGTCCACAAAAGCGGTATCGTTGAGGCTGACGAGGAAGGCCTTCAGGTCGGCCCTGTCCTGTTCGGCGAGGGTGAACGGCTCCAGAAGGCTGTCCTGATGGGCATGCCCCGCGCCACCGGCAGCATAATGATCGAGGACCCCATCGAGTGACGCGAACCTTCCGTCATGCATGTAGGGAGCGGTGAATCCGATGTTCCTCAAGGTGGGAATCTTGAATGCGCCACTGTCCTCCGGCAGTCCGGTCAGCCGCCACCGCCCGGGATCGATGGAGACGGCTTCGAGCCCATTGTTCGCGAAGCCATGGGTGGTGAACAGGGGTGGAGTGTGGCACCGGTCGCATCCGAGACCGTCGGAGGAGAACAACCCGGCTCCCCTCTCGACGTCCAAACCCACCGCAATCTCGCCACGTTGCCAGCGGTCCCAAGCGGCATTCCCGCTCAACAGGGAGCGCTGGAAGGTGGCCAATGCCCGGGTCATCACGAAGGGGTCCAGCTCCCGACCATACGCCGCTTCAGCCTGGACCGCATAATCGGGTGCCAATTCCTCACATACCGTGACGATGTTGTGCGCCATCTCCGAGGCCTCCTGTAAGGGCACGAGCACCTGCATCTCCAAGGTGGGCACCCCCCCTTCCGACATGAAATGCGGCTGATAGGCCGCATTGGTGAGGGTTGCAGCGTTCCGTTCGCCCAAATTGCCGAAAGCTCCGGGTGTCACCGGTTCAGGCGCAGTGAATGCCCTGGCGGGAAGATGACAGGTGGCGCAGCTGACATTGCCGTCAATCGAGAGCCGTGGGTCGAAAAACAGTGCGCGGCCCAAGGCCCAGCGCACATCCGTGAATCCATTGTCCTCGGGAAATTGGGGATCGGCCCACCCTTCCGGAATCTGCAGGAAATCCACGGAGGCATAGTCCGGCGGCACCTTTTCCGGCGTCTCAGGCCGGCATCCAGCGGCCAGGGCCACGCCCCCCAGGACAAGCGCATATGTAAATGGATGCCTCACCTTTCCAAAGGTGCAACCCGATTTGCCGAATTTCCGTTGCACGTGCTCAAGGCGCACCATGGAAGTGCACGGAGAAATCCAGCACGGTCCACGTCTCCTCGAACTCCTCGGCGCCATTGAACCTCGGCCCGAGGAACCAGGTCCCGTCATGGGGCAACAGGATGGATTGGGCGAAAGGTGCCAATTCCTCGAATACATAAAGGTTCTGGAACCAGCCTTCCTCCTGCAGCTCGGCCAGCATGTTGTCCTCCGGCGTGAACGTCAGGCTCTCGTTGAACTCCATGTACCAGATGTAGCTGTCATCCTCCGGATGGTAACTGATCTGGCCTGTGACGAAGGGGGTCGGGGCAAAGAAGCGCACATGGTTCAACTCCACGGGTATGTTCGTGACCATCCACGATTGGTCCACCCACACGGTATCCAACTGCCATTCACCCATGCTGTCCTCCCTGAGCTGTATGTCGAAGGCCGCGATGCGGAATTCCACACTGTCCAAGGGCACATCCCCTTCCATCAGAGCGTCACAGTGGACCTCCCAACTGCCCCGCACAAAGGATGCAGTGTGCGATTCCCAGGCCGTCAGGAATCCGATCAGATCGGGGGTGGACACGAATCCATCGCCATCATAATCGGGCATCCAGACTTCCTGACCGTTCGCCGTCACGGACGACAGCACGAGACATGACGCGAGGATCCAGCTGGAAAGCAGTTGGCTTTTGAAGGGCACAATCGGCAATTTGGCGTCGACAATTTAGTCTATATCGACTGTTATACCAAGCGCGCCTTCAGCGCCAAGCCTCCGGTGCCCACCACCACCACATCACCAGGATCAAGGTACAGGCCAACAGATTCAACAGGAACCCCGTCCGCGCCATGGTGGACATGCTCACCCTCCCTGAAGAAAAGACGATGGCGTTCGGCGGGGTCGCCATGGGCAGCATGAAGGCGCAGCTCGAGGCCAAGGTCACCGGGACCGCAAAAAAGAGCGGATGCAATCCCATGCCCACAGCAAGGGCGCCCACCACGGGCACGAGCAGCAAGGTCAGGGCGAGGTTGCTCATGAGTTCCGTTGCAAACAGCCCCATGGCCGTCACCACGACCAGCATGGCGCCGGCAGACCAGCCCCACCCCGCAGCTGCATCGGCCATGGCCTCCGCCCAGCCGGCGGCTTCGAACCCCTTGGCCAGCGCCAGGCCACCACCGAACAACAACAGGATGTCCCAAGGAAGCCGCGCCAGGTCCTTTGCCCCGAGCAGTCGGGGCGTGCGGCCTGAGGTGTCCATCGACGATGCGCCGGACACGGGCCCCGCAGACAAGGCGAAGCAGGCGATGGCGGCCGCAACCGCAATCGAGGTGTCGTTCAGTACGAAGCGGCCATCGAGCACAGCATTGATCGGCGTCCTCAACATCCAGAGCAACGCCGTGGTCACGAAGACGCAGAGGACACGACGCTCTGCCGCTCCCATCCCGCCCAGCGCATTCCGTTCGCTGCGGATGACGTCCACGCCGAGATCGGACTTCGAAGCGGGAACCCTATGGATGAGGATCAACATCAGGAACACCGACACCATGAGTACGAGGGACATGGGCAGTCCAATGGCCAGCCATTCCGTGAATCCGATGTCCAAGCCGAATCGGTCGGAGGCCAGTCCCGCGAGGGCGGCATTCGGCGGGGTGCCCACGAGGGTGGCCATCCCCCCGGTATTCGCACCATACGCAATGCCCAGAATCAGTGCGCCTCCCCATGGAATGCGCTCCCCCCGCTCTTCCAGCAATCCCAGCACGGCCGTAGCCATCGGCAACATCATCAGCGTGGTCGCCGTGTTTGAAATCCACATGCTCAGCAGCGCCGTCGCCAGCATGAATCCGAACAGGGTGCGCCTGGGACCTCCCCCAAGAAGGTGCAGCAGATGCAGGGCAAAACGGCGGTGCAGCCCATGGCGCTCCAAGGCCAAGGCCAGCACGAATCCACCGAGGAACAACCAGATGAACTTGGACCCGAACGGTGCAGCCGCATCGGCAAGCCCCAGAACGCCGAACATGGGAAACAGCACGAGGGGCAGCAGGCTTGTGGGTCCGATGGGAACCGCTCCTCCGAGCCACCACCACAGCATCCACCAGGCCGTGCCCGCAAGTGCGGCATCATTGACTTCCGGACCCGATGGAAGCAGGGCCAGGGCAGCGAGAAACCCCAAAGGCCCCCCCCAGAGACCGACGGCCTCCCTCACACTCATGGAATGAGGGCGATGTAGACGGGCAGGTGGTCCGACATGTAGAAACCCTCAATGATCTGCTCCTCGGTGCAGTACCAGGCCACCTCGGCTCCACGCAAAAGGATGTGGTCGATGCGCGGGGCTCCGCGCAACCCGATGGTCGGGAACCCCGTGTAGGTTCCAATTCCCGATCTGCATTTCCGGGCTGCCACATCGTGGGCATCGCCCAGTCCACTTCCCACGAGAATGTCCAATGGGGCACTTCCGGGTTCGGCGTTCAGGTCACCGAGCAGGAGGTCCACGTCAGCCGGACTCATGGAGAACTGAAGGGCGATCATCCTTGCCGACAGTGCGCGTGCTTCCTCTCCGATGTGGGAAAGGTGGGTATTGATCACGCGGATCACCTTTCCAGTCTTCCGATCGTGCAGCAGCACCAGCGTCATCGTCCGGGGCAGATCGGCATCCCACCCCACGGAACCCGGCTGTTTCGGCGTCGCACTCAACCACCGGGTCTCGGCATGCAACAAGTCGTAACGCGAACGGCGCCAGAATACGGGGCAGTGCTCGCCTCCACTCCTTCCGTCGTCGCGGCCGACCCCGTAATGGTCGTGTTCCGGCAGGGAGGCAACCAGATCATCCACCTGGTGGACGAGCGCCTCCTGGAAGCCGAGGATATCGAAATAACTGACCGAACCGGCCACCTTGTCCCGCCGCTGCTCCCAGCTGATGGGGTCATCCGGATTGTCATATCGGATATTGAACGTGACCACCGCCATCTCATCGGGATGCTGAGCCCATGCCTCTCCCGTGTTCACCGTGCAGACCAACGCCCATGCGCAGACCATCTTGAACGCACCCTTCATCATGATGGCAAGGTAGCATGGGGAAGGGGCCTATTTTCGCGCCGCAGCGCCATCCGGGCGTCCGTTTTTCATCACCCCTCCACCATTGGCACGCAAGAAGCGCCTCTTCCACAAGGGCACCCTGCTCGAACTTGATATCCTCGATGTCGCCTTCGGTGGCAAGGGCTTGGCCAAGGTGCCCACGGACGAAGGGGATTTCACGGTCTTCGTTCCCAATGCGATTGCAGGCCAACGCGTTCGGGCAAGGGTATCGCTGTGCAAACGGAGGCACGCCGAAGCCCGCATCACGGCCGTCCTGCAACGGGCACCGGAAGAGGTCACGACCCCTTACCAGTCCATCCCCGGTGCGCCATACATCACACTCCCCCTCGAGGAACAGCGCCGTTTCAAGGAACGCACCGCCCTCGACATCTATCGCAGGATCGGCGAAGTCCCGAACATCGAGTCCCTGTATGAAGGATGGGTCGATTCCCCCACCGCCTTCCACTACCGGAACAAGATGGAGTACAGCTTCGCCGCCATCGGACGTGGGCCTGATGCCGATCCCGATGCCGAGTTCGGCGATGGCTTCCACCTCGGATTCAAGGCCCGTGGTACCTGGTGGGCCGTCGAGGACCTCGAGCGGGACAGCGGCCTTTTCGATGTGGAATTCGAGTCGCTTCTGCCCGCCATCCGCGAACGATGCGCCGGATCGGGGCTTCCCGCTTGGCACGCTCCGCGCCGGGAGGGCTTCTTCCGTTTCCTCGTCGTCCGAAAGAGCATGGCCCAGGATCGCCTGCTCGTCAACCTGGTCACCACTTCCCATGGACTGGACCGGTTCGACGTGGAAGGCTTCGCCCATTGGCTGGAAGAACGGCTGGGTGCCCGGCTCGCCGGCTTCATCCACACCTTGAACGATGACACGGGCGAACGCGTAGAGGCCCGTGAAGGGACCTCGCGCCTCATCCGGGGTGAAGACCATGTGCTGGAATCCCTGCATGGTCTCTCCTTCGAAATCCGGATGAAGAGTTTCTTCCAGACCAATCCCAAATGTGCCGAACGCCTCTACGCCCAGGTGTTGGCCTATGCATTCGAAGCGCCCATCCCGACGTTGGAGGCGCCGGATCCGGTCACCATGGACCTGTTCTGCGGTACCGGCACCATTGCCCAACTGCTCGCCAGGGAGGGTACCACACGCGTCGTGGGTGTGGACCTGATCGAGGAAGCCATCACCGACGCCCGCAGGAGCGCGGAACGCAACGGGGTCGACGGCCTTGAATTCCATGCAGCCGATGTGGGGCGTTTCCTGCTCGATCACCCCGGCTACACAGGGCGCATCGGCACCATCGTGTTGGATCCGCCCCGCAGTGGAATCAGTCCAAAGTCACTGCGCAAGGTCATCCGACTCAGGGCCAGGCGGCTGGTCTATGTGAGTTGCAATCCCGCCACCCAAGCCCGGGACCTCATCGCCTTGCGCGAAGCGGGGTACAAGCTGAAGCGTTTCAAATTGGTGGACCAATTCCCCCATACGGCCCATGTGGAGTCGGTGGCCCTGTTGGAATTCGATCCCCAAGGCACGGCCATCACGGAGGGAATCACCGAAATTGCAGCGTCATGAGTGCCCCCTCCCCATCCTCCACCGGTACGGTCGTCATCCTGGATGCAGAACGCATCGACCGCTGCATCCGGCGCATTGCCCGTCAAATCCTCGAGGACCATCACGGCGCCGGCAGGATCGTCGTGGCGGCCATCGACGGCCAGGGACGCGTGTTGGCGGAGCGCATCACGAAGGAACTGCAGGGAATCTCCGCTCCCGAGACGCTCGGCTGTTGCATCACGATGGACAAGGATGCCCCATTGGACCACCCCATGGAACTGGTTGGATCCGATGGAAGCGCATTCGACGGTCAAGTCATGCAAGGTGCCGTGACCATCGTGGTCGATGATGTGCTCAACAGTGGACGTACGCTCCTCCATGGTGTGGCGTTCATTCTGCCGTTCCGACCGCATCATGTGGGCACTTGCGTCCTGGTTGACCGGATTCATCGGCGTTTTCCCGTTCGTGCCGATTATGTGGGACAAAGCCTGTCCACCAATCTCAAGGCCCACATCGCCGTCGAGCTCAGCGGCCCCGGTCCGGACGTCGCCCTGCTCAGGGATTGAGCCCCTCCTGCTGAAGCCGTCGGATCATCCGGCCCACGGAAGCCAGGCGTTCACCATCGAGGGAACCCGCATCCACCGTGATGTGCGCCCTTGAATAGAATGGCGCCCGACCCGCCATGTGCCGCTTCACGAAATCGCCCAACCGGTCGAGTGGAACATCCGCAATGAGGGGGCGCTCCTTGCGCTTCGCCGCAAGCCTCCTCACCAGGGGCTCGAGTGCCACCTCGAAATGCAATACCGTACCGTGGGCCAGCATGAAATCCATGTTGTCCTCGTGACAAGGCGTGCCCCCGCCCGTCGCAATGACCATCTCCTTGCTGCCGTCTCCGGTCAGTTCCCTGAGCACGCGCGCCTCCTCCGTCCTGAAACGGGGTTCTCCCCACTCCTCGAACAAGGCAGACACCTCCTTGCCGCTCCTGTCCATCAGGACCAGGTCCGTGTCGGCGAATGGGAGATCCAACGTCCTTGCCAAGCGGCGGCCACCGGAGCTCTTTCCCACACCCATGTACCCTACGATGAAAATGCAGCCCTTGGCCATGTAGCGAAGTTAGCTTGGACTTTCTGCCAAAACGTCACTTGAAATCAATGAATACCGACAAAATGTCGCCCGACTGCTTGCCTCAAGCGGATGGCATCGATTTCGCTGGGGCTTGGGCGTCCCATCGAGGACGCATCATCCACAAGCAATCAATCGCCCCATGGAACAACACGCATTCACGCTGAAGACCCAATCCGTGCTGCAGGAGGCCTTGGCCACCGCACAACTGGCCGGCAATCCTCAGGTTGAACCACTTCATCTGCTGCACGCCTTGCTGCACGGTGAAGACCCCCTGCCTGCGCGGCTCCTCGACCGAATCGAGGTGCCGCTCAATGTCGTCCGGCAAGCCACGCAATCCAGCCTCGAATCCCTCCCCAAGCTCGCATCACCCGCCGAACAGACACCCTGGTCCCCAACCGCCCAGATGGTCCTCCGCAGCGCCGTTGATTCCGCGAGGAAATCCGGAGACCAATATGTGGCGCTCGACCGGCTGCTCTCGGCATTGCTGGGGGTGAAGAGCACGGCTGCACAACTGCTCAAGGATGCCGGCGTGCGGGCAAAGGACCTCGAAAAGGCCATGGCGGATCTGCGCAAGGGCCGGACAGCCGACAGTGCAAGCCACGAGGACGCACTGGAATCGCTTTCCAAGTATGCCCGCAATCTGAACGCACGGGCGAGGGATGGCAAGCTGGACCCGGTGATCGGCCGGGATGAGGAAATCCGGCGCGTCCTCCAGATCCTCACACGCAGGACCAAGAACAATCCCATCCTCATCGGCGAGCCCGGGGTGGGCAAGACGGCCATTGCGGAAGGCATTGCGCACCGCATCGTTTCCGGGGATGTTCCGGAAAACCTCCTGGACAAGACCGTGCACAGCCTCGACATGGGCGCATTGATCGCCGGTGCCAAGTACAAGGGTGAATTCGAGGAGCGTCTGAAGGCCGTGGTCCGCGAGGTCACGGAAAGTGAAGGGCGCATCCTGCTCTTCATCGATGAGATCCACACGCTCGTGGGCGCGGGTGGTGGAGAAGGCGCAATGGATGCGGCCAACATCCTCAAGCCCGCCCTTGCCCGCGGAGAACTCCGTGCCATCGGAGCAACCACGCTCGCTGAATACCAGAAGTTCTTCGAGAAAGACAAGGCCCTCGAGCGGCGTTTCCAGAAGGTGCGCGTCGAAGAGCCTGACCGGGAAAGTGCATTGGCCATCCTGCGCGGCATCAAGGAGAAGTACGAAGCGCACCATCAAGTGGAAATCCGCGATGAAGCCCTCGTCAGGGCGGTGGAATTGTCCACGCGCTACCTCCCCGACCGCTTCCTTCCGGACAAGGCGATCGACCTGATGGATGAAGCCGCTTCCAGACTCCGTCTCGAGATGAATTCAAAACCTCAGGCATTGGACGGTCTCGAGCGCCGCATCATGCAACTCGAGATCGAGAAGGCCGCCATCGCCGGTGAAGACGACCCCGTTCGCAATACCGAACTCGACATCAACCTCGCCAATCTGAGGGAAGAGCGCGACAGCCTTCAGGCGCGCTGGAACGCCGAGCGCGAGGTCATCGACCGCGTGCAGTCGCTCCGGACCGAGCTGGAGGACCTCAAGGGAGAGGCAGAGCGTGCCGAACGTGAAGGAGACTTCGGCAAGGTGGCCGAGATCCGCTATGGCCGAACACGGGAGCGTGAAACCGAACTCGAGGCGGCCAAGGCCAGACTGCTCGACATGCAGGGGGAATCCCGACTGGTCAAGGAAGAAGTCGATGCCGAGGGCATTGCCGCCGTGGTCAGCCTCTGGAGCGGCATTCCAGTCTCGCGCATGCTCAAGGGCGACCGGGAGAAACTGCTGGAACTCGAGGATGAACTGGGCCAACGCGTGATCGGACAGACCGAGGCCGTCACGGCAGTGAGTGAAGCCGTCCGGCGCACGCGCTCAGGGCTCGCCGACCTCGACAAGCCCATGGGAAGCTTCATCTTCATGGGTTCTACCGGTGTCGGCAAGACAGAATTGGCCAAAGCCTTGAGCGGTTTCCTGTTCGATGACGAAAAGGCCATGGTCCGACTGGACATGGGCGAATTCCAGGAGCGGCACACGGTGAGCAGGCTGGTGGGCGCCCCTCCGGGTTACATCGGGCACGATGAAGGTGGCCAATTGACCGAAGCGGTGCGCCGCAGGCCCTACAGCGTGGTCTTGCTCGACGAGATTGAAAAGGCCCATCCGGACGTGTTCAACATCCTGCTCCAGGTCCTCGATGAGGGGCGCCTCACCGATGGAAAAGGCCGCCTGGTGGACTTCCGGAACACCTTGATCATCATGACGTCCAATGCCGGCGCAGAGGCGCTGACCACGCAATTCGACCATGCAAGGGAAGCGGGCAAATCCATGGAAGAAGCCGCTGGAACTGACGGCATCCGAAACGTGGCCAACGAAGCCCTGAGGGGATTCCTGAGGCCCGAATTCGTCAACAGGTTGGACGAGGTCGTGGTGTTCCACCCGTTGGACATGGAGCACACCCGCGCCATCGTCCACCTTCAGCTCGGCAGGCTCAAAATCCGGCTCGAGGAGGCCGGCATCCGACTCAAGGCCACACCAGAATCTCTCGATTGGCTCACCGTACAGGGCCATGATCCCGAATTCGGAGCCAGACCTGTGAAGCGCCTCATCGAACGCACCGTGCTCAATCCACTGTCTCGTGCTCTCTTGGCCGGGACCATCGACAAGGAGCACCCCACGGTGCTCGACATCTTCGACGGAAAGGCGGTGTTCCGCCAGCCCATAGAGGACGAGACACTCATTGCGGTGAGCTGATTTCAGATCACATCGAGCGCAAACATGGTGCGCCCGCCGAGCCGGCCTTCAAGGTGATCTCCTGACCGCACCGGGCCCACGCCGGCGGGCGTTCCCGTGAACAGCAGGTCTCCCGTCTTCCAGGTGCTGTAGCGGGATACGTGTGCAATGATCTCATCCACCTTGAACAGCATGTCGGCCGTGTGGCCCTTCTGGACCACCTCACCGTTCTGCAACAGGGAAAAGTGCAAGTCCTGAACCTCCCCACCCAGGGCCTCGAGTGGGACCCATTCCCTGGACAGTACGGCGCTGCCGTCAAAGGCCTTGGCCTTCTCCCAGGGTTTGCCTGAGGACTTCAACTGTGCCTGGACGTCCCGCGCCGTGAAATCAATGCCGAGCCCCACCTTGGTGTAGCACCGCCTCGCATGCTCACGGCCGATCCACTTCGCGGCCCGGTCCATCCGCACGACAAGCTCCACTTCGAAATGGCAGTCTTGCGTCCATTCCGGGATGGCGAACGGATGATCCTTGTGCAGGATGGCGCTCTCAGGCTTGAAGAAGAACAGGGGCTCGGAAGGGACGGCATTGCCGAGCTCCTTGGCATGGTCGACATAATTCCTCCCGATGCAGACAATCTTCATGTGGTAAAGGTGGCGAGGATCAGTCCAACATCAGCCGGACCTCCACGCGCCTGTCCAGACCGATGCCCCATTCCGGCCTTTGCTCACCGAAATGGGCGGAGGTCACGCGCTCCTCCCCGATGCCCCGCTCAAGCAGGTAATACCGCACCACCTGGGCGCGGCGGCGACTCAATTCCATGTTCGCGCGTTCCGAACCCGATGCATCGCTGTGGCCCGTGACCAGCACCCTCAGACTGGGGAGCGCGACCATCCACTCGATGAGGGTATTCAAGCCGTACTCAGCACTCAGACCGAGGGCAGCGCTGCCGGCCGGAAACTGCAAGGTGAATCGCTCCGGCAGCTGTTCGGGAACGCCTCTTGTGCCTCCTGCGCCGGCTGCCGGCAACCACGTTCCATCCGGCCCTGGTTGTGGAAAGCCTCCTGAAAAGGCGGTGCTTCCGGTTTCGGAAGGCCTCCGCTCCAATGCTGCAATGCGGTCACTCAATGCCCGGAGCGCCGCGGCCAGATCATCGGAGGATACGGCCCCTTCATCAGTTCCACCGCCCAATCCATCCAAGGTGCTGTTGTCCGATGAGGGTTCTCCGAAATCAGGCAATGGGCTGGTGTCGATGGGATCCGTCCCCCCACGAATCCTCGTCCAATCGGTGGCGAGCTCGTCCCGGGCCCGGACATCTTCGGCCAAGGCGACATTGGTGAAGACCCCGATGTCCAGGGCCACCAGCAGCACCACCTCTTCCACGGCACCCTGTACCTGGAAATAAGTCCACTCCCCTTCATCCCATCCCCTCGGTACAGGCGGTATTTCCCAACCATCCAAAGCGGCCAAGGCGTCCTTGACCCGGGGCCGGAACCGCTTGAATTCGACAAGCGCTCCCTCGAGGTAATAAGGCACGGATGCCCTCACCACGGCCGTCAGGTCCTTCAACGTCCGGCTTGCAGGTGTCCTGAGGGCTACACGGCCCCGATCCACGGTCACGTCCGCCGCCAGTCGGGCGGTCAGCACTTCCATGACGACGTCCTCATAACGGCGCGCCGTCTCAGGGTCGACCTGTCCCTGCAATCCACATGGCAACAGTCCGCCCAGGACCATGGCCACGATGGTCATGCGGCGGATGGGTTTCCAAATGGAACGGTGCAACATGGCACCGGCAATTTAACTCATTATGAAGGCCTTGCCCTTGTCGCGGGCGAATCGGCCGTGCTTCATTTGCCACGGCCCCGCAATACAATCCAGACGGTGTAAGCGAGGATCTTGAAGTCCAGTCCAAGGGACATGTTTTCCAAGTAGATCAGGTCAAACCTCAATCGCTGGACCATCTGCTCGACGTTTTCGGCGTATCCATACTTGACCTGACCCCATGAGGTGATGCCCGGTCGGACCTTGTGCAGGTGATGGTAGTGGGAAGCCTCGCGGGAAATCAGGTCGATGTAATGCCGACGCTCGGGTCGGGGCCCCACAAGGGACATTTCCCCGATCAGCACATTGTAGAATTGAGGCAGCTCATCAAGACGGGACTTCCTGAGGAACCGCCCCACCTTCGTGATGCGGGGGTCGCCATCACTCGACAGTTGCGGGCCATTGCGCTCCGCCTCGACCACCATGGTCCTGAACTTGTGGATGAGGAAGGGCTCGCCATGCCGGCCCACCCTCTCCTGATGAAAGAACACCGGCCCACTGGACGAGCACCTCACCGCCAATGCGATCAGCAGGAACAGCGGAGCCAATATCACGAGGGCGAACATGCTGACCGTCACATCCATTGCCCGCTTGACGGCGACCTGCCAGGAGGGCATGATTTCCTGGCGGATGGCGATCAGGGGAGCGCCGAAGAGGCTCTTCATCCGGACCAGGCCACTGAGGATATCATAAATGTCCGGAATGATCTTGATGCCGACGCCCGTGCCCCCAAGCCTGTTGATGATGGCTTCCAATTCGCCGTGCTCCGAACTCCGGACAGCGAGGATGACCTCCTCGATTCCATGAGTCTCGATCAATTCCACCAATTGACCGGCATTTCCAAGGTTCGGAATGCCCTCCATGGTCTTGTGACCCTCCGGTTCGACCTCGACGAAACCCACGAAACGGAATCCGGGATTGCGCCGAAGCGACCGAATCTCACGGACCATGGCCACGGCCTCTTCATTGCATCCCACGATGAGGGTGTTGAAGGCAATCTCACCCTGCTGGACGCGCTGAACAGTCCGCGATGTGAGGGGCAGGCGGATGGCGATCACAGCGGCTGACTGCGCAAGGAAGAGCACCAGCAAGGACTCGTAATACTGCTTGTAGTTGCTGATGGCATCGTCAAGGATGAGTACGAAGAAGAGGGTCAGCGAACCGAGCAGGGAAGTCCACAGCACCTGTCCGACCTCCTGGGACCGGTATCGACGGAAAGGGGAGCCGTGCATCCCTGCGAGGCCGTATAGCCCAACCCAGAACATCGGTACGAACAGCAGTCCGTAGCGGAAATTGCCATCCTGGATCAGCGCTTCAGGAAACCACTGCTCCCTGAAGGCAGGGGCCTTTTCCAACACATTTTTCCGAAACAGGTAAAGGCTGGTCCAAGCCACCCCGGACGCCACAAGATCTCCAAGCAAGTACATCGCAGACGCCCACTGTCGATCCCGTTCCGTGATGGGCCGGGATTGAAGGGCATTGGAAGTCGGCTCGGGCATCATCCTCAATAGGTCAATATGCGCAAATTGTCGAGTCCAACCGATCCGAAATCCCTTCCTCCCTCGAGAATGCACTCAATGTAGACCTCGAAATGGTCCGCCTGGCCCTGCGCCGCAATGACCGATGACAGGTCCACATACAACTTGTTCCATACCTGTTCACCCCCGGGGTCTTCCGTGGGATTGACCACGAGTGCAAGGTGCTTGGTCTCGAATCCATCCCGGAATCCAAAGAGTCCCAATGCGAATGAATGATCGCATCGGTAGTCCAGCTCCAGGAATGCCGGCACGCCGGGTCCGAGGTCATATTCCTGCTCCACAGTCCGCACCCGGATCAGGGGCACGTCCGCGTTCACCTCCATCCGACCCGACTTCTCCCCCTCGAAAACGGCGCCCTGTGCATCGGTCCTGACCAGTCCCGCACCGCCTACCATGGAATTGAAGACGTTGGAATTCTCGAAATCCTCGATGGGCATGAGCCGCACATTTTCCACGAGTGAAATGACCGGAGCCAAGGTGTCCCGCGCACCGGGCTGCCCCGTGATGGCATGCTCGACGGTGGTGTAGAATGGATACGGCGCGCGGCTGTTGCTGATGCCGTTTTCGCGGATTCCTGCCAGCAGCGTCACCGGCCCATCCTGCATGTCGGTGGGCAGGATGGGCACCACTGCAGGCAATGGAAACACACCCACGACGTCCGTGGCACTGTATACCCACAGGTCCGTGATGTTCCGGGAGGCAGTACCCTGATCCTCCGAGGGGACGAAAAGCACGTCTGAAACGATGAGATAGCGGGGAATCTCCTGGTTGGGATCGATCAGGGAACACCCCCAAAGACCGACCAGGAGGAGCCCCAACCTCAGGGATTGGGACAGGACGGACGGAATGCGGTGCGGTCGCATGGCGGATTCGGGTCGAGGTGGATTCATCGGAAGGCCGAGCGGCATCATGCCTCCTGGTCTTCCACGCCACCAACGCCTCCTCGATCCGGTTTCATATCTCTTGCGCTCCATAGTTTTCCACAAACGCCGTGGTGAACAGCTCTTGGTCAGCGCAGGATCATCACGTGACCCGTCTTCCGGATGATCTTCCGGACCACCGAGCTCGGGTCCCGGTAAGTGACCTGGAAGGCGTAGATGCCATCCCGCACGTAATACAGCTTCTGCTCCAGTGGCCTGCCATCCTCGCGATAACCGCCGGTCCAATACTCATCCGGGTTCTCGGTCTGCCAGATCAACCCGCCCCAGCGGTCAAAAATCTTGAGGTGGTATTCTTCCGGGTCACACTCGAATGATGGCCGCCACGCATCGTTGATGAAGTCACCGTCCGGAGTGAAGGCGGATGGGGCAAATACCGCGCACCCGCAAGGCACTTCCACCACCTGGACCGAATCCGTGACGGTTCCACAGGGCGTCGTGTGTGTGGCGATGTACACCCCCGGCCCATCGATGTCCCGCACGGCACCACTGGTGCCATCATTCCAGAAGACCGGGTCAGGAACGCCGGCGTCCAACAGGACAGGCTGATCCTCGCAGAATTCGAGGTAGTCCGGCAATCCCATCTCGGGCAATGATCCGTTCGGGACCACAACGGATCCGGCCACATCACATCCTGTGGCGGTTTCCTCTGCCACAAGGAAAAAAACGCCCGGTGAGGTCACCGTCAATCCCGAAGGGTCCGCTGGAGTGCCATCCACTTGCCACTCTGTCCACGCATCGGGCCAGGGAATGAAGGCGAATTCCCCCGGACAGAGCGGATCCGCCTCGAGCTGCGGTGATTCGGGTTGGTGCGGGAGGATGAATGCACTGTCTACACCGGGACACTCCGGCAATGGGGAGACCACCACGGATTGCCATCCTTCGACCGTGCCGTTCCAATTCCAACCCACCGTGCCATCGGACCATTGCGGTTGAGGCACCCCGGGCAGGGGCAACACCTCAAGGGAGGCGCTGTTTCCCGGACAGAATGCCACCGTATCAGGCAATCCAGGATCGGGCACATCGAACACGTTGACTTCCGTGGTCAGCACCGTCACATTGCCGCAGATGTCGAGGACCTCAGCGGTGTAAACGGTGCTCGATTCCGGGGTCGCCAAGGGCTGTTCCGCAACTGGATCATCCAGTCCTTCAACCGGCGTCCACGTGACCGTAGCTCCCGTTCCCGCATCGAGATCCAGGGTCACCCCTGCTCCACTGCACGTCGAGACCACTCCGGTCAGGAAAGCCGGCTCAGGTTCTACGAGCCCGATTTCAAAATCAAACGCTCCGGGACAACCGGTCAAATCATCCACCCATTCCAGCAAGTATGTACCTGGTCCAGCCAACCATGGAGAGGGCACTGCGGCTCCGTCCACGGACCACCCCCCGGTGCCGGAGGGCCATTCGATGGTTTGCGCATCGCCATCACAGAGGGGCTCCACAATGGGAAACACGACCTCCGTCGGCGACAGCGCCTCTACCCAGGTGCTGTCGGAGGCCGAACATCCCCCCGGCCCCTCGACCACAACGGCCTGCCATCCGACTTCGTCTCCGATCCAAATTCCGCCGGTGGTGCCGTCCGACCACTCCGCCGAAGCGCCCAAGGGAATGTCGACGGCAAGTTCAACTGCATCATCCGGGCAGAACAAGGCCTCTTCCGGCAGATCAACTTCGGGTGCAGGATTGACCGCCACTTCGGTCTCCGCCGTCAACTGGTCCCCGCAGACGTTGGTCCATGTGGCCGTGTATGTCGTCGTGACTTCCGGAGCGGCCACGGGATTTGGGATGCTCGCGTCTGAAAGCCCTTCAACAGGACTCCACGTCACGGTACCGGGCTGGGCCGACTGCAATTCGAGTTGCACCCCGTTCCCTGCGCAAATCTCCTGGAACGGCAACAATCCTACGGCGGCAGAAGTGATGCAGGCCGTCTGCTGGTTGACGAGCCCTCCCGTTGCGCCGGTAAACCCCCACCACACGGAGGATTGGCCATTGAAGATCTCATCCACCAGATCGATGTTGAGTGTCAACCGCAATTCGCAATCGAAATAAAATTCAATCAGATTGGAGGCAGGGTCCCATTCGAGCTTGACGAAATGCAGCTCTCCGTCCTCGATGTTCGCTCCGCTAGGCAGCGCGGGATTCGGACCGGCAAGGTTGAAATAGGGCAGATCATGGAAGATGACCCCATCACGCTGGAACGCGACGTGGTCCTGCGAGACATCGCCAAAGGGGTAATTCGGAAGGTTGTCCGCATTGAAATGCGTATCAATCTCCACTCCGAAACTCGGCGCAATGCCCCCGAATCCAAGCCCTTCTCCGCCAACACCGATGGTCATGGGACCGGCGGTCTGCAGGACCATCACGATCCCATCGGCACCTCCGTCATCGTCTCCGAGTCCCACTTCGACTTCAATGGTAAACGGAGCGGTCAGGTCCAATTGCTGGTTGAACCAGACCGCACCGAATTCAAAGGGTGCCGGCGAACCGGGCCATGGAGTTCCCGAAGTGATTTCATAGCAATCCCCGCCCATGGAAGAGGCACTCCCGACAAAGGTGCAAGTCGGCTGGGCCCTCAGGATTCCGAGGCTGCAAATGGCAATGAAGAAACCGACAACAAGGCGCATGGAACAAAGTAACGACCCGCAACCGGCCAACGTTGCCCGGGCTGCCATCCGTTGTGCAGATGTGGCTCTTGGAATCAGGCGGATACCGTTCCGGCCGCTTTTGCGTGGTCAGCCAGGAATTTCTCCAGACCACTGTCCGTCAGTGGATGCTTGAGCAGTCCCTTGATGGCACTGAGCGGCCCCGTCATGACGTCGGCGCCGATCTGGGCGCACTCGATGATGTGCATGGTGTGCCGCACGGAAGCCGCGAGGATTTCCGTCTTGAAGAGGTAGTTGTCGTAGATGCCGCGGATCTGGGAGATCAACTGGAGGCCATCCGTGGAGATGTCGTCGAGGCGGCCGATGAAGGGACTCACGTAGTCGGCGCCCGCCTTGGCGGCAAGCAGGGCCTGCCCTGCGGAGAACACCAGGGTGCAGTTCGTCCGGATGCCCTTGTCCGAGAAGTAGCGGAGGGCCTTCACGCCGTCCTCGATCATGGGCACCTTCACCACGATGTTGTCGTGCAAAGCGGCCAGCTCCTCTCCTTCGCGCACCATGTCCTCGAAGTTCGTGCTGATGACCTCGGCGCTCACGTCGCCGTCCACGATGTTGCAGATCTCCACGTAGTGCTGGCGAACCGCTCCATCACCGGAGATGCCCTCCTTGGCCATGAGGCTGGGATTGGTGGTCACGCCGTCGAGCACGCCGAGGGCGGCGGCTTCGCGGATCTGGTCGAGGTTGGCGGTGTCGATGAAGAACTTCATGGTGGTGAATCTGTGGGACGAAATTAGCCTGCCCCATTGGCCCCGGCATGCAAAGTCCGCTCCGGTTTGTCCACGTGAAATACCGGGTAGGTGTGGTCAATCAAGCCGTTGGACCCGATGCCATCCGAGCACCTCGGAGCCCAGCCACGCCGCCCCTTTGGGCAACTCGGTGCTGAACGTCCCGCCGGCATGCTGCCACCGGTCGAGTTCCCGGCCGCGCTGGTCGAGGCAACGCACAATGCCTTGCGGGCACGACCACCGGATTTCACCCCGCGTTGGATGCGGATGGGGCACCTGCTCCAGGTCTGCGACCTCGGGCAGGCCCGAAGTGTCCTCCGTCCAACGGGACAGGATCCAGCTGCTCGTGGATGGTGACGCGCCCGGCAAGGTGCCGGCAATGTAGAGTCCGCCTCCACGACTTGCCACGGCGCCTACCCTCTGGCTGGGAAACTCCATGTCCTCCGTCCAATAGGCGTTCACTCCTCCGAAAGCCGTATTCGGCCCCGTCCACCACACGGGATGGGCCGCACCGTCCCAATCCGGTTCGAGATCCAAGGTGCCGACGGCCACATTCTCATCCTCCAACTTCCAACCGAACCCCGATGCGAGGCCCACCGACCTGACCGGCGCATTGACCTGCATGCCGGAATTGATGTCTTCGGTCAATGGCCCGAATGTTGCTTCGGGCCATAGCGGCACATAGCCGATGGACATGGTCCCTGCCGCCAGGGTCGACTCCCCCTCGGGGGTGCCGATGAGCACCTGCACGCCTTCTTCCGGTCCGAGCCACTCCCATCGGTGGCGCAGGTCGCGCACGCCATGGTTCAGGTTGGCGTCCTCGAACCAGGACATGATGCCGCCGTCCCCGAACTCCGTTTCGAGCGTGCCGTCCCATCGGAACATCG
>CAXQGL010000005.1:0-9487 GCA_964223495.1 Candidatus Nitrosopumilus sp. | reverse complement strand
CAACCTCTACCGGTCCAACCCGCCCGACTTCGACCTCGACTTCTCGTGGACGAACCGCGACGACGTCACGCGCTACATCTTCAAACGCTACGAGCACGTCGCCCTGCTCGGCGCCTACAACACCTTCCAATACCGGGCGGTGGTGCGGGAGCTCGGCAAGGTCTTCGGCCTGCCCAAACACGAGATCGACACGCTGGCCGGCGGGCGGTTCGACCCGGCGAAGCTGGGCGAGGTGGAACGCGCCGTGGTCCGCTACGCCGGTGTCCTCCGTGATTTCCCCAACCAGATTTCCATCCACGCCTGCGGCATCCTCATCGCCGACCGGCCCATCCACCGGACCTGCGCAACGTTCCTGCCACCCAAGGGCTTCCCCACCACGCAGTACGACATGGTGGTCGCCGAAGACCTCGCCCTCCACAAATTCGACATCCTGTCCCAGCGCGGCCTCGCCAAGATCAAGGACGCCCTCGACCTCATCGCGGAAACCGACCCGGCGGCCGACATCGACATCCACGACATGAAGCGGTTCAAGGCCGACCCGCGGGTACAGCACCTGCTGCGGGAAGCCGAGGCCATCGGATGCTTCTACGTCGAGTCGCCCGCCATGCGGATGCTCATGCGCAAGCTGCGGGTCGACGACTACCTCGGCCTGGTCGCCGCCAGCTCCGTCATCCGGCCGGGCGTGGCCCGCAGCGGGATGATGAAGGCCTACATCGAGCGGCACCGTTTCCCTGAAAAGCGGCGGGACGCGCACCCCATCCTGCTGAAGATCATGCCGGAGACCTATGGGGTCATGGTCTACCAGGAAGACGTGATCAAGGTGGCCCACCGGTTCGCCGGGCTCGACCTCGGGGAGGCTGACGTGCTGCGGCGGGGGATGTCGGGCAAATTCCGCTCGCGCGAGGAGTTCCAGAAAGCGCAGCAGGCCTTCTTCGACAAGGCGCGGGCCAAGGGGCACCCGCCCGACATGGTGGCCGAAGTGTGGCGGCAGGTGGAGAGCTTCGCCGGGTACGCCTTCGCCAAAGGCCACTCGGCGTCATTCGCCGTCGAGAGCTACCAGAGCCTCTTCCTCAAGGCGTACTGGCCGCTGGAATACATGACCGCCTGCATCAACAACTTCGGCGGCTTCTACCGGACCGAGTTCTATGTCCACGAGGCCCGGCTGCTGGGCGGCCGCATCGCCGCACCCTGCGTCAACACCGGCGGCTACCTCGCCGGATACGACCCCGCCACGCGGACCCTCACCCTCGGCTTCAACCTCGTCAAGGGCGTGGAAGGCGAAACCGCCGTCCGCATCGAACGGGAGCGTCACCATGCCGGCCCCTACCGCGACCTCGAGGACCTCGTCCGCCGCACCGGCATCGGCCTCGAACAACTGCTCACCGTCATCCGCATCGGGGGCCTGCAGTGGACGGGACGCTCCAAGCAGCAATTGCAATGGGAGGCCCATTTCCTGCTCGGCCACCTGCCGAAGCAGGCCCCCGCCGCCGACCTTTTCCGGGACGCCGAAACCGCCGAACACCAGACCAGCCTCCGCACCCTGCCGGCCCTCGAAGGCGGCAGCGGCGAAGACGCCTACGACGAGATCGAACTGCTCGGCTTCCCGCTGTCGTCCCCGTTCGGCCTGCTCACCACCGAGGCGCAACGAACCGCCGAGGGTGCCATTCCCGCCCGCGCCCTGCCGGAACACGTCGGCCGCGAAGTCACCATCGCCGGCTACCTCGTCACCGTCAAGGAAACCGGCACCGTCAAGGGAGACCGCATGCTGTTCGGCTGCTTCGTGGACCGCGAAGGCCAGTGGGTCGACACCGTCCACTTCCCGCCGATCGCCAAAGCCTACCCCTTCCGGGGGCGCGGCGTCTACCAGATGCGGGGCACCGTGCAAGAAGAATTCGGGTGCCTCAACGTGGAAGTCAAATCAATGGAGAAGCTGGACCTGCAGCCCGACCCGCGTTATGACGAGAGCACCCCGACGAAGGCCCGACCATCCGGCCGACAGCACCGCCGGGTCCCGCAGGCCCGCCAACTGCCCAACGCCTCCTGAGCCCCGAAGAAAGAGAGGGTCACTGGCCGAAGGCCCAACGCACACCGGCGTAAAGGTTGCGCCCGAAGATGGGGGCGTACACGAAGGATGCATCGTACAGCGGATCATCCGCCACAGGACCACCCGAAAGGGTCTGCACATCCCCCGGGCCGCCGGAATAATCCATGCCGACAATCGGCTCGGCCTGACGGTAGTTCGTCACGTTCTCGATGCCCACATAGATCTGCTGGCCTTCATCGAAGTCACGGCTGATCTGGACGTTCCCCGTCACGAAGGTGGGCGCCTCCTCAGGCCTGTCGTACCCCGGGTCCACCCCGGACTGGTCATCGTACCTCGTCCATGGCAACCGCTGCGGACCGGTCACCTGGAAGGTCACGTCCGCGCGCCATTGACGGCCCTTTTCATCCATTCGGGATCCATAAGCGATGGTGCTGAACCCCCGATGCCGTGCGACGAATGGATCCTGGCGGTAACCACCATATCCATCAAAACTGTCGGGGTCGTAATCGCTGCTCGCATCCACCAGGCGGTAGGCCAACGTGATGTCCAGGCGCCTCGTCCAGTCCCACCAGAATTCGGCCTGCACGCTCCGGGATTGGCTCATGCCCTGCCGGACGCTGGCCTGCCCAGGCTCATCGAGGTCCACGAAGACCCTGTTGCTGAAATCGACCCGATAACCATCGAGGCTGAAGCTCGCTTCGCGGAAGCCCAGATTGAACTTGCTCAACAGGTTCAGTCCCATGTTCCAACTCTCCTCGGGCCTCAACCCCCTGAACGGGTCAACGCTGCCGGCCTCGGGAAAGATCCAGCGGCGATTCGAAGCCCAAACGCCGGCGAATTCCGCCAACGGGACAGCGGTGCGCCACCCCTTGCCTGCTGCCGCCTTCAAGGTGATCGCGTCCGTCACGGACCAGCGCGCATTCAGGCGGGGCGTCACGAATGTCCCGAACGCGTCATGCATGTCCGTGCGCAGACCGAGGATAACATCCCAACGCTCGCGCTTGACCGTCCATTCGACGAAAGCCCCGGTGACGACCTCACTGCGCTCGACCGGCGTACCGTCCACACCGACACTGTCCGGGAACGCATCCGACTGGAGGATCGCCTGGCTGTACCGGTCCGACTTGGCCGAAATGCCCATCACAAGGTCATCTCCACGTCCGGTGGCCCTCTGGTACAGCAGGTTCACCCGAGCAAACTGCTGATCCGCGATGTAGGAGCGATAGGGGCCGAAGGTCAATTCCTGGTCGTGGCTGCCCAGGGTCACCTGGCTTCCAAGACTACGCCCATCATCACCGGGAAACACATAGCCCGTCTTGCCGGTGAAGGTCACCCGATCCACCAGCTGATCCGCCATCCACAGCCCATCGGTCCCAGCATCCAACAAGGGCAACTGGCCAGCCTGCTTCTCCTGCGAGACCGCCGTGACCGCGTATTCACCCCGCATGCCGCGGTCTCCCGTGAACTGCCAATCCGAACGCAGCACAACATCCTTGGACAGGGCGTTGTCCTGGAAACCATCTGCATTCCCGTCATTGATGCGGTCAGCCCACTCACCGTGCGTCAGCAAGGCCGTCTTCCATCGGCGGGAGACATCATGCCTGCTGACCGTATTCAGCTCGTAACGTCCGGCTCGGTTGAGGAATCCATTGACGACCAACTGGTCCTCCAGGTCAGCATTTCGCAGGGCCACATTGATCTGGCCCGTCATGCTCTCGTGCCCGAGGGTCACGGAACCCGCCCCCTTTCCGATGTGGATCTGGTCGACCCATTCGCCCGGGATGAATTTCATGCCCTGCAAGATGTTCAGGCCGCGTGCCCCCGGCATGTTGTCGAACATGATCTGGGTGTACTTGCCGTCCAAACCGAGCATGCGGATCTGCTTGGTCCCCGTCACGGCGTCGGTGAAACTGGCATCCACCGCTGCATTGGTCTCGAAAGCCTCGCTCAGGTTGCAACACGCCGCCCGGCAGAGCTCGTCCCTTCCAAGGGACTGGACCACCAGCGGGTCCAGAAGGCTCACGGACGTCGTTGGGCCCTTGGCCACAACCTGTGCCTCGTTGAGTTGGAATCCCTCTCCCAAGGGAATCTCCACATAGGACTGTCCGATGAACGGCAGTTCCACGGTGGTCATCCCAATGAAACTGGCCACCAAGGTGTCACCTTCGACACCCTCCAGCCGGAAGAACCCGTGGGCATCCGTGGCCGTGCCCTGGCCCGTGCTCTTCCACACGACATACGCACCCGGCAGGGGCAGCCAATTCTCCTCCTCATGGCCCTCACCCGGGCCATGGTCATGACCGGTGTGGTCGACCTGGTCCTTGGAAAACACCTTGCCCTTGACGGTCAGCGTTTTCTGCGCGGACACCGTCAGCGTCAACAACACCGCAGTGGCGGCAAGAACCAATGAAGTGGCGCGGTGCATCAGCGACGGTCGTCGTCCTCGTCCTCGCCGTGGTCGGAATGCTTCTCACGGTCGGAACACCCCTGACAACCCGTTCGGTAAAGGCAGCAAGCCGCCAATCCATTGTAAGCCTCATCAGTAGCCGTGAACAACTCCGTGTCGTGACCGGCATCGGCTACGAGCTGCTGGATCCGCTCCTCCGAAATCTTCTTCGGCTTGTAGACCACCATGGCCTTCTCCTTGAACTGATCCCACTCGACCGCCCTGACTCCGGGCACATCGAGGGCTTCAACGATGCGATCCTCGCACATGGGACAGCATCCCTTCGCGGTGAACTCACACTTCAGGGAGCCCTGGGCCCAAGTCACGCTCGACATGGCCAAAAGACAGAAAGACAACAACAGGCGCATGAGTCAAATTTACCCCAACCCTGACAGGTTGAAAGTCAGCGCAATCCCAAAAAAATACAGCTCACTCACCGGTGACCTGCGACTTGAGGTAATCGCGGTTCATGCGGGCGATGTTGTCGAGGCTGATGCCCTTCGGACATTCCACCTCACAGGCGCCGGTGTTCGTGCAGTTGCCGAAGCCCTCCTTGTCCATCTGATCCACCATGCGTTGGACACGGCTCATTCGCTCGGGCTGACCTTGTGGCAACAAGGCCAACTGGCTCACCTTGGCCGACACGAACAACATGGCGGAAGCATTCTTGCAGGTCGCCACACAGGCGCCGCATCCAATACAAGTGGCCGCATTGAACGCCGCATCCGCGTCCTCCTTGGGAACCGGAATGGCATTGGCATCAATCGGATTGCCCGAACTGTTCACACTGACATATCCTCCCACTTGGATGATGCGGTCGAACGCACTGCGGTCCACCGCAAGATCCTTTACCACAGGAAACGCCGAGGCGCGCCATGGTTCGATGTAGATGGTCTCGCCATCCTTGAAACTCCGCATATGCAATTGGCAGGTGGTCGTCTTGCGGTTGGGGCCATGGGCCTCACCGTTGATGAACATGCTGCACATACCGCAGATGCCCTCGCGACAATCGTGGTCGAAAGCGACGGGATCCTGTCCGTCCCGGATGAGCTGGTCGTTGAGTACGTCCATCATCTCCAGGAAACTCATGTCACCGGTAATGCCGGTCACTGGGTAGGTCTCCATCCTTCCCTCTTCCTGCGGCCCTTCCTGCCGCCAGATCTTCAACGTAAAATCCATGGCTTATTTGTAGCTGCGGGTCTTCAGTTCAACGTTTTCGAAGGTCAACGCCTCTTTGTGATGCGTGGCATCTGCCGGCACCCCGGTGAAGGCCCACGCGCTGACGTGGGCGTGGCCCTCATCGTCCCGGAGCGCCTCGCCTTCGGGCGTCTGGTACTCTTCCCGGAAGTGGCCGCCGCAACTTTCATTGCGCTCCAGCGCATCCTTGCACATCAGCTCACCGAGTTCCATCAGGTCAGACACACGGCCCGCCTTGTCGAGTTCGGGGTTGAAGCGGTCAGCGCGGCCCGGCACCCGGACGTCACTTTCGAATTCCGCCCGCAAGGCCTGGATGTCCGCGATGGCCTTCTTCAGGCCCTCAGCATTGCGGGACATACCGCACTCGTTCCACATGATACGGCCGAGTCGACGGTGGAAATCGTCCACCGGGGTCTTGCCGTCATTGCCGAGCAACTTCTCGATGCGGTCGCGCACGGCCTGCTCGGCCTCGGCGAACTCTGGCGTGTCCGTGGAAATTTCTCCAGTGCGGATGTCGTCCGCGAGGTAGTCTCCGATCGTGTAGGGCAGAACAAAGTACCCATCGGCCAGGCCCTGCATCAGGGCCGAAGCGCCAAGGCGGTTGGCCCCGTGGTCGGAGAAGTTGGCCTCCCCGCAGGCATAAAGCCCGGGGATGGTGGTCTGAAGGTTGTAGTCCACCCAGAGGCCGCCCATCGTGTAGTGCCCGGCCGGGTAGATGCGCATCGGCGTCTTGTAGGGATTGTCCGCCGTGATCTGCTCGTACATCTGGAACAGGTTGCCATACTTGGCGCGAACCACTGCCTCGCCCAATTCACGGATCTTCTCCATGGACGGGGCCGGAATGCCCTGGACGTTGGCTTCGGTGCGGCCATAGCGCTCAATGGCGCTGGCGTAATCGAGGTACACGGCCTCCCCGGCCTCATTGACGCCGAATCCGGCATCGCAACGCTCCTTGGCGGCCCGGCTGGCCACATCGCGCGGCACCAGATTGCCGAAGGCCGGGTAACGGCGCTCGAGGTAATAATCCCGCCGCTCCTCGGGGATGTCCGTCGGCCGAAGGGACCCATTCCGCAGGGCCTCCACATCGGACTGCTCCTTCGGAACCCAAATGCGGCCGTCATTCCGAAGCGACTCGGACATCAGCGTCAGCTTGGACTGGTAGTGACCGCTGACCGGAATGCAGGTGGGGTGAATCTGCGTGTAGGAGGGGTTGGCCATGTAGGCGCCCTTCTTGTGGGCCTTCCACGCGGCAGACACATTGGACCCCATCGCGTTGGTGCTCAGGAAGAACACATTGCCATAGCCTCCGCTGCACAGGACCACCGCGTGCGCCCCATGGCGCTCGACTTCGCCTGTGACGAGGTTGCGGGCGATGATGCCGCGGGCCTTCCCGTCGACCACCACCACATCCATAAGCTCGTGGCGGTTGTACATCGTGACCTTGCCCTTGGAGATCTGGCGGCTCAATGCGCTGTACGCACCGAGCAAAAGCTGTTGTCCGGTCTGACCCTTGGCGTAGAACGTGCGGCTGACCTGGACGCCGCCGAAAGAGCGGTTATCCAGCAATCCACCATACTCACGGGCGAATGGCACCCCTTGTGCCACACACTGGTCGATGATGTTGGCACTGACTTCGGCGAGGCGGTAGACGTTGGCCTCCCGGCTGCGGTAGTCACCCCCCTTGATCGTGTCGTAAAACAGGCGGTAGACCGAGTCCCCGTCGTTCTGGTAATTCTTGGCAGCATTGATGCCTCCTTGAGCGGCAATCGAGTGGGCACGGCGCGGGCTGTCCTGAAAACAGAACGCCTTCACGTTGTACCCCATCTCGGCAAGCGAGGCGGCTGCCGAGCTGCCCGCGAGACCCGTGCCGACGACGATGACGTCGATCAGGCGCTTGTTGGCCGGGTTCACCAGGCGAATGCTGTTCTTGTGGTTCGTCCACTTCTCCGCCAAAGGACCTTCGGGAACCTTGGCGTCGAGGGCCACACTGTGCTTGGGCATTTCAGTCATCTCTTCTTCGGTTCTGACCTTCAGGCCTGGGTGATGTACATGAACACGACGATGGCGGAGAACAAAACGGGCACCACCACGGCGAAGGCCTTGCCCAGTCCTCCAATCCACTTGGAGTAACGCGGGTGACGCAATCCGACAGACTGGAACCCACTGGAGAATCCATGCCACAGGTGGAACCCGAGTGCGAATTGTCCCAGCAGATACAGACCGATGGCCGGCAGGGCAAAGCTGTTCAGTTCAGGATTGAAAAAAGCGGCCACGACCGTGTACAGGTCCTTGACCATCTCCCCGTCGTAATTCACCATGGCCACTTCGCCGAAGTGCATCTGCCACCAGAAATTCTGCATGTGCGTCACCAGGAAGACCAGAACGATGGTGCCGAGCAACATCATGTTGCGGCTTGACCATCCGGCATTCTCCGAGGGACGCTCCATGGCATAGCGCACCGGACGTGCCTTGCGGTTCTGCAGTGAGAGTACGATACCGTCAGCCAAGTGGAAGAGCACGGCGAAATAGGTCAAGTAGGACAGGATCTTGACCGCCGGGAAGGTGGTCATGAACTTGGCGTATTCGTTGAACTGCCGCCCTCCATCGGCTGAAGCCGTGAACAATTGGAGGTTGCCTGCCAGATGTCCCGCCAAGAACAGGCAGAGGAAAAGTCCGGTAGCCGCCATGGCGTATTTCTTGGCGAGCGAGGACTTGAGGATTCCAGTTTGGGCCATGAAGTGGTGCGTTCGGGCCGAATCATTACGGCCGATTTGCCTTCCGCGAAATTAAGGGTCGGACGGCGGGTGGACAACGCTTCCACCCACCGTCCATGAACCCCGATGACCCTGTCAGGCGTCCTGCGGCACACGGTCAAGCATCAGCATCTCCTGCGTGACGATTTCCGCAGCCACCCTTTGCTGACCCGCCTTGTCCTCGTATTGCCGGTAGACAAGCCGACCCTCGATGGCCACCTCGCTGCCCTTGGACAGGTAGCGCGTCATGATTTCGGCGAGTTGACCCCAGGCGATGACATTGTGCCATTGGGTGGTCTCGGTCTTCTCGCCTTGGGCGTTGCGGTAGACCTCATTCGTGGCAAGCCTGAGGCTCGCCTTGACCTTGTCGCCATCGAATTCGATCCGTTCGGGATCCTGTCCCAGGCGTCCGATGAGCAGGACGCGGTTGCGCAGTGCATTCATGTATGTGGATTTGAAAGAAACTGGAGCAATCTGCAGGTCCGGACGCCATGCCCGACACTCGACTCGTGAGCGTCCAACCAAAGCTTGTTCGCGTTATTTTGCATGTGATGACCACGATGTCCCGTTTCATTCTCCTTTTAGGCATCTGCCTTTCGACGGTCACCAGCACGCTCGCACAATCGGGCATCTGGGTGGACGTCGTCCCGATGACCCGCCGACTCTTCGGCGCAGACGATGCACAAGACGTGACCTTTGGCATCGGCTGGAGCGCCCAACCGACCGCCGCCGGCTTTCGCACCCTCATAGGATTCAATCTGGGCCAGGAAACGCAGGACAGCTTCGGCACCACCATCATTACCCGCAACCGCCGGGCCAACCTGCGAACGGGTTACCGTTGGAGACTCGGCGAGGCATCCGAAGAACGCCTATGCTGGGCCACGGTAGGCATCGACCTCCTCCTGAACGGCAACCACATCGGCACCGAATCCTCCAACCTCGACTTCAGGTCGACCAACACCACGACCACCCTCGAAACCGGGTTGGGCGGCGTGCTGGGGGTGCAATGCCGCATCGCCGATGGATTCCATCTTGTCACGGAAGCCC
>CAXQGL010000004.1:0-11843 GCA_964223495.1 Candidatus Nitrosopumilus sp. | reverse complement strand
GACCCCATCTGCACCGGCCTCGACCAGCGCCTTGGCCGCCTCTGCCGTGGCAATGTTGCCACACACGATATCCGTGTTCGGATAAGCGGCCTTCACCTTGCCGAGCATGGCAATGACACCCGCGCTGTGGCCATGGGCCGTGTCGATGATGAGCGCATCCACCTCTGCTCCGACCAACGCTTCGACCCTCTCCATGGTATCCGGCGTGACCCCCACCGCAGCGGCACAGCGCAGACGTCCGAATTGATCCTTGCAGGCATTCGGGAATTCCTGCAGCTTGATGATGTCCCGGTAGGTGATCAGACCGGCCAATTTGCCCTTGGCATCCACCACCGGCAGCTTTTCAATCTTGTTGTCCCGGAGGATTTCCTCGGCGCGCTTCAGATCCGTGCCGTTGGGCGTCGTCACGAGGTTCTCGGACGTCATGACCTCCGCGATGGGCCGCTTTGGATCACCTTCAAAACGAAGGTCACGGTTCGTCACGATGCCCTTCAGGAAACCACCATCGTCCACCACTGGAATGCCTCCGATGCGGTGCTCCCGCATGATGTGGTGGGCATCGCCCACGACTGCGTCCACCGGAAGGGTGATCGGATCCTGGATCATGCCGCTTTCGCTCCGCTTGACCTTGCGGACCAAGGCCGCCTGGGCAGCGATCGTCATGTTCTTGTGGATGACCCCGATGCCACCCTGACGCGCCATGGCGATGGCCATGTTCGCTTCGGTCACCGTATCCATGGCCGCGGAGACGACCGGTACATTCAAGACGATGTTCCGCGAGAAACGACTGCGCAAATCCGTGTCACGTGGCAATACCTCGCTGTAAGCGGGTACGAGCAGTACATCATCGTACGTGAGGCCTTCTCCTGTGAATTTGGGATTGGGGCGGTCGTGGGGCATGGGCAGAAATTTCGCGTCCGGGTATTCCGGCGAAAATAGTCCACAACACGCTATGGCCAAGGGGGTTGTGCCCCCCATTATTCACGGCCTGCGCACGACCTGCACATGGCCCTTGCGGGCGACCACACGACCGGCACCATCCTGGATCCGCAAGGTGTAAGGATAGAATGCCTCGGGCAACAGTGCCCCTTCCTTGGTCCCATCCCATGCAGCATCCGGATCCTCCGTGGTCCAAATCAGATCGCCCCAGCGGGAGAACACATCCAGCCGGTAATCCGAAACGTCAGCGAAAGACACCGTGGGCTTCCAGGAGTTGTTGATTCCATTGTACACCAGAGCATTGGGAATCCACACCACCGGCGGCAAAGTCAAACAGACCTCATTCGAAACGGAGGCCCAGCCGCTGTCCCCCTGCTCCGCGCGCACCCGATAACAGAATTCGCCAGGCGTTCCGATGAGGTCTTCCAATTCATCGTCGTAGGAGAAATCGAACGGTCCGAAATCCTCCACTTCCTCGAGTGCGCCACCATACTGTATCCCCCGCAACAGTACCTGCCGCGTCCGGGGCACTTCCCAACCTTCGAAAGGTGTCCAGGCCAGCGCATTGGACAACCGGTCCTCCAGTACCGTCCCGCTCAGAAAAATGGTCTCGGCGATGGACGTCCCCAGCACACTGTCCCCGCAGGCATTCACGACCTTGATGTAGTACTTGTACTGGCCGACCTGCCCCTCGATGGTGCTGTCCAGCATCTGGATGACACCACCGATGGAATACTGGCTCGTGACGAATTCGAAATCGTCATCATAGGGCTCGTTCCGCCAGAGCTCATATGCGTGCGGCTCGCCCGAGGAAGCATCCACTTCTGCCCGAAGGACCGCCACAGAGTCCGTCACGATGGTGGCTTCGAGCCAGCGCATCCACCCAGGACCTCCGGGATAGGTGAACAGGTTTTCCGTCGTGTTCGAGGATTGGGTCCAATCCTCTTGGGCCGCATGGGCCACCACCCGATAGCGATAGAGGCTTCCGATGTTGGCTCCGGCGTGGAGGAAGTAATTGAGGCCACCCGGCACTTCGCCCAACAGCTGTGGACCGCCCTGCACGCCATTCTGATCCAACTCCGTGGCCCAAACCTCATAATGGTCCACGCCTCCTGGCCAATGCACCACGGGAGACCATTGCAGGTCGGCCTGGTCCGTGCATTCCGTCCAATCCACATCGAGGTACATCGACGGCGCGCACGCCGGATTCGCAGCCCCCGGATCCGGCACCCCCCCCACATAGCAGCTGTCGAAAGCAGCCACGTTATAGTATTCGATGAGCTGACCGGCCTGGCTGAATGGATTCGTCCAACCCAATGCCTCGGGATCCTCGATGGTGGTCAAAATGGTCTCGATGGCCCCGGAACAGATGTACACGATATAGCCCGCCACATCCGGCGCGGCACTCGGCTCCCATGAAATCTGCGCTTCACCGGTCAGCGAATCCACATCGACGGCCACAATCTGAGGCGGCGGCGGATCCAATTCGTCCGTCACCGCGATGGAAGCTTGGTTCGAACGGTGCACACATCCCCCGTCCTCCGTCAAGGTGACCCTGTAGGTCACGAAACCGGCACACTGGGTCACAGGAAAGGAAGTGTTGGAATTGCCGAACATCCACGGAGCGCTGGCCACCGCCGTCCAGCTGCCATCAGGCAACAGCTGCTCAACCGCATACGTGCCACTGAATCCCGGTGTTGGATTCAATTGAAAGGGGCTGTTCCAGGCGAGGTCGACGGTGCCGGGAATGAGTCCGGATTCCAAATCCAGGTGAATGGTGCACAGCGTATCCGACAACCCTCCAATGTTGCTGCCGAGGGCATCCTGTGCCTGAAGGGTGAAACAGAAACTCTGGCTCGCATAGTCAATGCCACCTGCCCCGAATGTGGTCCCATTCGGGTTGGTGACCAGATCGACCTGGGTCTGCAGGAAGGACGTGTAGTCCGGCGGTGGAAGCATCTGGTCGATGTTGTAGAAGGAAGCCCCGGTCAAATCGGAACTCCATCCCACGCTCAGTCCACCATCCATCTCCACCTGCAGACATTCCCACTCCTGTGCCATGCCTGCTGAAGGGCAGGCCATGACGACAAAGGCGCACCACACCACGGTATGGAAACATCGACTCAACATAGCATGTGCAAGATGTACGAGCTCAAGGCCAGAACGGTTGCCTTCCCCGGATGTTATCCGACGGCGACCTTGAATTTCGACTCACCCCCCGTCCAACCCCTGCCAATGGAACCCCGGGGACATTCCACGGGTGCCGAAGGAGGCGTATTCGGTCACGATCCGGTCCACCAGTTCACCCGCACCCGGCAGATCTTCGAGCAAGGCGCTCACCTGGCCGATTTCCAATTCACCCTCGATCAAGTCACCCTCGCGCATCCCGCGCTTCGCTCGGCCACGGCCCAGCAATGAACGCAGGGATTCCATGTCTGCTCCGGCCTCTTCCGCCGCCGCAACCTGATCGAAGAAGCTCCCCTCACCCCCCCGCAACAAACGGACGGGAGTCAAATCCTTGAGCATGAGCCGCGTTTCGCCGGCACCGGCATCTGCAATGCGCTGCTTGAAAGCGGCATGTGCGGGGTTCTCCCGGGTCATCACGAACCTGCTCCCCATCTGGACACCCGACGCCCCGAGTGCAAGGGCTGCCAGCAAGGACCGGCCGTCATGGAGGCCTCCTGCGGCGATGACGGGCACATCTACGGCATCCACCACCTCCGGAACCAGACACATCGTCGTCGTTTCCTCTCTTCCGTTGTGCCCTCCGGCCTCGAAGCCCTCGGCCACCAGGGCATCGACGCCGGCATCCACCGCCTTCAGAGCAAATGCCGCACTGGATACGACGTGAATCACCGCACAACCCGCCGACTTCAAATGCTCCGTCCATTTGCGGGGTGAACCAGCACTCGTGAACACCACGGGCACCCGTTCCTCCACAATGGTGGCCATGTGTTCTTCCACAGCGGGATACAACAGGGGCACATTGACCGCAAATGGTCCGGACCATTGGGCTTTGACCCTTTGAATCTCCTGCCGGAGCTCGTTGGGATACATGGAGCCTGCGCCGAGCGTGCCCAAGGCTCCGGAGCGCGCGACCGCCACCGTCAGTTCCGCCCCGGTGCACCACACCATACCGGCCTGGATGATTGGATGGCGTGTGCCGAGCAGGTCACACAACAGCTGCGGATTGCGCCGATTTCGACTCATTTGACAAAAATGCATGTAGGTCTGTAACCCTCACGCGTGAAGGAACGTATACCCTCCCGTGTCCCATTTGACTTATCCACAAGTAGGAAGGGACTGATGCGGTGAAACCCACCATATTATATCAATATCTCACTTCATTTTTGTCCCATGCGAACAGCGCGTCTCATCCCATTCGTGATCCTAATAGCCTCCATCACAGGCTTTGAGGGAGCTGTGGCCCAAGGCCATTGGGATGTTGGATTCTCAGTTGGAATGGCCAATTATATGGGCGACATCGGCGACGGTGTCACTTCCCGCCGAGATTTCATCTGGGACATGCAGGAATTCCGGTCGCGTCCAGCATTCGGTGTTTACGCGCGGCGCAAATTGGACCGCGACGGACTGTGGCACATCCGCACCGATCTCAGCCGCATCCACATTTCCGGCAGCGACAAGGACACCAAGTATGCACCCCGCCGGGCACGCAACCTGCACTTCCGCAATCACATGACGGAAGGCAGCATCCGCCTGGAACGAGACCTCCTGCAAAAGCCCCTCGTCTGGGCCCGCCAGCGCCGAGCCATGCTCACCGTTCGTGGATTCATCGGTTTGGCGCGATTGTCGCACAATCCAGAAGCCAGAATCGACGTCAACAATGAACTGTACGGCGCCTTCTCAGATAGCGATCAGGACAGGTGGCACAGTTTGCCTGAATTGATGACGGAAGGAGTCGACTATCAGGATCAATTGCTCATCAATACTGTTCCATTCGGCCTCAGTGCCATCATCACCGGACAGAAAAAAGGTGGCGCTGCCGACTTCTATGTTGGAATCGAAATCGGATTCCGCATGACCGACACCGACTATCTCGATGACATCTCAGGCTTCTATGCAGACCCATCAGAGATGTCGTCGCTCCTGGCGGCGGCACTTTCTTCCCAAGCCAATCCTACGGATTTGGCCCTGGCCAATGGCGATGATCCCAACAGGCCAGCCGGCAGCATGACTGCCCACAGTTATATCGGAGAAGAAATTCCGGTCATTCGAGGTAACCCGGCCAATACAGATTCCTACGGCACTTTGGTCATCACCTATGGCAAGGTGCTCAATGGACGCAGCCAGAGTTTCAACCGGAGCCGGAGCACCTACGGGAACAAGAAGGGCGGCGGACTTTTCCGCAAGTCCACCCGCATGAAATTCTAATTCGTCGAATAAATTAGATAATTCGTCGTATTTTTGTGGCAGACCATGGGTTTGTCACGCTTCTACTTGCTCTCCACACTTTGTTCGGTTCTGGTCCTTTCGGCACAGCACCCTGCAGCAGCGCAATTGCGCTGGCCTGAAAACTGGCAGCTGGAAATTGGCGCATCCACCCATGTTGCCGGCTACTGCGGTGATATCGGCCATAAGGGGCGCTACGGACTCTTGAGCGACACCCAATGGCACCTCGTCCAGATGGGCGGAGGTCTCGGAATGCGGGCACAACAGAAGGGCAAACGCATCGCGTGGAACCTCGACCTCCAACGCATTCGCATCCAAGGTGCCGACAGCGTATCCAACAACATCGTCGCCTTCGTTCGGAACCTCCATTTCCGCAACGAAATGACAGAACTGGCCGCCACCGTGGACTACCCCCTGCTGAGGATGGGAGGAGGCGTCGGGTCCTGGACGCTGGCCCACAGCCTGCGCATGCAAGGAGGCCTGGCCCTGTTGCACCATGCGCCCATGGCACGCGTGGACCGGGACAACCCCTGCTATGACAAGCTCATCGAAATGGGCTACACCACACCCGGTGAATGGCACGACCTGCGGACGGTGCAAACGGAAGGCACCGCCTATGACAAGTGGATCCTCACGGCGCCTTTCGGTCTCTCATGGACCCTCACCGCGGACAATGGCTCCGGGAGGCCTTGGCATGTCACCCTGTCCGGCCTGTTTCGATGGACCTGGACCGATCACCTCGATGACATCAATGCCCGTTATGCCAATCCTTGGGACATGAATCCACTCGGGCTCGCCCTGACCAGCCAATCCAATGCTGCGGACCAACCGCCCTGTCCGGGGGCTCCCAACATCAGCACCTTCCAGTACCAGCAGGGCCTTGAAGAAGAGCGTCAACCACAACGCGGCAATGTGGACACCCGGGACACCTATTGGACGGTGGGTCTGAAAGTATCGCGCTCCATGTTCTCGACCCCGGTGGAATCCTTCCACAGGAAGCGCTTCCGCGGCCCCCGGGTGGAAAACAAAAGATAAAGGAGGGCCTGCGGGAAGGCCACGACCCTGCACAGGCACGCGATAGACGCTAAATTCGGCGTCCAATTCGCAACGATGAGCCACCGCTTCTTTCCCGGATTCCATCTCTTCGCCCTTGTCTTTGGCACATTCCTCGTCGCGGGAATGCCGAACGCCTCGGTCGCACAAACCGTACTGACCGTCGCAGGCGAGTCCGTCTCGGCCGAGGATTTCGCCCACATTTTCAAGAAGAACAACCGCGACAGCCTCATCTCGAATGAGAGCCTGGACGAATACATGGAGTTGTTCATCGACTTCAAGTTGAAGGTCAAGGCGGCCGAGGACCTCGGAATGGATACGGCCACCTCCTTCGTAACCGAGCTGGCCGGCTACCGAAAGCAACTCGCCCGCCCCTACCTCGTGGACAATGAGCTGTTGGATGAATTGGTCTCCCAGGCCTATGACCGGACCCTGGAGGAAGTCCGGGCTTCCCACCTCCTCGTCAAGCTGGGTGCCGAAGCCACGCCCGCCGACACCGTCCAGGCCTGGAACAAGGCCATGGCCATGAAAGAGCGCATCTCCAGCGGTGAGGACTTCGCCAACATTGCACGATCACGCGGAGGAAGCGACGACCCGAGCGTCAAGGACAATGGCGGGGACCTCGGATGGTTCAGCGCCTTCATGATGCTCTACTCCTTCGAGGACGCCTGCTACAAAGCCGAGGTGGGCGATGTGGTGGGGCCCATTCGCACCCGCTACGGCTACCACATCATCAAGCTGACCGGCCGCCGTCAAGCCCGGGGAGAATTGCGCTGCGCGCACATCATGATCCGCCCGGATGAAGCCAAGGGTGGGCCAGAGGAAGCCCGCACCAAGATTGACGCATTGGCGGCAGAATTGGCCGGTGGAGCGGATTTCGCGGAACTCGCGAGGCAGCACAGTGCCGATCAGAGCTCCCGTACCAAGGGAGGAGAGCTGCCTTGGTTCGGGACGGGACGCATGGTGGAATCGTTCGAAGAGGCCGCCTTCGGATTGGCCGAAGATGGGGACATCTCCGAGCCCGTGCAGACCCAATATGGCTGGCACCTCATCCAGCGCCTCGAGTACAAGGCCCCGCCCACCTTCGAGGATGCCAAACGGGACCTTGAAAAGCGCCTGCAGCGCGACAGCCGCTCCGAACAGGTGCGCAAGAGCTTCATCGAAAAGCGCAAGGCCGAATACGGTTTCGTCGTGGACCAGAAGCGCTTCGATCAATTGGCCGAGGCCGTGGTCGTGGACAGCATGCTGCAGGAAATCTCCGTCAAGAAGGGCCTCGCCAAGAAGCCCATCCTGACCGTTGGAGAGGACAAGGTCAAGGTCGCCGACTTCGTGGCCTTTCTCAATGACAAGCGGGCCCGGGTCGATGTCACGGGAAAGACGGCAATGGATGTCCTCCACGAGGCCCTCGTTCCCTTTGGAGACGAACAGGTCATCGCCTACGAGGATGCCCGACTCGAACAGAAGCACAACGACTTCCGCCTGCTGATGGAAGAATACCACGATGGCATCCTGCTGTTCGAATTGACCGACCGCAAGGTGTGGAGCCGCGCTGTACGCGACAGTGCAGGCCTCGCCGATTTCTGGGCCCAGCACGAAGCTGAATACGAGTGGAAGACCCGACTCGATGGCCGCATCTTCCGGTGCGTGGACACTGCCACTGCAGAACAGGTCATGGCTGTGACCTCCTCGGATGGTGATGTGGAAACCATGCGCCGAGAGATGGTCTCCGAGAATCCGTTGAGCATCACGATCGAGGAAAGCCGGGTGGAAGTGGGATTGAATCCCGTGCTCGATGACGCGTATTCCGCTTTGGGCGGCACCGGCATCACCGATCCCGTGGAGGTGGATGGTCAGATCCGTTTCGTCGAAATCCGCGAAGTCACGCCCCCCACCCGGAAGACGCTGGAGGAGGCCCGTGGAAGGGTCATCGCCGATTTCCAGGACCACCTCGAAACCAGCTGGATCCAAGAGCTCCGCAGCAAGTACGGCTTCGAGGTCAACCGCGACGTCCTGCACGGCATCCGCTGATGCGTCCGGAGCGCTGCTTGGGTGTTGGGTTGGTCCTTGTCCTCATGGGGTGCAAGGAACAGGGGCCGGCTACGACCCCGGAAATGGTGGTGGCCAGCGCCTACGGTGTCAATCTGACGGCCTCGGAACTCATGGAAGGACTGCCGCGCGGCCTGGGTCCGAAGGACAGCCTGATCAAAGCGGACCGTGCCATCAACGATTGGCTGCAGCGTCAATCACTCGTTCATCTCGCAGAATCCGAGCTCCCCGAAGAGGAACGCAACGTCTCGAGGGCCGTAGCCCGGTATCGGGAGTCACTGCTCATCCACGCCTATGAGGACCGCTATCTGCGCGACCACCTCGACACGGCATTGACCGCAGAGGAGTTGCAGGCCTTCCTCAACGAACAGGCCGATCTCTTCCGCATCGACGCCCCTCTGTTCCAGGCGCGATGGGTGGTTTTTCCGGAAGGCCGCCCCTTCCCTCGTGACATCCGTGACCTGACGAAGCAACTCGCGTCAGAAGACCCGGAGAAGCTCTCCATCCTGGCGAGCCGATGCTCCGATGCGGGCATGCCCTTCGACCTCGATGCTGACCGCTGGCTTACATGGGAAGAAATCGGACAGACGGTGCCGCTCGACCCGAACAGGACTGCACGGTTGCAATCGAGCCGTCGGGTCAGCCGCATAGACTGGAAAACGACGGACACCTCAGGAACGACGGCCCAGCACAAGGCCCTGCTCCTGATCAAGGAGCAACTTCCCGTGGGTTCCCTGAGTCCCCTCGAGCGTGTGTCGGAACGCATCGGCGAATTGCTGCTGCACCGACGCCGCAACCGTACCTTGGAGGCCATGCGCCAGCAAGCCGTCCAATCCGCCTGGGCCGAAGCAGCCTTGACCACTTCGACAGGCACTGGTACAACGCCATCTGAAGGCACCCATTCGAATCTCCCATGACTGCGCGCAGCTACGCAATACACACACTCCCGTTGCTCGCCCTCTGCTTTGGTGGCTTTTCCCTGGTCGCCCAACAGGAGCCCGAGCTCCAACAGCTGGAACGGATCGTAGCCGTGGTGGGCAACGAGATCATCCTGCAGAGCGACATCGACGCCCAGATCTTCCAGATGGAGGCTTCAGGCATGCCCGTTCAGGACGTCTGCCCCATCGTGGACCAATTGATGCTGCAGAAGCTGTTGCTGCACCAGGCGCGCCTCGACTCCATCATGGTGGACGATGGGGAAGTGACCGCCCAGATCGACCGCCGCCTCGAGTACTACATCAGCATGTTCGGCTCGGTCGAGGCGTTCGAAGCCGAGTATGGCAAGACCGTCGCCGCATGGAAGGCCGAGTTCCGCGAACCCATGCGCGAGCAGATCATGGCCGATCGGATGCAAGCCGAGATCGAGGGTCAGGTGCGCGCCACCCCCCGCGACATCGCCGACCATTTTGCGGCCATACCCGCAGACAGCCTCCCACTCATTCCCGAGGAAGTGCGCTACAGCCGGATTCTGATCGAACCGGAGCTCACCGAGGCCCAAAAGCTCGAGACAAGGGCTTTCCTCGACAGCATCCGCAGCGAAGTCGTCTCCGGTCGCCTCAGCCTCACCCTGGCGGCCATGCGCCACAGCGAGGACCCCGGCTCCAAATACAAGGGCGGCTGCTACGAGGACATCCACCGCGGGGCCTTCGTTCCCGAAGTCGAAGGGCAGGTCTTCGCCACTCCCGAAGGCGCCTTCAGCCCCGTCTTCGAGAGCGATTTCGGCTTCCATTTCGTCAAGACCACCAACATCCGCGGCGAGGTCTTCTCCATGTGCCACGTGCTGGTGAAGCCCACCGTGCCAGATGTGGCCCTCGAGGATGCCGCAGCCCTAGCCGACAGCGTGGCCTCCTTGCTTGACGTCGACTCGCTGACCTTCGAACAAGCCGTCAAGCGCTTCAGCACGGAAGAGGAAACGCGCAACCAGGACGGGCACATCACCACCCCCCGCACGGGCGGACTCTTCCACGGCGTCGATGAGCTCGAGCGCACCGACTTCTTCCTGATCAACGAACTCCGCCCGGGCGAACATTCCACCGCCACCGCTGTGGAAGGCGCCGAGCAACAGGCCTACGCCATCTACCGGCTCGACGAGCGAAAGCCCGCCCACGCCGCCAATCCACAACAGGACTACGAACTCTTCCAGATGCAGGTCGAGGCCAACCTCCGCGAGGCCAAGCTCAACAAATGGGTGCGCCGCCGACTCGGCGAGACCTACGTCCGGCTGACCCCGGATTTCGCCGGCTGCGATTTCCACCGCGACTGGTTGGGAGACGCTGCCGAGACTGAATAACAGTCACACACCGCCCAAAAGGTGCAGGTATGTCTCATCCAAACTGCCCATCTCCTTGCTGAGCTTAACGCAGAGGTCTTCGTGCTCATCGGCAGCCTCCACGCCTCATTGGAATGAATCAGGCGTTTCCAGTATAACGAGCCATAACCTCCTGGTATTCTTGAGATTCAGCGATTTTCTGTTTGGTGTACTCATGCAAGCGATGATGCTCCTGGCCCCAGTTCGTCTTCCAGCCGTGAAGGGCTATGCGATCATAAACATTACTTCCATCTTCAATGTCAAAACCCAACTCCTTCATCAAGGAGGGCGGAACATCAATCAATGGAATTGCACCCAAAGAGCTATCCTTCATGAGCTTATTGATCCTCAACTGAGCTTCTGCAACCAACCACGCGCGACTCTTCATCTGCTGCTCATCCATCTCGGTCACAGCACAATTTGCATGCGTTTCAATCGCACTCCCAAAAGCCTTTTTCGATGACACCCGCAAACCAAAATCAAAAGCCACATACGGGTTGTGTGACGTATAAATCACAGGGATGTTCATGCAGGCACACTCCATGATGACGCTTCCATACATGGTCAGCACCGCCCGCGGTCTGTAGGTAGACACAATCTGTTTCAATGCGGCATTCCTATCCACGAAAGAAACATTCGACTTTCCACCAAACTTCTCGATCAAAAGGTCATTTGGCCCCAATGTGAACAGGTTTTCATTCGAGTGCAACTTCAACAATAAATGACCTCCCACCCTTGAAACTGCTTTCTCTGCACAATGGATCCAATCCCATTGGTCATGAAACACGGTTTCTCCATACACCCCAGGGGAATCAAGAAAGTCATGCAGATACATGACGAACACTCTATCATTATCAACACTCTCTAGTGCCACGCCATCACTTTTCTTCTTGTCAGACATGTAACGTAAGGAAGAATAATCCCCTTCAATTCGCGCCAACAAATTCCTTTGAATGCTCTGCATCTCTTCCTTTTCAAAGACCGTTGTAAGACAGATTCCATGAAAGTCTGGCCCCCCAAAAAGAATGTGGCCATTGAACGACCAAATTGTAAGCTCCTCTCCCCACTGTCGCAGCTTCAAGGTCGG
>CAXQGL010000003.1:0-60156 GCA_964223495.1 Candidatus Nitrosopumilus sp. | reverse complement strand
GACCGCGGATCATCGCAAAGGAGGTCGCGCTGTCGAAGTAAACCGCGCCCGGCAGCGCCGTGATGGTCTGCTTGCCCGCATTGATCAAGTCCGCATCCACCTCGGCCTCCGTCGGAAAGGGCCCCATGCCGAGGATGCCATTTTCGCTCTGAAATTCCACGGAGATGCCCTCGGGAATGTGGTTCGCCACCAGGGTCGGGATGCCGATGCCGAGGTTGACGTACCAACCGTCCCGGAGTTCCTGCGCGATGCGCCGCGCGATGCCATTCTTGTCCAACATGGGTCAATCCAAATGTATAGCCCGCTCCACGAGCTGATTGTACACGGCCCGCGCCGCCTCGAGGCGCTTCGGGTCCGCGGTGTCGTTCACGTCGCGCTGTCGGGTGTGCGGTTCAATCCGTGGCGCTACCGCCTCGATGTCCGCCTCGGTCAAGACTGCTTGAAGCACCGCCGACGGGGACGCGCTCCACATCGCATGGGAGACCAAAAGCAGCCGATGACCGTCCACCGTCAAGGCATGTCGGTAGTAGTCCGTCCAACGGTCGAGCCAATAATCCAACGTCTCGGGGTCGCCCTTGGCGGGTTCGCTGCCGAAGCGGAACGGCTTGTGGCCGCCGCCGAATTCGTGGTGGGCGAGCCAGTCCATGTAGGTCCGGACGAACGGGTCACCATCCTGCATGGCGGTGTACCGGCGGTGCATGGCGAGGAGAGACGCAGCATGGGCCAGCGGCTCGCGGAACATCAAGACCGCGGTGAACTCCCGATTGTGCTCCCGCATCGAAGGGTAGCGCAACAACGCATTGTTGTTCTTGGCCAGATAGGTCGTCTCCGGACTGCGCACGAGGCCTTGGTAGTCGAGGTACCGTTCGTGCAATTCCGCATCGACACCATGGGGCGCGAGATGATCCTCTCTCACGAACGCGCCCTCGGTGTGGGCGAGGAAGAAGGGCTCCTCCAATGCCTCGGCAGAGTCCACACCCACCAAGATGCCATCGCCATGGCTGCGCTCCTTGAGGTCCCCCGCCTTCGGTTTGTAGAACCGGCGCCAGGTACCCGGCGCCATGACAAACGGCATGTTGGCGTAGTTCAGGGTGCTGAATGTGCCCGTCTCCTCCAGCCGCTGCAACAAGCTCGTAGTCCCCGCCCGGGCGAGGCCCGTGACGAGCAGGAAACGTGGCTCCCGCTCCCCGCCTCGTTTGCGCCAGCGCCTCACCTCCCGGTCGTGGAGCCAACGGTGCAGCGTCGGATGGTCCAACGCGATGCGGTGCAGAAGCTGTTCGAGGGGCGAGTACGCACCCTCCTGCGCCTTCCATTTCGGGAACAAGAAGCTCAACGTGCCCCCGATCGACAGGGCCAGAATGCCGGGCCAGCTCCCGAAGGCGGCCATGGCGCCCGGTTCATCCTGGATCTCGCCCCACGCCCACGGCAAGGCCGTGCAAACCAGCACCACAGCAAGTGCCAATGCGAGCAGGAGAAGCAGCGAGACCAGCACCTTGGCCGTCCGGTCCTCAAGCTCCTCGAGCTTTTCGTCACCGTCACCCGACTCGAGCAGACCGTCCAACAAGTAAACGCTGTCGAGGGCCAACCGCGACAGGACCGAAAGCCGACTCCGCAAAAGCAGGAAGCCCAGATAGCTGGAAAGAAAAATGGCAAGCCACACCATCGGGATTACGGAAAGGCGGACAGGACCCGGGTCCAGTTGGGCAGGTGATGGTGGCCGTCGTGATGGGACGCGTGGACGTCGTGGTAGAGCACCCCCTCTGGTCCAACCACCCAGAGTTCACCGGAATTCTGCTCCTCGAGGAACCACCGGCCGCCAGGCAACACCTCCTGCAGGCCTTCGCTGGTCGTCATGATTCCGCCCTCGGCCATGAGGTCCGCAAGCAGTGGCGTGAAGGTGCCTGTTCCAAGGTCGTACTGCGTCATCTCGGAATGGTAGTGCGCGAGCTCCACCTCATCCTTGGATACGGGGTACTTGTCGCCCTTGTTGATGTGGATGCCGTTGTTCTCCTGTACGTTGTTGTTGAAGATCACGAGGGTGCTGTCGTCGAGGATGTCCACGTCGTGCTGGGAAGCCAAGGGGCCATCGATGACCCGGATGACCTCACCGGTTGAGGGGCGGAACTGCAGGACGCATTGGAGGTTGCGGAAGCTGAGGAACAGGTCGTCCCTCTCGAAAAAGACCGAAGCGTGCAAAGCCGGCTCAACATCGTTCAAGTGCAAGGGGTCCTGGGGGTCACCGGACCGAAGAATCAAGTGATCAAGACCATTGGCCTTGAGTACCTCCAGCATGGAGTGGAGCTCAATGATGTGCCCGGTTTGCGCATCGATCCGGGCAATGCTGTTGTCCAGGAAATGCACCGTCCTGCCACCCATCCGGTACCGCCCGCGGTAGCCGATGTGCCTTCCCCCACGCTCCCACCGCATGGTACAGGCCCACAGACTCCCGTCTGCAGCGCGGTTGACCGCATGATGGAAACTGAGACTGTCCTGACGCCACATCACGTTGGACGCGGAATCCAAGCGGAACAGCGGGGAACGGTTCGTGATGAAGCTGACGACCGATTTGTCCTCGAGCAACAAAGGGTGATGTACCCGCCAATGCGGCTTGATGGGACCCAGCGAAGCAGGCAGCTGCCATTGGTACAGTTCCTCCCCGTTGCGCAGGTTGCGGACGGCGATGGTCCGCCCGTCCCTGTCGTCAGAGTAAGCCGTGAGGACGAGAACATCCTCCTCCAGTCCATGCACCGGCACGAAATCCGGTGGCGTCTTGATGAAGGTCTGGGGCAAGGTCTGCACCTCCTCCACCGACTGCTTGAACCGATCAGGAAATCCGGCGAGAAACTCGACCACCCCATTGAGCGCCCCGAAATCGCGGTCCTTCCTCACGCGGTGCTGGACCATCCAACCAAAAACGCTGAGCACGGCCATCAGAGCGAAAGCCTGGGTGAGGAGTTTGAGGCCCCATTTGGCCTTGCCCTGCCCACGGAGGAAACGCTTGATGCGCAGCCAGACAATGAAGCCGAAGGCAAAGAACACCAGGCCCCCGATCAGGATGACGAGCAGGGCGCCAACCGTGACGCCACCCCCGGGGCCGATGTATGCCAACGTGGACGTCATAACGCTCACCCCTCCCGAACCGTGCGCTGCTCGATGCGTTTTTCGAATGCGCCACCCTCGAAGATGCGCTGAATGAAAATCCCCGGCGTGTGAATCTGATTGGGGTCGAGCTCACCGGCGGGAACCAGCTCCTCGACCTCCGCAATGGTGATGCGGCCCGCCATGGCCATGGCCGGATTGAAATTCTTGGCCGTCGCCTTGAAGATGAGGTTGCCCGCCGTATCGCCTTTCCAGGCTTTCACGATGGCGAAGTCTGCCGTCAACGCCGATTCGAGGATGTGGGGCTTGCCATTGAACTCCCGGACCTCCTTGCCCTCGGCCACCTCCGTGCCATAACCGGCCGGCGTGAAAAAGGCGGGAATGCCTGCACCACCCGCGCGGCAACGCTCGGCCAGGGAGCCTTGCGGAATCAAGTCCACCTCAAGTTCTCCCGACAGCATCTGCCGCTCGAATTCGTCGTTCTCCCCGACATAGCTGGAGATCATCTTGCGGATCTGCTTGCCTTGAAGGAGCAACCCCAATCCGAAGTCGTCCACGCCGGCATTGTTGGAGATGCACGTCAGGTCGGTCACACCGAGCCGAACGAGCTCATTGATGCAGTTTTCCGGGATTCCACACAGACCGAAACCCCCGACCATGAGCGTCATGCCGCTTTCTATTCCTTGACACGCCGCGCGCGCGTCCTGTACCGTCTTGTCGAGTGCCATGTCAATGATTCATTCGAAAAGGTCCTCATCATCCACTGCTCCACCATCCTTGAAGTCGATCCGACGTGCTTCGATCAATTCCCTGCAGGGCACTGCACGCGTCGCACCTTCCGGGGGACGGAAATCTTCGGCCAACAAGCCCACGTCCCCGTCTTCCAATGCCGCCTTCATGTAGAAACCGAAAATGGGCAAGGCGGTATTCGCACCCTGTCCCTTGGTGGTGGTCGAAAAACGGATGGCCGGGTCGGATGCGCCCACCCATACCCCTGTCACCAGCTCAGGCGTCAAACCAATGAACCACCCGTCCGCATTGCTCTGCGTCGTGCCCGTCTTGCCGGCCATGGGAATCTTCAACCCATCATAAGCCCTGCGCTCCAGATCCATCCTCAGTCGGATGCCGGTTCCCCTGGTGATGTCGAGCTCTGCATTGTATGCCCCATCCACGACCCCCTTCATCATCTCGAGCACCCGATAGGCCGTCGCCGCATCGAGTCCCTGACGGATCTCGGGTCTGGGCTCGTAGATGGTGTTGCCCCGCTTGTCCTCGATGCGCCGGATGATGCGCGGTGCATGCCAAACACCACCCCCGGCGAACGTGGCGTTGGCTGAAGTCACCTCCTGGAGCGACAGTTCTGCTACACCAAGCGCAATCGAAGGCACCGCCGGGATTTCACTCTCGATGCCCATCGCATGGGCCAGGTCCACCACGCGCTGCACACCATAGTCCTTGATGAGCTTGGCCGTCACGGTGTTCATGGAATTGGCCAACGCATACTCCAACGTCACCATCTCCCCGTATTCGAGGTCGCTGTTGTCGGGACACCAAGGGGGTTGGTCACCGGGCAATTCAATGCACGTTTTCTGATTCGGCAGTTCCGTGCAGGGATCGAGGCCCAACCGGACCGCCGTGGCGTAGACGAAAGGCTTGAACGTCGACCCGACCTGACGGCGGGACTGGCTGACATTGTCGAACTGGGACCATTGGTAATCGAGATCGCCGACCCACGCCTTGACTTCTCCATTGCGCGGGTCGAGGCTCATCAGACCCGCATGCAGCAAGGTCTTCTGATGGCGGATGCTGTCGAGCGGCGACATCATGGTGTCGACCCACCCGTTCAGCCCCATGACCCGCGTCATGGTCTCCTTTTCGAATTCCGCATCCACTTCCCGGCGGGACTTCACCGGCCAATCGTGGCCACATCCGCCCTTGCCCGGTCTGCAGTAATGCACCCGCTTGCCGGCACTGTCCTTCTCCGTGATGTAGTATCCGGGACGTGCACACTCGGGACACTCCTTGCCCATCGCCAGTCGATATCGGCGACTCTGTTCCACCGCTCTATCGAGAATGCCTTCCTGTTCCTTGCGCTCAATGTCTTCCGAGAACGGCCAGGTTGAGCCCGTCGTCCGCTTGAGATCACGCCAGAAATCCTCCTGCAGTTCTTCCCGGATATGCCGGTTCGCAGCCACCTCCGCGTATTCCTGAAGTCGGCTGTCCAAAGTGGTGTGGATCACAAGGCCATCGCGATAGAGGTCGAACGGCGCCCCGTCCGCCTTGGCAATCCGATACGCTCCTGCCTCATCCTTCTCCGAGAGCAGAGCCCCGACCTCTGCACGGAGTTTCTCCCTGAAATGTGGCGCCGGGCCCTCGTCATGGCTCACCCGCTGGTAACTCAACCCAAGGGGCAATCCGTTGAGGCTGTCAAGGTCCTCATTGGGAATGGCCCCGTATTTGGCCATCTGGGCAAAGACCGTCGCACGCCGTTCCGTGACCATGTCAGGCCTTCTCAACGGATTGTACAGCGCACTGTTCTTCAGCATGCCCACCAGCATGGCCGCCTCATGCAGCTCCATCCTGTCGAGTGCCTTTCCGAAATAGACCTGGGCTGCACTGCGGATGCCCACCGCCTGATTGAGAAAGTCGTAACGGTTCAGGTAAAGTGCAATGATTTCGTCCTTGGTATACTGTCGTTCCAAGCGCGTGGCGATAATCCACTCCTTCGGCTTCTGCAGTACCGCCCGCTCGAAGAAGCCCGTACGGTCGTAGCGTTCCGTGAAGAGTTGCTTGGCCAACTGCTGGGTGATGGTGCTCCCTCCTCCACGGCTCCCCATGAAGGCAATGGCGCGGGCGAGGCTCTTGAAATCCACTCCCGTATGGTCCTGGAATCGCACGTCTTCGGTACAGATCAGGGCCTGCACCAATGCCTCGGGCAAATCACCGTAACGCGCATCCGCCCTGTTTTCACGATAGAAACTGCCCAACTGCACCCCGTCCACCGTGTAGATCCGGGTCGCCAAATCGGTTTTCGGATTGGCGAGCGTTTCCGTATCGGGAAGGTCTGACGAAGCCGCCAAGGCCAACAGCGCCGCAATGCCCAGGGCAGGCGAGAGGAACAGCGCCCACAGCAACATGCTCGGACCGATGAACCGGTCCCGCGCTGCAGCCTTGGGTTGCTGGCGAGGCTTGGAGGTCTTCTTCTTCGTTTCAGGCATCTTGTTGCACAACGCACAACCGCACCGCTGTGGGGTGGCAAGATGCGCCCGAACTACCGGAAAAGCCGTTAAAAATCAACAGGGGCCGCACTGGAGCATAATTTTGCCCCGCATTGAGGCAGTCTGCCTTCTGCCAGAAGACGAATTCGCAACGCTAACGCCATCATGGAGATCCTCATCAAAGCCGGACAGTTCCTCCTCAGCCTGTCCTTTTTGATCGTCCTTCATGAATTGGGACACTTCATCCCTGCGCGGCTCTTCAAGACCCGCGTGGAGAAATTCTTCCTCTTCTTCGACGTCAAGGGCGCCCTATTCAAGAAGAAAATCGGGGAAACGGTCTATGGCATAGGCTGGCTGCCCCTCGGAGGCTACGTCAAGATCGCAGGCATGATCGACGAGTCCATGGACAAGGAACAGATGGCCAAGCCCCCGGAGCCCTGGGAGTTCCGATCCAAGCCGGCTTGGCAACGCATCATCATCATGCTCGGCGGCATCACCGTCAACCTCATCCTCGGCATCGTCATCTACGGCATGGTCCTTTTCGTTTGGGGAGAACAGGACCTGCGCATCGACAAGGTGCCTTACGGACTGTCCTTCGTCGAGCCCTTGAAGGAAGCCGGCCTGCAAGACGGTGACGTGGTCCTCAGCCTTCAGGGTCAACCCATCCACTACTCCGATGATTTCAGGAAAGTGGTCTTCGGCACCTCGGTCACCACAGCGGAAGTCCTGCGCAATGGGATGCGGCAGACCCTTGAGTTCCCCACGGAACTCGGACAGGTGCTGCTGGACCATTCGGAAGAAATGAAGCGGGGTACCACCCCCATCAATGTCAACCTGCCCACCTTCGTGGATCGCGTCAGTCCGGGACTTGGCGCTGAAGCAGCCGGACTCCGAAAAGGCGACCGGATTGTATCGGTCGGGGGAACGGCCACACCCTATTTCGGCGATGTGGTCGAGGCCCTCAAGGGCCATGCCGGAAAGTCAGGGGTGCCCATCGGCATCGTCCGGCAGAACGATGAGAACAGACCCGCAGTGGACAGGGTCGCCCAACCCATGCCCCGGCTTGAATCGGAAAGCTTGACCCTTCTTGCATCAGTCGACGGGGACGGCAAGCTCGGTTTCTTCCCTGTAGCCTACGATGCACTGGACGGCTATGAATTCGAGGACCTGCAATTCGGACCGGTTGCCGCATTGGCCGGTGGTTGGGACAAGGCATGGTCCACCCTGAGTGGCTATGTCTCCTCCATGCGCTTTCTGTTCCGGCCGGGTGGAACCAAGCAACTGGGTGGTTTCATCACCCTCGGCAGCATTTTCAGTCCGGAATGGAACTGGCGCAGCTTCTGGAACATCACGGCCTTGCTCTCGCTGATCCTCGCATTCATGAACCTGCTTCCCATTCCGGCACTGGACGGGGGCCACGTCATGTTCCTGCTGTATGAAATGGTCTCAGGTAGAAAACCGAGCGAAAAGGTCATGGAATACAGCACCCTGCTCGGATTGCTCTTCGTGGGAGCCCTCATGTTGCTGGCCAACGGCAACGACCTTTGGAAATGGTTCACCGGCACCCTCTGACTCAACGATTAATTTCGGATATTGCCCAATGGCTGTCTTGGACTTGGACCACCTCAAGCGCATTGTCGGCAATGATCCCGCCTTCATCAGGCAAGTGCTGCAAATTTTCATCCGAAACGCCCCCAAGGACATGGGTGCACTGTCTGAAAGCGTCAGACAGGAGAACTTCGAACAAATCGGATTCCACGCGCACAAATTGAAAAGTGCGGCGGGGGCAATCGGCTACGACCAAGCCTACGAGGATTTCAAAGTACTGGAGTCCATGGCCAAGGAAGGGAGACCCCTCGATGAAATCAAAGCAATGGTCGACCGCATGAATGAGGAATGCATGGCGTGCATGGTCGATATCGAGCGCATCATGGGCGAGCTCTGACCCCGGTTCCGGCGCATCACCTGAGGGTTCGGGTAAACCGGTCTCCCGACCAGCATCGGACCCATCCGGAAAGCTCAGCTTCGAGCAGTGCCTTGCGCACCATCCTAGGCTCACCCGCCATCCGTTCAACCACCTCATCGAAAGGTCTGGACACATAAAGGTCCAGCGCCCCCATGAGTTCCGCCGACAGCGGGGCCGTACCGGGCACCGCACCCTCCCAGGTCCGTTGCGCTGCCTTCCACCCCATGGCCTCGGGGAGGTCAGCCGGATCGTGCAGCAGTTCAGCCACCTGCTCCCGGATCAGCAGGGCATTCCCCCGCATGGCATTGGAACACCAGGTGGGAGAAAGTGCAAATACCCGACGGTCATAATCCTGCGCAAGCCGTCCCGTGATGAGGCTTCCGCCAGGGTGACCGGACTCCACCACGACCGCAGCTTCCACGAGACCAGCAATGATCCTGTTGCGGGCTGGAAAAGTGTACTTCGTGGGAGGCACCCCCCATCGGTACTCCGTCACCCAACATCCTCCCGAATCAAGAATGCGCCCTGCCAGTCGGGCGTTGGACCGGGGATGCACGGAATGAAGTCCGTGGGCGAGACAGGCCACGGTGGGCACGCCCATTTCAAGCGCCCTGCCATGCGCCTTGGCATCAATTCCATCCGCCATGCCGCTGACCATCACCCAGTCCAAACCCTCCATTCCGGCGAACAATCCATCGACCGCACCCAGTCCCACCGACGATGCACGTCGGGTGCCCACGACGGCCACGGGTCTGCTCTTCGAAAGCGCATCCAGGTTCCCTTTCACGAACAGGACCCATGGCGCATCCGGCAACTGCGCCAACAAGTGGGGGTAACCCGTTCGGCCCAGAATGAGGGGGACGATGCCCTCTTTGTCCATCGTTTTCCGTTGGATCAATGCCCGCTCCCTTGCCGGGCCGAGCAAATCGGGACCAAACCCCGTCAGCCAGGCACCCAGTCCGACCTCCCTGACGACCCTCAGCACTCCACGGCCATTGAACTTGGGCAACTGCGATGCCGTCATCCAGTCCATGAGCCAATCCTCCATGTCGCCCGCCACATGCCCGATCAGCGGGTCGCGAAAAGCACCTTCTGCCATGCAGGCAAAGTGCGCAGTCCCGGACCGTCCGTGGCAGATGATTCGCAATCGCCCATGTTCGCTTTACATTCGACGCAATGCCACGCGCCGCTTTCGATTCCCCACTCCCCCCGCAGTGCCTGAAATGGGGCCTGTTCCTCGTCGGCCTCTCCATCGGCCTGCTCAGCATGGCACAGTCCGCTCCCCGTCTGGACGGCAAGGTGGTCGACGCCACGAACGGACAGGGCCTCCCCGGCGCCGCCATCATACTCGGCAGCTCCACTGCGCTCAGCGATGTTGACGGTAAATTCAATGTTGCCCTGGACACGGAAGGGAACCGGTATCTCCGCGTACGCTACGTGGGATACCTCGAGTGGACCGATACGCTCGATGCCTGGCAGGGCTCACGGACCCTGGACATCATGCTCGAGCCCGACGTGGCGCGGATCGGCACGGCCGTCATTTCTGCCGGTCGCTTCGAACAGGACCTAGGTGAGGTGAGCGTGTCCATCGATGTCTTGCCTCCTGAACTGGTCAATCAGGGGGCGCCCACGAGCGCCGACCAGAGCCTGTCCCGCACCCCTGGGGTCACCATCGTGGACAGCGAGCCCCAAATCAGGGGCGGCAGCGGCTACAGCTTCGGAGCGGGTTCCAGGGTGGCTGTGTTGCTCGATGGTCTGCCCGTGCTCAGCGGCGATGCCGGACGGCCCACTTGGGGATTCCTTCCACTGGAAAACCTCGAACAGGTAGAAGTCGTAAAAGGTGCAAGCAGTGTGCTTTACGGCTCTTCGGCGCTCAGTGGCGTCATCCAATTCAGGACGGCATTCCCCGACCCCGACCCCTCGACAAGGGTGAGCGTTCAACATGGCATCCACAGCGATCCGGGAAACGGCCGGAAATACTGGAACCGCGCCCTGATGCAAAGCAGCACGTCCTGGCTCCACACCCGGCGCCTGGAAAATGGCGATGGCATCAGCTTCGGTGGCCAATGGGTGGGCAGCGATGGACACAAAGGGCCACAAATTGATGCCGCCACCGGTGCGGCCCATGACAGGGCCTACAATCCCTTCACGGTCGATCACTACGACGCAGAACGCCAATGGCGTGTGAACGGCGCCTGGGAGCACGCGCCCAAGAATGGCGGATGGGGCTATGGCATCCGGGGCAATGCCATCACGGGCGAAAGCGTGGGAACGCTCATCTGGAACAACGCCGATACCGGTTTCTATGCCGCGACCCCCGGTGCGGATACCCGGACCATCCAGCGGATGTACACCATCGATCCCCATTTGGAACGCGCAGTGGGACCGTGGAATCACCGCCTCCAAGGACGGTTCCTGCGCCTCAACAACGACAACGACAACAACCAGGCCAACGCATCCTCCACCTGGCAGACCGAATACAGGTCGCGCTACCGCAATGAACATTGGACCGCCACAGGCGGCATTTACGCGCAGGGCACCCGCAGTGTGGCCGAACTCTACGATGCCGGCATAGGAGACACGGTGCACCATGCCGCCAACAGGGCCGCCTACCTCCAACTGGATGCGGAACCCCACGACCGGCTGCACATCACCGCAGGAGCACGATACGAGCATTTCGTACTCGACAGCGTGTCACAGGGGAAGTCCGTATTCCGCACGGGCATCAACTACCGTTTCGGTCAAGCCGGTTTCCTGCGGGCCAGTGTCGGCCAGGGGTTCCGTTTCCCGAGCATCGCCGAGAAGTTCATCCGGACCACCGTTGGTGGCATCAGCGTCTTTCCTTCGCTCGACATTCGACCGGAATCTTCCACCAATATGGAAATCGGCATCAAACAGGGGTTCCGCTTCGGTTCGAATGGCCAATGGAAGGGCTTCTTCGACATCGCCATCTTCCAGCAGGATTTTGAGAATTTCATCGAGTACACCTTTGGCCTTTGGGGCGATTCGGGCAATGGCCTGCTGGATCTCGGGTTCCGTAGCGTGAACACGGGAAAGGCGAGGGTCTCCGGCTTGGAATGGAGCACCATGGGACAAGGAGATCTGGGTGAATGGAAAATCCAATGGCTCGTTGGACAGACACTGCTGGACCCGGTAAGCCTCACACCGGACTCCATCTATGCGGAATTTCCCGCCACGGCCGGGGGGGTCAGCTATGCATCCACCAGCTCCGACACCACGGACAACACCCTGAAGTACAGGATTCGCAACACCTTCCGTGCCAACCTCAGCGCGCAGCACACTTCCGGTTGGACCATCGGATGGAATGCAGCCCGGAACACCACCATCCGCAACATAGACCGGGCCTTCATCGACATCGAAAGCCTTGGATTGCTCGAATACGGACTCATCGATTGGCTTGCCGAACGGCCGGATGCGCAATGGCTGCACGACATCCAGGTCGGCCGGAAAATCAACAAGCAACATCACGTCGAGCTCATTGTGCGCAATGCCGCCAACCTGAACTACGCCCTGCGCCCGCTTGCAGCCGAGGCCAACAGGCTTTGGTTGGTGCGCTACACCTTCACGCCGTGAACATCATCGCCATCATACCCGCGCGCATGGACTCCACGCGATTGCCGGGCAAACCCCTTGCCGACATTGGCGGCATTCCCATGGTGGTCCACGCTTGGCGGGCAGCGGTGCGACACCCTGGAATCGAACGGGCAGTCGTGGCGACAGACCACGAGGACATCGCTGAAGCCGTGAGGGGCGCTGGGGGCGAGGCACGCTTGACGGGCACCCATGTTTCCGGCACGGACCGGTGCCACGAAGCGTGGCATGCACTTGGCACACCGGATGCGGCCATCCTGAACCTGCAGGGTGATGAGCCATTTCCAGACCCGGCCCACCTCGACGCCATGTGCGCCGCCATGCAGGAAGGCCGATGGGACGTGGTCACACCCGTCAGGCCGGCCAAGGAGGGGGAGACCGAACAGCCCGAGAGGGTCAAGGTGGCCATGGATGCCCATGGAAAAGCGCTCGCATTCTCGCGTTCCCCCATTTCTGGTGGCGCACCCGATGGCATCCACATCGGGATGTACGGCTTCGCCCCGGGAATGCTGGCCCATTGCGCCGGGTTGCCCGAAGGAAGGCTCGAAAAACAGGAAAAACTGGAGCAGCTCCGATGGCTCGAGGCCGGTGTGGAAATCGGCACGGTTGCCGTTTTGGAGGCCATCGGTCCCGGACCGGTGGACACTCCGGAGGATCTGGAACACCTCCGCCGGTGGCATGCCATTCACAATCCGTGACTTGGCATTGTCTAGGCCGCATCGTGGACACGCGGTATAATGGCCTTATTTTCGGCTCACTATGTCTTCCGTCCGGGACACCGAATTCCTGATTCAGGCACTGCCACTGCTGCTCCATGACCACGATTGTCTGGTCATTCCAAAGTTTGGCGGCTTTGTGGCACATCCCGTGCCCGCGCGCTACGACGCCGACAAGGGTGAATGGGTTCCCCCGGGGCGCAACGTGGCATTCAATCCGAAGCTCACGGTCCGTGACGGTTTGCTCGAACAGGAAATCCGCCGGGCCACAGGGTGCCGGAATGAAGCCGCCACCGAGTTGATCGACAGCGAGGTTGATGCCCTGAAAGCACACCTAGAATCCGGAGGTACCCGCGACATTCCGGGACTGGGCAGGATCTACCTGACGGCAAACGGGACCATCGGATTCGCACCTGAAGCCCGTCTGGGAGAACGCTATGCTCCGCCGGGGCTCGGTCGGATTGCTTGGATCGACCTTTCGGAAGAAAAGTCGGTTGAAGCTGAAACTCCCGTGATGCCCATCGGACAGGTACCGCCCACAGGCACGTCCGAACAAAATGGGCAGGAGGAAGAGGAAAAAGACCCGCCCTGGATGGGAAGCTGGGTGCGGACTGCAGCAGCCATCCTGCTGTTGCCCATGGTTGTCGGGGGGTCACTCTGGTGGGGACAAGGGCAAGGCGCCCAATTCGAATTCCTGTCCTTCTCGGAACCGGAGCCGACGGATTACCTCCCCCGCATTGATGGCGAGGACATCCGGTTCCCGGAAACCGAAGCGTCGGAATCATTGGCATTCCTCGACCCGGATGCCCCGGACATCGATCCCTCCGAGAACGAAGAGGCCATGATGGTCCTGCCCACGCCGCAACCCCTCTCTTCAGGCTGTTCACATCATGTCATTGGCGGCACCTTCTCGGAGATGACCCGCGCAGCGAGCATGGCGCGGCGCTTGGAGGCGCTCGGTTACGCCACTTCCATCCTGCCCGGTCCAGGGGGGGCACACCGCGTATCCGCAGGGTGCTTCGACGACAGGAACGCCGCACTGAAATTCCGAAGGGGCCTCAAGGTCCTGCACGGAATGGACCAAGCCTGGATACTCCAAATCTGATCCACTGCAACGATGCCTTCCCAAGCGCTTTTCCCAATCGATTGGAGGCAATTGGACCACATCGTGCTCGATTTCGGAGGTGTCCTCTATGAGATCGACCACACGAAGACCATCGATGCCTTCAGCCGTCTGGGATATGGAACCATCGGTGAGCGATTCAACGCCAAGCATCAGGACACCCTGTTCGACAGCTTGGAATGCGGTGAGATTGGCGATGATGAGTTCATACTGTCCCTGAGGAACCACTGTTCACAAGGGACCAGTCCTGAGGACGTGCGCAAGGCCTGGAATGCCATGTTGCTCGGATTGCGACCGAATGCCCTGCCGTGGTTGGAATCCTTGGAGCAGCATTTCGACCTGCTCCTCTTCAGCAACACGAACGCCATCCACGCGATGCAGTTCGAACAGGACATCCTGGGGTCCAAGGGGCGTCAGTTCGCCGAAAGCTTCCGGCAGATCATCTACAGCCATCGGTTGGGCATGAGGAAGCCCGACACCCCGGCATTTCTCCGCGTCGCCGAGGAATATGAACTCCAGCCCGAAAAAACCCTCTTCATCGACGACAACAAGGACAATGTGTCCGGGGCCATCACGGCCGGCTGGTCTGCGGTGCATTTCGACATCCAGCACCATTCACTGTCACAATTCCTGAGGGGCGTCGGCTACGACGATTTCCTCAATGAATCGCGCTAGCCCGGGGCCTCAGTGCCACATGCCCTTCCCCGTCCCGAGGTCATTCTTCCGACGCTTCTTCTGTTTCTGGATGTAACCGATGTCAAAGGACAATCCGGCCTGGCCCTGCCAATGACCGGCCTCCAATGGCCTGAGCAATCCTGGCACATGGCGCGCCGAAGCCGAAAACCGGATTGGACCTCCGCGCAAGGACAGTCCCGAGCCCCAAAGCCAATCCCCATTGTGGAATTGTGCCTGGGCATGCACGGTCACATTGCCGCGAAACCGATAGGTCAATCCGAACAGTCCGCCTTCGCGCACCCGTCCGAAACTGAACTGCCGATAAGCGAGCGCACTGATCTCCACGGATTCATGGGGGCGGAACCGAATACCGAAACGCCAGGTCTCCCGGATCCTCGTGTCGAAAGCCGCCGCTGCACCCGGTGCCGTCTGCACTGAAAAGGCATCCGAAAGGGAATCGAGCATCTCGGTCTGCCAATCCTCAAACAACAGCTGCAACGAGTCCAACTGCAGCGAATCCGCGCCGTCGAACACCTCGACAAGGTCGATGCCCTCCAAAACAAAAGACGACGGATCCACCTCCTTCCGAGACAGGGATTCGAGCCACCGCAATCCACCGCGGCCTTCGATTGAACCCTCCAGCTCGACCTTCGGTGTGAGCTTCCAACGGAAACCGTAATCAAACGCCACGCCTGCTCCTAGGGTCTCGGGCATGCCGCTGTCCGTGGGCAATTCGAGCTCGCCGCCCTCCAGCAGGGAATCCAGGTCAAGTCCTGCGGAATGAACCACCATGCCCCCTTGCAGGTCCCAGCTGTAATCCAGCGTGTCCGTTGTCCAGACCGCGTCGAACTGTTCAATTTCAAAAGCCCCGAGGCCATTGAGCAAGTGGATGCCCCAGCCGAGCCAGAGCTTGTCCTCCTTCGCCATCGCCCCAACACTCAAGCCGTGATCCAGATACGCTTGGGAATGGAGTCCGAAATCCGAAAAGGAAATGGGCCGGCCGATGTTGTCCGGATGGCCATTGCCCCTCCATGCGATATCGAACAAATCCCGATCATATGAGAATTTTTGCTCTGCAACCACCCTGCTCCGCAACCTGAATTCAAACCGCTCCTTCTCACGAAATCCCAGTGAAATCAAGGGCACTTCACTCCTTACCCCCACCGTTTCGACCGGGTCCATCCGCTCCAGCAGCGCCATGGGATCCACCAGTCCATCAGCACTGATGAAATCGACATAACGCGGACCGGAATGGTCCACCTCCACTTGAAAACCAGACAGTCCACCCAACAGGATGTGGCTTCCCGAAGGATGCAGGATGGCAGGATTGCTCCAACCTGCCTGACCCCATTCCGGCAACACCTCCATGGGACCCAACTGCGCCCGCAGTCCGGATGAAAGTGATGAGAGCATCATCACCGAAACAGCCACCTTGAGTCTGATTCCCCCCATCCTACTGCGCAACCCTCAAATACAATTTCGCCCCCAATTCCATGCCCAGGCCCTGATCTGCCGTAATGCGCACGATGGTCCCGTCCCCCGCGTCCGAGGACGCCGACCATGCCCGAAGCACGGCACGGTCCACCGACCTCAGCACCTCGGCCCGGTCCCAATCGAAAAAGAAGTCATGCACGAACAAGGCCTCTTCCAAGGGCAGGCCGTCCTCATCCACTTCCGGCGTGGTGAGCACAGGCAATGGTGCCAAGGCCAGACTGTCCACGGCTGCACCGCTCGAATCGAGAAAGGTGACGGCCACATCGACGCCGAATGGAAAACCATTGTGCAGGATGAGCCTCAAGCTGGCGGAATCCAACTCCTGCGCACCATCCTCAAGGTCCAGGGACAACGCGAGCGTATCCCGGAAATCCAATTGTCCAACCCGAAGGGCCAATGGAATTTCAGCGCTGAATTCCGCCGTCACATAACCATCCGCGTCCACGAAGTTCGGTGCTGCGGGGTCCACCTCATTGGGGTTGGCCCTCACCCAGGCGGCCAGCTCAAGTTCCCTCGGCTCCACACTGAACATCGAAGTGATGTTGCTGTTCGTCTCGTCTATCGTCCAACTGACTTGCGAAGGGGACTGCTGGCTGCCCGATGCCGGAGGAACAAGCAGCGGCCCCGCGGTCGAATTCAATTCCTCCACCACGACCCCGCCTTCGATGGCCCGGAGGTCCACTGAATCGAGAATGGCCTCCACACCGAAGGCATTGGTGATGTCCAAAGTCAGGGACGCCTGCCCCAGATCGACCCCGGAAATCGTGAACCGCTCATCGACCAGTTCGAACGTCGTCGCGCCCTCCTCCAGTGTGATGTTGGAAGATCCGAAATCCCCTTCCACCCGATCGAACAGGAGGTCATCCATGACGAATTCGGCTGCAAGGGACTCGCCCGGGACAGCCGTATGTGCGGCGTCATTGATGACAAAGACATCGAAATATGCCCGGACCAGATTGGTGTCCTGCACATTCGGATTCTCAGGAAGAATCCGCCATCCGGAAAGGTCTTCCGTCACCTGGAAGGTCCCGTCCACAAACATGTCGTCAGTCCACACGGTAGACCAGGGGAGGCCTGTGGGGTCAAGGAGATTGGGAATGGTGATCTGGCCCTCGACTTCATCCCCAAGGGTCGACCCCACGGTAAAGGACAGGTTCCCCTGGGCCAGATAAACAGCTGAAATCAAGGCCCCCGGAGGGTTGTCGACGATCATTTCCGAAATCAAAGTGTCGGACAATGGAAGAACAGTGCCTGCCGGCGTGATGTTGATTGCCTCGGCCAGGGCCGTATCCAATGCGAGTTCCGCAGCCTCGACCACATCCGGAATGACCAGCCACTCATCCGCAAGGGTACCTGAGAACTGCTCCGAGTACACAAAAGCCAACTGACCACCTTCCAGTTCGGCAATGGGCACCGTATCCACATTGTCGGACAGGAGTTCCAGGACATCCGCAAGGTCGAATCTGGTATCCACGAGGGGGACCGCGACCACGGGTGTCCAATCGGGCACCTCAAACTCCTCCGCCGGCTTCTGACACGCGCCCAAGCACATGCACAGGACCAGCATGACAACGCCATGATGGACCCTGAACCCCCCGTATTCACTGCGCAATTGCATGGACAACAAATTTACGCTGTCCTGCCTTCAGGGTTTCATCCTGGAAGCCACTTCGGAATCAACCGACATTCCATCGGTTGGGGGCCAGGGAAATCAGCCCTCTATCCCTTCGAGATTGAGCATGAAGGCATACTCGAGGGCGGTTTCACGATAGCGACGGAAACGACCGGACTGTCCACCGTGACCGGCATCCATGTTCGTGTGGAAGAGCAACATGTTGTCGTCCGTCTTCAACTCACGCAACTTGGCCACCCACTTGGCAGGCTCCCAATACTGGACCTGGCTGTCCCAATAACCGGTCGTCACCAACGTATTCGGATAATCCTGTGCCTTCACCTGGTCGTAAGGACTGTACGATTTCATGTAGTGGTAGTAGACACTGTCGCGCGGATCACCCCACTCGTCCCACTCGAAGGTGGTCAGCGGAATGGTCTCGTCGAGCATGGTGCTCACCACATCCACGAACGGCACAGCCGCCACCACGCCGTTGAACAGATCCGGCGCCTGGTTCATGACCGCACCCATGAGCAGACCACCTGCGGAGCCCCCCATGGCATACAGGTGGTCAGGAGAGGTGTATCCCATTTCCACCATGGCACGCCCCACATCCTCGAAATCGTTGAACGTATTCTGCTTCTTGAGCAGCTTTCCATCCTCATACCAATGGCGTCCCATCTCCTGGCCACCCCGGATGTGGGCGATGGCATACACGAAGCCGCGGTCGAGCAGGGACAAGCGCACGCTGGAGAAATATGGATCCATGCTGCTTCCATAGCTGCCGTATGCATAGAGCAGGAACGGGTTCTCCCCATTGCGCTCGGTGCCCTTCCGGTACACCATGCTCACGGGCACCTTCACCCCGTCCCGCACCTCGATCATGAGGCGTTCCGAGGTGTAGTTCTCCGGAGCGAAATTCTCATCCACGACTTCCTGCTGCTTCAACAGAATGCGCTCCCCCGTGGCCATGTTGTGGTCATAGGTACTGCTTGGCGTCGTCATGGACGTATAGCTGAACCGGAGGATGTCAGTATTGAAGTCGGGGTTGGACCTTGCTCCCACCGTGTAGGCCGGATCATCGAACTCCAGGTATTCGTCCATCGAGCCGTCCCACCTGGTGATGCGCAGCTGGTTCAGGCCCTCCTTGCGCTCCTCGACCACGAGGAAATCCCGGAAGATCTCGATGCCTTCCAACAGGACGTCATCGCGGTGGGCAATGACCTCTTCCCAGTTGTCCTTCGTCGTTGCTCCGACGGGGGTCCGCATCAGACGGAAATTCTTGGCATCGAGGTTGGTGACGATGTAGAAGTGGTCACCATAGTGGCTGATGCCATACTCCAGGTCACGCTCTCTGGGCTGGACCACACGCCACTCTCCAGTGGGGTTGTCAGCCTCAAGTACCCGGTACTCCTGGGACAAGGTCTGTGATGAATAAATGATCAGGTAGGACTCGCTTTTGGAGCGGTATACACCGCAGCTGAAAGTCTCATCGGTCTCCTCGAACACCAGCACGTCATCTTCGGTGGGGGTGCCCAATTCATGCCGATACACCTGATAACTCCTGAGGGTTTGCGGATCCCGCCGTGTGTAGAAGACCGTCTTGTTGTCCGCGGCCCAAGTGGCACCGCCGGTGGTCAGGGGAATCTCGTCCTCATAGATTTCTCCGGTGGAGAGGTTCTTGAAATGCACCGTGTATTGCCGGCGGCTCACGGTGTCCACACCAAAAGCCATGAGGTTGTTGTCATCGCTGATCCTCATGCCGCCGACAGCGAAATAATCATGGCCTTCGGCGAGCTCATTCTGATCCAGCATGACCTCCTCGGCACCCGAACAGTCCGCAAAGCGCATTTCATCTCCAGCGGGCTTGCGGCAGTTGATGGAGTACTCCTTGCCTTCCTCATAACGGGTGTAATACCAATATCCGCGATCTCGCACAGGTACACTCCGGTCGTCCTTCTTGATGCGACCGACAATCTCATCGAACAGCTGGTTCTGCAAGTCCTCTGTGGACGCCATGGCCGCATCGATGTAGTCGTTCTCCGCAGCGAGGTAATCGATCACATCCTGGGTTTGCTCATCCGGTGTTTCCGCATTCTTCTGCTCATCGCTGAGACGCATCCAGAAGTAATTGTCCACCCGGGAATCACCATGCTCGGTCATCTCCAACGGGATTTTCTTGGCTACTGGGCCAGCGGGCAGAGCAGAATCAGACATTGCGGAATCCTGGGTTGAACAGGCGGCGAAGATAGCCGCGCAAAACAGCGCGGACAGAAGGTGGTAACGACTCATGAAACAGTTGAAAATCAATGCGGGATGCGCAAAGTAGGTCAAAAGAACCGACCCCACCTCTCGAATGGGAGGGGCGGAAGGACCAAGCGCAGATTGCCGCCGGGCCCAGGGTCAGATGGCCGCCTCCTCAGCGGTGAAGACCCGGAACTCGAAGCGCTCCATAATCGGATTGGCCAGAAGCTGCTCGCAGGCTTGATGCACGAACTGCTCGGCTTCCTCGCGGGAGTCCGCCTCGATATCGAGGGTGATGTGCTTGCCTATGCGGACATTGGTCAATTGACCGAGTCCGATGTTGGGCAGGTTGTTGGTCACCGCTTTTCCTTGAGGGTCCAACAATGCGGGAAGCGGGAGAATGTCTATGGCGGCGTGGAATACCATGATCAATGCGGATGAAGGGGCTTGAACCAACGGGTCGCTGGTCCGAAGAGCGGGTACGAAATTAAGGCAAGCACCACGCCCAGCGGACCTCCGACAAGGCCTGATGTGAGTGCCGTGCCCAACCACACCATGCGCGCCACATCCCACCAACGTTCCTCTCCCCAATGCTTGAATCCCAATTGGGGCCAGGTGGATGCCATTCCAATGGGCAGCAATGTGGCTCCCGCCATGCCCGCCATCCACAGCCATGGGCAACCCAAACCGTCACAATTCAACCAGGCCCAGACCAACCCTCCCCAATACAACGCGGCAAAGGGAGCGGGTATTCCCGCAAAGTCGAAACGGCCCAGGTCGCTGCCTCCCTGGCCCGAAACGGCCTGTCTCGAAAACCGCGCCAATCGCCATGCGGCAGCCATCACCACACCCAAAGGCAGGATCGTCGCCCACCAGAATGAATCGGGCATCAACCCCATGGCCTGCCATTCCATCATCAATGCCATGCCGACAAAAGCAGGAGCCAAACCCGCTGAAACCAGATCGGCCATGGCGTCCAACATGGCCCCTTGGGGACCCTCTGCACCCATCTTGCGCGCAACGGCACCATCCAACAGGTCGCACAGCTGGCCCGTCATCCACACCACCAGCATCCAACCCAGCCCGGCCACGCGCCGCTCGGTCGCCCCTGTCAAGGCCATCCAAGGGTCCAACAACCCAATGGATTCAAGCCATTCGGCAGGAGCCCAACCCAGATCGAATTCCGAGGCCGCCCACCAACATACCCACGACCCTGCCCCCAGGTTGATGAGGGTCAAGACATTGGCCGGCAATGCTCGCCAATCGGGACCCTGATGTCCTTCGGATTCCACAGCACGAAAAGTAGCACCATTGAAACCCTGCCGCACACCTTCCGTATATTTGCCTCCCCGCTACGGTGGGGAAAAGATGGTCTGGTGGCCGAGTGGCTAGGCTCAGCTCTGCAAAAGCTGCTACAGCGGTTCGAATCCGCTCCAGACCTCCAAAAGAAAAGCCCGGTTCACGCCGGGCTTTCTCTTTTCATGGAATTCCGTGTTACTCACAGACCTGGCCGAAGGCGGACAGCACGAGCAAGACGTCGCCCACCCCGACCAAACCGTCCCCGTCGATATCGGCAGCACAGAATTCGGAGACATTGCCAAACAGGCAACTGCCATCATCCATGGAGGCGGATGCATCATAATTGTCGGCGCCCGGATAGGTGCATCCCGCCACATCGTCGACGTCGCAGATGCCATTGCCGTTCGTATCGCTCTGGCAAGGTCCATTGCAGACGCCCACCGCATCCAACACCCCTACACAGGGATCGACATCGTCACAAATCCCATCGTTGTCCATGTCCTCCGTGCAGCCGCCGCCACACACTCCGAGAACATCCAGCTGATTGCCGTTGCAGTCACAATCTCCGGCTGGAATGTCCGCACAACCGCATTCGTATACTGCGCCCGGACCATTGCACACCCCACAGGCATCCAGCGTACCCACACAAGGGTCCACATTGTCGCAGATGCCGTCGTCATCCGCATCGGCCGGGCAACTGCCCGAGCAGGGGTCGCAACTCTCCCAGCACACGGCCGGACTCACGAACGGACCATCGACCGTGATGACCCTGTTCACGAACTCACCCGTGGTCAACGTGCACGATTCTCCGCCCGCGAACATCTCCTGGTCGGCCCAGTCGAACAACACGAATTTGTATTCCTGCATGCCCACCGGCCAAGTCTTGGTGATCGTCCACACACCATCGCCATCCGTATCATCAAGGGGGTCACTCGTTGCCGTCCAGCCATTGAATGTCCCGGCCAGAAACACCGGTCCATCGGGAGATGATGGGTCGTTCATGTCGACCGACAGCGTCACCTCATACAGGCACGATCCATCATCCACTGTTGCGGCTGAATTGTAATTCACGGCGTCAGCGTCTGTGCAACCGGAAACAGGGTCACCGCCGCCGCCGCCATCGCCGTCCAAACCGGGTCGAGTCGCCAACCAGTAAAGCGTATTGGTCTTGGTGTTGCCGTCGTCGTATCCATTGAGTGTCTGGGCCTCGCTCCAGGCCGCATTGGGATCGATGACAGCATGGGCCATGTAGATGAAGCCCTTCCACCCTTCCGACAATCCAGGGTTGGTCAACACCGTGGAAACAACGGGGTATTCCTCCACGATCCACTCGGCCCTGAGCAGCTCCTCGGTGATGGGCGTGAACGGCAACATCTGAATGCCATGAATGAACTCGAGATTCGAACCGAAGAAAGTCGTGTGGTCCACCTTGGTCCCCCATAGGATGCCCACCACCTTGTTGGAAGCAAACGGCTCCGGATAGATGCCTTCACCGGCATTGATCTGCCAATACTTCCAGGTGGAACGCAACTCCGTGGCCAACATCAACCGACCGAGGTCGCGAATGCGGTCATCCCCGATGGCCAAGCCGTACAGGTACACCCCATACCAAGCGTTCACCGCCTCGGACGTGCTCTCCTGATTCCGTGAATCCCCAAACTCGAACAGGCCCGCAGCCCACGAGTGGCCCACGAACCAATCCTTGTTGCGCATGAAACCGTAGTGGGAATCGGTACCCGACGGTTCCGCCACATCCCGGATGAGGTGCATCACTTCATCGCCCCATTGGTCCACCCAGGTCGGGTTGTCCTTGGCCATGGCCGCAGCTGCATAAATCCAGTATCCATAATGGAAGTGGTGGTCATTGTAGTACCCTTGACCGAAGGCCGCTCCAGAATTGTTGAGGCCCGAAGAGATCACGAGGCCACCCCATGTCTGGTCATAGACAAGCGGATCACCATTCTGCCCGGCGAGCCTCTGCTCGAGCGCGTTGCCCAGGGTGGTGCGGTATTGCGACGCCAACGCAGGCTCGTTCAGCTCGTCGGCAATCAGTGCCAACCGTGCGAGGGCGGAAAACTGTTTCCCGCCGAAATAAGGGTCGCCCGCCGTCACTCCGAAACCGACGTCCGCCGCCAACGCGTTTCGCACGGCCGTCTCATAGGCTGGGGCAATGGGTTGGGCAGCTTCGAACCCTATGGTCGTAAGCGGCTCCTCCATCGTCCAGGCGTAACCCGTCACCCCCATCATGTCCCCCTTGAGGGTATTGCGCACGAGACCCGTGGTGGAGGGTGACACCAATACATCCATGTGATGGGGCAGGGCCATCATGAGGAGTGGACCGCTTCCCTGTGACGTCCAGCTGAACGTGAGGGTGCCCACATCTCCCGTGGCCGAGGCGGATACACTTCCCCCCATTGGAATCCGGGCGGCATGCGCATCGAGGACCGAATCGGTGACCCCATCCAGCAGTGCCGCCCGGAGGGATCCGGTGAAAGGAGCGGACGCCGCCAGTCCACCAGCACTGAAATCCAACGTAATGGTTGAGGAAGAGTAGATGACCCAGGTCTGACCGTTGTTCAACTCCAGTTCGAATCGTGTCCCGGTATTCGCGTTGCTCGCCGGACCACCGTTCACGGAAGAAATGGCATGAGCCGAGCCGATGCGCGGCGTCAGACCCTCGTAATGCATGGTCATGTAGGGTTGTCCGCGCACGAGGTCCGCATGCATCGATCCGGGCCCTGAGCCCCAAGCCAGGCTTACATGCAACGGACCATAATCCGTGATCTGTTGACCGGGCGTACCCTCCACCGCCCTGAAACTCAGGTTCTCGGTGAACGAGGTGAAGATGTAATTCTGCTGAACCACCTTGTTCGGTGCTCCGAATTTCAAGGCGTCCCCATTGACCTGAACGAGGTAGGGCAGAGCATTGACCGTCAAACCACCGCCACCGAGGGCCAGGTTCTGCCACCATGCATTCGTCGGAAGAGGCCCGTTGGAGTCCGCCCACAGTCCTGTCGGGTTCAATCCGTGGGATTGGGCGCTGAACGGCGGGGGCGTCGTAGAAAGGGGGGAGCCTCCCAGCAGGGAAATTTGAGCATGGCTCGCGGTGGTGACCGCAAGCATCAAGGAGAGCAGGAAGAAACGCATTGGAACCTTGAAAATACGGCCCGTACGCCCCCTTATCCTAGGAAGCAGGTATGAGATTTGTCAACGGGCCACCTCAGGCTTCAGCGATGGCCGCGATGCCGGGCAGGGTCTTGCCCTCGAGGCCTTCCAACATGGCGCCGCCTCCCGTGGAAACGTAGCTCACCTTGTCGGCGAGGCCGGCCTTGTTGACGGCGGCCACGGAATCTCCGCCGCCGACGAGGGTGTATGCGCCCGCCGCCGTCTCTTGAACGATGGCCTGAGCGATGTGGTTCGTGCCCTCGGCAAAGCGGTCGAATTCGAACACCCCCATCGGGCCGTTCCACAGGATGGTCTTGCAGCCTGCGAGCGCCGCGACGAAGTCCGCCCGGCTCTCCGGGCCGATGTCCATGCCCTCCCAACCGTCGGGGATGGCGTTCGTCGGGTGGGTCTGCTGGTTGGCATCCGGCGAGAAACCGTCTCCGCAGAGCGTGTCGGTCGGCAGGTGGATGGAAATCCCCTTGGCCTTGGCCGCCTCGAGGAGGGCCAGGGCCTCACCGTGCATGTCAGGCTCGACGAGTGAACCGCCGATCTGGCCGCCTTGAGCCTGCACGAATGTGTACGCCATACCGCCCCCGATGACCAACTTGTCGACGCGGTCGAGCAGGTTCTGGAGCACGGCCAACTTGGAGCTCACCTTGGCACCACCAATGACCGCCGCAACGGGCTTCTCAGCGCTTCCAAGCACCTGTTCGAGGGCTTTGACCTCTCCCTCCATGAGAAAGCCGAACGCCTTGTCTTCCGGAAAGAACCTGGCGATCACCGCCGTGGAGGCGTGGGCGCGGTGTGCCGTTCCGAAGGCATCGTTGATGTAGAAATCGCCATTCTCGGCGAGTTGGCCAGCAAAGAACTCATCACCCGCCTTCTCCTCGCCGTGGAAGCGCAGGTTTTCGAGCACGGCCACCTCCCCAGCGGCAAGGGATTGGGTCACCTCCAGAGCATCATCGCCAACGCAGTCCGCAGCGAATTTCACGGGACGGCCGAGGTGGCCCTCCAAGGTCGGGATGATGTGGCGGAGGGAAAGGTCGGCGTCGAACCCTTTGGGACGTCCGAGGTGGCTCATCAGGACCACGCTGCCACCCTTGGACAGCACATGCTCTATCGTAGGCAATGCCGCACGGATCCGGGTGTCGTCCGTGACGCTGCGGCTGCCGTCTTCAGCAGGCTCGGTCATCGGAACATTGAAGTCCACGCGGATGAGGGCGCGCACGCCCTCGAAGGAGAGGTCTTGAAATGCCATGGCGGGAGTGGTTGAGGTTTCCATGATGGTAGGGTTCAGACAAACAGTGTGGACCAACCGACGCGCTCGGCCACGCGGGCGGACAATTCGGCAATGGGGACGCGGACCTGCTCCATGGTGTCGCGGTCCCGCAACGTCACGGCATTGTCCTCGAGGGTGTCGTGATCAATGGTCACGCAAAGGGGTGTGCCGATGGCGTCCTGCCGACGGTATCTCCGACCGATGGCGTCCTTCTCATCGTACTGGATGTTGTGGTCCAATTTGAGCATGTCCACCACTTCGCGGGCCTTCTCCGGCAGGCCGTCCTTCTTGATCAGCGGCAGCACCGCCAGCTTGACCGGTGCCAACGCCGGTGGAATGCGCATCACCACCCGCTCGGAACCGTCCTCCAAGGTCTCCGTACTCAAGGCATGCGACAACACCGCCAGGAACATCCGGTCGAGGCCGATGGAAGTCTCGACAACATAGGGTACGTAGCTCTCCTCCTTCTCAGGGTCGTAGAACCGCAGCTTCTTGCCACTGTACTCCTCATGGGCAGCCAGGTCGAAGTCTGTACGGCTGTGGATCCCTTCGAGCTCCTTGAAGCCCATCGGGAAATTGAATTCGATGTCGCAAGCCGCATCGGCGTAGTGGGCCAGCTTGACATGGTCGTGGAAGCGGTAGGCGTCGTCGCCCATCCCAAGCGCCTTGTGCCATTTGATCCGCGCCTCCTTCCAGTATTCGTACCACTTGGCCTGGGTGCCCGGCGCCACGAAAAACTGCATCTCCATCTGCTCGAACTCGCGCATGCGGAAGATGAACTGGCGGGCGATGATCTCATTCCGGAAGGCCTTGCCGATCTGGGCGATGCCGAAGGGCAGCTTCATGCGGCCGGACTTCTGGACGTTCAGGAAATTGACGAAAATGCCCTGGGCCGTCTCGGGGCGCAGGTAGATGATGCCTGCATCTCCGCTGACCGCGCCGAGCTCCGTCTTGAACATCAGGTTGAACTGGCGCACATCCGTCCAGTTGTCCGATCCGGTCTCCGGGTCCTTGATGCCCAGGTCAAGGATGAGCTGCTTCACCGCATCGAGGTCATCCGCATCCATGGCCGCCTTGAAACGGGCGTTGATGTCGTCAATCTCCCCTTGACGGCGAACACAGTTTCCGTTGGTCGCAAGGAATTGCTCCTTGTCGAAGGCGTCGCCGAACCTCTTCTCGGCCTTCGCCACATCCTTGGCAATCTTGGCTTCAATCTTGGCGATGTGGTCCTCGATCAGCACATCCGCACGGTAGCGCTTCTTGCTGTCCTTGTTGTCGATCAGCGGATCATTGAAGGCATCGACATGGCCTGAGGCCTTCCAGGTTGTAGGGTGCATGAAGATGCTGGCGTCGAGCCCCACGATGTTCTCGTGCATCCGCACCATCGCCGTCCACCAATAGGCCTTGATGTTGTTCTTCAGCTCCACCCCGAGCTGTCCGTAATCATAGGCAGCGCTGAGGCCATCGTAGATGTCACTGGAAGGGAACACGAATCCGTATTCCTTGGCGTGTCCGATCACGCGCTTCAGAAGGTCGTCCTGTTGGGCCATATCAATGGAAAGGTTGAGCGGGTGGACATTGCACCCTCAAAGGGTCGCAAAAATAGACGTTGCAGGGGCTCGGACATACCTTCGCCGCATGGAGAGCGAAGCCCCTTCCACACCCCGGATCGGCATCATCGGCAGTGGGAGTTGGGCCACGGCCATCGCCTCGCTCCTGACCTGGCACGACAGTCCGGAAATTCCTGCCGTGAACTGGTGGGTGCGGAGAAGGGAGTCCCTTGAACACATCGAGCGCACCGGTCACAATCCCCATTACCTCAGAAGCTTGACGCTCAAGAGGAACCGCCTTGCATTGTCCTCGGACCTGAACACGATCGTCGAAGACAGCGATATCCTCATCCTCGCTGTACCCAGCGCACATCTGGACACCGTCCTCGAAGCCCAGCCACTCCCCGCCTTCAAGGACAAGGTGGTCTTCAGCGCCATCAAGGGGTTGGTTTCAGAAGACCACCACATTCCCGCCCGATACCTACACAAGGTGATGGGCGTCCCGTACGATCGAATCGGTCTGATCTCCGGCCCAAGCCATGCAGAAGAGGTGGCCCGGGAACAATGGACCTATCTCACCATGGCTTGTCCTGACGTCGGCGTTGCGGAAAAGCTCGCGGACAGGATGGCCAACCCGTGGCTTCACATCCGATGCAACGACGACCTGTTCGGCATTGAGCTCTCAGCCGTCCTGAAAAACGTCTATGCCATCGCTGCAGGCGTTTCCCACGGTTTGGGCATCGGCGACAACTTCAATGCCGTCCTCATCGCCAGCGCCCTCAACGAAACCGAACGCTTCCTGAACGCGGTCAACAGCACCAGCCGCGACCTCTCCAGCTCTGCCTACCTCGGGGACCTGCTGGTCACGGCCTATTCCCCACACAGCCGCAACCGAGCCCTGGGCACCATGGTGGGCAAGGGCTACAGTGTACCGGGTGCCCTCATGGAGATGGGTATGGTGGCCGAAGGGTACCGCTCCGCACTGGGCATACACATGATCAACCGGAAGTTCGGAGTCCACATGCCGGTCGCAGACGCCGTCTACCGCATTTTTCATGAACAGGTCGCGCCTTCCATTGAAATGCGCATTCTATCCGAGCATATCCACTGAGCGCCGCAACGAATCCGTTTCCGAACTTGTTGGTTCAATGATGCGGGGCTTGACGGTCATCTTCCTGATGCTGGTGGTGCATGGCACCGCCCAGGTGCGGTTCGTCCCGAACGGAGGGCAATGGTCATCCCACGTGCATCACAGGGCAGAGGTCAAGGGTGGTGGGGTCCAAGTCGAGGAAAACGGTTGGACCTGCTGGCAATGGGCACCGGAAACCGAGATGGTCAGTGGCGACCTGCACCACGCCGGATCCCGGAAGGGTGTCATCTGGAACGCCGTCTTCCTCAATGCCACTCCCATGGGAATCGACGATTGGTCGCTTCATGAACCGTCCCCGGATCGGATCCACTGCTACCTGTCCGATGACCCCGACCAATGGGCCGAAAACCTCCAGCCCTCAGGGCGCATTGAAGCTTCGGGGCCCTGGCCGGGTGTCTCCCTGCGCTGGCGCGGAACGAGAAGTGGGCAGGCCAAATTCGAATTCACGGTGGCGCCGGGCACCGATCCAGACATCGTAAGGTGGAGCTACACCGGAATCCAGCCCTACCTCGAATCCGACGGCAGGCTGAAGCTTCAGCACAACCTGCACGACACGGACTTTGAAGCCCACCTCGAAAGGCCCCTCGCATACCAGATGCTGAAGGACGGCACCTTCATGTCCATTCCCTGTCATTACAGCGTGGATGGACAGCAAGTCAGCATGGCCGTGGGGGATTATGACGCCTCCCTGCCCCTCGTCCTCGACCCGGAAATCGCCTTCTCCACTTTCGCCGGATCCACGGGCGACAATTTCGGCACCACCGCAAGCAATGGACCCGGTGGCTCCCTTGTCGGGGGTACGGTCGCTTTCGCCCCGGGCTACCCCACCACCCCGGATGCCATCCAATCCACCATGGGCGTCTTCGCGGACGGCATCAGCCACATGGCCCTGACCGTATTCAGTCCCGACGGCACTTCCCTGCTCTACAGCACCTATCTGGGAGGCAGCAACGCCGACATTCCACACAGCCTGGCCTACAACGAAAGCCACGGACAAATCGTGTTGTTCGGCACGACGGGCTCCAGTGACTTCCCCACCACTGCCGGCACCTACCAACCGGACATGGCCCTCGGGACTGCATCGGACATCACCATCTATGGCGTGGACACCCAACCCAATGGTGTCGACTGCTGTCTCCTTACCCTCGACGGTGCGGACTTTACCCTCAACGCCTCGACGTACTTCGGCGGCACCGGTATTGATGGCATCAACAGCTCCGTAAACCTCAGGGCCAACTTCGGGGATTTCTACCGGGGCCAAGTGGACATCGGCCCCGATGGCAGCATCTGGCTGGCGACCACCACGACCTCCGAAGACCTGGACCTGCCGGGAAGCCCACCCACTGCCGGAGGGTTCGAAGCCCTCATCGCGGGCTTTGACGCCGACCTGACCACATTGCTGTGCGGCAGGACCTTCGGGGGGGCAGGACACGATGCGGCGTACAGCATAGAAGTCGCACCGGACAACGCCTTCGGGGCCTTCGGCAACCTCGACGTCCTGGTCGGCGGGGGCACGACATCGCCCTCCCTGCCCTTCCCGGGAGGCGGCATCCAACCTTCTCCTGAAGGATATACGGAAGGCTGGATCGCCCGATTCACGGCTGGACCGGATGACCTCACCGTACAGCATGGCACCTTTCACGGCCTGACCGATTACGACCAGATCTACTTCGTCCAGCGCGATGCCACCGGGCGACCCTATGCCTTCGGGCAAGCGCGGACGGGGATGCCCATCATCGGTGACGTCTATTCCAATCCGGGCAGCGGCCAATACATCACATGCTTCTTCGAGGATCTGAGTGACATCCACTGGCAAACGACCATCGGGACAGGGTCAGGCAACATCGACATCAGCCCCACCGCCTTCCTGGTGAGCGACTGCGAACAGGTCTACATCAGTGGGTGGGGCGGCCAGACCAATGCCACGGGAGGAACTGCGGATGTGGCCGGCAGCACCACATATGGTCTTCCCGTGACGGACAACCCTTTCCAATCGAGCACGGATGGCAGCGACTTCTACCTCGCCGTGCTTGCTCCCGACGCTTCCGACCTCGTGTATGCCACTTACTTCGGAGGCGGCTTCGCCAACGAACACGTGGACGGTGGTTCCTCTCGATTCGACCCCAACGGCACCGTGTACCAAGCGGCCTGCGCTGGATGTGGCAGCATGAACGATTTCCCCTCGACGCCGGGTGCTTGGAGTGCTGACAACCCCAGTCCGAATTGCAACATGGGGGTCTTCAAATTCGAGTTGGGCAAACTCAACGCCGACATCGACATCGACGGTCCGGATCAATTCTGTCAGGGAGAAAGCGTCCAGTTCGAGAATTTCACGTCGGGTCCCGCCGCCTTCACCTGGGACTTTGGGGATGCCAACTTCAGCAATGAAGTGGCGCCCTTGCACCTCTATGGCATCAATGGCATTTTCGAGGTGGAGGTCATTGCCGAAGACACCACGGGATGCCTCGAAGCGGATACGGCCTATGTCACGGTCACCATTGCCCCCAACGCGGATCCCCAGATCGAACCAGTCGAGCCGCTGTGCCTCGGCGATGACACGCAACTGCAAGGCAGCGGAAATGGAGACCTCAATTGGTTTCCACCGACCGGTCTGAGCGCCACCGATGTGCCCAACCCCACCGCCAACCCCACCAACACGACCACCTACACCCTGACGGACGAAACCCTCTGCGGGACGGAATCCACGGAAATCACCCTCGAAGTCATCGACATGGCCACGTCCACGAGCGGCAATACCCAAATCTGCCTGGGCGATGTCGCACCGCTGTCCGTCACGAGCCCGCTCGCGGATGCGCCCAACTGGGTCTATGCCTGGTTCCCCCCGAATGGCCTGTCGGATCCCTTCTCCCAGAATCCCCAGGCGTCTCCGGCCACCACCACCACCTACACGGTCACCGTGACCTCGCCCGAAGGGTGCATACGGGAACATGAACTCACAGTGGATGTCGTCGCATCGGCACCCGGCGGCAATGTGTATCCCACGGTCGACCTGTGCGATGGCCAATCCACCCAGCTTTCCGCCGAGGATGGCAGCATTTGGAGTTGGTCGCCCACCACCGGACTGAACAACCCGGGCAGCCAGAACCCCACGGCCAACCCTGCTGAAACCACCACCTACACCGTGGACATCACCAACCTGTGCGGCACAGGCACCGATGAAGTCACCGTGAATGTCATCATACCGGTAGCCACGGCTTCACAAGGAGGATGGGTATGTGCTGGCGTACCATTCCCCGTGACCGCATCGGGCGGCGTGAGCTACCAATGGGTTCCCGGGGCCTTGGTCACCCAGCCCGGTGCTGCCGAGACCACCGTGGTCACCGAAACGACACAGACGTTCACGGCCTACGTGACCGACGCAGATGGTTGCGTGGCCACAGCTGAAGTCACCGTGCAGGTCTGGCCCCGGCCCACGGTGGAAGCCGGTCCGGACCAGCGCAACGAATGGATGGAACCCACATTCCTGTACGGTTCCGTATCGGGCGCCCCCATCGATTCCCTCTGGTGGAGTCCATCCGAGCCCTTGTCCTGTTCGGATTGTCTGATCCCGGAAGTGGTCTTTCAGGAAGACGGCATCTTCACCCTGCACGTCATCGATACCAATGGTTGCCGATCAGCGGATGTAGTGGAGGTCGAATTCCTGTATCCCTTGTATGTGCCATCGGGCTTCACCCCGGACGATGACGGCATCAACGATGGCTGGCGACCGGAAGGGAACTGGCTCAATGGGGCGGGCAATTACATCCAGGGATTGCCCAACGGCAACATCCTTCCCGGTTATCGCGTCGAAATCTGGGACCGTTGGGGCACCCTCATCTGGGCCTCGGTCGACCCGCGGGCATATTGGACCGGTGGCGTGGGCGGGCCCGGCATGGCAGAAGGCGTTTCCCCCATCGGGGAAGGGAGGCACAGCGCACCACCAGGCGTGTATACCTGGCGCGTATTCTTCCCAACAAGCCGGGGCCTCGAGACGCGCCAGGGAAAGGTCACCCTGATCCGCTGAGCCGGATCAACGGAGGATGAGGTCCGTCGTGGCGATGCGCTCGGCACCATCGACGAGGTGCACCGTATACACACCCGGCTCAAAAGGCTCGGCGGCCGTGAAGAAGATACAGGCCTCCATGCGCTCTCCCACATAATCCAAGGCCCTCGCCGCGGAAGCCGGAACGCCACTGGACATCGCCACAGGTGCACGGTCTCCAGGCGGCATCAATCGGCCGTCCGGATCCAATACCTCGAGAAACAGAGTACGCTCGCCCTTCTCGGCAATTCTGTTTTCCATCAAGGTGAAACAGGTCTTGATCATCTCCGCCCTCTTCGCCCGCGTGGTCTCCCGCTGGGAGCCGGTCGAAGCCACACGGATGGCCACCGGAGTCAGATCCGTCGCCTGCAATACCCTTCCGGCTTCAATGATCTGCTCCATGTCATCCTGCTTCCGCTCGAGGGCATCGTTGCGCTCCGTAACCGCCGCCACCTGATTCGCCATCTGATCGCGTTCAGCCTGAAGGGCAATGTTCAGCTGGTTCAGCGAATCAATGGTCACCACATACCCCTGCATGATCCGGCGAAGGGTCTCCGTTTCCTTCTTGAGCTTCGAAATGCTGTAATTCCGGTCCCGGAGCTTGCCGATCAAACCGTCAATCTCACTGCGTTGCGCGGCCATTTCAGCCATCATGAGCGAGTTCTCCGTCTGCAGGGTATCATAGCTGAAACGCAGTTTCTGCAAGTCGAGCTCCAAGGTCTGGCGCTCCAATTCGCCTGCTTGGATTTCCTCGGTCTGGCCCTCGATGGTATCCCCTTGCTGGGACACCATGAATCCGAGATAGCCGGCAGTGCAGGCCAACACGGCAATGATGACGAGATAGGTCGAACGCTGTTCCATGGGTTCAATCAACGCAAGAATCAGACCACTTCGCGTGGCCATCCACCCGAATCCGAACAGGAAGCCGTGCGTAGCCGCACATCATCGAAGCAAAGGATAGAAGGCGTCGCGGGTGTGAAGCACACGGTGACCATAGCGGTTCCTGAGTATGGCCATCACGTCGAACCGCACCTCGAGATTGCGGTCCGGATGGACCGCGAGAAAAGCCCGGGCGGCGAGGATGAGGCGCTCCTGCTGCGCCCGGGACACCATGCGGTGCCAACCCGCCTGAACGGGCTCCGTGCGCGTCTTGACTTCCACCACCACAAGCCAGGGCCCATCCCGGGCCAAGACATCCACTTCAAGTCTGCCCCGTCGCCAATTCCGCGCCAGGATTTCCCACCCCAGCCCCATGATGTGCTGCACCGCCACTTCCTCACCCCACCTTCCAAGCCCCTGCTTCAACGTCTCCATGGCATGAAAGTGAACAGGCCCAACCGACATCGACCTACTTTCGTCGGCCTGATGCGCTGGTGTACCGTACTCCTTTGCCCCCGTCCATGGCTCACGGTCATGATGGCGGCAATCTGCTGCCTGAAATTCCATGGACAAACGGGCAGCCGCGCAATGGGACAGGCCATCGGGTGGATGGATGCCCCAAAGGCCGAGGGCAAATGGTACGTCCACTGGGGGTACCATCGGGCCGAATATGGCCGCACCGATCTGAGGCTGATCGGGCCCGGAGTGGACCTCGTCTTCCACGACCTCAAGGCCACCGACATGCCTGCACCATTCGATCCCAAGGTCCACCTGAACCCGACGGCAATGACCATCCCCCAATTCAACGCACGGGTGGGCTACACCTTGCGCAAGGGGGATGTGATTCCCGGTACGCTATGGATCAGCGCTGGATGGGACCACCTCAAATACAAGGTCCCACATGCCGTGCACGAAATCAGCGGATACATGGACACCGTGGTGTACGACCACTCCCCTTTCGATTGGGCATGGCGCGAATTCAACTTCGAACATTCCGACGGCATGAACTTCATCAGGGTCGCTGCCGAGCGGGATTTCACCTTCGGCCGTGCCTCCCGGACGAGACAGACATGGGATACCGCCAACCGCAAATGGCAATTCGGCCTGCAGACCGCTGCCAGCTTGGGCCTTGTGCTCTGCGCCACCGATGTTCGATGGATGGGGGTGCGAACGAAGCACTATTGGCATGTGAGTGGTTGGGGGGCAAGCAGCAGTGTGGGCGCATGGCTGCAATACGGTCGATTCCGCGTCCTCGCCCGCGCTCAAGCGGGCTGGATCAGCATTGGCAATGGCAGATTCCTTGCTTCCAGTGATCTGAGTGGCGAAACTCCCGTCACGGAAGGGGTTGAAGCGGCACTGCTTGACGCCAGTTCATCCCGACACGCCATGACATTCCTCGAACGCGGAATCACCCTCGCCTACCTGTTCGGCCGCCAAGGCGGACCCACGGCGGATGAACGCATCCGGGTCGCTCCCGGTCGCTGAGCCTTTGGCAGTAAGGCCTGCCTATCTTCGCAGGCCACTTCGCGCAACATGTCCGACCAGCCCCGTTCCCGCCGACCCCAACGCACTGGCCGTTCCGGCAACCCCAACCGCATGCGCCCGGAAGGTGCGGAAGGGGGAATTGAGAAACGTGGATTCGGGACCCGCAAGTCACTTTCTTCATCCCCCACTGCACCATCCACCCCGGAATCAAAGGGGCGGGGACGAAAGTCAAAGCCCGCAGGGCGCAAGGAATTCAGCCGTTCCGGCAAGCCGGGACACTTCAAGACGAAACCGAAGAAAAGGGCACCACTCAAGGATCCGGATGCCCCCATCCGGCTCAACAAGTTCATTGCCAATGCCGGCGTCTGTGCCCGCAGGGAGGCTGACCTGCTCATCACGGCGGGCGCCGTGAGCGTCAATGGGGAAGTCATCACCGCACTGGGGGCCAAAGTGCTGCGCACGGACGAAGTCATGGTGGAAGGGCAGCGGATCAAACCTGAGGCCAAGCGATATCTCATCCTGAACAAGCCCAAGAACTTCCTCGGAACAGCAGGAGACAAGCAGGGGCGCCGCACGGTGATGGACCTCATCCGCAATGCGACGCGCGAAAACGTCCTGCCCATCGACAAGGTGGAAAGAATGGACACGGGCTTGCTCCTGTTCACCAACGATCCCGAACTCGCCGAGCGCATGCGCATGCCCGGCACACGTTTCCGTCAACTGTACCACGTCACCCTGCGCCAGAAGGCAAGACAGGAACACCTCGATGCCATGGTGGAGGGGGTCGAGATCGAAGGCAAGCGATACAAGGTGGAAGCGGCCCATTTCATCGATCCTGAAAAACAGCCCCGCGAAATCGGAGTGGAAATCCACTCCAACCGACCGAAAGGCCTGACCCGACTGCTGAACCACTTGGGTTATGAGGTCGACCGACTCGACCGCACAGCACTGGGCCCGTTGACGAAAAAGGACCTGCCCCGCGGCCATTGGCGCATGCTGACACAAGAAGAACTCAATCTCCTCCGTATATCGCTCTGAACGATATTGCATTTGGAATCACCGTGTCCGACAGCCTCGTCATCATACCGACCTACAACGAAAAGGAAAACATCCCTCGGATGCTCGAGACCGTCATGGCTTTGGCTCCGGAACGGGGTGGTTCCTTTCATGTCCTGGTCGTTGATGATGGCTCGCCCGATGGAACGGCTGACCTCGTGCGCGCAGCCCAGATTCAATATCCCGACCGCATCCACATCCTCGAGCGATCTGGTAAACTGGGGTTGGGCACAGCCTACATCGCCGGATTCAAATGGGGATTGACGAAGGGGTATGAATACATCTTCGAGATGGACGCTGATTTCAGCCACAATCCCAACGACCTCGAACGACTGCGCGCAGCCTGCATGGACGGTGCCGGCGTGGCGGTGGGATCGCGTTACACCAAAGGAGGCGGGGTCTCCAATTGGCCTTGGCACCGCATCGCCATGAGCTATGGCGCATCCCTGTACGTCAACCTCGTGCTGCAATTGGGTGTCAAGGATCCGACGGCAGGGTTCAAGTGCTACCGCGCCAAGACACTCAGGACCATTCGCCTGGATCACATCCACTTCGTGGGGTATGCCTTCCAGATCGAAATGAAGTACAACGCCAAGCGGCTCGGATTCGCCATTGCCGAGGTTCCCATCACCTTCGTGGACCGGGAATTGGGTACGTCGAAAATGAGTCTGAACATCTTCAAGGAGGCTTTCTGGGGCGTGCTGCAGATGCGCCGCTTCGACATCCTCCCCGCTGTCACGACAGCCCATACATGAAGCACCTTTTCATCGGAGCCCAAATCGTCCACGAAGGCCGCGTCGAATCCGCGGAATTGCTTGTGGAAGGCGACCGAATTGCCGCGGTCGGACCAGAACTGAGGCAGTCCGGGGACCCTGCGGTCGCGGCCATGGCACAGGCTGCCACCATCCACGATTGCGCGGGACTCCATCTCTTGCCAGGACTGATTGACGACCAGGTGCATTTCCGCGAACCGGGATTGACCCACAAGGCGGAAATCGCCACCGAATCGAGGGCAGCAGTGGCCGGCGGCATCACCTCCTTCATGGAGATGCCCAATACTGTACCCCAATCACTGACACAGGAACTGCTTCAGGCGAAATACGATCGGGCTGCAGAGGTCAGCCCTGCGAACTACAGCTTCTTCATGGGGGCCTCCAACGGCAACCTCGAGCAGGTTTTGAAGACCGACCCACAAAAGGTCTGTGGGGTCAAAGTCTTCATGGGCAGTTCCACGGGAGACATGCTGGTCGATGATGCCACCGTCCTCGAAGGCATCTTCAAGGAATGCCCGATGCTCATCGCCACGCATTGCGAGGATGAAGCCACCATCAGGGCCAATGCCGCCGCAGCCAGGGAACAGTACGGGGATGACGTGCCCATCGGACAGCATCCCATCATCCGGAGTGCCGAGGCTTGCTACCGAAGCTCATCGCGTGCCGTGGAGCTCGCCGCAAGGACTGGGGCAAGACTGCATGTTCTGCACATCTCCACCGCCCGGGAACTTGGCCTTTTCGATGGAAGTCGGCCCCTCTCCGAAAAGAGGATCACGGCGGAAGCCTGCACCCACCACCTCTGGTTCACGGATGCCGATTACGGCGATCGCGGCAGCCGTATCAAATGGAATCCCGCAGTCAAGACTGCTGAAGACCGCGCCGCCATCCGGGCTGCACTGAAACCGGGAGGCGCCATCGATGTCCTCGCCACCGACCACGCACCGCACACCAAGACGGAAAAGGCCAACAATTACTGGTCCGCGCCTTCGGGCGGACCACTTGTACAGCACGCGTTGGTCGCCTTGTACGAGGGGGTCGCCCAGGGTTGGCTCGACCTCACGGACATTCCGCGCCTGACCGCCCACCGGGTCGCGGAACTCTTCGACATCGAAGGCCGTGGGTTTCTTCGTGCGGGCTGCTTCGCTGACTTCGTGCTGGTCAATCCCGCATCACCTTGGACCGTCACCGAACAGGGCTTGTTAAGCAAGTGCGGTTGGTCCCCTTTCACCGGAGACAGCTTCTCCGCACGGGTGGTTGGGACGTGGGTCAATGGTGTCCAGGTCTGGGATGGCCGGAACGTGCTCGAGCCCGCTGAAGGATGCGCCCATGCGGGACGCCGATTGACATTCGACCGATGAGGGTACGGCGGTTATCCATGTCCATACTCGCCTTGGCCCCAGTCCTTCTGGCTTCGTGTGACCCCAGGCCAAAGGAGGACATTCCTGCCCGCAGCGACATCATGCTCGACCGGGCCACCTTCGTGGAGGTCCATGCCCAATTGCAATTGCTCGAGGCGGCCTATCGACAGCGCATGCTCCAAGGGGGCGACCGCGACGCCATCCGCGCTGCCCACCGGAAACGGATTCTCGAAGACGCCGGGGTCAGTGATACCGCCTTCACCGCCACTTACGAATGGTGGTACAGCCAACCGGAAGCCCTTCCAGGCATCCTCGATGAAGTCAAGCTGAGACTCGACTCCATGGAGCGGAACAGCAAGTGGAACTGATCCGCCTCACAGCCCCTTGCCGACGGCAGACCGCACGACTTCCCGAATCGGCGTGAACTTGAAATCAGGCAAGGCACCCGCCAACTTGGAAGTGTCATATCGGTGCATGTGCATGGTATTCCGCGCCATGTCGCGTGTCAGCATGGGCGGCGTCCCGGTCACCCTTCCCCAAACCGCGGCAGCACGCCACGCCACCTCCAACATCCATCCGGACAGAGGCCGATCCGGAGCCCGCACGCCGAGTCCATCGGCCACCCACCCCATCATGTCGCGGTAAGAGACCTCCTCGGCCGAAACGATGAAACGCTCACCGAGAACACCCCCTTGTCCCTCATCGGCGGCCTGATCCACCGCTCCGATGACGTCCAGCAAATCCTCGGCCCCGACGAAACCATTGCCACCGGCCGGATGGTGGCGGCGCCCTTTGGAAGCGCTGCGGTATACCATGCCTGAACTCTCATCGTAACGGGCGTCGCCCAGAATGATGGTCGGGTTGACCACGATGACCTCCAACCCTTCTGCCTGACCTCGCCATGCTTCCAGCTCACCCGCCCGTTTGCTCTTTCCGTAGGGAGAAGCACCTGCCCCGTCAGCCCAATCGGAATCCTCGTGAACCGGCGCGCCATCTTCTCCGGACCGGCCCAATGCCGCAACCGAGGATACGTGGAACAACCGCTTCACACCGGCACCCAGGGCAGCGTCCACAATGTGGGCCGTGCCGATCGCATTGACCTCCTTGAGGCGCAGCTCATCGCCCGGAAGGAAGCTGACCCTGCCGGCCGCGTGAAATACCCGGTCACATCCAGCCATGGCATCCCCGAGGCCCACCACATCTCCGAGGTCCGCCTCACGCCACTCCAATGCGGCCCATGCTGCCTCGAACCCATGGCCCAGACGCTCCCTGAGCCAATCCTCCACCCGGTCCAGCTTGCTGTGCGTGCGGTGCAACGCCACCGTAGGCCAGCCCCGCTCCATGCGCCAAGCCAATCGATACATGCCCACAAGGCCGGTGGCGCCTGTGACCAACTCTCGTGAAGGGCCATGCCCAGGAAGGGGTTCCGACATTGCTGCCGAAGGTAACTTGCCTAGACCTGCCCTACCCGATGGAAGCCACACCGCACATCAAACGCATCCTGCAGAGGCTGCCGGACAGTCCCGGAGTCTACCAGCATTTCGATGCGGAGGGCAACCTGCTGTACATCGGAAAGGCCAAGAGCCTCAAGAAGCGGGTCGCGAGCTATTTCAACAAGCAGACCTACGAGAACGGAAAGACACGGCTCCTCGTCAAAAAGATCGCCGACATCCGGTTCATCGTGGTGGAGACTGAAGTGGACGCCCTGCTCCTCGAGAACAACCTCATCAAGGAGCACCAGCCCCGTTACAACATCGAACTCAAGGACGACAAGACCTATCCGTCCATCGTCATCCGCAAGGAACGCTTCCCGCGCGTCCACCCCACGCGCAACATCGTTCAGAATGGGTCCGAGTATTTCGGTCCCTATGCATCGGTCAAGACGATGAACGCCGTCCTGGACATTGCCCGCAAGCTGCACCCGATACGGACGTGCAAATACGACCTGAGCCAGAAGAACATTGATGCGGACAAATTCCGAACCTGCCTGGAGTACGACCTCGGCAACTGCAAGGCCCCCTGCGTCGGAAAGCAATCACAGGAAGACTATGACGCCGGTGTGGAGGCCATACGCGATATCCTGAAGGGCAACATCAAGGACCTCGTGAAGACGTACGATCGGGCCATGAAGCAGGCCGCCGGTGAATTCGCATTCGAACAGGCAGAGGAATTCAGGCGCCGAAAGGAGGCCCTGCTGAAATTCCAGGCCAAGAGCACCGTGGTGAATCCCAGCATCCACGATGTGGAGGTATACTCCGTTGTGAGCGACCCCACCGCAGGGTACGTCAACTTCATGAAGATCATGGACGGAGGCATCGTACATGGACAGACCCTGGAACTGCGGAAGCGATTGGATGAAAGCGACCAGGACCTGCTCGAATACGGCATCCTGGAAATCCGCCGACGCTTCGACATCCACAGTCCTGAAATCTTCACCAACATTCCCGTCCGCCCCATCGTGGCTGACATCAAATGGCACGTGCCCCAACGCGGTGACAAGAAGCGCCTCATCGAGCTTTCAGAGCGGAACGCGAAGTACACCATGCTCGACAAGCGCAAGCAGCAGGAGCAGGTGGACCCGGAAGCTGCCCAGAACCGGGTGATGGAGACCTTGCAAAAAGACCTTCACCTCAAGGAACTGCCCGTCCACATCGAGTGCTTCGACAATTCGAACATCCACGGAACCCATCCCGCCTCGGCCTGTGTGGTCTTCAAGAAAGCCAAGCCCGCCAAGGCCGATTACCGGAAATTCAGCATCAGAACGGTGCAGGGGCCCGACGACTTCGCCTCCATGGCCGAGGTCGTCCACCGTCGCTACAAGCGGTTGCGCGATGAAGACGAACCGCTGCCGCAGCTCATCATCGTGGACGGGGGCAAGGGCCAGCTTTCCAGCGCCGTTGGGGCACTGGAGGAGCTCGGACTCATGGGACAAGTCGCCATCATCGGCATCGCCAAGCGGTTGGAGGAACTCTACTTTCCCGGCGACAGCATTCCGCTGCACCTCGACAAGCGATCAGAATCCCTCAAACTGATCCAACGCATGCGGGATGAAGCCCACCGGTTCTCCCTGGCCCATCACCGCAAACGCCGCAGTGCAGCGGCATTGCGGAGTGCCTTGGACGATATCCCGGGCATCGGTCCGGCCACCCGCCACAAACTGATGGCGGCATTCAAGACCGTGGACGCCATTCGTGCTGCGGATGAAGCCGCTTTGTTGAAAGTCGTTTCCCTGAAGGTCGCACAGGCCATCAGGACATGGGCAGCGGAATCGGAATGATCAGTGGGGACTGGAGAACGCCGGGTTCTCAAGAAAATCCAGATCGGTCAAGGTGTGCAGGAATGCAATCAGATCAGCCCTGTCCTGCTCGGTAAGACCCAAGCCATAATCGACGTTGTACTGCATCATTGGGTCCAACGACGTACTCGACACGGCACCATGGTCATAATGGTCCAGCACCTCGTCGATGTTCGCGAACCGACCATCGTGCATGTAGGGTGCTGACATCATCACGTTGCGGAGTGACGGTGTCTTGAACTTGCCCAGGTCCCCACCATCACCGGTGACCCCCATGTAGCCGATATCCTCCATGTCCTCATCCGCATCGAGTCCATTGTTGCCGAACTGGTGGCTCGAAAAATCCAGTCCGCTGTGACAATGGGCACAATCCGCACCGCTGGCCTCCGGATTGAAGGGGTCGAACTCATCGAAGAACAACACCCGGCCCCGCTCCTCACTTTCGGACAATGTGGCCTCTCCGAGCAGCCATCGATCGTACTTGCTGTTGTTGGATACCATGGAGAACAGAAACTGCTCCAAGGCCAGGGCCAATCGCTCTTCCGTGATGTCCTCCGAATCAAAGGCCCGCTTGAATTGATCAACATAATCCTGCTCGGCGCCCAGTTTGACAATCACATTCTCAAGGTGCTCATCCATCTCGAGGGGATCTTCAATCGGCAGCAGAACCTGTTCCCTCACTGTCGCAGCACGTCCATCCCAGAAAAACCCGTGCCCGTGCGATTCTCCATGGTGGACATGCCAAGCCAGATTGGAAAGCACCATGCTGTGGCGGTGCCCTTCCTCACCCGCGATGCCCAAGCTGAAAACCGCGACATCCGAGAAATTCCGGGATTGCAGGTGGCAGTCGGCACAGGCCTGAGTATTGTCCCCGGAGAGCCGCTTCTCGTGAAACAGCATCCGCCCCAACTGCACGCCAGCCTCGGTCAAGGGATTGTCCTCGGGAATGGCGGGTGGGGGGAAATGGCCGATTTCGAGGGAATAAGGCGTAGGATCGTACTCCGCCGGCTGCCGTGGCTCCTCGACACCATCAGGCCTGCATCCCGCAAGCAGCAGGACAAGGCACGGAAGGAAGCACAATGGAAGCTGCCGGGTCATCCCTGAATCCAACGGCGGGTCTGTCGATCGGTCGGTCCTGAAATGGAAATCAGGAAGGTGCCTGCATTGACATCCAACAAGTCGTGGAGACGGGTTCCCATGGGAATGTCATGAGTGCCGACAGGCCGCCCAAGAATATCCAGCAATTGCACTTTCACAGCGTGGGTCAAGGGCCCATTGAATCTGACACGGACCCCTCCGTCAATCTGGATCAGGTCGAAATCAAACCGATCGGTCGCCACCTCTGCCACACTGTTGGCACCGGGTGTGCGGAAAACATGATCCGCCAGGTTATTGCAGACGAGTACCGCCTCCCCGTTTTCTCCGTGATTGATCAACCCTGATTCCACCGACAACTGCTGGTAGAAGCCCATGACGTCCGCCTCGATGTCCAACATCAGGATTCCGTCCTCCATAGTGGCCAATACCCCCATCTCACCCGGCGTATGATTGTCGTCTCCCAAGGCGTGGATTTCATGGGTCACCACACCATTGATTCCGGCCCCTCCTTCCATGGCGATGAATCGATATCCAGCGGACCAGCCCCAATGCATGCTGGGAACCTGGGGCGCAAGAGGGTGACCATTTGGCCAGGAGGCCGGGTCTGCATGGTTGTTTTCGGGGTCGATGCCCACGCTGAACTTCAGGGCCTCCACATTGGAGACTCCAGAGACAGTTCCAAGCGGATGGGCCTCATCGACGTAGGCATCGGCCAGAACGTACGCACCGTCGATGGGGGTTTCGATACCGCCATCATGTACGATGACGAACATGCTGAGGTAATACTCCAGTCTGTCGATCTCGATTTCCTCCCCCAACGGCGTCACCAAGTCCGTAGATGCGTCAAATTCCGCTTGTCCCGCCTTATGATCAATCCGAAGGGAAACGGAGGTCTGGGCCCACGCAGTGCTGCAGAGCAGAAACAACGAAAACAGCAGGGGAAGCTTCATATCAAAGGATTTCGAGACCACTTGAACTCGGCAATTTACAAAAAATCGGTCAATTAGCTTTGCACAATGGACACGGAACGCACCGAGATAGGGACTTTGGGGGAGTTCGGATTGATTGCGGAATTGACCCGGAACCTCGCCACCAAACAACCCGAGACCTTGGTGGGCATAGGAGATGACGCTGCCGTACTGCAATCTCCCGGCCAAGGAGTCCGGCAACTCATCAGCACGGATTTACTCTGTGAAGGGGTGCACTTCGACCTGATGTACGCCCCATTGAAGCACCTGGGATACAAGTCCATTGTTGTGAATGTTAGCGACATATGCGCCATGAATGGGCGGGCCACACAGGTTGTTGTAGGGCTGGCACTATCCAACCGCTTCAGCGTCGAGGCAGCCAAGGAGCTCTATTCCGGAATGCGCCTGGCCTGCGAACGTTATGGCATCGACCTCGTCGGTGGTGATACGACAAGCTCTCGGTCCGGCTTGATGATCTCAGTCACGGTGCTGGGCGTCGTCAGTGAGGGAAAAGAGACCCTGCGCAATGGGGCCAAACCAGATGAATTGCTGGTGGTCAGTGGAGAATTGGGCGGTGCTTTCATGGGTTTGCAGGTACTCGAGCGTGAGAAGCATGTGTTCAAGGAGGCGCCGGGAGCCCAACCGGACCTGACTGGTTTCGAGGCCCTCCTCGAAAGACAATTGAAGCCAGAAGCCCGCGTGGACGTGATTGCAGAGCTGGAGAAGCTCGATATCATCCCGACCTCCATGATTGATGTTTCCGACGGGCTTGCCTCGGAAGCCCTGCACATTGCCGCATCATCAGGGTGCGGTGTGCGGATCCATGAGGACAAGATTCCCATGGCGGAACACATGTATGAAACCGCCCGTGCCTTCAATCTGGACCCGACTTTGTGCACTCTGAGCGGAGGCGAGGATTATGAGCTGTTGTTCACCATTCCACAGGACCGATACGAAGACATCCGCAATCATCCCATGTTCTCCATCGTAGGTCACATGACAGAGGACCCGGCCGAGCGGACGCTCATCACGCGCAATGGAATGGAAACGGAACTGAAGGCGCAAGGTTGGGACGGGTTCCAGCAGGAAGCCTGATGGGGCCACACTTCCAGCGACGAACTTTGACATCTGTTATTTGGATTGCGTCCAAATAAGGTCACTACCTTTGCTCTACATCCCATGTATAGGGGATTTTTGAAGGACCAGTCGCATGATTACCGTCCACGAAAATGCACGAGACCAAGTGCGCCGACTGATGGCCGAGCAAAGCTGCCCTGATGGCAGCTTCGTGCGCGTTGGCGTCAAGGGAGGAGGCTGTAGTGGTCTCATGTACGAACTGACTTTCGATCACGAGATGAAAGAGGGCGACCAGAGCTTCGAAGACAATGGGGTACAGGTCGTGGTGGATCGCAAAAGTTTCCTCTACCTCGTCGGCACGGAACTGCAGTACTCAGGTGGCCTCAACGGCAAAGGTTTCGTCTTCCACAATCCCAACGCCAACAGAACATGTGGCTGCGGTGAGAGTTTTTCCATTTGAGGGAATGACCAACCCATGAGCGCTGCCGAGGAAAACCCCCTGTTGGACGAATTCACCCGCAAGGATTACGAATTCGGCTTCACGACGGACATCGAGGCCGACAAGGTGCCTCCTGGTCTGAACGAGGATGTCATCCGACTCATCAGTTCGAAAAAGCAGGAGCCTTCTTGGATGTTGCAGTGGCGTCTGGAGGCCTTCAGGGTCTGGCAGACCATGGAGGAGCCCGATTGGGCCCATGTGCAATATGAAAAGCCGGACTACCAGGCCATCAGCTACTACAGCGCACCCAAATCCAAGGCGCCTTTGGGCTCATTGGACGAGGTCGATCCCGAATTGAGGGCCACCATGGACAAGCTGGGCATCTCACTGGAGGAGCAAAAGCGCCTTTCCGGAGTTGCCGTGGATTTCGTCATGGACAGTGTGTCCGTGGCCACCACCTTCAAGGACAAGCTGGCCGAGTTGGGCATCATCTTCTGTTCGATGAGCGAGGCCATACAGGAACATCCCGATCTCGTCAGGAAGCACTTGGGCACCGTGGTTCCCGTGAAGGACAACTTCTTCTCCGCCCTGAACTCCGCCGTCTTCACGGACGGCTCGTTCTGTTACATCCCGAAAGGCACCCGATGCCCGATGGAACTGTCGACGTACTTCCGCATCAACGAAGCGGGCACAGGCCAATTCGAGCGCACCCTCGTCGTAGCCGAGGAAGGCAGTTACGTCAGCTATCTCGAAGGGTGCACCGCACCCCAACGGGATGAGAACCAGCTCCACGCCGCCGTGGTCGAACTCATCGCCAAGGACGACGCGGAAATCAAATACAGCACGGTCCAGAACTGGTATCCCGGCGACGCCGAAGGAAAAGGGGGGGTATTCAATTTCGTCACCAAGCGGGGCATCTGCGAGACGCGTGCCAAAATCAGCTGGACCCAAGTCGAGACCGGTTCTGCCGTCACCTGGAAATACCCGAGCTGCATCCTCAAAGGAGACGGCAGCATCGGCGAATTCTATTCCGTTGCCGTGACCAACAATGCCCAACAGGCAGACACGGGAACCAAGATGATCCACCTCGGGTCCAACACGAACTCAACCATCATCTCCAAGGGCATTTCCGCAGGCCACAGCCAGAACAGCTACCGCGGACTCGTCCAGATGGGCCCGCGGGCACGGAACGCCAGGAACTTCTCCCAGTGCGATTCTCTCTTGATGACCGACACGAGCGGAGCACACACTTTTCCCTACATCGAGTCCCGTCATCCCACAGCGCGGGTGGAACATGAAGCCACCACCTCCCGCATCGGCGAGGACCAGATTTTTTACTGTCTCCAACGCGGTCTGACGGAAGAACAGGCCATCGGTCTGATCGTCAATGGCTACGCCAAGGAAGTGCTCAACAAGCTCCCCATGGAGTTTGCTGTGGAAGCGCGCAAACTACTCACCATCTCCCTCGAAGGCAGCGTCGGCTGATTCCCTACCATGCTGAAGATTGACAACCTCCACGCCCGCATCGGCGACACGGAAATCCTGAAAGGACTGAGCCTCGAGCTCGGAACCGGGGAAGTCCACGCCATCATGGGACCCAATGGCTCCGGAAAGAGCACTTTGGCGAGCATCATCGCAGGACGCGAGGAATACGAAGTGACCGCGGGCAGCATCACCTTTGATGGGGTCGACCTGCTGGAACTTGACACCACCGAACGGGCCGTGGCCGGCATTTTTCTGGCTTTCCAGTACCCCGTTGAAATCCCGGGAGTCTCCAACATCAATTTCCTGCGCACCGCATTGAACAGCATCCGCGAACAACGCGAGGAGGCGCCCATTTCCGGCAAGGACTTCCTGGCCAAGGTGAAGGACTGTGCCCAACTTGTGGAACTCGACGGCAAACTGCGCGACCGCTCAGTCAACGAAGGATTCAGCGGTGGCGAAAAGAAGCGCAACGAGATTTTCCAGATGGCCATGCTCGAACCCAAGCTGGCCGTCCTCGACGAAACGGACAGCGGTCTCGACATCGACGCGCTGCGCATCGTCTCACAAGGGGTGAATGCCATGCGGGATGCCAACCGCAGCTTTCTGGTAATCACCCACTACCAGCGTCTCCTCGACCACATCGTGCCGGATCATGTCCACGTTCTCGCCGGAGGGCGCATCGTGCACAGTGGGGGCAAGGAATTGGCCCTCGAACTCGAGGAGAAGGGCTACGATTGGATTGTCGGTACCGAAGCACAACAGACATGAGCAACATGACCCTCACCCCGGCTGCGGCCCTGGCGGAGCGGGTCCTCCAAGTCACCCGCGAGACCGGGCACCCCGCTGCTGCTCCGGATCGCGCTGCATCAGCACAGGCCGCACTCCATGAAATCGGCTATCCGACCACCCGCGATGAGCGGTGGAAATACACCCGTGCGGCCCGCATCCAACAGTTGGAGTTCACCGCTGCAGCGGATGGCGTGACCAGCATTCCGGAGGTGTTGCCCGGCCTGGATGCCCACCGGTTCAATTTCATCGATGGACGGTTCCATGCGGGAGATACCGTCGAAATCAACGGGGCGTTCATGGGGGCCCTGTCCCAAGCTGTGGTGCAGTGTCCTGACCGCCTCAGCGCACTTGAATCAGATCACTTTTCAGGCAGTGAATGGTTTGCTGCCCTGCAAGCTTCAGCACCACAGGATGGCGGTGTGGTCATCCTGCCCGACGGGGTGACCGCAGACAAACCCATACTCTTGCACCACCACCTCAGCAAGGGTACCCGCGCCGCACAACCTCAACATCTGATTGTGCTCGGAAAGGAGGCCAAGGCAGAGGTCATCGTCTGGACCACAAGTCATGAGGGTGCGAAAGGCCTCTACAATGGCGCCATCACCGCCGAAATCGGCGAGCATGCCCGACTTGGCGTCGAAATCGTACAGGACGAGCACGGGTCACCATTCCACATCGGGCACCACCAGTTCCGGCAGGCGGCGTCCAGCAGACTTGAGGTGAGAACCGCCACAGCACGCGCCCATTGGCTCCGCAATGACCTGCACATCCAACAGGCCGGCCAGCATGGAGACAGCACCTTCCACGGATGCTACCTCCCCAATGGACAAGAGTTCGTGGACCACCACACCCGCATCGACCACGCCATGCCCGATGGCCGGTCGGACGAACTGTACAAGGGCCTCGCCGCCGATGCGGCAACGGCGGTGTTCAATGGCAAGATCATGGTGCACAAGGATGCCCAACGCATCGAGGCTTACCAAAGCAACGCCAACCTCATCCTCGGAGACAAGGCCGCCATCAACGCCAAACCAGAGCTCGAAATCTATGCGGACGATGTCCGCTGCAGTCACGGCTGCACCACAGGCCAGTTCGACGATGAGGCCTTGTTCTATCTGAGGTCACGTGGCATGTCCGAGACCGCTGCCCGAAACCTGCTGGTGCGGGCTTTCCTTGCTGAAGTCCTCAACGGCTTCCGCCCGGAAATCCAGCAGCACGTCGAATCCGTCTACGCCGAACGCCTCGGCTGGAACTGATGGACACCGTCCGCCTGGACCGGCTCCTTGTCGACCGCGGTCTGGTCACCAGTCGGCCCCGGGCCGAGCGCATCATCACCCTTCACGGCGTCCGTGTAGATGGCGTGGAAATGCGCAAACCCGGAAAGAAAGTCTCGCTGGAAGCCACGATCGAATTGCTCGGTGAGGACCTTCCCTGGGTTTCCCGTGGCGCATTGAAACTGGTCGCTGCGCTCGACCACTACCAGCTCGATCCGGCGGGTCGCACGGTACTCGATCTGGGTGCCTCCACAGGAGGCTTCACCGAAGTATGTCTGAAACGCGGCGCCCGGTTCGTGCATGCCGTGGACGTCGGCACCAATCAGCTGGTCGATGCCCTGCGCCAGGACCCCCGAGTAGCGGATCTCCAACAGACCCACCTCAAGGATCTGGATGCCGAACAACTACAGCCCGTCCCCAATTCTGTGGTCATCGATCTTTCATTCATCTCTCTGGACCACGTCTGGCATCGGTTGCCAAGGTGGCTCGCCCCAACGGGCTGGGGCGTCGCACTTGTGAAGCCGCAATTCGAAGTCGGACAGAAACACCTTGGGCGCAATGGCGTCGTCCGAGATGCCACCATTCGAAAAAAGGCCCTGGAAAACAGCATGGCTCAGGCCGTTGAAGCAGGATTCCTTTGCTCAGACCCGATGGACTCCCCGATTGAAGGAGGCAGCGGCAACCGTGAATTCCTGCTCCACTTCACATGGGGGCAGCGCGGCTGAACCTTTACTTCGCACAGCGGTTCCCGATTGAAGATGGCCTTCTCCAACCTGCCCGAACGCGTCCGAAAGGACTTTCCGATTCTGGACCGACAGGTTCACGGAAAACCCTTGGTGTATCTGGACAACGCAGCGAGCGCACAGAAACCGCTTGCCGTCATCGAGGGGCAGCGTGAGTACCTGTCGAATTACCACGCCAACATTCACCGCGGCGCCCACCACCTGGCCCAATTGGCCACGGAAGCCTACGAGGGTGCCCGCGGGAAGTTGGCTGACCACATTGGCGCAGCCAGTACCGATGAAGTCATCTTTACGGGCGGTTCCACGGATGCCATCAACCTCGTCGCCCAAGCTTGGGGAAGGGCCAATCTCAAGAAAGGGGACACCGTACTCGTGACCCGCATGGAACACCACGCCAACATCGTGCCGTGGCAGATGGTCTGCGAGGAAAAGGGCGCGAAAGTGGTGCCCGTCAACGTGCTCGGGGACGGCACCCTCGACCTGGAGGACTTCAGGGCCGCTCTGGAACGGCACCAACCCAAGCTGGTGGGCGTGGTGCACGCCTCCAATACGCTCGGCACCATCAATCCCGTGCACGATATCTGTTCAGCCGCAAGGGCCCATGGTGCGGCAACCTTGGTGGATGGGTCACAAGCACTCCCACACTTTGCCATTGACGTGCAGGACATCGGATGCGACTTCTATGTCGGCACCGGGCACAAGGCATACGGGCCTACCGGCATCGGATTCCTGTACGGCAGACGCGACATCCTCGAAACCATGCCCCCTTGGCGGGGAGGAGGCGAAATGATCAAGAGTGTCCGCTTCGAAGGAACCACCTACAACGATCTGCCACACAAGTTCGAAGCGGGAACGCCCCACATCAGCGGAGGCATCGCATTGGGCATCGCCCTGGATTGGATGAATGGTGTGGGACTCGAGGCCATCCACAAACATGAAACCGCCCTCGTCCAACATGCCCACCAGGCCTTGGACACATTGCCGAATCTGCACATCATCGGCACGGCTCCGGAAAAAGTCGGCGTCGTCTCTCTGGTGGTCGATGGCCTGCATCCCTACGATCTCGGCACACTGCTGGATGGCCAGGGCTTTGCCGTGCGCACCGGGCACCACTGTACCGAGCCCCTCATGGAGCACCTCGGACTGGCGTCGGGCACCCTCCGCATGTCCTTCGCCGCCTACACGACCCGAGAGGAAATCGACCGGACCGTCATCGCCCTTGAACGGGCCATCAACATGCTCCGCTGATCCATGTCCGCCGATATCATCGCCACACGCCAGAAGGAAGTCATCGAGGAATTCGCCCTGTTCGATGAATGGATGGACAAATACGAACACCTCATCGAACTGGGAAAGGACGTTCCCGCCATTGACGAAGGACGAAAGACCGACGACCACCTCATCAAAGGTTGTCAGTCCCGTGTCTGGCTGGCCGCGGATGAAGGACAGAATGGAACGGTCCACTTTTCTGCCGACAGCGACGCCATCATCACCAAGGGCCTGGTGGGTTTGATGGTCCGGGTTCTGTCAGGAGCGGAGGCCAAGGCCATCGCTGAAGCGGACCTGCATTTCCTCGACGCCATCGGCCTGCACCAGCACCTGTCCCCCACCCGGTCCAATGGCCTCTCGAGCATGGTACAGCAAATGCGCCTCTATGCCGCCGCCCTCGCCGCCCGCCGCGCTTAACTTCACACCATGCCGAATCAGCAAGATGTCATCACGGTCCTCAAGACCATCTTCGACCCTGAAATTCCGGTCGACATCTACGAACTCGGCCTGATCTATGAAGTCAAGTTCTCCGATGCGGAAGGGGGACAGAAGGTCGACGTACAGATGACACTCACCTCACCGAACTGCCCGGTGGCGGAAAGCCTGCCCAACGATGTCAAGCAGAAGGTGCTCTCTATGGAGGGCGTGGTGGACGCCGATGTGGAAGTCGTATTCGAGCCCGCATGGACGCAGGACATGATGAGCGAGGAAGCCAAACTCGAACTCGGGTTCCTGTGATGGAGCAAGTTCCCTACAGTGAAACCTTCGATCCCGGTGAAGGCCGGGGACTCGCCATTCTGGGATCGACGGGATCCATCGGAACGCAGGCATTGGATGTGGTCCGTGCCCAACCAGGCCGCTTCCGGGTGGAGGTATTGACAGCAGGTCGCAACGCCGACCTGCTCATCCAACAGGCATTGGAATTCAAGCCGAACGCCGTGGCCATCGCGGATGAGGGCCAAGGTCAAAAGGTCCGGGACGCCTTGTGGGACCACGACATCAAAGCCTACGCAGGACAGGATGCCATTGCCCAGCTCGTGGAGATGGACGGCATCGACATCGTCCTCACGGCCCTCGTCGGGTTTGCGGGTTTACAGCCCACCATGAACGCCATCGCCGCGGGCAAACACATCGCCCTCGCCAACAAGGAGACGCTTGTCGTCGCGGGTGAAATCGTGATGGCTGCCGCACGGGAAAAGGGCGTTGACATCCTCCCCGTCGACAGCGAGCACAGCGCCATCTTCCAATGTCTTGCAGGGGAATTCCACAACCCCATTGAAAAGCTCATCCTGACCGCATCAGGCGGTCCTTTCCGCGGACGTACCCGCGAAAGCCTCGCCGAAGTGACAAAGGCCCAAGCCCTCAAGCATCCCAATTGGGACATGGGTGCCAAAATCACCATCGATTCCGCATCCCTGATGAACAAAGGTCTGGAAGTGATTGAAGCTCGCTGGCTTTTCGACGTCAAAGGGGCCGATATCGAGGTCATCGTGCACCCACAGAGCATCGTGCACAGTTGCGTCCAATTCGAGGACGGCAGCATCAAGGCCCAGCTGGGTTTGCCCGACATGAAGCTGCCAATCCAATACGCATTGGGCTACCCACAGCGGCTTCAGAACGACTTTCCCCGTTTCGATTTTGCCGCATATCCGAACCTCACATTCGAGGCACCGGACAAGAACACCTTCCGCAACCTCCAACTTGCCTTTGATGCCCTCGAAGCCGGAGGCGGCGCCCCATGCGTCCTGAATGCCGCCAACGAAGTGGCCGTAGCCGCATTCCTCAACGACGAAATCGGATTCCTGGAAATGAGCGACGTGCTGGAGCATGCCCTCGACACGGTCGGGCATGTGGCCAAGCCGGAACTCGAACAGCTGTTCGAATTGGACCGCGCCGCCCGGGATGCTGCGGCGAACTGCTTCAGACCGTCATGATGTCCGCTTCCTTGGAGGAAATGCGGTCATCGACCTGCTTGGTGAAGTCGTTGGTCAAAGTCTGAATGTTGGCCTCACCAGCCTTGATCGCATCCTCACTGGCCCCATCATCCTTGGAAGCCTTGACCGCGTCATTCGCATCCTTGCGTGCATTCCTGATGGACACCTTGGCGTGCTCACCCACGGCCTTGGCCTGCTTGGCGAGCTCTCTCCGGCGCTCCTCTGTCAGGGCGGGAACAGAAATGATCAGTACCTCTCCATTGTTCATGGGGTTCAGGCCCAGATTCGCGTTGGTGATGGCCATTGAAATGGGGTCCAGCATGGACTTCTCGTAGGCCTGAACCGTCAACGTCCGAGGGTCGGTGGTAGAAACATTGCCGACCTGATTGAGCGGCGTGAGCGCACCATAGTAATCCACCTTGACGCTGTCCAACATACTCGGATGGGCCTTTCCGGCTCGGATCTTCCGCAACTCCGCATCGAGGCGGTCCATCGCCTTCTGCATGTCCTCCTTCGCCGAATCGTAGGCGAGCTCAATCATTTCACTCATGTCTCAAACGGTTACGATGGTGCCGACTTCCTCTCCCTCGACGATGCGAAGCAGATTGCCGGGCTGGTTGATGTCGAATACGATGATGGGCAACTTATTCTCGTTGCACAACGTGAAGGCCGTCATGTCCATCACCTTGAGTCCCCTCTGGAAAACCTCGTCGAAGGAAAGGCTGCTGAATCGTTCCGCGGAAGGATCCTTCTCCGGGTCCGCCGTGTAGATGCCATCAACACGGGTGCCCTTGAGGATCACATCCGCCTCGATTTCGATGGCGCGAAGCGATGCAGCGCTGTCCGTGGTGAAGAATGGATTTCCGGTGCCTGCCCCGAAAATGACCACACGGCCTTTTTCGAGGTGACGCATGGCCCGGCGACGGATGACCGGCTCCGCGATGGCCTTCATCTCAATGGCGCTCTGAAGGCGTGTATCCACTCCGATGTGCTCGAGGGCACTCTGCAGGGCCATGGCATTGATCATGGTCGCCAACATGCCCATGTAATCGCCCTGCGTGCGCTCCATGCCGCCCTCGGCAGCCTGAACGCCGCGAAAAATGTTGCCTCCACCAATGACAATGGCGCACTCCACGCCAGCATTGACCAGGGCCTCAACCTCCCTTGCATACAGTGCAAGTTGCTGGTTGTCTATGCCAAATTGCTTTTCGCCCATCAGGGCCTCACCACTCAATTTCAGGAGGACGCGCTGGTACTTCATCGGGACGTCAATATCCGACGATTCACCCACCTGCCCCAAATGAAAACGGGCCACCCTGAGGCAGCCCGTTCCAATCCGGTCTGAAAAGTCATGAATCAGTCGAGGCTGACGCGGCTGAATCCCGTAATGACACGGTCACCTCCGGCGGACTCCTTTACGTAGTCGGCCACACTCTTCTTGTTGTCCTTGATGAAAGCCTGGTGGACAAGCGTCACCTCCTTGAACCACTTCTTGAGGCGGCCCTTGGCGATGTTCGCAGCCATTTCCTCCGGCTTTCCCTCCTTGATGGCGAGCTCCTTTCCAATTTCCAACTCCTTGTCAATGTCAGCTTGTGCGATGTTGCTTTCATCGAGGGCAATCGGGGACATGGCAGCCGCCTGCATGGCAACGTCCTTTCCGACCTGGGTCTCCACGGCGCCGTTGAAGGCAACCAAGGTGCTCAGGCGGTTGCCCGGGTGGATGTAGGAAACGACGGCATCACCGGACACCTGCTCGTAACGGCTCACCTCGATGCGCTCGCCGAGACGGCCCATCTGGTTGGTGATTTCCTCACCAACGGTCACACCGGACGGGTGCGCACAGGTAAGGAGGGCATCCTTGTCCGCCGGGGCCTCGGCCAAAGCGATATCGAGGATGCTCTGGGCGAAGGACACATAATCCGCGTTCTTGGCGACGAAATCCGTTTCACAATTCAGGGAGATGATGCATCCACGGTTGCCACTTTCGTTGGTGGCGGCGAGGACGGCCCCTTCTCCGATTTCATTGTCACCACGCTTGGCGGCAATCTTCTGGCCCTTCTTGCGAAGGATCTCAATGGCCTTGTCGAAATCACCTTCGGCTTCGACAAGGGCCTTCTTGCAATCCATCATGCCGGCTCCTGTCTGCTTGCGGAGCTTGTTGACTTCGGCTGCGGTAATACTCATGGTATTGGTTTTTATGCGGGTTGGCATGGGACAACCCACACCTGTTGTACTCTATATGGTCAGGAAATCAAGCTTCCTTCTCCCCCTCTTCTTCCTCAGCGGGAGCCTCCTCAGCAGCAGGTGCTTCCTCGGCGGGAGCCTCCTCAGCGGCAGGTGCTACCTCAGCGGGAGCCTCCTCAGCGGCCGTAGCTTCCTTCGCAGCGGGCGCATCCTTCTCAGCACCACGTTCCGCCATGCCTTCTTTGATGGCCTCGGTAATGGCATCCACGACAGCCTTGATCGACTTGCTGGCATCATCATTGGCCGGAATCGGGAAATCCACGGGACGGGGGTCGCTGTTCGTATCCACCATGGCGATGACAGGAATGCCCAACTTCTTGGCCTCTGCCAAGGCGATGTGCTCCTTCATCACGTCCACGATGAAAACAGCCGCCGGAATGCGGTTCATGTCCGAAATCGAACCGAGGTTCTTTTCCAACTTGGCGCGCTGGCGGCTGACTTGCAGACGCTCACGCTTGGACATCGTGCTCAGGGTGCCGTCCGCCTCCATCTTGTCGATCTGCGTCATTTTACGGATCGCCTTGCGGATGGTCGCGAAATTGGTCAACATTCCTCCAGACCAGCGCTCGGTCACATAAGGCATGTTCACAGACTGGGCTGCGTCCTGGACAATGTCCTTGGCCTGCTTCTTCGTGGCCACATATAGGATGCGCTTGCCGCTCTTGGCGATCTGCTTGGCGGCAGCGGAGGCCTCGTCCACGAGGGCAACCGTCTTGTGCAGGTCGATGATGTGAATGCCCTTCTTCTCAGTGAAGATGTAGGGCGCCATGTGGGGGTTCCACTTGCGCTTGAGGTGGCCGAAGTGGGATCCTGCCTGAAGCAGTTGGTCGAAATTGGTGCGTGCCATGTTGCTACGTTCCTGGAGTTTGGCAACGACGGGGTAGCTTCTGCTGAAGGTCCTCGACGTTTGGATGCTAGCTGTATATGCTGTGGTAAAGGGGTGCGAAGTGGATCAGCGCTTGGAGAACTGGAACTTCTTCCGCGCCTTCTTCTGGCCGTACTTCTTGCGCTCCACCATCCGCGGATCGCGGGTGGTGAGGCCCTCGGCCTTCAATGTGGGCTTCAGCTCCTCGTTCACTTCAATGAGCGCTTTGGAGATGGCGAGGCGGTGTGCCTCGGCCTGACCCGTGATGCCTCCTCCGTCCAAATTCGCCTTGATGTCGAATTGGTCGAGCGTCTCGGTCAGCATGAAAGGCTGCTTGACCTTGTATTGGAGGGTCGGGAGCGGGAAATACTGGGTGATGTCCCGCTTGTTGATGGTCACCTTGCCGGTGCCTTGCGTCATGTAGACGCGGGCGATGGCATTCTTACGGCGACCGGAGGTATTGATCGTCTGCATGCGAATCAGGAGGGAATGGCGTGAGCGGTAGGCTGTTGTGCCTCGTGCTTGTGCTCAGCACCTACGTATACGTGAAGGTTCTTGTAGATGGCGCGGCCCAGACGATTCTTGGGCAGCATGCCGCGCACGGCGTTTTCGACGAGACGCTCAGGCGTGCGCTCCCGCACCTCAGCAGCCGTGCGGCGGTACTGACCACCGGGGTATCCGGAGAAACGGATGTACTCCTTGTCCTCCCACTTGTTGCCCGTCAACGCCACCTTCTCGGCATTGATGACGATGACATAGTCACCGCAATCGGCGTGCGGGGTGAAGTTCACTTTGTGCTTGCCACGGAGCAGGCGGGCAATTTCGGAACAGAGGCGTCCCAGTCGCTGCCCCTCGGCATCGACCAGCAACCATTTCTTGTCGGCGTTCTCCTTGTTGATGGAGACTGTCTTGTAGCTCAACGTGTCCACGGTGGTTCGAGTTGAAAAAACCCCGAAAAATTCGGGGTGCGAATATAGTGGCAATTCCGGTGGGTCACAAACCCTTGAGAAAGAGTGTTTCCCATGGCCTTTCGTGGACTGTGGACGTTATCCAATACCCCGCCGTTCACACCCCTTTGAAAACCTCCGGCCCCACATGGACCAAGTGCATCGTAAAATTGGGCTACCATGACGGCATACGAAAGGCATCCACCACATCCGGTGGGCGGAACGATCGAGGTCATCGCCGGCCCCATGTTTTCCGGCAAGACGGAAGAACTGCTGCGTCGGCTGCGCCGTGCAAGCCTCGCCAAACAAGCAGTGACCCTGTTCAAGCCCGAACGCGACAACAGACACAACACCACGGATGTCGTGAGCCACGATGCCCGCAGACAGCCCGCCCTCGCCGTCCGGGATGCTGCCACCATGGAAACGGTGCTCGAACAACTGATCGATGGTGGTCAAATGCCCGATGTGGTCGGAATAGATGAGGTCCAATTCTTCGATGAGGAAATCGTCGAAGTGTGCAATCGCATGGCCGACCGGGGCATCCGTGTGATCTCCGCAGGATTGGACCTCGATTACCTGGGCCGTCCCTTCGGGTGCATGCCGCTGCTGCTGGCCCATGCGGAATATGTGACCAAGCTCCACGCCATCTGCACCATCACCGGCAGACCCGCCCACTTCTCACATCGGGTCCAAGGAGGAGATGAGGATGTACAGATCGGCGGCGCCGAGTCCTACCAAGCCCTGTCCCGTGAACCATACAATGAAGTGGTCGTGCGGGCACACCACAGGGTGACTCCGTCGGAATGATCCTGGGTCCGGAACTGTGGAACAACCTGCTCTCGGACCTCAAGGGTCAATGGGAGCCGGACCCGACCACGGGGCCTCCGGATTTTGAATACATCGCCACGGACACCCGCACACTGCACGCGGGATCCGAATCGATGTCGCGCACACTGTTCATCGCCCTGCGGGGTCCACGACACGATGGACACGACCACATCCAGGACGCAGCTTCAATGGGCGTCAGGGGATTCATCATGGCCAAGGACTGGAAGGGTGAAGTTCCAAGCGGGGTCGTCATGCGCGTACCCGATACACTGCTGGCGCTCCAGGCATTGGGCAAGGCAGCAAGGCAATCCCGATCGGCACGTGTCATCGGCATCACCGGTTCCAATGGCAAAACCACCGTGAAGGAGTGGGCCGCAGCCCTCGCAGGAGATGACCTCAATGTCTCCCGAAGTCCAGGAAGCTGGAACAGCCAAGTGGGTGTGCCGCTGACATTGTGGGGGTTGGACGACAGGGCCGAAGTCCATTGCGTGGAGGCCGGAATCTCGAAACCGGGCGAAATGACCCGATTGGCTGCCATGATCCAACCTGAAATCGGGGTCATGACCCATTTCGGAGATGCCCATGACGCCCATTTTCCGAACCGATTGGACAAGGCCCGGGAAAAGGTCAAACTGTTCGCAAACTGCGACCGCATCATATTGGGTACCCACGATGCGCATGTGCTCCAGGCATTGGACGAGGCTGGCCTTGGCGAGCGGTGCATCAGCTGGAGATTGCCTGACGACGGCGGGGACAAGACGTCCATTCGTGCACGGCTGAATTTCGATCAGGTCATCATGGATTCCGGGCGCACCACGCTCTCAGGCGCATGGGGCCGGCAAAAAGTCCAATGGTTCCTCCCATTCGAAGACAAGGCCCACATCGCCAATGCACTCACCTCCGCCTTGCTCATGCTCGAACTGGGCGTGCCTCCCGATAACCTGTCCAACCGACTCTCCGAACTGAAGGCCTTGGGCATGAGGCTCGAACACCTCGGCGGACTCGGGGGCGGAACCATCATCAACGATACCTGGAACCATGACCTCGATGGACTGACGACCGCGCTGGATGCCCTCGATCGACTGCCGGAGGACAGGCCGAAAGCGGTCGTGATGTCCGACCTCATCCCCTTCGACGGCAACGACACTGCGCAGATGGACCGGCTGCGACACGCCATGGGACAACGCAAGGTCGACCGTTGGCTCACCGTGGGTGACCAACTCTCCTCAGGCATCCCGGGCATTCCGAAAGACACCATCGTTCACCATTCCACCACGGAAGCATTGTTGGAGAGTACCACCCTGGATGCGTTGCAAGGGTGGCACGTATTGGTCAAGGGGGCCCGCCCCTTCCGCTTCGAGCGTGTAGCCCGGTCGCTCGAAGCGAATCCGCACACCACCGTTTTCGATCTCGATCTGGGCAGGCTGGCGCACAACCTCGAAAAACACAGGGAACGGTATGGCCTGCCCATCATGGGCATGGTGAAGGCCTTCTCCTATGGGGCTGGCGATGCCGTGGCAGTGGAACTCGACCGCCTGGGCATCTCACGCCTCGCCGTGGCATTTCCCGAGGAGGGCATTGCGCTGCGCAAACGGGGCGTGCAATGCCCGATCATGGTGCTCCATGCCGACCCGCAACGCTATGGCGATCTGTTGACCTGGTGGTTGGAACCTGAGGTTCATCGGATTGAACACTTCGAACTGTGGCACCGTGCCGTGTGCCAGCATCCCCAGCAGAAGAAGCGTTCGGAGGGCGTGCACCTCAAGGTGGAAACGGGCATGCACCGGCTCGGACTTGGTCCGGAAGAATGGCACACATCAGGGGCGCGTCTCGCGCAGCTGGGCATTCCCATCATCAGCGTGTACAGCCACCTGTCTGCTGCGGATGATCCGGCATCGGACGAACACACCCATCAGCAAATCCAGCGCTACCAGACAGCCTGCGACCACATCGCCCAGGGCTGGATGGAATCGGCACAAACCGATGAGCCCCCGAAGTTCCTGAGACATCTCGCCAACACGGCCGGTGCCGCGCGCTTCCCCGAAGCCCGGTTCGACCTGATCCGCGTCGGACTCGGACTGTATGGATTGGATGGTTCCGGCACACTCCGGGATTTGCTGCCCATCGGGAGGTACCACACCCGCATCAGCCACCTCCACCGCGTACAAGCCGGAGAGCCCGTGGGCTACGGTGCCGATGATGTCTCCAACAAAGACAGGACCATCGCCACCCTTCCGGTGGGATATGCGGATGGACTGCCACGATCCGCCGGACGGGGAAACGCATCGCTCTCCGTGCTGGGCAAGGCGTGTCCCACTGTGGGACCCATTTGCATGGATGGGTGCATGCTGGACGTGACCGGTCTGGAGGTCGAGACCGGGACACCGGTGGAAATCTTTGGCGATGATGCCCCGATCGAAGCCTTGGCCGAGGCTGTGGACAGCATCCCCTATGAGTTGCTCTGCCGCATCCCGCAGCGCGTAAGGCGGCGACACTTGCGCACCTGAGCCCCTCTCGGGAAACGTAACTTCGTTGCTGTGGACCGCTCTCGGAATATCCCCATAGAGCCCGGCGACACCTACACTTCGCCGGAGGGTTTTCTTGTATTCACCGAACAATACCACCGAAAACGCGGATATTGTTGTACCAGCGGTTGCAAACATTGCCCTTACGGATATGACAAGGGCACCGGGCGGATCCGCAATCCGAAGGGCCTTTGAACAGATTGTCATGAACACCTCCACTGCCGTCCCCGAAACCACCCTGAGTGAGTTCCGTCAGTCCATTGCGGAAGGTCTGCCGAACCAACTTCCCGACCACAAGAAGAGAAGCACTCAGGTCCCCCATGCGCCCGTTCGAAAAGACATCCTGACGGACAAACAGAAGGAATTGGCGCTGGCCAATGCGTTGCGCTATTTCCCGGCAGGACAACACGCCGTACTCGCTCCGGAATTCGCTGCGGAACTCAAGCAGTACGGGCGCATCTACATGTACCGGTTCATGCCGGACTACGCGATGCACGCCCGGCCCATCGACCACTACCCGGCGAAAACCCCCCAAGCCGCCGCCATCATGCTCATGATCCAGAACAACCTGGATCCGGCCG
>CAXQGL010000002.1:0-27072 GCA_964223495.1 Candidatus Nitrosopumilus sp. | reverse complement strand
CCGGCCCGGCGGATGGCGCCGAGCACCTCCAGCATGCCAGCCTCTGCGTCGAGGAATCCGGCGGCAGCACCCGCCTTCACCAGGGCGTACTCGCCACTGACATTGTAGGCCGCCACAGGAAGTGTCGTGTGCTCCTTCACGGCCCGGATCACGTCGAGGTAGGCCAGGGCCGGCTTCACCATGACGATGTCCGCGCCTTCCATCTCATCGAGCTCCAGCTCGCGCAGCGCCTCGACCACGTTGGCGGGGTCCATCTGATACGTCTTCTTGTCGCCCGACTTGGGGGCGCTGTCGAGTGCATCCCGGAACGGACCGTAGAACGCACTGGCATACTTGGCCGTGTAGGCGAGGATACCCGTCTCATGATGACCCGCCTCATCCAGTGCCTCGCGGATGACACCAATGCGGCCGTCCATCATGTCACTCGGCCCGATCCAATCGAATCCAGCCTGGGCCTGCGCCACCGACATACGGGCGAGGATGGGCAGCGTGGCCTCATTGTCAATCCTGCCATCGTCCGTCACGACCCCGTCATGGCCATCCGAACTGTAAGGGTCCATCGCCACATCGCTCATCAGGCTGCACTCCGGAAAGCGCTCTTTGACACTGCGCGCAATGCGGAGGTAGAAGTTGTCGTCCGACCAACTGTAGCTGGCCGTTTTGTCCTTCAGGCTGTCATCGACCCCTGGAAACAGACAGAAATTCCGGATGCCCAGGTTCCACGAACGCTCGATTTCCGCAAGCAGCTTGTCCTCGCTCAAACGCGCCATGCCCGGCAAGGTGCCGATTGGATCTTCGATGCCCTTGCCATCCACGCAGAACAGCGGGTAAATCAACTGCTCCGGATGGAGGCGGGTTTCTCTGGCCAATCCACGGATGGCCGCATTTCGACGATTGCGCCGCGGCCGTGATGGTTGGAAAGGCATCGCGTCCTCCATCACTCGAAGACGCGATCAAAGTCAGCCTTCAGACTGTCGATGGCGGCGAGCAAGGCCTGCTGGATTTCAAGGACTTCCTCATCGCTCAAGCCATCGGGCAATTGCGCTCCATGATCATGACTGTGGTCATGCCCCTCGTGGTCTCCATGGTCATGGCCATCATGGTCGTGCCCATCGTGATCATGGTCGTGGTCGTGGGTGCAGGCTTGACCGGGAATCTCCACCACGGTTTCGGACCAATCGTGGAAACGGACATGGATGCGGTCCAGCTTGCCTTCGAGCTTGGCCAGCTCAGCAGCCAGCAGCGTATCCCCCAACATCATGGCGGAGTCAATCTGCCCCTCCAAAGGGGCCATGGCATCGAAAATCGCATCGTGCAATTCATCACTGATGCGGGTCAACTCCTCGTGGACCTCCTTGGCCTCCTTCATGGAGGCACTCTCCTGGGGACCTCCACATGCCACCAACGCGATGGCCATGGCGAACGGTCCGAAAAGACGGGTATTCATGCCGTGAAATTAATCCGCATCCCGCTGTCTCCCCGCCGCTTCACCCTTCTTGGGTCTGGGCGGGACCGGATCGTACCCTGACGAGCCCCAAGGATGACACTTGGCAACACGCCTGACCCCCATCCATCCTCCGCTCAATGGCCCCCATTCACGGATGGCTTCGATCATATACGCTGAGCAGGTAGGCTGGTGACGGCAATTGCTGCCCAGCCAAGGCGAAATCAGGACCTGGTAGCCCCGGACAAACACGATGAGAAAAGCAGAAATGATGCGCCCGATCATGCCCCCTCGGCGACGGGCAGGCGATCGAAACGCTGCACGGTGAACGCCGCCTCGTTGCGCTCGTCGGCCACATGACGAAACAACGGCTGGGCCTTCCATTCAGCCGCATTGAATTCCGGGAACCACGTATCCCCCTCGTACTCCCGCTCCACTTGGGTGAGGTACATCGTATCGACAACGCCAGCTTCCAAGGCCAAGCGGTATATCTGGGCACCTCCGATGATGAAGGCCTCGTCCTCCCCGGCCTTGCGGGCTGTCTCCAGCGCCGCCTGCAGCGAAGTCAGGCAGGTCGCCCCTTCAGCGACATACGACGCGTCGCGGGATAGCACGATGTTCGGACGGCCGGGAAGCGGCCTGAAACGCGCCGGGATGCTCTCCCAATTCTTGCGGCCCATGATGACATGGTGGCCCTTCGTCGTGGTCTTGAAGAAGGCCATGTCATCGCGCAGCGACCAAATGAGGTCGTTGTCCTTGCCGATGACACCATTGGCCGCGACGGCTGCAATGAGGGAGACGCGCATGATGCAAAGATGGCACAGCCGTCAGACGCTGACGGCCGCCTTGATGTGCGGATGAGGGTCGTAATTGACCAACTCGAAGTCCTCGTAACGGAAGGCGAAGAGGTCCTTGACGTCCGGATTGATGACCATGGTGGGAAGCGACCTGGGCGCCCGCTGCAGCTGTTCCCGTGCCTGGTCGACATGGTTGAGGTACAGGTGGACATCTCCGAAGGTGTGCACGAAATCCCCGGGTTCGAGACCGCACACCTGCGCCACCATCATCGTGAGCAGGGCGTAGGACGCGATGTTGAATGGCACTCCGAGGAAGGTATCAGCAGAACGCTGGTAAAGCTGGCAACTGAGCCGCCCATCCTGAACATGGAACTGGAACAGGCAGTGGCAGGGCGGCAGGGCCATCTCTTCAATGAAGGAGGGATTCCACGCACTCACCACATGGCGCCGGCTGTGCGGGTTGTTCTGGATGCGGTCGATAAGCTGGACAATCTGATCGGTGTGACCACCGCCCGGATTCGGCCAGGAACGCCATTGGTAGCCGTAAACGGGACCGAGGTCGCCGTTCTCATCCGCCCATTCGTCCCAGATGCGCACCCCATTCTCCTTGAGGTAGGCGATGTTGGTGTCGCCCTGAAGGAACCAAAGGAGCTCGTGGATGATGCTGCGGAGGTGCAGCTTCTTGGTGGTCAGGACGGGGAAGCCTTCGGAGAGGTCGAACCGCATCTGATGGCCGAACAGGCCGAGGGTGCCCGTACCGGTGCGGTCGGGACGTTCCTGACCCTCATCGAGGAGCTTCTGCAACAGGTCGAGGTACTGGCGCATGACCCGAAGGTAGCGGGTGCACCGAGCAGTTCAGGTCAATGTGCGTGAACTGTGGAAATGTGGTCGCGCAGGGCGTGGACGCGTTGCTCAGCCGCATCGGCGGTCTCGGCGAGGATCGTGACGTGACCCATCTTACGGCCTTCGCGGACCGCTGCTTTGCCGTAAATGTGCGGATGCAATCCAGGCTCAGCGAGCGCATCCATGAAGGCGGGATAAGTGGGCACCCCGCTCGCACCGGGGGCACCAATCAGATTGAGCATGGCGGCAGCCGTCCATTGGGACGTATCGCCGAGGGGCAGACCGAGGATGGCCCGCAAATGCTGCTCGAACTGGGACGTGCCGCACGCTTCGATGGTGTGGTGGCCGGAATTGTGGGCGCGGGGGGCGACCTCGTTGACCAGGATCCGCCCCTCCTTGTCGAGGAACAGCTCGACCGCGAGCAGGCCGGTGAAATCCATCGCTTCCACCACGGACAGCGCCACCTGCCGGGCCTCCGCCTCGACAGCCTCGGAAATGCGCGCCGGCGCCACGAGATAGTCGACGAGGTTCAACTCGTTGAACACGGCTTCCACTACGGGGTATGTCTTGACCTCTCCGGCAGTCGATCGGGCCACAATGACGCTGAGCTCCTTGTCGATGGCGACCGCATCCTCGAGCACGCTTGGCGCATCGAACGCATAGCGCGCCTCCTCCTCCGAACGGATGACCTGCACGCCGCGCCCATCATAGCCGCCGGTCCGCAACTTCTGCACCACGGGCAGGCCCCGCGAAAGCACTTCAGCCCGGCCATCTTCAACCAGCGCGAAGTCCGACGTCGGGATGCCATGCTCCGCATAGAATTGCTTCTGCATCCCCTTGTCACGGATCAGCGCAAGGTGGGCGGGATCGGGCAATACACGAACCCCCATGGCCTTGAGGGCCGTCAATCCTTCCGTACTGACATTCTCGATCTCCACCGTCACCACATCGAGATTCCGGCCCCAGTCGATGACGGCCTGTGCATCGTTGAGGTCACCCAGTGTGAAACGATGGGCGATGCGCGCACAGGGGCACTGCGGATCAGGGTCGAGCACCTCGATGCGCAGGTCGAGATCCAGAGCTGCCTGAATGGTCATCCGCCCCAACTGGCCTCCTCCAAGGAAGCCGATACGCAGGTCCGCACCGTTGCGGAAAGAAGCCTTATCGCCTTGCATTGCCGCGAAGATACCGGTGTTAGATTCACAGCATGGCACGCCGCATTTTACTGTATTTGACACTTCTGACCCTGACACCGGTGGTGCATGCCCAAAGTGATTGGTGGTTCGATCCGGAAGAAAGGGAGCGTGACATCACAGGCGTTGACAACAGGGCCATGTCCGAGCGCAGTTTCAAGGAGCGCCTCACCCTGGGCGGCACTGCGGCCTTCCAATTGGGCACGAACACGCTCATTGGAGGTGCACCACAACTGGGCTACCGGGTCAATGAGAACCTGCTCGCAGGGATTGGCGCCACCTATTACTTCCAGCGCTTCAAAAGCGTGTCCGGCAACATCGACAACGCCATCCATGGCGGCAACATCTTTGCCCGCCACCGCCTCTTCACCCGCGTTTTCGCCCACGTCGAACTCGAACAGGTCAGGGTGCCCAGCCCGTGGCTGATCGAGCCAGCGGAAACCCAATGGACCAGCATGCTCTGGGTGGGCGGGGGTTACTACCAAGGCGTATCCGACCGCCTCGGTGCCGGGGTGACCATCCTCTACGATGTGACCGAGAACCCACTCAACCCCTACGACAATCCCACCATCCGGGGGGGACTCGCCCTCGGCTTCTAACCGATAACCTTTAACGGGAATTGCGCAATTTGCGCCCGCATTCACGACGACATGGACATTCTCCAGAACACCTTCCTCGGCAATTCACTCCAACATTGGCTGTTGGCCCTGGCATGGGCCATCGGAGGCATCATCGTTGCCCGCGTCCTCTACAAGATCGTAGGCAACATTGCCCGAAAAATCACGTCCAGGACCCGCTCCAACCTCGACGACCTCATCGTCGACAAGCTCGAGGAGCCATTGGTACTCGCCCTCACCATCATCGCCCTCCGAACGGGCTATGGACAGCTGACCTTCGGGGATGGAGTGGACGCCTTCGTCGACTCCGCGATGAAGGTCGCTTACGCCCTGAACATCACGTGGGGCATCGCGCGGCTCGTGGACGCCGTCATCATGAATTTCTTCGTGCCCTATACCCTGAGCAAGGAGAGCGCGATGATGGACCAGTTCGGTCCCATCCTGCGCAAGGGTCTGCGTTCCGGCATCTGGGTCTTCGGCCTCATCATGGCGCTGAACAATGCAGGCTACGATGTGGGTGCCCTCATCGCCGGTGTCGGCATCGGCGGTCTGGCCATGGCCATGGCCGCAAAGGATTTTGTCTCCAACATCTTCGGCGGCATCACCGTCTTTGTGGACAAACCCTTCCAGGTCGGGGATCGCGTCCAGATCGGCGGCTATGATGGCACCATAGAGGAGATCGGCATCCGTTCCACCCGACTGCGCACCCTCGCGGGCCGCATCGTCATCATCCCCAACTTCAAGTTCACCGACAGCTTCGTCGAAAATGTCACCATCGAGCCCACCCGGAAGGTGGCCATCACGCTGGGCCTGACCTATGACATGAAGCCCGAGCAGGTCGAACAGGGCATGGGTATCCTCAGGGACATCGTCAATGAGATGAGCGACACCCTTGAGCCGGATCCTACCATATGGTTCGAGAGCTTCGGGGATTTCTCACTCAACATCAAGATGGTGTACTTCATCAAGAAGGAGGGTCACGTTGCGCTCAGCCAAGGAGAAGTCAACATGGAAATCCTGAAGCGGTTCAACGCCGCCGGCCTCGACTTCGCCTTCCCGACCCAGACGCTCCTCACCCCCGACGTCTCCGCCGGCTGAATCAGGCCGTTGATGCGATGATGGAGGACACCCTATCAATGTCCTCAGCCGTCAATTGATACATGAGCGGCAGGCAGGCCACCCTCCTTGTCACGTCGTGGGCCACGGGAAGGTCAGCGGATTGCACATAATCCAAAGTATCGAGGCTGGGATGGAAATAGCGCCGGGCCATGATGCCCTCTGCTGACAATGCCTCGAAGGTCCGCAGCAGTGCCTGCTCCGATTCGAACAGTACCGGATAATAGGAGCAATTCCATTCCGCCCCCTCAGGGGCGCTCAACTTGACAACGGCTGCACTGCTGAGCGCGGCATCATACAATGCATGGCACTCCTTTCTCTGGTCGAGGATGTCCTCGAAGTAACGCAGGTTGACGAGACCAACCGCGGCATGGAATTCAGACATCTTACCGTTGATGCCCACCCCATTGAACTGCTCGGGACCATCATGTCCGAAATTCCGGTTGAATCGGATCCGATTGTTCAATTCCCCATTGGAAGAGATGATGGCGCCACCCTCCACCGAATGAAGAAGCTTGGTGGCATGCAGACTGGTCGTACTGAAGTCCCCGAAATCCAACAGGCTCCGTTCCTTGTATCGGCTGCCTACGGCATGGGCCGCATCGTAGATGACCTTCAATCCATGCCGTTCGGCGATGGCCCTGATGGCATCCACATCGCAGGGCAGTCCATAACAGTGGGTCGCCACGATGGCCGTGGTCCGAGGTGTTACGGCCGCCTCGATGGCGGCAGGATCTATGCACAGGGTCGAGTCCAACACATCCACGAACACCGGCTTGCAGCGTTCCCACACGAGACTCGATACCGTTGCGACATAACTGATGGGGGTCGTGATGACCTCGCCTTCCAGGCAAAGCGCCTGATATGCCAATTGCAAGGCAATGGTGCCGTTGCCGACCAACTGCAGATGAGCCAAATCGAGCTCCCTGGTCAATGCCGCCTCGAACTCCTGATGAACGGGGCCATTGTTCGTCAACCAGTTTCGATCCCAGATGCCATGGAGCAACTCGAGCACCTCATCCCGAGGTGTCGGAAACGGCAAAGTGACCGGCAAATGATGATGGCGCGACATCCGGTCCGAAGGTCGGGCAGAAAATGCGTTCAGCGGGCGCGCTGCGGATTTTCGCGAATGAATGCAGCCCAGCCACCACCCTTGCCTCCCAGCGTGGGTGTCCCCATTTCATAGTGATGGCAGAGCGCCACGGCGAGGCCATCCGTCGCATCAAGGTCCCTCGGCATGTCCGCATCGGGAATCGACAATGTCCGCTGCACCATGGCCGCTACCTGCTCCTTCGAAGCCGACCCTGAGCCCGTGATGGCCTGCTTGACCCGGCGCGGGGCGTATTCCGAAACCGGCACCTCACGAACCAAGGCCGCAGCCAACGCCACCCCCTGGGCGCGCCCCAGCTTCAGCATCGATTGGACATTCTTTCCGAAGAAGGGCGCCTCCACGGCAAAGTGATCGGGAGCATGCGCCTCGATCAGTCCTGCACAACGGTCATGGATCCGCTTCAGCTTGGTTGCGTGATCCGAAACCTTGGCCATGTGCAACGCCCCCATTTCTAGCAGCTCCACCCGATTCCGTGACCAGGCGCGGATGACACCGTAACCCATGATGGTCGTGCCGGGATCGATTCCCAAGATGATGGCAGGTCCTGCTTCCACAAAGCCAAGTTCTGTCATGGATGGTTCAGTGCACCAGGTCAGAAAACAAGCTTGTCCACGAACCATCCGGACAAGCCGCAATTCGGATGCTCGGGGACCACAAGCGGCCGTGTAGGAAAACGACTACAAAATTATACAACACCTATTTCCTCCAGGACTCCAGAAATCCTGAGGAAAAAAATATCTTGATGGCGGTTACCAAAGCCATGTCCAATAAAGTTGAGCACACGCGTCGACAGTCCTTTGTACTGTCTCATGATCGCACGGGATGGCATTTGCCCGGAATCCCGAAATGGTTGCAATGGGGCTTGTTGTTCCTTTTGCCGCTGTTTACTGCCGGATACATCCTGGGAACGAAGTTGCTCTCCTTGCCTGCGGAAGCATGGACTTGGAACATTCATCCCGGGGCATTGATTGGCGCCGTCCTGTTGGTTCCCGTGAATTGGGGATTGGAGAGTTTCAAGTGGGCTGAATTGCTCCCCTGGGACCGGATGGGGAAAAGGGTGCGTGAAGTACTGTATGGCACTGCATGGAGCCTCATCGGTCCATTCAGATTGGGCGCCGGTATTGGAAGGGTTTCGGCAGTCCGACAGAGCGAGCGGAACATGGCCATGCGCGCCTTCGCCACCTCGTGCGCTGCGCAATGGTGGTGCACCATTACCGCTGCCGGTATCGCATTGATCCTGGCCGGCTTCTCCCTGGCGGGAACCACCGTGATGCTCATGTCCGTCGTTTCCTTGGCCCTGTATTTCGGGTGGACCCCTTCATTCTGGCGGTACTTGAAATCCTCACCCTTCTGCGGGAATTGGGGGATGAGCAGAAAAATTGCCAAGGTGCGCCGGAGAAGGGCCCTCTCACTCAGCATTGCCCGATTCACCGTCATGCTCGGGCAGTTCATCCTGCTCCTGAATGCCTTCGGGCACCTCGCTTCCCTGTCCCACCCGCTGGACCGCATCATCTCACAGGCGGAGGGAGCCGCTTTGACATGGGGATTGACCAGCCTTGCCCCCATGCCCGCCTTCGGAGACCTCGGCCTTCGCGAAGCGGCTGCCCTTTGGGCAATGCAGACGGCAAACCACTTGGATGTCACCGCCATCGTCGGTGCCACCCTCACGCTGTGGGTCATCAACATTCTGATTCCCGCCATGGTCGGAGTGGTGTGGCAATGGTCCGCCCTCCGCAAAGTGGGTTGATTCCGACCGAACTTGAGCGCGTGTTCGCGCAACCGGCCGTTCTCCTTTTTTTCCTTCCATTGTTGTTCCACCTCGTCCAGGTGGTGCGCTGGATGTGGGGCTTCGTGGGGGCCTTGTCAATGACGGACCCCGGGGTTCATGACAACTTGAACCCCCAACTGACCGTGGTCCTTCCGGCACGGAATGAAGCCACCACCCTGCCCAATCTGCTCGGTGACCTCGCCATTGGAAGTCTGATGCCCGCCGAGGTCATCATCGTCGATGATGCTTCCGAAGATGGCACCCTGCGTGTGCTGGAGAAATTGGACTCTGTTGCCTTTCCACTGCGCATCATCCCCAATCCGGGAAGCGGGAAAAAAGCAGGACTGTCTGCGGGCATCAGGGCCGCAACCACCCCGTGGATCGTGCAAGTGGATGCCGATGTACGGGTAGGTCCGGGGTTCATTCATGCCGTCCAACAGCACATCGAGAAGGAGGGAGTGATGCTGGACATGATGCTCCTGCCTTTGAGGTTGGCCCACCAGCACGCGGGAGGTGTCCAACGCATCATGGACTTGTTGCAGGCCCTTGATTTCTCGGCCATGCAAGGATGGGCCGTTGCCGCGGTCCGCCGGGGCCGACCCGCCATGGCGAGTGGCGGGGCATGGGCCTGGCGAAGAAGCGCATTTCCCCACGATGGGCTCCGTCCGGAACGCGCCAGTGGGGATGATGTCTTCTCCCTCGCCGCCATCATCGAACGGGGCAATGGACACCGGGTAGGTTGGTGCGGCCATCCCGCCGCCATGGCTTCGGCTGCTCCGATGCCGGACTTGGGCAGTCTGTTGGACCAGCGCATCCGATGGGGCGCAAAATCCGCTTCCTACCCTGCGACACTGGTTGAAGCCCGCAGGGTCGCCACCGTCATTGCGACCATGCACATCGCCGGAGTCGCATTGCCGTTCTTCTCGCTTCCGGCTGCAGTAGCTTTCTGGACCCTCAAGGCATGTATCGACATGACCTACACCCATCAGGTCGGACAGGCCTATGGACTGTTCATCGGATTCAATGCCATGAAACGATGGGGTGCCCTGCTGCTCCTGGCAGTGACCCATCCCCCGTTCATCATCACCACCCTGCTCTTGATGCCCTTCCGCAGGGTGCGGTGGAAAGGACGCACCGCCAACTAATTTTCGGCCGTGCATTCCCTTCGCGCCTTCTTCCGCAGCGAACCCACCGCATTGCTCGGCGTGGCCTGGATCCTCATGTGGACGGTCATCGCCACCACCAGCACCATGTGGAGGCCGGACCCATCCAGGCATGCCAATGAGCAGCACCTCGAATGGTCCATGCTCGAACCCGGCACCACGGTCACAGGATCAGCACAACCCGGCACCACTGGGCAACGCACCTTCATCCTGGGCACCGACAGGTTCGGTCGGGATTACCTGTCCCGGATCGTGGCCGGGTCTGGATTGTCCCTGTCCGTCGGCATCATCGCCGTGCTCCTCTCTCTCCTCATCGGGATACCATTGGGCGCGTTGGCCGGATACCTCGGGGGACCGTTTGACGCTGCAGTCAGTTGGCTTCTGCAAGTCGTCTGGAGCATCCCGACACTGCTGCTCGTACTCGCCTTGACCCTCGCCTTCGGGAAGGGGTTCGAACAGGTGTTCCTCGCCATCGGCCTGTCCATGTGGGTCGAGGTGGCCAGGGTGGTGCGGGGACAGGTCATCGCGTTGCGCAACATCGAATGGGTGGAAGCGGGACGTGTTCTCGGCCTTTCGACACCGCGCATCGTTTTCCTCCACATCCTGCCGAACCTCTCCGGTCCCATCGCCGTCATCGCCTCCGCCAACTTCGCTGCAGCCATCCTGATCGAAGCCGGACTCAGCTTCATGGGGGTGGGCGCCCAGATTCCCCTGCCGAGTTGGGGCAACCTCATCCGGGACCACTACGGTGCCATCCTCACCGGTCACGCCCACCTCGCCCTCATTCCCGGTGCATGCATCGTCTCGCTGGTATTGGCCTTCAATGCATTGTCCAATGCCTTCGCCCGACATGCAGCCCGGCGTTGAGCCTTAACTTTATGATCGTCATGAACGCGTCTTCCCGCATCTACGTTGCCGGCCATAGGGGAATGGTCGGAAGTGCCATCTGCCGCGCACTCAAGACAGCAGGCCTGCCGGACCCCATCACGTTCACAAGTGGGGAATTGGATCTCCGGGACCAGGCCGCCGTACGGACCATGATGGAACGGGAACGCCCGACCCATGTATTCCTGGCCGCAGCCAAGGTGGGGGGCATCCACGCCAACAACATCTACCGCGCAGAGTTCCTCTATGACAACCTCATGATCGAGGCGAACATCATCCATGCGGCACATGCGGTGGGTGTCGAGAAACTCCTGTTTCTCGGCTCGAGCTGCATCTACCCCAAACTTGCACAGCAACCCTTGGTCGAAGATGCCCTGCTGACAGGAGCCTTGGAGCCCACCAACGAACCCTATGCCGTCGCCAAGATCGCCGGCATCAAGTTGTGCGAGGCCTATCGGGACCAGTATGGTGCGAACTTCATCTCGGCCATGCCGACCAACCTCTATGGACCGGGCGACAATTACGACCTCGAGAACAGCCATGTGGTCCCTGCACTGATCCGAAAATTCCACGAAGCCAAGGAGCGGGGAGATGAAGGTGTACCCTGCTGGGGCACAGGCAGCCCAAGAAGGGAGTTCCTGCATGTGGATGACCTCGCAGCAGCATGCCTCTTCCTCATGGAGCATTACAACGACAAGCCACATGTCAACGTGGGCACGGGAGAGGACCTGCCCATCAAGGCCCTCGCCGAGATGATCCAGGACATCGTCGGCTTTGAAGGACAAATCCAATGGGATGCCGACAAGCCGGATGGCACCCCGCGAAAACTCATGGACTGCAACCGCATCCACGCATTGGGTTGGCGGCATGCCATCGGTTTGAGGGACGGCCTCACTGCGGTATATGAGGAGTACAAACAGGCACCGGACGCCATGCGCGCCAAATGATCCGAACGCAACAAATCCTGCCGGCCGTCCTGCTCATCGGAGCTGCACCATTCCTTCATGCACAGATCATCGTTCCCGACCGATTGCCGGATGGGCGGCGAATGGGCGTGGTGCATTCGCCTGCGGACTTTGGAACCCTGCGCTTCGATACGGTGCGCACCCTGCCTGAAGAAGAAGGCGGCAGGAATACCTGGTGGCATCGCCATGCGGTCTACAGCGATGGCCCTGTTCAACTCGCCCTCGACCCGGTCCTCGACATTTCATCAGACCATAGACGGACAAGCGAGGGAGCAGGCTCAACGGGCGCTGATTCTTGGACTTCAAACAAAGGGTTCCGCAATGTGAGGGGCGTCCGGTATGTGGGCAACATCGATGACCGGATCGATTTCGGTGGGAAGGTGCTGGAAATGCAACGCCTGCTCGTCTCACCGGAAACCGAATACGTTCTGCAGACGGGGTACTATCCGGCCATGGGCACCGGCAAACTGCGCCCCACGGATGAGGGGCTCCACAAACTGGACCACAGCCTTGCGGAAATCTGGTTCGATGTGCAGGCCACCGGGCGGCTCAATTTGCAATGGGGACTGGGCAGCACCGGCATGGGCCCCGGAACGAGGAACATTCTCTGGAACAGCGCACGGGCGCCCGCGCCCTATTTGATGGCCACATTGGATTTGGGAAAGGGATGGACCTACCGGTGGGTACAATCCCGTCGGCGGGGACACGACCGCCTGCCTGCGGATGGCGCCAGAGAAGGCCGATACCGACCCCTCGGCTTGGGAATACGGAGCATCGGAAAGTCCTTCGTCCGGGACAGGGGTACCCTTGATATCAACTTCATGGTCGCCCGCTGGTCCGATGTCCTCGACCGGGGCACACATGGGTCAACAATCGGCGATTGGACACGCGTCCTGCTTCCATGGACACTGCCCAATACCCGTGACGGAGCCACGCCTTGGTATGAATCCGGTCATCAAGGATTGGATGTGCAATGGAGGCGAGAACGCTCCACCTGGTACGGCCAATGGCGGCATGCTCCCTTCCGGGATGAACGGTATGAAGGGGCGAAAAAACAAGGGCCACGCATCATGCTGGGCCATGTCCGACACGGCGAGAGATGCTCGTACTGGACGGAGTGGGCCCCTGTATCGGCGGAGACACCGTCACCACCCCATCCGGGATTGCGCGGCAGCAGTCTCGGCATACAATCCTGGTCATCGTTGGCACCTTGGCTGCTGCAGGGAGCAGAATGGCACATCGCCGGCTGCACCATTGCCGCGGAAGTCGGGGTCACCCTGCCTGATTCTCTGAGGTCTTTCGGGAACAGTTGGTCTCCCGATCAGATGGGCACAACGTTCAAAGCCACCCTGCACTGTCCCAGCGCTTCCCAAGATGTCACAGCGGCCCGTAACCGGCGGCAATACATGCCCAATCGCTGGTGGCCTGCTCTCGTTCCTGTTTCTCCATTCATTTCATTCATGACGATTCAAGGAATGGAAATACAAGCCCATTGGTGGAGCATGGGCATCACATCATACATATTGAACAGAAGGAAGACGTTTTGATATAAAAAAGTAGGAATCCTCCGAACACAGAACATTATCAAAACCTTCGGGCACATTCTCGCATAAAGGGTAAAAAAGTTTCGTAAATTGTACGTAGCCGAAACCATGTTGCCCTTCCTGCTAGCATTCGTCATTGTCTTGCTGGGGATGCCTTCGCTGATTCAGTTGGCCTTGCAGAAAAATCTTTTGGACGACCCGTCAGAAGATCGCAAGGTTCACAAGCGGAGTGTTCCCAGACTGGGAGGCGTATTGGTCTTCATCGGAACCATATTCACCACTACGGTACTGGTGCACCCGGAAGGCGCAGATGCCATTCCCTTCCTCAGGCTTGCGGCTGCTTCCATCATTTTGTTTTTCCTGGGCCTCAAGGATGATCTGACGGAACTGGACCCTTGGAAGAAGTTGACGGCCCAGGTCGCGGTTGGCGCCATTCTGATTCTTGGAGGAGGTTTTGCCATTACTGATTTCGGAGGACTTTTTGGCGTTGAAGCCCTGACCCCTTGGGTGTTCGTTCCATTCTCACTCTTCGTGTACATCGTGGTGGTCAATGCAGTCAATCTCATTGACGGAATCGACACCCTCGCCGGCGGCTATGGGTTGCTCATCGCGATTTCATGCACCCTCTGGTTCCAGGTGACCGGACAACAGGACTATGCGGTACTCTGCCTGGCACTTGCCGGAGCACTCACCGGCTTCATCGTCTTCAACATATCACCGGCCCGCATTTTCCTTGGAGACAGTGGCTCTTTGATCCTCGGCATGTTCATCTACGTGATGGCCACGAGCATCATGCAAACGCCGGCCGAACAGGTTCCGGCAATGTGGGCACACCGCTCCCTGCCCGTGCTCGCCATGACGACTTTGAGCTATCCGCTTGTGGACACGCTCAGGGTATTCACCTTGCGCACCCTGAAGGGCCTTTCACCTTTCCACGCGGACCGCAATCACTTGCATCACCGTCTGCTGCGCCTCGGCATGACCCACCTGCAGGCCGCCCTGTTCATCCACGGATACACCGCCGCCATGGTCATGCTGGGCTTTTCGATTCCCGCCATGGAACCGACGATTGCATTCTTCCTGTTGCTCGGTTGTGCCTTCACACTGCCACTCATCATCGTCGGGATGGAACGCGCACAAATCGTGGCCCGCGCCTTGAAACGCAAGAGCAGTGCCGGATCATCCGCACGGTAAGCTCCCACTCCTTCGCCCCACACTTCCGGGACTGTACGTTTGCAACGTGCGGACAAGACTCCTGATCATACTGCTGTGCAATCCGATGTGGGTTGTGCGGGCACTGGTGCCTTGGGAATTGAGCGACTCCACTGCAGTGGATTCCTCCCGCCAATTGCTGTTCGTGGTCCATCCCGAAGCACTTGGTGGGACAGCGGGGCAATCCGGATACGATCCCGCATTGATCTATAGGGGATCGGGCAGTGCCCGCATCGAACATGCGTCATGGACAGGACATGCCACCCTTGATGTCATTCGGGGCAGCGGCCCCGTCATGCGCAACGCCATGGATGCGGGCTTTGACCGAAAACAGGGCGACGGACATCAGGCCACGCGGTTCCGCACGAGATGGAATGGACAACCCCTGCCTTCCGTGGGCATCGCCGTTGGACGGGATACCCTCCATGACGGTTGGGGCCGCCGATCGCTCTTCCGGGGCCGCCATGCAGCGCCCACACCTTTCGTGGAGTTGAGGTTCGATGGAGGGGGTTCCTTACGCTACCGCCACCGCATCGAAGGCCTGCAGGGCAACGCCAGCATCCATTGTTGGACCGGAGCTTCCGGTGACCCTCGAGACTGGGTTCCTCCAACCGGGAGGATGCGGACCGGCATTGAGCGTATGGTGGTCAGTCATCGATTGGAAGTGGACCTTGGCCGCAGGATCACAGGAGCACTCTGGGGCGCCGTGGTGTGGAACACTGCTGATGGACGGGGATTCGAACCCCACTACCTGCTGCCCTTGACAAGCCTCCGCCCGACGGAATATGCACAGGGGAGTTCGGACAATGCCCTGGTCGGACTCGAGGGAAGACTGAAACTGGGAGCACGCTCCGAAGGAGACCGATTCCTGTACGGTCAACTCGTGCTCGACGAACTCCTCGTTGCCGAAATCCTCGGGTCCACCGGTTGGTGGGGCAACAAGTTCGGGCTCCTGGGTGGCCTCCATTGCGGGTACCCTACCGGGGCATGGCGGTTGGAGATTGCGGGTGTCAGGCCTTGGACGTACAGCCATTACACCCGCACCACGGCCTACCTGACAGGCTTGACGCCACTGGCCCACCCATTGGGCGCCAATTTCCTCGAAGGCAGTTTTGAAGCGACAAGGAACGCGGGTCCATGGCATTTCCATGGGCGCATGACGGCCTCGGTCAGAGGAGACGACCTGACCGGGGATGACCCGACGGGATCAAGGCCCCAGATCGGTGACCTCCATCGCACGGCAGAGACCTATGATTGGCTGGCCGGCACGAAGCGGAATTTCATCCTCTTTCAATTGGATGCCGCCCGCACAGTCCGGTGGGGTTCAAACACCGCATTGCAGGCCTTCGCAAGGATGCAATGGCGGCAGGTTTCAATGGGGTCCGAGCTTCAATCCACGGTGCTGATGACCGCAGGAATCCGCAGCACTGTTCCATTCCTCGGCGCCGACTGGTAACGCCTCCCTAATTTCGCGCCTCCCATGTCGGCCACCCCCGCGCCCTCCCCCACCTTGCGCAAGGACAACGCCGTCCTGGTCAAACTCCGCCTCGGCACCTTCGTCGTGCTCAGCGCCGTCCTCGGCTGGTTCATGGGTTCCGACACCATTGCACTGGTGCCCTTTCTCGAATTGACCTTGGGGGGGTACCTCCTGACCGGCGCATCCAACGGTTTCAACCAAATCATCGAAAAAAGCGCGGACGCCAAAATGGGCCGTACCGCAGACCGCCCTCTGCCGACCGGGCGCATGTCCGTTCAACATGCCGCGATGTGGTCCTCGATTGCAGGAATCATAGGACTTGCAGCACTGTTCGATCTGGGATTGCGCGCTGGACTGCTCGGCCTCCTCGCCTTGACCAGTTACGTGCTTGCCTACACACCACTCAAATCGCGGACCGGTTTCTCAGTGCTCGTCGGAGCCATCCCGGGTGCCATACCGCCCATGCTCGGATATGTCGCCGCCACTGGGCGCTTCGGCATCGAGCCAGGCACGCTGTTCGCGGTCCAGTTCATGTGGCAATTCCCTCATTTCTGGGCCATCGCATGGGTGGCACATGAAGACTATCTCAAGGCCGGATATCGCATGCTGCCCTTCAAGGAAGGCCGGACCTCCGCCAGCGCGCGCCAGATCCTGCTGTACACCATGCTGTGCATTCCTGCCAGCCTGTTGCCTTGGGCACTCCCGGGCGGCGATGCCATGGTGGGAGACCGCGCATTGACGGTGGCCATCCTCGCCGGCCTTGGATTCTGCGTCCCTGCCTTCCGCCTGTGGCGCTCCCTTGAAGTCGCTGAAGCCCGGAAATTGATGTTCGCCAGCTTCCTGTACCTCCCGATCGTGCAACTCACGTACGTACTCGACAAGATGCCCTGAACCCCATGGCCGCACAGCGGTTCTATCACCACGACGCCATGAACACCACCGACCTCCCCAATCCGACAGTGGACACCCCCGATCCCATTCCGAGCAAAGTCGATGTCTTCGAAGGACTCGATCCCGCAGTGCGGGAACGGACCAAGAAGATGCTGATGTACTTCATCCTCTTCGCGGTCGTCATGCTGTTTGCGGGATTCACCTCGGCCTACATCGTTTCCAACGTGGGACAATATTGGGTCCACATCAATCCCATCCGGGACCTGTGGATCAGCAATGCGCTCATCGTTCTGAGCTCCCTTCCCATGTGGCTGAGCCTGCGTGCCATGAAGCAGGGAAACACCCGGGCCAGCTTCATCCACCTCGCCATCACCTTTGCACTCGGCATCGCATTCACCGTGATGCAACTGCACAGCTGGGGACACCTCCAGGAGAAAGGCATGGGCTGGACCATTGATGAACTCGCTTCAGGTGCCAAGGCTTACCGCTGGAACAGCATCGAGAAACTGCTGGACGGACCTGCCGTCTGGGGCATGGACTACACCGTCGTCAAGGATGGAACCCCTCTCAACTTCCGTCCGGAGACCAATCAGCTCTTCGCTGCGGATGACGTGCTCATGGCCCGCGACATCACCCTCGATGTGGTCCGGACCTCCAATTCCGCTTCGGGCTATCTGTTCATCCTGATCCTCATCCACCTGTTCCACCTGGCCCTCGGATTGGCCTATCTCCTGGTCAATGGAATCCGCATCCTGAAAGGCAGCATCCACCCCGGCGATACCGTCCAATTGCACACCGGAGGCGTGTATTGGCATTTCCTGGGCCTGTTGTGGGTATACCTGTTCGCATTCCTGTTCCTCATCCACTGAGGATGGCGTAATATTGCGGCGCAAATCAGCGTCATGTCTGGAGAGGCAAGCAAAGCAATTTCAAAGGATGTCCTCTGGGGAGGAGGACGGTCGCCGTTCAGCGTGAGCTACGGCAAAATGATGATGTGGTACTTTCTCGTATCGGACGCGCTGACGTTCGGAGGATTGCTCATCGCCTACGCCTTTTGGAGGGCAAGTTCAGTGGACACCTGGCCCATAGGCGAACAGGTCTTCCGTGCCCTGCCGGGACTCGAAGGAGAGTATCCGCTGGCATACGTGGCACTCATGACCTTCATCCTGATCGTCAGCTCCGTGACCATGGTATTGGCCGTGGAGGCCGGTCACCGGAATGACCGGAAGGGCGTGCTGAAGTGGATGGGGCTGACCATCGTGGGAGGGTTCTTCTTCCTCAGTTCCCAAGCATGGGAATGGAGCCACTTCATCCACGGCAGTGGCGGTTTCTTCAATCTTTCGGAACAGGTGACCGTGGTGACCCCCAACGGCGACAACGTGACCCTCGAAGCCGGCGAGCGCATCTACATGGACCACCATTTCGGTCATCTGATGGAAATGCACCTCCACGATCCAGTCGGGGTCCCCATGTCCGAAAGCGGTGGTCATGTCGTCCTGACCGAGCTCGGTGAACATCCCCACGAAGCCCATCTGCACGGCCTCAAGATCAACAAGTACGTTCCCGGTGAAACCCTGATCGAAGGGGACCAGATGATGAAACTGTGGAATGCCCGCTCCGAGAATTTCTCATTTGGCGCACCCATTCCCGGACTCGGGGCAGACTGGGGTGGAATCAACCACAGCGAGTACGCTACCCAGCAGGGCTACAGCAATTTCTTCTTCTTCATCACCGGCTTCCACGGTTTCCATGTGTTCTCCGGAGTCATCATCAACATCGTGGTCTTCCTCATGGTGCTGAACCGGGTGATGGAACGCCGCAAGCACTATGAGATGGTCGAGAAAGTGGGCCTGTACTGGCACTTCGTAGACCTTGTCTGGGTGTTCGTTTTCACCTTCTTCTACCTCATTTGACATGGAGCGCGACGACCTCATCGTAAATGACAGCTACGCCCTCAACGCTCACCACAGCGAGGAGGAAGGCGCAGCCATCCGCAAGAAGATCTATCTGGTCACCGTCATCCTGTCCGTCATCACCGCGGTGGAAGTGGGCATGGGTGTGATGTTCAAGCGATCCGAGACCTTCACCTGGACGGCCATCAAATGGACCTTCATCGTCCTGACACTGTTCAAGGCGGGGTACATCGTGATGACCTTCATGCACCTCGGGGATGAGCGCAAGAACCTGCGCAATGCGGTCCTCGTGCCGTACTTCGTGTTCATCGCCTACCTGATCTTCATCGCGATCACCGAAGGATTGGCCCACTACGACCTGGACCTCTCGTTCCACTGATGCACATCCGGCATCATGGGTGAGCGCCATTCACCGCCACGCCGACCCCTGCGCCGATTCCTGCTGGTCGCAGCCCTTCCAGGGCTGCCATTGCTTCTGCTCGTCGTCCTCGGACGTGGCATGCGCCACGAATTCAGTGACCTTGATTACTTCACGCCCGAAGGCACCCGGATCTCAACAGCCCAGGGCGCGCGGCGGTTACCCGAGTTCAATCTGCTCGACCAGGAAGGTCGACGGGTGAACCGGGACTCCCTCTCCGGCACCTTCTGGTTGGTCGCCTGCATGACCACCGATACGGCCACCACGCCGCATCTGGCACAACTCACCCAGCAATTGCTCTGGGCGAATTGGAGATACCGGGACGAAGCCGATGTCGGCTTGCTCTGCCTCACCCTGGATGCCGCACACGATTCACCGGCACGCCTCAAGGAATACGTCGGACGCAACGAGCGATACAACCGCTACCCGGATAAATGGCGCTTCCTGACGGGTGACCAGGAAACACTGGACGCCATCATCGGGGCAGGCCTCGGCATCCCACGCGACTCCGCGGATCCTTACAATGTGGCCACGTTGCTTCTGCTCGACGACCGGGGATATGTGCGCCAGAAATACCTGGCATCCAGCGAACATGAAATCGGAGATGCCGTCGAGGACATCGCCCTGCTCAAGAAACGCAAGACGGAAATGGCAAGCCGCTGGCGCGAATACAGGAAGGCAGCACCCCTTCCGATCCTCGGCCCCAGCCTGGGCTCAGAAGACCATACCGTCCCCAAATTCGCCTTGACGGACCAACTGGGAAGGGAATACAGTCACCGCGATCTGGACGGGCGGATCCGCATCGTCGACGCCTTCTTCACGTCCTGTCCCACCATCTGCCCGGTGATCAGTTCCCAACTCGCACGGGTCCACGACAAGCTCTGGGCCGCTGGCTTGCAGGAGGAAGTCCGCATTCTGAGCCACACCGTGGATCCTGCGAACGATACCCCGGAACGGATGCTCCGCTATGGAGCGCGTCTGGGTGCCGATGCCGACGTCTGGAAATTCCTGACGGGACCGGAGGAAGAGCTGTATCCGCTGCTGCAGGAAGGCTACCTCCTCACGGCATTGCCGAGCGATACCGCGGCTGGAGGGTTCTTCCACAGCGACCAGGTCCTGCTCGTCGATGCGGAAGGCCATATCCGGGGAACCTATGACGGAACGAGAACCTCGGAGGTCGATCAAATGTTGGACGACTTGATGGTACTGATGGCCCAAACCCGACCCGCTGACCAACCATGAGTTCGATGACTGCCCCGAAATCATCCCGCGCCGTGCAGCGCTTCGTCTGGACCGTCTCCATTGCCGTTCCGCTCATTGTAGCAGGGCTGTTCCTGATTCCTCCTGCTGAAGGACTCTCTGAGGAGACGCTCGCGAACGTGTATCTGCTGCCGCGATTGAATGCCATCCTCAATGGCACGGCATTCTGCTGTCTCGCTGCGTCGCTCAGGTCCATCAAACAGGGGCTGGTGGCACGGCACAAAGCACTGAATACGGCCGCGCTGGCACTGTCCGCACTGTTCCTGGTGAGCTATGTCTCCTTCCACCTGCTTACCGAATCCACCCGTTTCGGCGGAGAAGGCCCCATCCGCACGGTGTATTTCGTCATACTTGTCAGCCACATCCTCCTCTCCGCAGCCATCGTCCCACTGGCCTTGTTCAGCTACGCGCGGGGTCTTGCCGGAGACGTGGAGCGGCACCGGCGCATTGCGCGCATCACCATGCCGATGTGGCTGTATGTCACCGCCACCGGGGTCATCGTGTATTTGATGATCTCTCCGTATTATCCCTATTGATGCGTGCAGCCGCTCTGATCATGCTGATGGTCCTGCTGGTCCTTGCGGACAGTGCAGCGGGCCAATGCGTCATGTGCAAGGCAGTAGCGGAGGATAGCGCAGCGCAAGGAGCGGTTGGGCGTGGAATCAACCAGGGCATCCTGTACATCATGGCCATTCCGTATGTTTTGCTCGGAATAATGGGATATTTCGTCTATAAAAAATGGAATTTAGTCGAATAATGCGTATCTTAAGGGTATGCTTAACCTGTTCGCCAAGTGCGGAAAACGGCGTCTCCTTGCCCCGACGCTGTCCGTGCTGACCATGCTCCTCCTACACGGGCTTCCGACCAAGGCCCAATTCCATGCTGAAAGGGCGATTGACCCGAACGAAACCATACTTGAATACGGGACCTATCGCCTCTCCGTGGAAAATGAGAGCGGACCCGACGCATGCGATGTCGTGCTCTTCGGATACCACAGCCGCAGACCCGGGCGGTGGAATGCCCTGAGTGATACGGTGCTTCGGGTCGTGCCCCACCGCAGGCACACCCTCATCGGAAGCAAGATTGGTTGCATGTTCCATGCGGAGACCTTCTTTCCGGACCTGCTCCAAGGGCCTGAAATCAGAATTTCCCTGAGGCCCATCAAGACCGGGCAACGCACGGACATCCTCGGCATCCATTTCCAGGGCAACCAGGACAGGTTGCATCCCAAATGCATGGGTGTGGCCGAGGAATTGCTCCATTGGCTTGAACAGAATCCCACGGTGGCATTGAACATCATCGGCCATGTCAATGGTGCAGATGGACGAAAATCACGGTCCTTCTACCGCAAGGCCAGCCTGCGCCGGGCAGAAGTCATGATCGACTGGCTCGTCGAACGGGGGGTTGCCCCTGAACGCCTCCAAGCCAAAGGCCGCGGCGCAGAGTCGTTGTTGTTTCCGGACCCCGTCTATGCCTGGCAACATGAAGCCAACCGGCGCATCGAGATCGAGGTCATGAGACACTGATCCGCCACCACCCGCGCGCACCATGCGCCGGCGCCTTACTTTCGCGGGGAGATGCCTACAGCCCCCAACTTTCCCGCGATGCCGCCGGTCCTGTTGAGTCCCCTTCGTTTCACCATTCTCCTCTTCCTGTTTCCATTGACGCTTCCAGCCTTGTCGCAGACGACGAGCTGGACGCTGGACCGCGCGGTAGCCCACGCGCAGCAGAACAACCTGCAAGTCCGACAAGGCACGATCGGACTGGATCTGAACGACGTTGATGTCGACGAAGCCAAGGCCGCTTTCCTCCCCTCCCTCAACGGCAGTGCCTCCCACGGTTACAACTGGGGACAGACCATCGACCCCTTCACCAACCAATTCGCAACGTCTCGGATCCGCTCCAACAGCCTCGGTATCGGCTCCGGCATCACCCTCTACAATGGCTTGGCCAACCACTTGCGGTTGGACCAGGCGGAAGAACGGCGCATCGCAGCGGAATACGACCTCGAGAAGACGCGCAATGATGTGGCATTGCAGGTGGCGAGCGCCTTCCTCTCGCTGATGTTCTCCGAGGATGCCGAAGAAATCGCCGCGCTCAACGTCCAGACCACCCAGACCCAGGTTCAACGGGTTCGGGCTTTCGTCGACGCAGGAGCTGCGCCCGAAGCCGACCTGCTCGACCTGCAGGCGCAACTCGCCTCGGACCAAAGCGCACTCATCTCGGCTGAAGGAGATGTGGCCCTGGCCAAACTCCAGCTCGCCCAGGCCATGCGGCTGAGCCCCGAAGACTCGGAGAATCTCCGGATTGTGAGGCCTGATCTCAGTGGTGTTGGGTCCATGCCTGCACTGCCCGCTTTGGACGGAGTGCTGGATGCCGCCCTCAATAATTTCCCGGAAGTGCGCTCGGGACAATCCCGCGTCCGTCAGCAGAACATTGGAAGGGACCTAGCCAAGACCACCGGACAACCCAGGTTGAGCGCGAGTTGGAGCTACGGTTCCGGATTCTCGGGTGCTGCGCAGGAACCCGTTGGGGACCCGGAACTTGAGGTGTTTACCATTGGCGTGACGGAGACCACATTGGAACCGGTCCTTTCGAGTGCACTTTCCTACAATGAGTTCCGGACCCGCCCATTTTCGGACCAGATTTCACAGAACATCAACCAGAGCCTGTTCTTCAGCCTTTCGGTCCCCATTTTCAATGGCTGGTCGGTGCGCAATGGCGTCAGGAGAAGCGAGGTCGGCATCCAACAGGCCGAACTCCAACTTGAGCAGACCCAACAGGCCCTGCAACAAGCCGTGGAACGCGCACACCGCGATGCGCGGAATGCGATCGAGACCCTGGCCGCAGCGGAACGATCGGAGTCAGCAGCAAAGCTTGCCTTCGACAATGCCGAACTGCGGTTCGAACAGGGCGCCTCCACCCAGGTCGAGTACACCCAAGCCCGCAACCGCTATGATTCTGCGCGCCTCACCGCGTTGCGTTCACGTTACGACCTTGCCTTCCGGGTGGCCATCCTCGATTTCTACTCCGGCCGCGGTCTGCGCTTCGATATCTTCTGACCGATGAAGGGCAAGCGCATCTACTTCATGCTTGGCGGTGGAATCCTGCTGCTTGTCCTGCTCGCCTCGATTTTCGGAGGAGGGCCGGATCTTCCTTCGGTGGAAACGGATACCATCGGACGGCACCGCATCATCGAAACCGTCATCGCCTCCGGGCGGATTCAACCCGAAGTTGAAGTCAAGGTCTCCGCCGAGGTGAGCGGCCAATTGATCGAGCTCCCGGTGCGCGAGGGGGACAAGGTCACTCCGGGTGCCCTGCTCGCCCGCATCAATCCCGACATCTTCGAAAGCCGATTGAGCCAGGCCAAGGCCGCCCTCGACAACGCCCGGGCCAACCAGGCCACCTCCGAAGCCCGGCTCACCCAATCGAGGGCCGCATTCGATGCGGCGGAATTGGCCTTCGCGCGCAATCGGGACCTTCGGGAAAACGGGGTCCTCAGTCAGGCCGACTTCGAACAGGCGGAAGTGTCCTTCCGCAGTGCGGAAGCTGAATTCAAAGCCGCTGAACAGAACTTGCGTTCCGCCGGCTTCACCATCCGCAGTGCCGAAGCCACGGTCAAGGAAGCCGAGGACAACCTCCGGCGGACCGTACTCAGGGCGACACAATCGGGCACGGTCACGGCACTCGTAAAGGAAGAGGGCGAAGGAGTCCAGGGCATTGGATCTTTTCAGGGAGAGGTCATCATGAAGATCTCGGAACTGGGGGCCATGGAGGTCGATGTGGAAGTCAATGAGTCCGACATCGTGAAAGTGAGCCTCGGCGATACCGCCCGAATCGAGGTGGACGCCTACACCGAACGGACATTCAGCGGTCTCGTCACCGAAATCGGCAACACCGCCCTCAACGCCACAGGGGCTGCCCGCCTCAGCCTTGAAAGCGTGACCAATTTCAGTGTCAAGGTCCGCATCCTGCCTTCCAGTTACGCCAATCTCGTGGCCGGACGGGACAGCAGCTGGACCCCCTTCCGACCGGGGATGTCGGCCACGGTCGAAATTGAGACTGAGGTCAAAGAGGACGCATTGGCCGTTCCCATCAAAGCCGTCACCACGAGAATGGACACCGCATCCGGAAGTGGAACCGCTTCCTCCCTGTGTGTCTTCCTGCTGGAAGACGGCAAGGCCGTGCGATACGACATCGGTACCGGCATTCAGGACAATGCCGTCATCGAACTGCTGACATCCCTACCGGAAGACGCCCAAGTCATCACGGGGCCTTACGATCTGCTCAGCAGGAAACTCGAGGATGGCAATGCCGTGCAAGCGCGCAACACCGATACCGGAGACATGGAGGAAAGTGGTTTTTCCGTGTCCATTTCCACGCAGTGAGATGATCCTGCTGCTCGAGACGTCCACCCTCAACTGTTCCGTCGCGCTCGGGACCGCCAATGGCGAAGTGAGGGTCACCCAAGCGCAGGCCAGCGACCAATACCTGCATGCCGAGCAGCTGCACGTCCTGATTGATGCGGCCGTGCATGAGGCCGGCATCACGCCCAATGACCTCACTGCCATCGCGGTGGGAAAGGGACCCGGGTCGTTCACGGGACTCCGCATCGGCGTATCCGCTGCGAAGGGCATGTGCATCGGATTGGGCATTCCGCTCCTCACTCCCTGCCCCTTGCAAGGCCTGCGCCACCGGGCCATGTTGGCCCATCCTGAATTTGCGGACCAGCCGCAGAGGGTCATTCCGGCCATCGACGCCCGCCGCCAGGACATCTACACGCTGGATGCGGAAGGTCAACCTGTGGCGGCCACCGTGGATGGTGGATTCCGGACCGACCTCGGATCCGGACCGGCCCTGCTCGTCGGCGATGGCGCCGAAAAGTGCCGCACCATCCTCGATGGACACAGCGCCGATTGGTCCTTCCTGCAGGTTCTTCCTGCCGCTGAAGACCTGCTCCCCGAGGCCGCGGCATGGCTGGCCAATGGGCAGGCTGAGGACATCGCCGCCTTCGAGCCCTTCTATCTCAAGGATTTCATTCCGGGCAAGCCGAAGGATCCGCTGGGTCTGCGTTCCACCAACACCTGAACCGAAGGACATGCCGCGGTTGCTCCTCCTCATTGCATTGTTCACCCTGCCCTTGGGCGGTTGCCGGGACACGCCGGGTGTCATTCCGTTCGTGGACGTCAACGTAGACCTGAATCTCGCCCTCCCTGCCTACAACAGCCTCAACTTCCCGGGCAACTGGCTCTACATCTCAGGGGGCAGTCGCGGACTCATCGTCTACCGCTACACATTGGATGAATTCGTCGTGCTGGATCGGCACGCGACCTTCGATGTGGGCGCAGGATGCCAATGCACCGTACTCGCGGACGGCTACACCATCGAGGATCCGTGCAGCGGTTCCCAGTGGTACATCTTCGACGGCTCCATCATACAGGGGCCGACCACAGCGCCGTTGGAGCGCTACACCACGACTTGGATCCCGCCGGTCCTCACCATCCGGAATTGAACGCACGAAAAAGCCCCGGCACGAACCGGGGCTTTTCAATGTCAATCTGGTAACCGATGAATCAGTAGCGGTAAGCGTCGCCCTTGAAAGGACCGTTCACCGGCACACCGATGTAATCGGCCTGCTCCTGGCTCATGACCTCGAGGTCCACACCGATCTTGGCGAGGTGGAGGCGGGCCACCTCCTCATCGAGGTGCTTGGGCAGCGTGTACACCTTGTTCTCGTAGTTGCTGCTGTTCTTCCAAAGCTCAATCTGGGCGATCGTCTGGTTGGTGAAGCTGGCGCTCATCACGAATGACGGGTGGCCCGTGGCACAACCGAGGTTGACCAGGCGGCCCTCCGCAAGCAGGATGATGTCGTTGCCATCCACAGTGTACTTGTCGACCTGCGGCTTGATGTTGTCGTGGGTCGATCCGTAGTTGGCCTTGAGCCACGCGACATCGATCTCGTTGTCGAAGTGGCCGATGTTACAAACAATGGCCTTGTCCTTCATGGCGCGGAAATGCGCCTCGGTAACGATGTCCTTGTTGCCGGTGGCGGTCACGACGATGTCGCTCTCGGCACAGGCGTCCACGAACTTCTTGACTTCGTAGCCCTCCATGGCGGCCTGCAAGGCACAGATCGGATCAATCTCACTCACAATCACCCGGCAACCGGCCTTGCGCAGACTCTCTGCGGAACCCTTGCCCACGTCTCCGAAACCGGCCACGCACGCGACCTTGCCGGCCATCATGATGTCTGTGGCACGGCGGATGGCGTCCACGCAGGACTCCCGGCATCCATACTTGTTGTCGAACTTGCTCTTCGTGACGCTGTCGTTCACGTTGATCGCAGGCATCGGCAGCGTACCATTCTTTTCGCGCTCATAGAGGCGCAAAACGCCCGTCGTGGTCTCCTCGGAAATGCCCTTGATGCCTCCTGCGAGCTCGGGATGCTTGTCGAG
>CAXQGL010000001.1:0-57622 GCA_964223495.1 Candidatus Nitrosopumilus sp. | reverse complement strand
CGGATGCCAGGACGCTTCCGCCTGCAACTACAACGCCGCCGCCACCGACAGCGATGGCAGCTGCACCTTCACCGACGGCATCTGGGAGACCTGCTCTGGTGCCACGGACGGTACCGGCACGGTCGTCGACAATGACGCCGACGACGATGGCGTCTGTGATGCCGATGAAATAGCCGGATGCCAGGATGCAACGGCCTGCAACTACAACGCCGACGCCACCGACAGCGATGGCAGTTGCACCTTCACCGACGGCATCTGCGAGACGTGTTCAGGAGAGACCGATGGAACGGGTACGGTCGTCGACAACGATGCCGACGACGATGGTGTCTGTGATGCCGACGAGATCGCTGGATGTCAGGACGCAACGGCATGCAACTACAACGCCGCCGCAACCGACAGCGACGGAAGCTGCACCTTCACCGACGGCATCTGTGAGACCTGTTCAGGAGAGACCGATGGAACCGGTACGGTCGTGGACAACGACGCCGATGACGATGGCGTCTGTGATGCCGATGAAATCGCCGGATGCCAGGACGCAACGGCCTGCAACTACAATGCCGCCGCCACCGACAGCGACGGAAGCTGCCTCTTCACCGACGGCATCTGCGAGACGTGTTCAGGAGAGACCGATGGAACCGGTACAGTCGTGGACAACGATGCCGACGACGATGGTGTCTGTGATGCCGACGAGATCGCAGGGTGCCAGGACGCAGCGGCCTGCAACTACAACGCCGACGCCACCGACAGCGATGGCAGCTGCACCTTCACCGATGGCATTTGCGAGACCTGTTCAGGAGAGACCGATGGAACCGGCACGGTCGTGGACAACGATGCCGACGACGATGGCGTCTGTGATGCCGATGAAATCCCAGGATGCCAGGACGCTTCCGCCTGCAACTACAATGCCTCCGCCACCGACAGCGACGGAAGCTGCACCTTCACCGATGGCATCTGCGAGACGTGTGTGGAAGGCAACATCATCGACAACGATGCGGACGATGATGGCATCTGCGACGCCGATGAGACTGCTGGATGCACGGACCCGGCTGCATGCAACGCCGGTGACTTCACCGATACCGACAATACGCTCTGTCAATACACCGACGGCATCTGCGAAACCTGCGTTGACGGCGTCATCATTGACAATGATGCCGATGACGATGGCGTCTGCGATAACGATGAGGTCGCCGGATGCCAGGACGCAACGGCCTGCAACTACAACGCCGACGCCACCGACAGCGATGGCAGCTGCACCTTCACTGATGGCATCTGCGAGACCTGTGTGGATGGCCTGATCGTCGACAACGACGCCGACGACGATGGCGTCTGTGATGCCGACGAGATCGCCGGATGCCAGGACGCAACGGCATGCAACTACAACGCCGCCGCCACCGACAGCGATGGCAGCTGCCTCTTCACCGACGGCATCTGTGAGACCTGCTCAGGAGAGACCGATGGAACCGGCTCAGTCGTTGACAATGACGCCGACGACGATGGCGTCTGTGATGCCGATGAGATTGGTGGGTGTACCGATGCCGAGGCTTGCAATTTCGAGTCGACCGCTACGGACGATGATGGATCCTGCCAATACCTTGACGCCCTCGGCGTCTGCGGAGGACTCTGCCAACAGGACCTCGATGAGGACGGCATCTGCGACGATGACGACCCTTGTGTCGGACAATACGATGCTTTGGGGAATTGCAACGGAGGCTGTCCTGCCGACCTCGACAATGACGACATCTGCGATGACATCGATGACTGCGTGGGCGAGTACGATGTCCTCGGCATCTGCAATGGTGGGTGCACGGCGGACGCGGACGATGACGGCATCTGCGATGATGTGGACGATTGCGTCGGCACCTACGATGCGCTGGGCATATGCAACGGAACCTGTCCAGCCGATGTCGATGACGATGGCGTATGCGACAATGAAGAAATCCTCGGATGTACCGATGCCGATGCCTGCAACTTCGATGCCGCTGCAACTGAAGAGGATGGATCCTGTGATTACATCGACGTCCTCGGAGTGTGTGGTGGCGGTTGCGAAGCCGACGCGGACAATGATGGAATCTGCGATGACATCGATGCCTGTGTAGGTTCCTACGATGCCCTGGGCGACTGCAATGGAAACTGCCCGGCGGATGTGGACGGAGATGACATCTGCGACACTGAGGATCCGTGCGTTGGCAGCTATGATGCGCTGGGGGTCTGCAATGGCGACTGTGAGGAAGACCTCGACGGGGATGGCGTTTGCGACAATGCTGAAATACTGGGGTGCACCGATCCGTCGGCCTGCAACTTTGACGCCGCGGCAACGGAGGAGGATGGAAGCTGCCAGACGCTGGACGCATTGGACGTCTGCGGCGGAGACTGTGCAGCTGACGTGGATGAAGATGGAATCTGTGACGACGTGGACGATTGCATTGGAACCTATGATGTCCTGGGCGTCTGCAATGGCTCATGCACTGCAGACTTCGACGATGATGGCATCTGCGACAGTGAGGAGATCTTCGGATGCACCGATGCTGCGGCATGCAACTTCAATCCGGATGCCACGGAGGAAGATGGCAGCTGCACCGTGGAAGATGCCATCGGCGTGTGTGGTGGCGACTGCCCCTGTGACCAGAACGGCAACGGCATCTGTGACGGTGAGGAGTTGGAATGCCCTGACTTCAACAACAACGGAATCTGTGACGGTGACGAGATTTTGGGTTGCTCATATGCCGAAGCATGCAACTACAATCCCGATGTGACATGCGATGATGGCAGCTGTTTTTATCCCCAACCCGGTTTCGACTGCAACGGGAACGACCTGTCCTCCGAGGAACTGTACTATGGCTGCACCTATCCTGAAGCCGTCAATTACAGCGCTGCAGCAGACATCGACAACGGCTCATGCCTCTTCCTCGATGTCATCACGGATATCGGTCCCTGCTACTTCGACATCACGGATGACGGCATCGTCAATACGCCGGACCTGTTGATCCTCCTGCAGTACTGGGAGGCCACCTGTGAATGATCCATCAAACGGAATGGACCCATAAAAAAGCCGCATCCCGAGGGTGCGGCTTTTTTACTGCTGAGGACGGCCATCAGTCCATCATTGCCCCATCATCTGCTCCTCACGGGCGAGGATCTCTGAAATCTGTTCGGCGCCCACCTGCTTCGCGATGACCTTCTTGTCCCGGTCCAACAGGAACATCTTTGGTGTGGCGTAAACATCGAACGTGGTCCGGAAATTCAAACTCTGCAGTGTAGTCACACCCGCCACAATCAATGCGGTTGCGGAATCCGCCGCATTGATCTGTGGATTGTCCGATACATGGATCCAGTCCTGGATGTCCTTGCCCCGAACGAACTCAAGCCATGGCTCCGGTTCGAAATCATTGCCAATCGCATAGATCTCCAATCCCTTGGGATGCCACTCCTCATAGAGCTCCATCAATTTGGGCATCTCCTTCTTGCAATGGCCGCAAGTGGATTCCCAGATCGACAGCAGGGTGTACTTGGCATCGACATCATACAGCGACTTCCACACCTGCTGGGATGTGTCGGGCAGGATGATGTTGGGCACACGCTGGCCGCACAAGGCATAGCGCAGGTCCTCAGCCCGGTCCGTGACCTTCTTGAGCTGCTCCTCACTGAGCCAGTCCGCCCTGCCCGAGTTGTAGTAGCGGTCGACCAGAGTCACGAAAACCTTGTCCATGCACATGATCTGGCTCTTCTCCGCTGAGAACGTGAAGAAGTGGACCAGATACTTGAACATATCGGGATCGCCTTCTGCCCTCGTGATCAGTTTGGTTACTTCAACCAATGCCGTATCCGGCAGCTGCGGCATGACGCCGTTCCAGTATTGTTCCAGCAGATTGTGGAGGGCAGGGTCCCGCACCAGACGTCCATCACCGAAATCCACGCGGTCCCAGTACATGTCCCGGAAAGTGTAGTAGCGCCACAGCTGGGGATTGGCGGCAGAAATGGGCGCTTCGGGCACATCCGGTTCCTGTACCATGCGGATCATCTTGGCGAACAGGGTCTCCCCATGTTCCTCCTGCAGGCTGTATTGCTTGGCCTCGACCTGCAGGTTCAATACTTCAAGGTCCTGCTTGAGCTTGGCCTTGTCCGCTTCGGTCAAGGTGGAATCCTGCGCCCGGGCATCGATGGGCGCCCGCTTGTCGCGCATTTCCTGGATGAAAGCCAGATAGTCATAGAACAACCGGGTATCCTCTCCGTCCTTCACCACGATGCTGCCGGGCAGATCCTCCACATCGGCATCGAGTGCGATGTCGGTGCCCGTCACAATGACTTCGATGAGGCCATTGTCAGGAAGCACGGCGCCATACTTTCCACCCTTGTCCGGGGCGGGAGAGGTGAATGCGAATTTGCCCTTGGCATCCACCACCGCCGTGTCGGCGTAATACATGCGGTTGCCATAGTAATTGGCGAGGAAAATGGTGTCCCCCTCATTCAAGCCCTTGACACTGAACCGGATCTCGGCATCGGTCTGGGCACAAAGTCCATCGAACAGACCCGACAGCAGGAGGGAGGAAGCAAGGACAGCGGTGGCGGTGAACGCCGGACGGCAGGGCATGGAAAGGGAGATGCTCATGAAGCGGTAATGCGCCGCTAATTTAGCCGAGGACCATGGCTTCCGATGTGAAAGAGTGCTACGATTGGGGCGTGCTGGGCTGTGGCTGGCTCGGCAAGGCCTTTGCGCGCCAATTGGCTGAAGCAGGACAGTCGGTTTGGGGCAGCACACGCTCGCCGGAGCGCTTCCCCGCCATCGCCGATGCCGGCGCCCATCCCGTGGAATTCGACTTGGACCATGCGGGCGACCCTCCGACATGGCCGCCCCCTTGCCATCACTTGCTCGTTGCAGTGAATCCATCGGTCGACGCGAAGGCACTGAGCAACGTTTTGCACGCGGCATTCGGCCACCGGACCCGGTGGTGCGTGGTCATCTCTTCAACCAGCGTCTATCCCGATGAACCCCGGAATTTCGCGGAGGCGGATGCCATGGACAGGACCAGTCCACATTCTGGGGTAAGCATCCTGAAATTCGAGCAGGCCCTGACATCGCCAAAAACGTCCTTCTTGAGGTCAGGAGGGCTCATCGGACCCGGACGCCCCTTGTTCCGCCCAACACAGCGGAAAACCAATGAAAATAGACCGCTCGTGGTCACCCATGTCGATGACATCATCAATGCGGTCCTCCATCTCGTACGGCATGAAATATCCGGCCCTACCAACCTCGTTTGTCCCATCAGAAGAACCAGGGCCGAATGTGCAGCTCAGTCCGAAGGGATTGTGGCTGCATCGCCATCAAGAAGCATCTCGTCCCAACGGATTTTGGACAGTGGATTCACGTTCCGGCACCCGGATCCATGCAGCATGTCCAACCTCCACCATTGAAGTCGCACCATGAAACAACTTCCATTTCTCCTGGAACGACCGGAGGACCGCGACATACAAGGATGCTGGCATCTCCCTGATTCCAATGCCTTCGGTACCGTCCTGTTTCTACACGGATACAAGGGGTACATGGATTGGGGGGCTTGGAATCTGGTGGGCGACATGTTCGCCCGGTCAGGATGGAGGATGCTGCGCATCAACTTCACCCACAACGGCACCACGCCGGAATGCCCATCGGCATTCGTTGACCTCGAAGCCTTTGCAGCGAACACCTACCGTCGGGAACTGGAGGAGGCACTGGCTGTCATCGAAGCCATTCGGACCCCGGGGCTCCCGGCGGACGAAATTTCACGTGATGGGCCGCTCGCCCTCATCGGACACAGCCGGGGTGGGGGCATCGCCTGTCTTGCCGCCAGCGAGGCGGATGCACTGCTCAAACAACAGGGGCGAAGGGGAGTGGACGCCCTCGTCACATGGGCCGCAGTGGCGGATTTCGCCGCTCGGTTTCCAAAAGGTCCTGCACTGGAAGAATGGAGGAAAACGGGCAGGCTTGAGGTCATCAACCACCGAACGCGCCAGATTCTCCACCACAACTGGAACTTCCACGAGGATTTCAACCGCCATTCGGAGCGCCTGAACATCGAACGGGCTGTCAGGACATACGATGGACGCATGATGATCGCCCACAGTTCGGACGACCCCGCGGTGGACATCGAACACGCCCACATGCTCCAATCATGGGCGGCCGAGGGGTCATTGGAATTGCGCTCCTCCGGCGGGCACACTTTTGATGCCAAGGAACCTTGGACCGCTCCTGAAATGCCGGAGGCATTGAAGGACTTGACGCAAACGGCCCTGCACTTCCTGGAGGAAGGCAGGGCCGTTCAATGAATCGAAAGCGTTTGGTCAGCGGCGCACCACGAGCTTGCGCATGCCTTGACCGGATTCAGGTCCGAACAGGTAAACCCCTTCGGGAATGTCCAGCGTTACCGTATGCTGGGCCGCCTCGACCGCCACACGGCTGACTTCACGCCCCATCAAATCGAGCACGACGAGTTCCTGGGCCTCGAGCACTCCAACGAGGTTGACTTGACCGTCTGAGGGATTGGGGGCAAAGCCGAACGGCTCAACCGCGACATCCTCCACACCTACAAGGTCAACGTCACTTTCTGCCAGGGTCACGTTGTCCACGTAGTAGAGTCCCAAAGTCTCACCATCGCCCAAGGCGTAGAAGTTGATGCTGCTGAAGTCACCATCATAAGGCGCCTGGAAGACCTCATCACCATCGATCCACAACTTGAACAGTTCCTGGTCCAGATCCACCACCAGGCGGACGTTGAACCACTCACTCAGGGGCACTGCAGAGGGTGCTTCCCCCCAGGGACCATTGGCGAGGACATCACCATTCGTGGCCGCGAAGAAATTGCATTGCCAACTGTTGGTGCTTGCGCCCGGTTCATCCGTGCCCTGCACGTTGAAGTAGGCCGAATTCCCGTCGGGGATGTACATGTCCCAATCGAGGCTCCAATTGCCCTCGGTCTTGTCCACATTCATGACCACATCCATCGGGCCACCCTGCACATTCTGGGCTTCGATCTTGAGGGAATTCACACCCTCCGAGGCATACTCATCCGTTACTTGGGAGTCCCATTCACTGCCGGGGCTGCCACCGGGCCAGACCTCGAATTGGTCACTGACTTCACAGATGTAATCACCCACTGCGTAGGATTCAAAGCCTTCTTCATATTGGGCGAAGGCCGTCGTGGCTGCAAACACGGCAACCGGGAGTACAAGTCTTTTCATGCGTTGTTTTGATTTGCTGAAAATTAATCGCACAATCAAAACCACCAAGCCGGCATGAAAGGAGAAGGGAACATTCGAAAGTTGAAGAGCCGACTTGGTGCAGATGGGACCGTGGAATACACGTGGGCACCGCGCGAAATCCTCGAGCCCCTGGGTCAGGCAGAGTTGACCGGTGCCGTCGGCAGGCCCATCCACATCAGACATACAGGCAAGATCCATTGCACCGTCACGGGCAAGTCCATCCGGAAAACCTATGGGGACGGCATGTCATACGAAGCCTTCCAATCATCCCCATTGGCCGTGGAGAGCATCATCAATCCCGAGCTCAGCCGCATACACGAGGGAATCGCACTGAGGGATGCCGAATGGGAACAGGCCCACCACAACCAGCCACACATCGTCTATCTCAGCCACACGGGAGGAGTCAAGGTGGGGGTCACCAGAACCACGCAGGTTCCATACCGATGGATTGACCAAGGTGCTACCGGAGCGGTGGTGCTCGCCGAAACCCCGTACCGGCAATTGGCCGGATTGATTGAAGTGGCCATGAAAGCGCATTTTGCCGACAAGACACAATGGCGGGCGATGCTCACCACCGGAAACACCAATCCCGAAGCAGTGGAGGAGGCACTTCTGGACGCCAAGGATGAGGCGATCGAGCAATGCCCTCCGGAATTCGAGGACTTCATCTCCGATGATGACACCATCCACCACATCGCTTTCCCGGCCATCTCATTCCCCGACAAAGTCAATTCCCTCAACCTCGACCGGGAAAAGGAGATCGAGGGGGTACTTGAAGCCATCAAGGGACAGTACTTCCTGCTCGATGGAGGCCGGGTTTTCAATGTCCGGCGACACTCGGGATACCGGGTGGAATGGGCCTTCGGTTGAACCCTTCCTCAGTTGAGACTCGGGTCCAGGGGCAACGTGGAAGCCCGCGCGAATCCGGGCCCCTTGGAAGCCAGCATGCGCTTCCACAGCCCCTCAGTCGGGGGGTTGAAGATGGCATCCAGCTTGGGTTCCAATGGAATGTCATGGACGTACCAACTGTGCTGGCGCATTTCGTTGTCCAGTTGTCCACTGGTCCATCCACTGTAGCCGATGAAGAAGCGGACATGGCGGTCTCCGAATTCACCGGACGACAAGGCCGATTTCAATTCATCGAAATCGCCACCCAACCAAAGCCCCGGGAGCACGGGAAGGCCACCGGAAACCACATCCCCCATCCGGTGGAGGTAGAACAGGCTGTCATCGTGCACAGGGCCACCCATGGAAACCCGCTGTTGCAATGGCCAGTCCCCGGAATCGGCAAGCACCGATTCAATCGTACGGTCCGTGAAATTGTCCAACACGAACCCCAATGACCCATCGTCATCGTGGTCACACAGGAAGACCACCTTCCTTCCGAACCAGACGTCGGACATGAAAGGCTCGGACAGGAGGAATTGTCCTGCCCTGGGCTTGGCATCGGCTGCTGGCACGAATTCCATGTTGCAATTTCTCAATTTTGACCCCATGATTCCGAATTCAGGCAATCCAATTCGCCGCCGTAACGCCCGAAGCGCCATGATCGTGGTCCTGACCCTGCTGACGACGGCCCCTGCTGTTCGAGCGCAGCCCCGCGCGGACAACAACACCACCCCGACCTGGAAAGAGGCGATTGCCGCATTCGCGGCATTGGCCTCTGAGCATCCAGAGCGGACATCCATGGCGCCATTCGGCAAGTCTGATGTCGGACGCCCCTTGCACCTGTTCACCATGGGACCGGATTCAGCAGGACTGCACATCCTCGTGAACAATGCCATCCATCCCGGCGAACCCTGCGGAGTGAATGCCAGCATCGAATGGGCCACTGCACTCCTTGAAAATCCCGAGGGCCTGCCCGAAGACGTGCGGATCGGCATCGTCCCGATGTACAACGTAGGAGGGGGGCTCCGGAGAAACTGCTGCACCCGAGCGAACCAGAACGGACCTGAGGAATATGGCTTCCGGGGAAATGCCCGCAACCTTGACCTGAACAGGGACTTCATCAAGTGTGACAGCCGTAACGCACTGTCCTTCAATGCGATGTTTACTGATTTCGCTCCGGACATCTTCGTGGATACGCATACCTCCAATGGCGCGGACTACCAGCCGGCCATCACCCTCATTTCCACCCAGCCCGACAAATTGGGGGGAGCACTCGGCACCTGGATGGAGCGGGAATTCGACCCCCTGCTCTACAACGGCATGTCAGACGCAGGGCACGACATGATTCCATACGTGAACAGCTTGGGCACTACACCGGACGACAAGGGCATATGCGATTTTCTCGAAACGCCCAGATATTCCACCGGCTACGGCGCCTTGCACCACGCCATCGGCTACACCACCGAGGCCCACATGCTCAAGCCCTTTCCCGAAAGGGTGGCCGCCACCCGTACATTCCTGGATGTGTTGCTCAGTCAAGCCATTCCAAGGGCAGCCGACATTCGCCGTCTTCGAAAAGAGCAGCACGCAGCCTTCATCGCACTGGATAAAGCTCCGGTATCCTGGTCCTTGGACACCACCGCCATTGACCATATCGAATTTCCCGGATATGAGGCGCGTTTCGAATGGAGCAGCATCACCGGGGAGAAACGGCTTCGTTATGATCATGAAGCCCCGTTCTCCAAAGCCATTCCCCGTTTGCACACCTTCTCGGCGGACCGGATGACAACTGTACCCGGGGCATTCATCGTACCACAGGCCTGGCGCCATGTCATCGAGCGCCTCGAAGCCAACCGCGTGAAGTATCATGCCATAGCGAAGGACACCACCTGGGTGGTGGAAACAGCCCACATCATCCGTCACAAGGCCTCCAGTCGCCCTTATGAAGGACACCATTACCGGACCGTGGAGGAAGTGGAAAGGCGGATGGAATCCGTGTCGCTTTACCAAGGCGACCTGGTCATTCCCGTGGACCAGCCAGCCGCCCGCTATCTGGTGGAGACGCTTTCTCCAGAAGGTGTGGACGCCTTCATGGCTTGGAATTTCTTCGACAGTGCATTGCAGCAGAAGGAGTATTTCTCCTCTTATGTCTTCGAGGAGACGGCGGTCCAATTGCTGGAATCAGACCCCGAGCTCAAGGAAGCATTCGAGGAAGCCAAGTCCTCCACAACCCAGGATGCTCCATGGTCCGCCCGTCGACAACTGGATTGGATCTATCGGCGCTCACCGCATTTCGAACAGACGCCCTCGAGGTATCCCGTGTTCTTCATCCCCAAGGGACAGGCCATCCCATTCCATGAGTGACTTCATCCACAGGATCATCTCGGGATACCATGTCGCAGTCCGGATGCTCCGGCGGGAAGTGATCGATGCGACACCTGTGCAATGGCGTCTGGCAGCAGACACGGTGGCCCGACTCTATGTGCAACCCAAGGACCTCAATGTCAGGACTTGGGAGTGGCACGGCATGCGCACCGAGTCCGTATCGCGGTCATCGGGCAATCCGGATGCCCCGCCCATCATCTGGATTCACGGCGGCGGTTTTGCTTTCTGCTCACCCCGCACCCACCGGGCAGCAGCGGGAACCATCGCAGCCTTGACAGGAAGGGAAGTCTGGCTGCCCGATTATCCTCTGGCACCGGAACACCCCTTTCCAGCAGCGCTCGACTGTCTCGACCGCATCCAGATGGACGGACCCCTCGACATCATCGGCGACTCCGCAGGAGGAAATCTCGCATTGGCCTGGGCATTGAGAAGGGCTGCACGAGACAGGGTCGCCCTGCTTTCGCCTTGGGTGGACTTGCGTGTGGATGGCGCGTCATCGATGGCAGACAAATCCGATCACAGCGTCTTTGACAGACAGGACCTCAGAGAATACGCCGGCCTATACCTGGGCGGACACGCCGCCACCCACCCTGATTGCAGTCCGGTACTGGCGAAGGAGGAGTCCCTCGCCGAGCTCGGAAAGGTCTACATCGAAAGCGCCAAGGATGAGCTGCTGCATGAAGACGCCGTGCTCCTTGCCGAAAGGCTCAAAAGCGCAAAAGTGGATTTGGAAATCCACGAGGAACCTTCTGCGCACCACGGATGGCAGCTGTTTCCCGACATCCTGCCCGAAGCCCGCCGGACGGCGGAACGCGTCAGTCGCTTCATGTCCCTGTGACAGCCGGCGTTTTCCAGCATCAAGTCACCGCGTCAAGGGAAGCCAGCAGCTGCCCGAGGGCCCACTGCATCTCTTCAGGGGACGCCGTGAGTGGAGGTGCGATGCGGAATCCCTGCGGACGACTGAGGAACCAGAACAACACAAGCTCGCGTTTCCTTGCCTCACCCACCAACCGCCCCACACGGTCCGGACCATCGAGGTCGACGCCGATGAAATGACCGGAGCCGCGCACGGCCTTGACGGCAGGGTGCCGTGACAGTCTTTCCATCCAATCCCTGCCCGTCTCACGGACCACGCCAAGGTCGAGGGAGGAGAGCACCTCGAGGAAGGCAGCAGCAGAAGCGCACGCCATCGGGTGACCGCCGAACGTGGTGATGTGCCCGAGTTTGGGGGCTTCCATGAGCTTGGCCATCCTTGCCGAAGAGGATACGAAAGCGCCGATGGGCATGCCACCACCGAGCGCTTTGCCGAGGATGAGGACATCGGGCGCGATGCCCGCCGCTTCGAAAGCATGGAAATATCCTGTGCGCCCCAGACCACATTGGATCTCATCCAATACGAGCAGGGCACCCGTTTCATCGCATCGGTGGCGCAGCGCCTCGAAATAAGCCTTCGGCAAAGGCCGGATCCCGGCATCACCCTGAACGGTCTCCACGAATACCGCCGCTGTCCTGTCCGTGATGCCCTCGAGGGCATCGGCCTCTGCAAAGGGCAGGTGGTCCACGTCGGCCACAAGGGGCAAAAAGGCATTCCGCCTGTGGGAAGGGGTGGACAAGCTCAGTGCCCCGAGGGTCGCTCCGTGATACCCACCCAGCACGCCGAATATTTCGGTCCTTCCGGTTACCCTTCGCACGAGCTTCATCGCCCCTTCAATGGCCTCGGTTCCACTGTTGACGAAATAGACGGCATCGAGGCCATGGGGACGCAAGGTGGACAGCAACGCCTCAGCGGCCCTGTCCTGTGCCTCCTGCGCATATTCCCCATACACCATGACATGCAGGTGCTGGTCCAATTGGTTCCTGATCGCATCCGACACTGCAGGGTGTCCATGGCCGATGGAGCTGACGCCAATTCCACTGACGAGATCGAAAAGACGCTCACCACGTTCATTGAACAACCAGCATCCCTCCGCACGCAGGATGCGCTCACCAAGGGGGTGAGGGGTCGTCATCGCCAATCCCCGAGACAGGAAATCCCCTGAATCCGTCATCGCTTCGCGGGTTCGAGATCGAATTCGAATTCATCAGCGAAGACCCAGGTCGGATTCAGGCGTCCCGGGTGCCATTCGGGTATTTCGCCGCCATTGAATTGGTTGAGCTCCAACTGCAGGTAGCGTGCCTTGCGGCTTCCTTTGAATGACAGCCTCTGCGATTGGGGGGTGTAATCCGCCGGGTCGATGTCCGGCTGCCCGCTGCCGAACAGGTCGAAGGCACTTGAGTCCACGGAAGTGCGCACCGTGACGCGGTCGGGTGCCCAGATCCAGGATTTCACGTCCTGCAGGATGCCCGCCCTGATTTCCTTCACCCGGTAAACGTCACCCAGGTCCACCGTCACAACCGCATCCTCTCCGTAATACCCCTGCCAATCTCCCGTTCGGAAATCCTCACCCTCACCCCGGATGCCATCGATGAGCGCGCGGTCACCGCCGGCGGCGTATTGGTTGGCATAAGGGAAACCGATATGGATGCTGTAATCGGGATTGACCCGGGCGATCCTCGATGAGACCAACGCACTGTTGTGACCATTGCGCTGCGCCTGGACCTGCACGACCCCGGTGCCGCGGACAAGCACCTCTCCTGTGGAGGGGACGAATTCGGGAAGGGTTCCTGTCCATCCGGACAAAGCTTCCTGATCCAGGACGCGCACCATGACCTGCGCCTCATCTTCGATACAACCGATTCTCACCACGATGCTGTCCCCAGAGTAACTCCTCGGAGCATCGATGTAGGGCGTAGGAACGAAAGTCTCGTCCCCGAGTGTCCAATCCTCCAAGGGCCAGGACGCTGCCGCCTTGCCGAATCCAGCCGAATCGACAGGCGCATCGCGCAACTCGAAAGCCCAAGTCCCGCCGGCCATCAGTTCAGCATGCGTGACCCAGCTCCGTTCCGACGGGGTTCCATTGATGCTCAAACCATGCACATGGATGGACTCCGGAGATTCACGCAGCACCGAAACGTCAAGCGTATTTCCATTGGGCAGATGCCAAGCAACACCATCGAATCGGGGCGTTCCAAGCACATAGCGGTCCGATCCCGGCGTGACGGGATAGAGTCCAATTGCGCTCCACACGTACCAGCTGCTCATTTGACCACAGTCCTCATTGCCGCTGAGACCATCGGGTTGCGCCGTGTACAGTGCATCACAGATGCTGTCCACCAAGGCCTGCGTGCGCTCCGGATGGCCCGCGAACGAAGGGAGATAGGCCATATGGTGGGAAGGCTCGTTGCCGTGGGCGTACTGCCCGATCAGTCCGGTGATGTCGCTCTGATGGCGTCCTGACAGGCGGCTTGACCCATTGAACATGCTGTCGAGCAGCGCGGCATATCCATCGGCACCACCGAGGAGTTCCATGTGTCTTGAAATATCGTGTGGCACGAAGAAATTGTACTGCCACCCGTTCGCCTCGGTGTACTCGAACGTCACCTCTGTAGGGTCGAATGCTTCACGCCAAGCGGCGCCGTAGCGCGGCTGGATGAATCCGCTGGCGGGATTGAACAGGTGCTGCCATCCCTGCGCCCTGCGTCCGAAGCGCTCTGCAACGTCCATCCTCCCCATGTCCTGCGCCATCCGGGCAATGCAGGCATCGTCAAAAGCATATTCAAGCGATTTGGAGACGCTCTCGCTCTCCTTCTCCAAAGGCAGGTATCCCAAGCTGTCCCAAATGGGTTTGGCCAGATCATCGGACGTGGCCACGGCCACCATGGCCTCCAACGCTGCATCCGCATCAAAACCGCGCAACCCCTTGGCCCAGGCATCCGCAATCACAGGAACGGCATGGTAGCCGATCATGCAGCCGGTATAGTTGCCGGCAAGCTCCCACATGGGCAGTTTCCCGCCTTCCTCGTGCATGCCGATGAAATTTCGGACGAAAACCTCGGTGCGGTCCGGTTCGAGGACATTGAGCAGGGGATGGGTCGCCCGGAAGGTGTCCCAGAGTGAGAAAACCGTATGTCTTGGGGAATCCTCCGGTGCTGCATGCACCTTCAAATCGGTTCCACGATAGCGTCCATCCACGTCCGTGGCCAGGTTGGGCACCGTGAGGCTGTGGTACAGGGCGGTGTAGAACACTGTCCTTTCCCCGGGGTCGGTTTCATCGATTTCAATCCGACCCAAAGCCCCATCCCATGCGGACTCCGCACGGCGCCTGGCGACATTGAACCCCCGGGCCAGCGGGGCTTCCTCATCGAGGTTCCGCACCGCCCCGTCAATGTCGACGAAACTGAGCGCCACCCGAGCCTCCACTTGACTCACATCCTTGAAAACCAAGGAGAAAATGGGCACGAAGGTCAACTCCTGCTCCAACACACCGTCCACTTCAACGGTCTGCAACTCGGCCATTTGATCCAACCACTCGAAAGGACGGTCGAACCGCATGGCGAAATACACATGCTGCTCGTCCGCCCAATTGTCCGAAACCCGCTGTCCTACGAGGGTGGAATCATCGAGGGGATACATGCCGTAATTGATGAGGTCATCCCGGTGTGCCAGATCGACAATCAACTGCAAGGTGTCAAGTTGATCCAAGGTCCAGCGGTGGAATCCCACCCGTTCCGTAGCCGTCAACTCCACTTCAATACCACTGCGCTCGAGGGCACATCGGTAATAGCCCGCATGTGCTTCCTGACTGCCGGGAACGAATCGGTCGCGGTAACGCTCACGCCAGACGGATCCCTTATCCATGAGCCCTACGGTCGGCATCAGCAATACATCGCCGTAATCGCTCACACCCGTGCCCTGCAGATGGGTATGGCTGAACCCATACACCTCTGTGTCCGTGATGTGGAAACCACCGCAACCATCCCATCCCTCGAGCCGGGTATCCGGACTGAGCTGGACCATCCCGAACGGGACCGTGGCACCGGGATAGGTGTGTCCGTGACCACCCGTTCCAATGAAGGGGTCCACCTCCATGGACAAGGGCACATCCGTCACGGAACAGGCCGTGACCATGGCGAGCAGAAGGCCGGAGGCCAACAGTCCGCCGAAAACGGTTTTGGATCGCATCATTGCTTGGGCAGCATCAATTGATCGGGGCTGGTGACCCCGGAAGGAAACATGGCGCCCTCTGTCGGCGTCTTGCAGACCAGACATTTCAGTCTATCGTGAAAACCGAAATGCTGGATGGAAGGGGCGGGGGGGTTCAATATGCTGTCCAGGGACAGCTGCTGGAGTGGCGACAGGAATCCGGCGATGAAGCTGTTTCTGTCACTTTGGATGGTCCTGAGATCCTGACGAAGTGCCCCGACCCGCACCAGCACTTCCGCTTCGTCCATTCCGGAGCGTTCAATGGAATCTATGGAGGCCTTGAGCCCTGCCGTCTTGTCCGAAGCGGCTTGGAAAGCACCGGTCCAGATGCGCTCCACCGACGGGAGCGGCGTGAACTTGGTGACCAAGGCATCCAACATCCTCGATTCGGCACCATTGAGCACCGTTTGTTCCTGCGCTCCAGAGGCCACGCTCCAAATCAAGCCGGCGCTCAGCAACACACAGGCAAGCCAATCCGGACGACCGGAAGCCCCCATGCCAAATACTCCGTCCGTGCAACGATGCATGCTGCAAATTAGCCTCACGGAGCCGGCGAAGCAGACAAGAGCCACGAGACCGCATCTTCCATGGCCCTTCCTCCGGCATCGCAGCCGACATCATCGGGGAGAACATATGATTCCAATGGGGCGCTCAACGAGACCCGCGTCATGCGTGTCGGCACCTCGACAACCCAACCGGATCCCGGCAAGACATGGGATACAGGCGAACCCGAACATCCTCCGGGAACACCCAACGGGGCACAACCGAAAACAGCGGCGCGGCCCGAAGACACCAGGGCATCCGTCAACAGGAGGGAAGCACTGAAACTCAGGCCATCCAGAAGAACCGCCAATGGGACTTCCAAAGGGCGACCGTTCGAGATCAAGGGCATCGGCGGTACTTCCGACCAGGCATTATCCTTCAGTCCCCAGCCCCTTTCGTATTCGAGGGGCCATTCCGCAGGTTCCAAAAAGACGCCCAGTACTGCGTGTCTGCGGGTCCTGAATCCACCGAGGTTGCCTCGGAGGTCCAGCAGAACCGGCTTTCCAGCCCGTCGGATGAGCCGCACCGCCTTCGAGAAAGCCCTTCGGAAACTTCGCGCGTCGCCTTCTCCGAAACTGTGGATGATCCAGCGGACATGGTCCCCTCGATCCTCTATGCCCATCCCCGCCTCCAATTCCACGGACAGCCCGTCATTCAAAAGGGTTCGTTCGCCCACGCATTGCCCGAATGTCCCGATCCACGGCCATGTGGCTTCGAGCCATGCGGCCCTTGCAGACTCGGGTACATCGATGCCCGGCGCAAATCCCTGCCAAGGCCCTTCCGGATCCAGCAATGCAGTGCGGGATGGTGCAGGCCCTTCACAGCGCCCCTCGGCATGATCGATGAACCGCATCCGCAAATGGGCATCCTGGGCGGAACGCAGCCAACGGTGAATCACAAGGGCCCAATCCAATGACGGCGTCGCAGCGGAATCCCGCATCAATCCGATCAATGCATCCCGGGCTTCCAGGCACTCAGCAGACCATTGATCCAAATGCCACTCTTCGAGCACCAACGAATCCAGAAGGCGCACATCACTTTCCTTCCCCTTGAAATCCACGGTGCACTGGCCGTAGGAAAAGTCACTCCACAAAACGGCCATGAACAGGACCAACATGACTGGAGTGGGGGAGCAGGACATCTTCAATCCCGGTTATCCGAAGCCCCCTCGCCCTCAGAACGGTTGGCCACCATGGTCAATATCGTCGCAATGGCCACGGTCTCACCGGTTTCATCGGTCACATCCACTTTGAATTTGACGATCCCCTTCAACACATCATCCTCACCGCGCTTCTCTTGCTGGACTTTTTCCTCCACGGTCAATTGAACCCCGATCGTCATCCCCGGATACACGGGTTTCGTGAATCGGCAGGATTCGAGTCCGTAGTTCAACAGAACAGGGCCCTTGTGGGGTTCGACAAACATGCCTGCCGCTTTGGACAACACCCAGTATCCATGGGCAACACGGCGTTCGAAAATGGTGCCCTCCAGTGCCGTTTCATCAACATGGGCATAAAAATGGTCCCCCGAGACATTTGCGAAATTCACGATGTCCGCTTCCGTCACGGTATGCCGATGGGTCGTGTAGGTCATGCCGATTTCCTGGTCCTCGAAATGGAGACGGAACGGATGCACCGGTGATTCGGGCCGCGAAGCACCCGGTTGATGCCGCGCGGTCACGGCCGTCATCATGTCGGGATGACCTTGGATCGCGGTCCGTTGCAGGTAATGGCCAAGCCCCCGCAATCCACCCATTTCCTCTCCACCTCCTGCGCGCCCCGGTCCGCCGTGGACCAACTGCGGCATGGGGCTGCCATGACCGGTGCTTTCCTTGGCGCATGCCGCATTGAGCACCAGGATCCGGCCGTGGTGGGTGGCGGCCTCCACCACGAATTGCCTCGCCACGGCTTCATTGCCTGTAGCAATGCTACAACAAAGAGACCCTTTTCCTTTGTGCGTCAATTCAATGGCATCTTCGATGCTGTCGTAAGGAAGCAAGCTCGAAACAGGGCCGAAAGGCTCGACCTCGTGAATGCTGCTCGCACTCAGGGGCTTGCCATGCGTCAACAATTTGGGCCCATAGAAGGCGCCGGAATCCCAATTGGCCCCCATGAGCTCGCCACCCTCGAATTCCAGGAGCACCTCGGCCTCCTTCAACAATTCTGAGACCGCATGCTCGACTTCCTTTCGCTGATCCAAACCTGCCAATGCCCCCATGCGCACCCCTTCGACCGCCGGATCGCCCATCGGAATGCGCCCCAACTGGTCCTTCAGGGCATCCCTCACGGCTTCCAGATGAGCCGACGGGACCATGGCGCGGCGCACGGCGGTGCAGCGCTGACCACACTTGATGGTCATCTCTTTCCTCAATTCCTTCACGAAAAGGTCGAATTCCGCCGTCCCGGGAGCCGCGTCAGGCCCGAGCACCAGACTGTTGAGGGAATCCGCCTCCAGATTGAAAGGCACGTTCTCCGATAGGATTCGAGGGTGTGACTTCAACTTCAGACCGGTTTCAGCCGAACCAGTAAACGTCACGACATCCTGAAACCCGACGTGATCCAGAATGTCCCGGGCTCCGCCACACACGAGCTGCAATGCCCCTTCGGGCAGAATTCCGGAAGCCACGATCTCCTTGACCATGGCATGGGTCACGTAGGAGGTCAATGTGGCCGGTTTGACAATGGCAGGCACTCCAGCCAGCAGATTGACACTGACTTTCTCGAGCATCCCCCAAATGGGAAAGTTGTACGCATTGATGTGCACGGCTACACCACGCTTCGGCACACCGATGTGATGACCGATGAAGCTGCCATTCTTGGAGAGCATGGCCGGCTCCCCGTCGATGAGGTAGGGGAGATCAGGCAATTGCTTCCGGAGGCTTGCATAGGCAAACAGGGTGCCGATTCCACCTTCCACATCGATCCAGGCATCCGAGCGGGTCGCACCGGTATGGGCACTCCATTTGTAGAATTCTTCCTTTCGCTCCATCAAATGGAGAGCGAGGGCCTTCAACATGCGGCCCCTTTCCTGGAATGTCATACGCCTCAGGCTCACTCCACCGATGGAACGGGCATGTTCGAAAGCCCCTGCCATATCCACATTTGAAGCATCTGCACCAGCCACCGGATGGCCGTGCACCGCGTCCATGAGCACTTGGGGATCAGGGCCTGCCGGGACCCAATGCCCGCCGATGTAATTGTCGAGTAACCTCATGTCAATCGCAAAGAAAGGATTATCCGAAATGAAGAAAACATCATTTCGTCGACGGAATTCTTTCTTAGACAGGGAAAAACAGCTATCTTGGTAGAGATTTGTTTTGCCTCCTCTAGTCTTTGAAATCACTAATCACCTGAACATGAAGAATTTGTTCGCACTCACAGCCGCTGTCGCTTTTGGCTTTTCCGCCATGGCCAGCAATGTCCAACTTGTAGTACAAGCCGTGGACAATGGTGGAGCCGTCAACGGCAACACTTACCGTATCTACGCTGAGCTGCCCTCGAGCCAGCACAGCCTGCACGCCATCTTTGCGGATGGGGAGCACCTCTTGAACGTGACCAGCACGGGCACTTTCTACCAGAACCAACTCGGTGGCGCTTCCACGATTGACATCAACGAAGCAGTTGTCGGCATTGACGAGACCCTCGCTTTTGATAGCTGGGTGACCGTAGGCGCTGAAAACAGCGAGAACAACAACCTCTGGAACATCGGAATCGATTTTGCCAGCTTCAACAACGGCGGAGCACTCGAAGTCGTCGATGGTGCATGGTTTGTCGTTCCGACCGATGTCCGCGCAGTCGCAGATGCCCGCAACCTCGTCCTGTTGATGCAAATCACCACGGATGGCACCGCTACGGGTACGCTGAATATGCAAGGTTGGACTCCGGAAGGGGAGACCTGGCGTGACTACGACGTGACCTTCACGACGACGGACGCCGAAGTGTTCGGTTGCACCAATCCCGACGCCAGCAACTACGCCAGCGACGCCACTTATGACAATGGCAGCTGCGAGTTCACGAATGCCAACGGCGACATGGCTGAGCTCTTCAGCTTGGAGAACAGCAACTGGAACGTGTTCCCGAACCCCGTGTTCGAAGGCCACTTCAGCATCCAGTTCGACCAGGAAGTCAACCTCGGCGCCGACAACATGATTGTTGAAGTGACCGACATGAGCGGAAAGACGGTCATCTCGCAGGAGATGAACACCGGAGACGTCATCGGTGGAAACCGCGTGATGGTGAAGCACAGCCTTGCTGCTGGCGCATACACCCTGAGCGTGACCCACAAGGATTTCTCTGCCGCACAGAACCTGATCGTCAAGAAGTAATCCTTCTCATCACATTTTGAGAAAAGCCGGTCCATTGGGCCGGCTTTTCTATTTGGGCATCTTCTACATTATGTAAAACAGAAAAATGAAGGCCCGTCAACCTACATTTCAAATCATGGCTGGAGACAAGCTGCCATGGAATAAGGGCCAAACAGGCCAGGGGGCAACGAGATCAACAATTCATGGCGACTCAGCGACTGCAGAGCAACTGAAATCATCAAGTGCACAAATCCATGCCGGTATTCAGCCCGTTGATGAAACGACTGTGATCAAGCCCTCAGGCCATAGGCAAACAAAATTTCGGGTATTCAATGCCAATGCCTTGATCACAGCCGAATACGCGCTTTGACCGTCATTCCATGCACGGAACGCAATGCCGCTTCCCATGACAACCACAGCGGTGATCTTGAAAGCTCACCGCCCAAAGCCGATGAAGACGCCAATGCCGCCTCAACGCAAGAAATATGGAGGGGCCGCAACACAAGCCACAATGCATCTTTATGTGCGTCTTCACGAAATCCCCCTATTGAATGATAATTTACATTATGTAAAATAGAACGGGCAAAAGAAAAGGGGCCGAAGCCCCTCTTCCAATGTCCATACTCCATGGTCACTCCAAGCTCTTCAGCTTGGCTGAAACTTCCAACATCTTGTCATCCATTCCAACCCGGGCATAAATGTCACGGAGGCTGCGCAAAGTCTCGCGATCATTCGGTTCCATTTCAAGTGCCTTCTCGAGATACGGCAATGCCGTGGAGAACATGGCCTTGCCGCCTTCTTCCAGCTCTTTCTGCTTGGCCGCATCGGTTTTACTCATCTTGGGCGACCACATGTCATTCGCCTCATTCACCATCTGCACGGCCTTGTTGAAGTAAAGAGCGCCCAGATTGTAGTTGGCATCAAAGTAGTCGGCCTTGATGGCCAAACTCTTGTCGTAGGCTTCCACCGCCTCATCCCCCATTCCAAGATTGTCGTAGACACTGCCCAAGCTGAACCAGAGGATCTCATTGGTGGGGTCCTGCTCTGCTGCCAGCATCAGATTCTCCTTTGCCAACTCGAAGTTTCCAGCCACGAGATAAATGTTCAATTCCTCGATGATGAGGGCCTGTTCCCGGGGGAAGTCCTTCCGTGCATTCTGCAAGGCCGTCAGCGCCTGGGCGGTATCTCCTTCCATCTTGTGGATGTTCGCCACGAAAAGGAACACCTCAGGCACTTGGTATCCGTATGTACCGCACATCATGTATTGCTCGATGGCACGCCCATTCTCCCCGGCCTTTTCGAAACAGAGCGCACTGTTGAAAATGGCCATGGTATCCACGGCTCCGAGCATTTGTGTCATTTCAGCGGCCGTCACGAACAGCTCACCAGCCCTTCCGTATACACCGTTGTTGAAGTAGCTGATGCCGGCCTGTCCAGCAATGGAAGCGCCTCGGGCCACATCTGCCCGGCGCTCCGATTCATACCGACCCTTCACGTCAAGTTCATCCGCCTTGGCCAGGCTGATGGCCGCCTTCTCGAGGGCATCCGGCACCTGCGCATACAGAGTACTGTCCGCTGCGAGGTTGGTGTAGATGTTGCCACGGTAACGCCAGGTCTTCTCCTTGATGTTGGCTTTGGGGTCCTCGATCGCGAGGTCGATATACTCGGCCGCTTTCAGGTAATCACCGTCAACATTGGCGTTGTAGGCACTGACCACGTCCTTTTGGGCGTGCAGAACAAAGGGGGCGAAGGCCAGAATGGCCAGAAACTGCTTGGTACTCGGCATGGAATCTGCTTGAATCGGCGACAAATCTAGCACATCCCGTGCCAGACTTTGAAGATCCCCAAACAAGCGGGTCTCACTCCTCTGTTGTGGAATCCGCTTCGGAAGCAGGAGCCTCACCTCCCCCATCCGCACCGTCTTGTGCGCCTTCGACCGGATCCATTCCCTCACCATCGCCGATGACCTCTTCCTCCTCTGATTTGGGGGTTCGGCAAACGGCGGCAATGGAGTCATTCTTTCGGAGGTTGATCAATCGAACGCCCTGGGTGGCCCTGCCCATCGTCCTGAGCTCATCCGCACCAGTCCGAATGGTAATTCCACTCTTGTTGATAACCATCAGATCATCGTCATCCGTCACACCGAGGATGGCCACAAGCTCGCCCGTCTTCTCCGTTACGCTCAAAGTCTTGACGCCCTTGCCGCCCCGGTTCGTAATGCGGTAATCCTCCACCGCCGAGCGTTTGCCATAGCCATGCTCGCTGACCACCAACACATCCTTGGATCCGTCCACGATGATGACCATGCCAACCACCTCATCCTTTGGTCCTCCCAGTGTCACACCCTTGACACCCTGAGCGGTTCGGCCCACGGCGCGGACCTTTTCCTCCGGGAACCGGATCGCCTTGCCGGATCGCAGTCCCATCAGGATCTCGTTGTTTCCGTCGGTCAATTTGGCCTGCAGCAATTCGTCGTCTTCCCGAATGGTAATGGCGTTGATACCATTGGATCTCGGACGGGAGTATGCTTCGAGCGTGGTCTTCTTGATCACCCCTTTCTTGGTGCACATCACCACGTTGTGGGCATTGACATATTCAGGGTCCTTGATGTCGAGCACCGGAATGTAGGCCATCACCTTGTCGTCCGACTCGATGTTGATCAGATTCTGGATGGCACGGCCCTTCGAGGTCCTCGATCCTTCCGGAACTTCAAAGATGCGCATCCAGAAACAGCGCCCTTTCTGCGTGAAGATGAGCAACCAATTGTGGTTCGTCGCCGAAAAGATCTCCTCGATGAAATCGGCATCCCGGGTAACGGCCCCCTTCGAGCCTACCCCTCCCCTCGATTGTTCCTTGTATTCCGCGAGGCGCGTGCGTTTGATGTAACCGGCGTGGCTGATGGTGATGACCACCTGCTCGTCCGGAATCATGTCCTCGATGCTGAGTTCGGCGCTGCTGAACTCGATGCGCGAGCGACGCTCATCTCCGAACTTCTCCCTCATCTCGGTCAGCTCGTCTTTGATGATGCCCATGCGCAAGGCCTTGTCGGCCAGGATGGCCTTCAAACGCCCGATCAGCTCCATCAGCTCGTCATATTCGGCACGCAACTTGTCGCGCTCGAGCCCCGTCAGCTTCTGCAACCTCATGTCGAGGATGGCCCTCGCCTGGATTTCGCTCAATTCGAACTTCTCCATGAGGCCGTTGCGGGCGTCCTCAGGCGTCTGGCTTCCCCGGATCAGGGCGATGACCTCATCCAGGTTGTCGATCGCAATGATCAGGCCCTGAAGGATGTGGGCCCGTTCCTCCGCCTTCCTGAGCTCGTACTCCGTGCGGCGCACCACTACATCATGCCTGTGCTCGATGTAGTGGAAAATCATCTCCCTCAGGTTCAAGAGCTGGGGACGTCCTTTGACCAGGGCGATGTTGTTGACCGAGAAACTCGTCTGCAGCGCCGTGTACTTGTAGAGCTTGTTCAGGACGACGTTGGGGATGGCATCGCGCTTCAGGTCGAACACCACCCGCAAGCCATTGCGGTCGCTTTCGTCCCGAATTTCACTGATGCCGTCAATTTTCTTTTCATTGACGAGGTCAGCAGCCTTCCTGACCATGTCGGCCTTGTTGACCTGATAGGGAATCTCCTCGACAATGATCTGCTCCTTTCCGGTGCGGGTCTCCTCGAAACGGGCCTTGCCGCGCATCACTACGCGCCCCTTGCCAGTTTCGTATGCGTCACGCACGCCCTCGACACCATAGATGACCCCTCCTGTCGGGAAGTCGGGCGCTTTGACGTATTGCATGAGGCCCTCCACGGAAATGTCCGGGTCGTCGATCATGGCGATGCATCCATCCACCACCTCGGTCAGGTTGTGGGGCGGCATGTTCGTCGCCATTCCCACGGCGATGCCCGCAGCACCATTGACCAGGAGATTCGGAATCTTCGCGGGAAGCACCGTCGGCTCCTCGAGACTGTCGTCAAAGTTGAAGGCCAGATCGACCGTCTCCTTGTCCAGGTCGGCCAACATCTCCTCCGCGATCTTCCTCAAGCGCGCTTCGGTGTAACGCATGGCCGCCGGGTTGTCCCCGTCGATGGAACCGAAGTTTCCCTGGCCGTCCACCATCGGATAGCGCATGGACCAATCCTGAGCGAGTCGGACCATGGTATCGTAGACTGAACTGTCTCCGTGCGGGTGGTACTTTCCGAGCACCTCTCCGACAATCCTCGCAGACTTCTTGTACGCACGGTTGGACAACACACCCAACTCGAGCATGCCGAACAGAACACGACGGTGTACGGGCTTCAAACCATCCCGTACGTCCGGCAACGCACGCGACACGATGACCGACATCGAGTAATCGATGTAGGCCGACTTCATCTCGTCCTCGATCGAAATCGGGATGATCTTCTCTCCTTCTGCCATGTTGTCAGTGGTACGGCCCTTTCAAGGCCCTTTTCAAGCGTCTTGCGAAAATACCGGATGCCAACCCTACGGAGTATCGGGTTTGGCCCGTATTTTGAACAAGCCGCACGGGTACTTGTGGAAAATCCAACGCCCACAAAATTCAGGACCCCTGAGGTCGAGGTAGATTTGATAGTTCGGGGAATTCCCCTTTTCTAAAGGAACATGGACGCTAAATTCTCACCACGCGTGAAAGACGTCATCACTTACAGCCGGGAAGAAGCCCTGCGGCTGGGGCACAACTATATCGGAGTGGAGCACTTGTTGCTCGGCATCATCCGCGAGGGAGACGGAACGGCCATTCGCATACTCGAAGGGCTCAACGTAGACCTGCCCCGCCTGAGGAAGATGGTGGAGGGCAGCATTTCACCCACTACCGTACAACAGGGCAATCCGGGCAACATCCCGTTGGTGAAACAGGCCGAGAAAATCCTCAAGATCACCTATCTGGAGGCCAAGACCTTCAAGAGCCCGGTCATTGGAACGGAGCACCTCCTGCTCTCCATCCTCAAAGATGAGAACAACGTCGCCACCAAGGCCTTGTTGGCGCTGAACGTGGATTACGATGAAGCCAAACAGGAATTCGAGAGCATCCTGACCGATGGCGAATCCTCCGAAAGCCCACGCGCCGAATTCCCCGGCATGGCGGACGACGAGGACGAACCCCGAGGTGGCAGCGGGAGCCGGGGTGGTGCCGCATCCAAATCCGACAGCAAGAGCAAGACGCCCGTGCTGGACAATTTCGGCCGCGACCTCACATCACTGGCCGAGGAGGGCAAACTCGATGCCATCGTCGGCAGGGAAAAGGAAATAGAACGGGTGAGCCAGGTCCTGGCGCGCCGCAAGAAGAACAACCCCATCCTCATCGGTGAGCCCGGAGTCGGAAAAAGTGCCATCGCTGAAGGGTTGGCCATCCGCATCGTGGAGAAGAAGGTCTCCAGGGTGCTTTTCGGCAAGCGGATCGTCACGCTGGATGTGGCATCGCTGGTCGCAGGCACCAAGTACCGCGGGCAATTCGAGGAGCGGATGAAGGCCGTCATGAACGAGCTCGAGAAAAGCCTCGACGTCATCCTCTTCATTGATGAGATCCACACCATCGTGGGGGCAGGAGGAGCCAGTGGTTCACTGGACGCTTCCAACATGTTCAAACCGGCCTTGGCAAGGGGTGAAATCCAATGCATCGGTGCCACGACACTGGACGAGTATCGCCAGTACATTGAGAAGGACGGGGCATTGGAGCGCCGTTTCCAGAAAGTGCTCGTTGAGCCCACAAGCGTGGAGGAGACCGTACAGATCCTGAACAACATCAAGGACAAGTACGAAGAGCACCATTCGGTCAACTACACGGAAGGCGCCATCAATAGCTGTGTCTCCCTCACCTCCCGCTACATCACCGACCGGCACCTTCCGGACAAGGCCATCGATGCCCTCGATGAGGTGGGCAGCCGCGTTCACCTCAACAACATCAATGTTCCGCAAGAGATCATTGACATCGAGCAAGAGATCGAGCAGGTCAAGGAGGAGAAGAACCGCGTAGTGCGCAGTCAGAAGTATGAAGAAGCAGCGCGACTGCGCGATTCGGAGCGTCAATTGACCGAAAAGCTGGCTTCCGCCAAGCAGAAATGGGAGGAGGACACGAAGACCCATCGGGTCACCGTGACCGAGGACCATGTCGAGGAAGTCGTCGCCATGATGACCGGCATTCCCGTCCAGCGGATCGCCGAGAAGGAAAGCGGCAAACTCTCCCGAATGGAGGACGACATGGGCGACAAGGTCATCGGACAGCCCGATGCCGTGCGTCAGGTGGTGCGGGCCATCAAGCGCAACCGCGCCGGCCTCAAGGACCCCACGAAGCCCGTCGGCTCCTTCATCTTCTTGGGCCCCACCGGTGTTGGAAAGACCCAATTGGCCAAGGAATTGGCCAAAAATCTGTTCGATTCAGAGGAAGCACTCATCCGGATCGACATGAGCGAATACATGGAGAAGTTCGCCGTGAGCCGATTGGTTGGAGCGCCTCCTGGATATGTCGGCTATGAGGAAGGCGGTCAACTGACGGAAAAGGTCCGCCGCAAGCCCTACTCCATCGTGTTGCTCGATGAGATCGAGAAAGCCCACCCCGATGTGTTCAATCTTCTGCTGCAGGCATTGGATGACGGACAGCTCACGGACAGCCTCGGGCGCAGGATCGACTTCCGCAATACCATCATCATCATGACCTCCAACATCGGAGCTCGGCAATTGCAGGATTTCGGTACCGGTGTGGGCTTCTCCACCGAAGCCAAGAAAAACAAGGAAGGAGACGACCGCCGCATGGTCATCCAGAATGCCCTAAAGCGTGCATTCGCCCCGGAATTCCTGAACAGGATCGACGATGTCATCGTCTTCAACAGCCTCAAGCGGGATGACATCCATCGCATCATCGACCTCGAGTTGAGCAAGCTCTTCAAGCGGATTGAAGACCTCGGTTACGGCATCACCCTGACGGATGCTGCCAAGGATTTCCTCGTCGACAAGGGATACGATGAGCAGTTCGGCGCACGTCCACTGCGCCGGGCACTCCAGAAATACCTGGAAGACCCCCTGGCCGAGGAGATCATCAGCGCACAACTGACGGAAGGCGACAAGATTGAAGGAGATGCCATGGAAGGGCAGGATGAACTTGCCATCCGCATCGTCAAAGCCACCAAGTCCAAGTCCAAGAAGAAGACGACGAAAAAAGCTCAGGCATCCTCAGAGTCTGAGGATTCTTCGGAGTCCGATGCTCCCGAGCAGACGGAGGACGAAACCAAAGAGGACAACGCCTGATGGTGGGCCGCTTCAAGGCCATATTGGACCGCATCCTTGGGATGAACCGCTATGCACTCGCATTCGGTCTTTTCGTCCTCTGGACGGCAACACTGGCTGAAGTGGACATTTTCCGGATGCTCGACACCCGGATGGAAAGGAATCAAGTGGAAAACCGCATCGAGGCCACACAGGATGCCATCCGATCATTGGATGAACAGTTGGCCGAGATCCGTGAACGACCCGAGGCCAAGGAACGGCACGCCCGAGAGCACTATTACATGCACAAGTCCAATGAGGACGTGTATGTATTCCAGTCGGAAAATTGAATCCTCCACCAAGGGCGGCAACTTCAACTCAGCTGCTGTGGTCACGGACGATGACCCAAGCCCCGTTCATGCGCTGCCAGACCAAGGAAAACCAGCCGGACAAGGGTTTCAGCTCACCGCGCTCCTCCAATTTCCATGAGCCCAACATCAAGGCAACATCGGGTGCAGGAAATTCCAAGGACTCCACTCCGAAACTGAGCTTGCCCATGGAGGTCCTGTCCGGATAACCCTTGCGATAGTTCTCGAGCGTGGACGACCAACCCCTCGTCGGTCCCCTACTCCCCACGAACAACAGACTGTCTGACTTCCAGTAGGCCTCCATGAATCCGTCAAGGTCTCCGACATTCCAAGCCGCTTCCTGATTGGCCATGATTCCCATGATGAGGTCCCGTTCCACGGATTCATCAAATCGCTCCAATTCACCGGAGCCGCAGCCTGAAAAGAAAAGCGAGGCGCAGCAGATCAGGCTGAAGGACACAAGGGTCTGATGGGTGTGAATCATGCCCTAAAATCGACAGCAAATTCCAGAATGGCGGCCTTCAGACGTTGAAACGGAAGTGCATGATGTCTCCATCCTGCACGATGTACTCCTTGCCTTCGACGCTGAGCTTGCCCGCCTCCTTGACCGCCTGCTCGCTGCCAAGCGCCACGAAATCGTCGTATTTCATGACTTCCGCGCGAATGAAGCCCTTCTCGAAATCAGTGTGGATGACCCCCGCAGCCTGCGGTGCCGTACTGCCCGCCTTGACCGTCCATGCCCTCACCTCCTTCTCTCCGGCCGTGAAATACGTCTGCAGTTCGAGCAAACCATAGGCGGCGCGAATCAGCTTGGCCACGCCAGGCTCTTCCAGCCCCATATCGGTGAGGAACATCTCCCGCTCATCCGCATCCTCCAATTCGGCGATGTCCGCCTCGATGGCGGCCCCGATCACCAGGGTACCAGCTCCTTCAGACGCCGCCATCGCCTTGACGCGATCGACGTGGGCATTCCCGGAGACTACGGCGCCCTCCTCCACATTGCAGACGTACAGGACCGGCTTGCCCGTAAGCAGCTGCATCTCACGAAACAGGGCTTCCTCCGAATCCTCCAGCGCCACGGCACGCGCTGAAATGCCCTGTTCCAGCGCCGTTTTGATGCGCTCGAAGAGGTCGAGCTGCTTCCGCGCATCCTTATCCCCGATGGAAGCCTGCTTGGCCACCTTTTGCATACGGGCCTCCACCGTTTCCAAATCCTTGATCTGCAATTCCGTATCGATGACCTCCTTGTCACGGATCGGGTCGACCGAACCATCGACGTGCACGATGTTGTCGTCTTCGAAACAGCGCAATACGTGAAGGATGGCATGCGTTTCCCTGATGTTGGCCAGGAATTTGTTGCCCAGTCCCTCTCCTTTGCTCGCACCTTTCACAAGTCCGGCGATGTCCACAATCTCCACTGTGGTCGGCACGGTATTCTGGGGCTGGACGATGTCCACGAGCCGCTGGAGCCGGTCGTCGGGCACATTGATCACCCCGAGGTTGGGCTCGATGGTGCAGAAGGGAAAATTCGCACTTTGTGCCTTGGCATTCGACAAACAGTTGAAGAGGGTGGACTTGCCGACGTTGGGCAGTCCGACGATGCCGCATTTGAGTGCCATGAAGAAGCGCGTTGAGGCCGCAAAGATAGCGCGGCGGTCGCCCCTTGTACTTTCCCTGCATTTGTCCACACCGGCCCCTTCCCCAACCGGCCCAAACTAATTTCGCAACGTCATCCTTCATCCCCAATGACCAATCAATCCACCCCACTTTCCGACCTCTGCACCCAGGTGCGGCGCGACATCGTGCGCATGGTGCACGGAGCGAGCTCCGGCCATCCAGGAGGTTCGCTCGGATGCACCGACTTTCTCGTCAAACTCTACTTCGAGGAGATGCGCATCGACCCGGAGAACTGGAGCATGGATGGCAAGGGAGAAGACCTCTTCTTCCTCTCCAATGGGCACATCTCCCCCGTTTGGTACAGCGTGCTGGCCCGGAGGGGCTATTTCGAGGTTTCCGAGCTCGCCACCTTCCGGAAACTCCACAGCAGGCTGCAGGGACATCCTGCGACAGAGGAAGGACTGCCCGGAATCCGGGTAGCCAGCGGTTCACTGGGACAAGGACTCAGCATCGCATGTGGCGCAGCCCAGGCAAAGAAGTTGAATGGAGAGGATCGCTGGGTCTATTCACTCCATGGCGACGGCGAACTGCAGGAAGGACAGATCTGGGAAGCTGCCCTGTACGCCGCCCACCATGGCATCGACAACCTCATCAGCTTTGTGGACTGGAACGGACAACAGATTGACGGCGCCGTCGAAGATGTCATGACACTCGGGGACCTCGAAGCGAAATGGACAGCCTTCGGATGGCACGTACTGCAATGTGATGGCCATGACCACGCCTCACTCGATGCGGCATTCAAATCAGCCCGTGGGGCAGCCGGAAAGGGAAAGCCCGTCATGGTCCTGATGCGCACGGACATGGGCAAGGGCGTCGACTTCATGGAAGGCACCCACAAATGGCACGGTGTCGCCCCGGACGACGACCAGCTCAGCAGTGCATTGGCACAATTGACCTCATCCTACGCCGACTATTGATGTCACGACGCACCAAATGGTGGTGCGTAGCACTCACGACGGCTGTTTTGTTGGTGGCCGGCATTCCCGCGTCAGGTCAAGGCAAACAGGAATCACAGGATGCCCCGACCCGCATCCTGTTCGTCTTCGATGCTTCCAACTCCATGAATGCGTTCTGGGGTCAACGCAGGAAATGGGACCTCGCGAGGGAATTGCTGGCGGCTTCTTTGGACAGTCTGTACAGCATTGAAGGCCTCGAAATGGGACTTCGGGTATATGGACATGGAACCAAGCATGTCCCGGGCCAGCAGGATTGTGACGATACGGAGTTGGTCGTCCCCATTGGTTCGGGACGCAACCTGATCATCCAGCAGGAGCTGAAGAAACTGAGGCCGCAAGGGACCACCCCCATCGCGCGTTCCCTGCTGCTGTCCGCCGACGACTTCGACCTGTGCAAAGGGCCGGGGCGGAATGTCATCATCCTCATCACCGATGGCATCGAAGCCTGTGACGAAGACCCCTGTGCGGTCTCCCGTGCGCTGGCCGCCAGGGGAATCAAGATCAAACCCTTCATCATCGGCATCGGACTCGATGAGCAATACAAGGACACTTTCCAATGCGTCGGCCGCTATTTCGATGCGTCCAGACCCGAGGTGTTCCGTGAGGTACTCGATATCGTCATCGACCAGGCCATCCACAGCACAACAGTGCAGGTCGACCTACTGGATGGAGAGGGATCGGCCAACGTCACCGATTTTCCTTTCGACTTCGTGGAACAACGTTCGGGGCAGGTGATCCTTGAAGCCGTGCACACGATGAACAACGCCGGCGTTCCCGACACCTTGGTGCTCAATCCCATTCCCACCTACAACCTCACTGTGCACACCATTCCCCCGATTGAGGTGCGCGACATCCGACTCAAGGCGAAGTCCCACAATCACATCGCAGTCACCGCGCCAACCGGTTTCATTGACCTCACGGATTTCAAGCCCCGCAGCGCACTCCTCGACGTTCCCGTGCGCATCACCCGGAAGGACAGCTGCAAACTCGTCCACACGCAGAAAGTCGGGACACGTGAGCGCTACCTGGCAGGCACATACGACCTCGAATTCGGGACCACTCCGGAAGTGACGGTGGAGGGCGTCCACATCCGCGATGGACGCATCGTGCCCGTCTCCATTCCCGAACCCGGCATCCTCAGTTTGAACACCGGCACATCGGGTTACGGTGGCATCTTCTATCTCGGAGAGGGCCGCAGGGAACTCGTGGTCCCCTTTTCAGGCGGGGATCCTTCGGGACGCTACACGCTGCAGCCCGGCCCCTATGTGGTGATGTTCCGTGCAAAACACGCTCCGCGAACCGACCTCACCATCACCCGGCCTTTGGATATTCGCACTGCAGGTTCACATCACATCGACTTCTGACCATGATCGACTTCATTCAGGCCGACCAGGCCACCCTCGACGGCTTGACCCGCAAGGATACACGCAGCGGTTTCGGCCAAGGTCTCCTCGAGGTGGGACAAGCCGACGACCGCATCGTCGCCCTGTGCGCCGACCTCACGGGATCCCTCAAGATGAACGCCTTCAAGGATGCCTTTCCAGAGCGGTTCAAGCAGGCTGGAATCGCAGAAGCCAACATGATCGGTGTGGCTGCAGGACTCACCATTGGAGGGTTGATTCCGTTCACGGGCACCTTTGCCAATTTCTCCACGGGCCGCGTCTATGACCAGATCAGACAGAGTGTCGCTTACAGCGGGAAGAACGTGAAAATCTGTGCTTCACACTGTGGCCTCACCCTCGGCGAGGATGGCGCCACCCACCAGATCCTGGAAGACGTCGGCATGATGAAGATGTTGCCCAACATGACGGTCATCCATACCTGTGATTACGAGCAGACACGAAATGCGACCCATGCCGTGGCCGCCCATGACGGACCGGTCTACTTCCGATTCGGCAGGCCCAAGGTGCCCATCATCACCGATGCGGACACCCCGTTCATCATCGGCAAGGCGAGAAAGGTGATGACCGGTTCCGACGTCACACTCGTCACCAACGGCCATCTGGTGTGGAACAGCATCCTGGCCGCGCGCCAACTCGCGGCAGAAGGGATTTCAGTCGATCTTCTCGACATGCACACCATCAAGCCGCTCGACAATGCCGCGCTGCTCGAAAGCGTGGGTCGGACCCGCTGTGTCGTTTCAGCGGAAGAACACCAGCGCAACGGCGGACTCGGAGAGAGCGTCGCAGCCTGTCTTGCCGCGCATCATCCTACGCCACAGCGATTCGTGGCCGTCGAAGACCAATTCGGCGAAAGCGGCACCCCGGCCCAATTGCTCGAAAAGTACGGTTTGGGTCCCGAGGCCATTGTCATGGCCTGCAAGGAGGTCATCGGAGTGAAGCAGGGATTGACGGTCTGAACTCCCTTTCAGGAGGCCCTGATCCAAGGAGTCGAATCAATCCGCAGCTGGCGTGTTGACGGCGTCCAATGCGGCAACCGCATGGTACAACTTGGCTTTGAGGGCGTCACTCGCCGGCACCAGAGGAGACCGGACATCGAGACCGCACAATCCAATCAATGCACAGGCCGCTTTGATCCCGGTCGGGTTTCCTTCTGTGAAGATGGTCGCCAAAAGCGGTTGGAACATGGCGAGGTTGACCTCCGCCTCCTTTACGGATCCAAACAGCGCAAGGTCCATTGCAGATGCCCACGCGTCGGGGTAGGCATTGCCGATGACACTGACCAGCCCATCCCCTCCCATGGCCATCATGGGAATGGCATTCTCATCGTCCCCGGACAGCAGCACGAATGACTCGGGAACACCTGCTCGGATGGCCCTGAACGCCACGAGGTCATCACTGGCCTGCTTCAATCCGACCAGGTTGGGACAGGCATTGGCCAGTTCGATGACCGTAGCGGGCGCCATGTCCACACCTGTCCGTGAAGGGACATTGTACATGATGATCGGCAACGGGGAAGCCCCGGCCAGAGCCTTGAAGTGGGCCACCATACCGGCCTGGCCTGGCTTCACATAGCCGGGCGGGCTGATGAGCAGTCCCGCCAGGCCCTCCGCATCAAAAGCCTTGATCCGATCGACTGCAGCCCGGGTGCCGCCTGCCGCCGAGAATCCAGCCACGACAGGCAGCCGTCCGGCATTGACCTCCATGATGAAATCCAACACCCTCCGCTGTTCCTCATCCGACATCAACTGTGCCTCACCCGTACTTCCCAGGGCCACGAGGAAATGGGCCTTGCTGGAGGCCACGTGATGCACCATGCGCTCAAGTCCGGGAAAGTCAATGTTCCCTTCCGGGGTGAAAGGTGTGATCAGGGCAACGCCCAATCCTTGGAATCGCTTGCTCATTTCAAGTCGAGGGTTTTCAAATAATGGAACGCGAGTTGGACAAAGGATAGCATGTCACCACCGTCGGGCCACGTCAACATGAAGTCCAAGGTACCATCGTCGGCATGGAGGGGCCCCACCTTGAATGATGAACGCGAGCGCTTGAGCATGGCCAATAGCGGCAAACTCGACATGTCCTGGTCCAGACTGATCAGGACATCGACATCATGCAGCTCCTCCGGCATGGCCAAAGGCAGGCCAAGGGAACCGCAATCGTCCCGCCAGAAACAGGTGACCTGGGCGAGTTGAGGAAATTCAGGACGCGCCTCCTGGCCTTCACCCAGACGCTGGATCCGGTGGGCCCTCGCCTTGGCATGCGCCTTCCGCGTCATGCCGGTGTCCGCGACGATTCTCCAACGGTCCACATCAGCAGATTCCGCCAGGGCCATGGCCAATTCCTTCAATTGACCTCTGTGGACGGAGTCAACAGCAGGAACGAGGAAACCCACATGGGTGGAACGCTCGAGTCGCTGTCCCCGCCGCCCCCGGGCAGGCTGGACCTCCCTGTGGAGTTTCCTCATGCCGAGACGCTTAAGCAATTTCCTCGTGACGCTCATGTGCCTTGGAAATTACAGGTTGTCGCAGGATCAAGCCGCGTCCATGGGCCCCACCAATCGACTTTTACCCACGCGGTATCACCATTGCATGGGCACCTCGATGAGCAACAGGCGGCATTCAGTGCCCGCCTCGATCCGGACGGACTCGGAATCCCAGATACCGATGGCATCACGACGACCGAGCGTCTGCCCTCCAACTTGTGCTTTTCCCTCCATCACCATGGCATACAGACCCTGGCCGGGACCGTGCAGCCTGTGATGGATGGCCTGACCCGCTTCGAAGTCTCCCATATGGAACCAGGCATTCTGATGGATCCTCACACCCTGTTCACCATCCGGTGAGACAATGCAGGTCAGCTGTCCTGGCTCCGCCATCACATACTGCTCCTGATCATAACGCGGAGTCAGGTCGCGTTCGTCGGGATAGATCCAAACCTGGAAGAAATGGACGGCATCCGACGCACTGTGGTTGAATTCGCTGTGACGGATCCCGGTTCCGGCGGACATGATCTGGACATCCCCGGTGCGAATGACCGACGCATTGCCCATGCTGTCCTCGTGCTCCAAGGCTCCAGCCGTCGGGATGGACACAATCTCCATGTTGTCATGGGGATGGGTGCCGAATCCTCCTCCTCCAGCCACGATATCATCGTTGAGCACACGAAGTGCGCCAAAGTGCATCTTCTGGGGGTCGTACCAGCCGGCAAAACTGAAACTGTGGTGGGTGTCCAACCAGCCATGGTCGGCATGGCCGCGTTCATCGGCGCGATGAAGTACGAACTGCGCCTTTGTTTCTGTGTTGACGCTCATGGAATGGGAAGAACTGAAAATGAAGGACAGCAGAATACCACTGGCCGCGATGAAGAGACTGGAGATTGGAGAAGCCATCATGGAACAGAACAAATCAACATCCCTTGAGTTTCGAGCCGAACGGCTGCCGCAGTTCCATCCTTTTCATGGAGACAACGGAATGGCCCGACGGAATTCCTCAAATCTGTATCGTCTCGGTGACACCATCAATGGTGATGGTGGCCTCACCATCGCATGCTCCGCTGCCAAAATCAAGCACACCCTCATTCATCGGCCAGACAATCTCAACCACCCCGGAAATCACCTCTCCACAATCTCCAGACCTCACCAACTCCTCAAGGATCGTGCGCGTCTTCTGCATACCATTGGAGCGGGTCCAACTGCCGGATCCCGTGAAACCCATCAGCTGGTCCAATTCCGAATCATCCCAGCCCTGAATCCACCTGCGGATACCATTGAACTCATGCTCCACGCTCCAATCGGAACGGGTCATCGTCGTCTCCACGAAACGCGCCCATCTGGGCTCACCTTCCGTACCGTCTTCCAACCGCTCCAGACTGCGCATGCCCTCCACTTCGGTGGGTTCAAGCGCATTGGGACCTTGCACGGAGAAATTCTCGAACGTTATGGAACGAATGCTCCCGATCTCTTGCCACGGTGCTGATATCGCGATGTGCAACATGCCAGCCCTGGTGCGTCCCATACCATCGGTACAACCATCTCCGAAGTCCAACGTGATGGTTCTGGGCCACACCCCTGCCCCACTGTCCGTGATTTCTACACAAGGTCCCAAGCAATCGTCCGTGCTGTCCGATCGGAATACAATGGCATCCACCGGGTCTTCTACAGCCTGATCAACGAAGTCAATGCGGGCGGCACTTTCCCCAATGGAGGTGTCAATCGTATCGGCCTCCTTGTTGCAGGAAGCGAGAGCAAGGGCACACACGCAAAAGGTGGCCCAATTGAAAGAGGTTGAATTGATGTTCATGTCTTGGAAACGGAGCTTACCAGCATGGGCTTAATGACCCTCAAGCTTTTGACATTCGTTGGGGCCCGTCCTGCATCAGTGCTGCTTCAACTTGTCCGCGAACAGGGCCTTGAACTTCTTGACCTTCGGGCCCACCACGGCCACGCAATAGCCTTGGTCGGGGTTGTTGGCGAAATAATCCTGATGGTAATCCTCCGCCACATAGAAGGGTGCCGAAGGCTCGATGCTCGTCACGATGGGATCATCCCATAGCGCGGCTTCCCCTGCAGCAGCGAGAGAGGCCCGAGCGATGCGATCCTGTTCCTCATCCTGGGGAAAAATGGCCGACCGGTATTGGGTTCCGACATCCGCACCCTGTCTGTTCAAGGTCGTCGGGTCATGTGTCCGCCAGAACACTTCGAGCAAGGTCCCAAAGGAAACTTCGTCAGGGTTGAAGGTGATGCGCACCGCCTCCGCATGACCGGTCCGACCGGTGCAGATTTCGCGGTAGCCGGGGTTCTTGATGTGGCCTCCGGTATACCCACTCTCCACCTTGGAAACCCCTTGCATTTCTGCATAAATGGCCTCCGTACACCAGAAACAGCCGCCCGCAAGCACGGCATAGGCCATGCCATCAGGGGGCATTGTCAATTGAGATTCTGTTGAGTCCATGTCTTGAACTGTATGTGAAGTTGGCGTACTGCACCCGAGGGTCAGACCGATTCCCAGAATTGCGGTCGATACCATGGAGCAACATCTGCGTATGGTGATTGCTTGCATCGAGATGGAATTGAACTTGTGTTCAACCTGACTTTACAAATCACGTGCCGGTCTCAATGTTCGCGTGTAGCTCCACCCAATGCTCCAGCGTCGCTCAGGCGCCAGGAATCCAAACAGATCTCCTGTGGCCAGACCCAACTGTGAGGCATTGTCTTTGGGGGCCCAGATCACCGCTACAGGCGTCCTGATTCCACCGTCCTTCCGCCAGCGCCACCCTCCCATCAGGTGAATGCCCGCCAAGTGGGTATATCCACCGATTCCGATTTCCGTGGGCTGCTTGAGCAAGGCATCATTCAATGGTGCTGCAAACTCCACTCCTACCTTGGCGCGATTGCCGATCCTCATGCCGCCGTTGAGCCGTGCCCTCGTGGGCAGGGCCACCACCCTCCGCTCCGGCGTAGCCTGGAAGAACAACGATGTCGGGGCCAGTCCCTGATTGAGCAGGTCGAAAACACCACCAGCTCCATTGGACCAATCGGACAACTCGACCACGGGATTCTGAAGGCTGTAGGATTCTCCTTGCCAGTCCATCCTTCCCAACTCATTGATGGCCAATGAAGCAAACCAAAGGCCGCCTATTTCCGCCCGAACGGCCAAATCCAGTGCCACCCCGAATCCCGCTGGACGCAACGCGCTTCCCAAAGTGGCATTCTCGGACACCAACTCATTGCCGAATCCCCGATTGAATGCTGCAAAGGCAGTCTGCTCGTTGGCATTGACCTCGTAGTATCCCGTACCACGGTAATAACGCGCACCCATACCGAACGCCAATCCAAGTGCCCTCGTCTTGAGGAGATTCAGACCGAAACCCGCGCCATAGGATCGCACATGCTGGACCGCAAAAGACCCGTCTCCAACCATTTCTTCCACGGCTGGAAGATTGATGGGCCCCAACCCCTGCTCCACCATGTTGAATTGATCATTGGTGAGAGATTCAACCGGAACAACGGTGCCATCGGTCAGCAAGGCCGAATCGAACACGCTCGAGGCAGGTCCCAACAGAACGAATTCAGCCAGCGCGCTGCTGGGTTCGAGTGACACGGAATACCGGTCGTCTATGGACCATGCCCATCCACCTTTCGAACCATGCCGTGACCACCCCACCCAACGGAGGTCCATATTGACACTGGTCTTCTGATCCGCCAGACGCTCCGCCACAGCGCGCCGGTCATCCAGCGTCCATGTCGTCTCGGCACCGAGCACATCAATCAGGGACGTGCCATCGAGCAAGGGGGTTTCCACCTGGACCCCTCCTTCGAATCCGCTCATGAAGCGCAAACGCTCCGACTTGCGCATGGCCCGTCGTGCGCGTCTGTCCAAGGAATCCAACTCCTGTCGGTTGCGCCATTGCCTGTCGGAAAACGGCCGGTCCGTAGCAAGCAACGTCATGTTCACGCCGATGGCATGATGACCTATGGCGGTAATGCCCGGAATGGGACTGCCGAGGAGATCCACACCCGCTTGGGCACGAACCTCGACAGAGGCCAGCGACAAGGTCACCAGCATCACGCCCCACAGACTGGAACCTGCGGGAACCCTCAGATTGTTCATGGCCTCAAATTACCACACGCCAACCGAAGGGGTCCTCCCTCCGGCCACGTCTGAGGTCATCGAGCTGTTGTGACAGCATGGGCATGACCTCCCATTGGTCTACCGGAGGCAGTTCGACATCACCTCCAGGAAAACCAATGGCTTCAATGGCGGTCATCGTAGCGGCCGTACCCACTCCGAACGCTTCGGTCAGAGCTCCGGATTCAGCGGCTGCCTTGAGCTCCGCAACCGCCACCTTGCGCTCTTCAATGTCCATCCCGTTCATCGCGCCAAGACGCAGCACGGAATCCCGGGTGACCCCGGAAAGGACGGTATCACCCAGTGCCGGAGAGACCAATTTGCCATTCATGACAAAAACCACATTCATGGTGCCGCTCTCCTCGATGTACTTGTGCTCCACTGCATCCGTCCAGAGGATCTGCTGATATCCCTGCTCCTTCGCCATGGTCGTCGGCTTCAATGACGCAGCATAATTGCCTGCAGCCTTGGCATATCCCGTACCTCCCGGAGCAGCACGCGTAAAGAAGGTCTCGACCTTCACCCTGACGTTGCCCTTGTAGTACTGACCCACGGGACAGGTGAAGATGAGGAAGCGATATTCCTCACTTGGACGGACCCCCACGTGGGCCTCGCTGGCAAACATGAACGGTCTGATGTACAAGGAACTGCCTTCACCATCGGGCACCCAGGCCGCATCCACCTTGATCAGCTCGGTCAACGCCTGAAGGAACAAGCCTTCGTCGATGGAAGGCATGCACATTCGCTCAGCGCTCTTGTTGAACCGTCGAATGTTCTCCATCGGACGAAACAACGCAACGGTACCATCCGGCTGGCGGAACGCCTTCATGCCTTCAAAAATCGCCTGACCGTAGTGGAGCACCATCGAGGCAGGACTCAACGCCATGTCTCCGTAAGGCTCAATGACCCCATTCGACCAACTTCCATCTTCGAAATCCAATCGGAACTGGTGGTCTGAGAACACACTGCCGAAAGGCAACTCTCCACTACCCAAGGCATCCAGACGGGAATGGGGGGACAAATGGAAATCGAAAAGGGTCGTCGTCATCATGGGCCTATCATTTAGGTCACTCCTTACACATTGCAAAAGTACGGAACGCAGAACAGGGATAACCCCCTGTAAATCAACGCGACTGACCGAAAAGGAACTTATTCGGACTCACCAAACCCGCCTGAACGGCATACATGACCACCGCGGCCGTATTGTTTGCCCCCAGTTTCTGCAGGATGTTCCGCCTGTGCGTGGTCACCGTGTGCGTACTGACGAACAGCTTCTCGGAAATCTGGGGATTCGTGAATCCTTCCGCAATCAGGCGGATGACTTCCAATTCGCGTTTGCTCAGACTGACCCCAGAACAATCGGGGTCCACCACGTCGAGTGATTCAAGGTCTATGCCCTCCTTGCGGATGGTCTCCAGAATCTGCCCGCAGAAGAACTTTCTGCCGTGCTGGGTTTCCCGCACGGCTTCCACGATTTCCTGCAAGTCACAGTCCTTCTTCACATAACCGTCGACACCGGCCCTCAATGCATGCACCAGGGTGCTGCCGCGCTGGGCGTCGGTCAGGGCGAGGATGCGGATCCTCCCCATGGACTTGAGCCGAACGATGGTCTCCACGGTAAACCCATCGGCCACAAAATCGAGGATGACCACATCCGGAGTGAAATTCCGCACGAGATCGAACAGCTCCTCTTCATTCACTGCATGGCCGATCACCTCGTCCAGACCATGGGACTTCAAGGTGGCATGCAGACCACAAGCGACCAATTGATGGCTGTCGGCGATGAGGATGCTCGGCATTTCCTTATTCAGACTCAATCCAGATAACAAAACTACATCCATTCAATGGACCCGGACGTGCCTTCGGGTCATGAACGGCGCCAACAATTCTCAACAGGTCACCGGGATCTCCAGGACCATCCCATCCTCCGCCGCCACGGTGTTGGGAAATACGGCCTGGGCCTCGTCAAGCAGCTGCTCCGCCCCCTCATACCGAGCACTGACATGCCCGATGATCAATTTGCCGACTCCGGCCTTCAGCGCAATGCGTGCCGCCTGCTCGGCCGTGCTGTGAAAGGTGCGCACCGCCTGCGCCTTCAATGGAGAACCGAATGTCGCCTCGTGGTACAGCAGATCGACACCCCGAACCCACTCGGCCACCTTCTCCCAGTAACGCGTATCCGCGGCAAAAGCATAGCTCCGCGACGGCGGCACGGGATGGCAGGCTTCATCAAAAGCGATCCTGGTCCCATCCGTACGCTGCACATCCTCACCCCGCTTCAGGGCCAGAACCTCCGTCGGCACCAATTGCATTTTCCGAACGATCTCACGTTTCACGCCGGGCTCCCGGGGTTGCTCCCTTATCAGGAATCCCGTGGTCGGAATGCGATGGCGGACGGGAAAACTCTCCAGGCGGACCGTGCCATCCTCGAAAAGGACCTCCGGGGTCTCAACGGAAGTGACATGAAAGGAAATGGGATAACTCCGCACCGTACCCGACAGCCGCTCATGCTGCTTGATGATCTCCTCGAGCCCCTCCGGACCATACACCCTCAATGGCTTGGTCCTTCCGAGCAAATTGAATGTCGAGAGCAGACCCGGCAGTCCGAAATAATGGTCCCCGTGAAGGTGGCTTATGGCAATGTGCTCGATCCGCATCATGCGGATCCGTGGTTGCTTCAGCGCAATCTGGGTCCCCTCCCCACAGTCAAGAAGGAACTGCTTCTCGTGGACGTTCACCAGTTGTGCTGTCGGATTGCGGCCGGGCAAGGGCAATGCCGCACCACAACCCAATATGTGCACCTCGAACCTCAAGGGTTCACCGATCTGGGATCAGTGAACGATGGACAACCTGAGGACCTCTTGACGGCCCGGAGCGGTCAACCCCAGCGTGTACAGTCCTGCGGGAAGTCCCGTGACGGAAATGCGCTCATGGTTGCGGACGATGTTCCAATGACGCTGGACTTTCCCATCCATGGAGGACAAGACAGCTTGGCACCCTCTGGCACCGTCGAGGCTGAACAGGTCAGTCGCCGGATTGGGATAAATGGAAGCTTTGGAACCTTGAAGCCCTTCAATGCCATCCACCTCTCCAAGGATCGGGAACGGAAAACCGGAAAAGCTGAAAGGCGTCGCCAAAGGAAAACCGAATACGGTGGCCCAAACCTGGACTTCGAGGCTCAGCATGAAATCACCCGCAATCGTGGGCACGCCGGAAAAGGTCGCACAGTATTGTCCTCCCCCCAGAAAAGTGCACGGGTCCAAACAATCTCCAAGGTTGTTGCAGACATACTCCAATCCGGCATCCATGAATGCCATCGTGTCGCCGGTCAGGGTATCCACGAGCAACACCGCTGATATGACCACAGAATCAATGGGCGCGTCGAGCGGGGTATCCGGCACGACTTCTGACGCGAACGACGGCACCAGCAGGTGCACTTCATCCAAATAGTCCACATCGAGCTCAGCCACCTCGAAAAATGTCTCCACCCCGTCGGGAGCCAACCCCCAGGGAGCTTCCCCGAAATCGACGGATTCAGGATCACATTGGGCGGCGATATGACCGCACACAGAAAGGCCAAGCACCAGGCCGGCGCCACGGAGGAAAGAGCAGTTCATCCTTGTAGGTTGGTATTGGTTCAGAGATCCCTTTCGACCTCTTCCATGAAAACAAAATCGATCGCCTCCTGAACGGTGGGGACAATCTTGAGTACGTTATCCAATTGACTGATGGATACGAGCTTGGCTACGGCAGGCTGCAGTCCGCAAAGCACGAATGTGCCTTCGGCATCCCGACAACCCCGGTGTCCAATCAGCACCGCGCTGAGTCCACTCGAATCGATGTAGCGCGTTTCGGAGAGGTCGAGAACCATATTGCGGTGGCCTTCCTTGTTCGCGAGCACCAGCTCGCCTTTGAGCTCAGGAGCGCACAGCGCATCCAGCTTCTCCACCTTGGCGGTCACAACCACCACCTTCTCCTGCTTTTCGACTTCGAATTTCATGTCACGAATCAGTATCCTCCGAAAATAGGTCAATCCTCCGAGCCGCCCAATCGACCGGCAAGCAAGTACAACACAGCCATGCGCACGGCCACACCATTCTCGACCTGATCGAGAATGACGGCATCCTCCCTGTCTGCCACCTCCGAAGCGATTTCCACCCCCCTGTTCATCGGGCCCGGGTGCAGGATCAATGGTGCTTCCGCCAAGCGGTCCATGCGTTCGGCGGTGAGGCCATAGCGTGCATGGTACTCTTCCAGGCTCGGGAAAAATGGAACCTCGGCACCCTGCCGCTCCAACTGGATTCGGAGCACATTGGCCACATCACACCAGGCCAATGCCCGGTCCATATCGTGCTCCACCTGGACCCCAAGGGATCCGAAATGCTTTGGAATCAACGGGACTGGACCGCAGACCATGACCTCGGCCCCCAGCAATTGGAGGCAACGGACGTTGGACAAGGCCACCCTGCTGTGCCTGATGTCGCCGAAGATGCAGACCTTTTTTCCTTCAAGGCTGCCGAGGCGCTCGGTCAGGGTAAAGCAGTCCAACAGTGCCTGCGTCGGATGCTCGTGCGTGCCATCCCCTGCATTGACGATGGGCACCCCGATTTTCTCCGCCAAGTAATGCGGGGCACCGGGATGAGGGTGACGGATGACGACCATGTCCACTTTCATGGCCAGGATGTTGCGCACCGTATCGGCGAGGGTCTCCCCCTTCTTCACGCTCGAGGATGCCGCGGAGAAATTCACCACGTCGGCACTGAGCCTCTTTTCCGCAAGCTCGAAACTCAATCGGGTGCGCGTGCTGTTCTCGAAGAAAAGATTGGCCACCGTGATGTCCCTCAGGCTCGGCACCTTCCGGATGGGTCGGTTGATCACATCCTTGAACCCCCTCGCAATACTGAACACGGCTTCCACATCATTCCGGTCAAGGCCCCGAATGCCCAACAGGTGATGTTGCGTGAAATCAGCCATGGTCCTCCATTGGATTCAACAGTTCAACCCGGTCCTCACCCCCGTCGTGCTCGGCCCACTTCACCTTGACCTTCTGGCTGTCGAGGCTGTCCACACTCCTGCCCACGTATTTCGCCTCGATCGGCAATTCACGACTGAAGCGGCGGTCAATGAGCACCGCCAATTCCACGGTTTGAGGCCGGCCATGCACAAGCAAGGCATCCATGGCCGCCCGGATGGTCCTTCCTGTGAAGAGCACATCATCGACAATGACGACCCGCAAGTCCTCCACAGTGAATTCAAGGTTCGTCTGGGACGCCATGAGCGGCTGGTCCCGTCGGCGGAAATCATCCCTGAAGAATGTAGAGTCCAACTCGCCATATCGGGGCTGGGTGCCACCGAGGATATCCTGGATGCGATCGAGCAACCGTGACGCCAATCGGATGCCTCTTGGTTGGATTCCGATGATCGCGCTTCCTGAGAAATCACCATGCTCCTCGACCAATTGGTGCGCCAGACGGTCGACTGTCAACCTGAATTGCAAGGGGTTGATGAGGAGTTTCGCAGGACCCATTTCGCGGCGCAAAAATAGGCGATAAGAAAAAGGGAGGCCCAATGGACCTCCCTTTCTCAATTCCGATGGGCGATGAGGCTTACTCCTCGCCGCCTTCCTGGCCTTCGTCAGCTGCATCATCTGCCTTTTTTGCCGTCTTCTTGGCGGCAGGCTTCTTCGCAGCCGTCTTCTTGGCGGCAGGCTTTTCCTCTGCCTCCTCAGCAGCCGGAGCCTCTTCAACGGCCGGTGCTTCCTCTACAGCAGGGGCATCCTCTACAGCAGGGGCCTCCTCAACAGCTGGAGCCTCTTCAGCGGCCGGCGCTTCCTCAGCGGCCTTGGCCTTCTTCTTGGGCTCTTCTGCGGGAACATCCTCCATCTGCTGCTTCAGTTGCGACAACACATCGAGGTCTCCGAACGTCGTCTTGGCCTGACGCTCATTCACCTCGCGCACTGCGCGCTGGGTAGCCGGACTGGAACCACCGTCGCGGTCGTCACGACGCTTGCGGTCACCCGTGCCTCCGCGCTTCTTGGCGGGCGGCTCCTCATAGGTACGCAGGTGCGACACCGTGATGCGCTTGGCATTCCGGTTGAATTCCAGCACGATGAATTCGGCATTCTCCTCCAACTTGATGTCGGTTCCATCCTCACGCTTGAGGTGCTTGGCCTGGCAGAAGCCTTCCACTCCGTATGGCAGGGCCACGCCGACATTGCTGCCATCGATGGACACCACCGTACCCTTGTGCGTGGATCCCACTTCGAACACGCTTTCGAACGTATCCCAAGGGTTCTCCTGGAGTTGCTTGTGACCGAGGCTCATGCGGCGGTTGGTCTTGTCCAGCTCGAGCACGACCACTTCGATCTCGTCACCCACGTTGCAGAACTCCGACGGGTGCTTGATCTTCTTTTCCCAGCTGAGGTCGGAAATGTGGACAAGGCCATCGATGCCCTCCTCCATCTCGACGAACAGACCGAAGTTGGTGAAGTTGCGCACCTTTCCGCTGTGCTTGGACTGCACGGGGAACTTGAACTCGATGTTGTCCCACGGGTCCGGAACGAGCTGCTTCATGCCAAGGCTCATCTTCCGCTCCTCGCGGTCGATGCCCAGGATGATGGTCTCAATCTCGTCTCCAACCTTCAGGAACTCCTGCGCGCTGCGCAGGTGCTGACTCCAGCTCATTTCGCTGACGTGCAGCAGACCCTCGACACCTTCCGCCACTTCGACGAATGCACCGTAGTCGGCCACGACGACCACCTTTCCTTTGATCTTGTCTCCAACATTGACGTTCTCGGACATGGCATCCCACGGGTGGGCCGTGAGTTGCTTGATGCCGAGGGCAATCCGCTTGCGGTCGTCGTCAAAGTCGAGGATCACGACATTGAGGCTCTGGTCGACTTCGACCACTTCCTCCGGATGGTTCACGCGGCCCCAGCTGAGGTCCGTGATGTGCACCAGTCCGTCCACGCCGCCGAGGTCGACAAAGACACCGTAAGAGGTGATGTTCTTGACCACGCCCTCGAGCACCTGACCCTTCTCCAATCCGGAAATGATCTGACGCTTCTGCTCTTCCAGCTCGGCCTCGATGAGGGCCTTGTGGGAGACGACGACATTCTTGTACTCCTGGTTAATCTTGACAACCTTGAATTCCATCTGCTTGCCGACGTACTCATCATAGTCGCGGATGGGCTTGACGTCAATCTGGCTTCCGGGAAGGAAGGCTTCGATTCCGAAGACATCCACGATGAGACCACCCTTCGTGCGGCACTTGATCGTACCCATGATGATTTCATCGTTCTCCAGTGCAGCGTTGACCTTGAGCCATGCACTGTGGATGCGGGCGGTGCGGTGGGAAACCACCAGCTGACCGTTGCGGTCTTCCTGCTGCTCCACAAAGACGGGAACAACGTCACCCACGCGCAACTCCGGATTGTAACGGAATTCGGAAGCGCCAATGACACCTTCCGACTTGTATCCGATGTTGACCACGATTTCCTTCTTGCCGATGCTCACGATGGTGCCATCCACCACCTCAGCCTCGCGGATGAGGTTCAAACTGCCTTCGTAAAGATCTTCCAGTCTCGTGCGCTCAGCGGGATCCATCTCCTCCTTCTCAGCGTCTTGGTCGTCCCAGTCGAATTCATCGCCCGGCGTATCCCAGACCCGCATCACATATGGCTCTGCCGGCTTCTCCTCTTCAGCGGGAGCCTCCTCGGCAGGGGCCTCCTCAGCGGCGGGAGCCTCCTCAGCGGCGGCTTCTTCAGCAGCGGGGGCCTCCTCGGCAGGAGCTTCCTCAGCAGCGGGAGCCTCCTCAGCAGCGGGAGCCTCCTCGGCAGCGGGGGCCTCCTCGGCAGGGGCTTCCTCAGCAACGGGAGCCTCCTCAGCAGCGGGGGCCTCCTCGGCGGGGGCTTCTTCGGCTTTGGTTTCAGATTCTTGGGCCTCCTCGTTCGCCGGTGTGGCGTCTTGGGCCTCCTGCGGCTGGTCAGCCGCTGCACCCTCGGGTGCATTTGCCTGTTCTTCAGGCTTTTGGTTCTCTTCGGTCATCATGACTCGAAGGTCTTCTTGTATCCGAAGGGAGCGCCTTCCCACCGGAGAGATTCAACAAAGGGCCCAAGGCGCTGACCCTAAAAGGGCCGCAAAAATAGAACGAATGCCATGAAAATCAGAGAATCGCAGGAGATTTCTGCCAATGCATCACTCCCGGGCGAGGCGGGCATTCGCAAAACCGGCACTCCGGGCGGCATCCCTCCAATTCCGTGCAAGATCCTCTGCCGCCCCTCGAGTACGGTACAAAGTCCGGCCATTTTCCCGAACGGAACGGATTTCCCACTCCAAGGGAGCGTCGAGAATGGCATTGGCCAATCGCACGGGAATGGTGCTGGTAAATACCCCAAGCTCCACATACCAACTGCCCTCAGCTTCAATTGGCAACGGCTGGGCGACCTCCGCCTCTCTGACCCGGTTCACTGCCTCACCTTCAGTTGTGGGGAGGGGTGCAACCGAGGTGGTCGAAGCTTGGGAAAGTGGAATCCGCCTGCCATTGATGTAGACCACGATGAACGCATCCTGTCTGCCGTTGCGCTTCAGTTCATCCCGATGAGACACTGCCTCAGCCTCTGAATCAAAGCGCCCCGAGAAGAGCCGCAGCCAGCCGTCCGGCCCCGCATCCTCCCTTGTCAAAGTTCCCAAGGCAACCAACGCAGCAGGGTCAGGAACCCCTCTGAATGCCCCAACCTGAACGCTGTAGACGCGACCGGAGACCCCTTCCCAAGTCGGGATGTCTTCCCTGCGGGTCGGAATGGCTACTTCTGTTACGCCCCTTGAAGAGGAAGCACCAGTTCCAGTTCCAATCGAAGCGCTGCCGCCATCTTCCGGCAGCCGGTCCGCATTGCTCCGCACGCGCTCAACGGCCAAATCCTCCGCGGCAGGTCGGGCACCACTGACGCGCTCGCCATCCACGAAACGGACGACGAAGGCGTCCTCATAACCCAATCCGCGAATGGCATCACGGGCGTCAACCGCCCGGTCATAGGCATCGAAACTGCCGGCCATATAGCGGGTAATCCCATTGGACAATCGCTGTGCCCACATCGGATCAAAAGCAGCAAAGAGTGCAGCAGGCAGCGCATTCAGGAATGCGCCGACCTGCACCTTGTATTCAACGCCCTCTGTCACGGGTGCCCCTCGGTCTCCCTCAAACCTCGAGGCCGCATCAGCCGCGGACCCCGCCCGAGGCGACTCCGGGTTGTTCAGGATGGCCCTTTCGATGGTCTCCCGCTCGATGGGCCGCAAAGTGAGCCCTCTCCGACCATTGGTTCCAGACGACCTTCCGACCACCTCTGCTGATGGCAGGACCAAGCCGAAAGCGGCAGCGTCCTCGTCCTGTCGTTCCAACATCTCTGAATCCGCATCCACCGCCCTCGGCGTCCCGGTATCTGGAGCGTCCTCCACCTCATCGACAACGTCCCTCATGCCATTGGGCACCCCATCCAATCCCGGGCCCGGTTCAGGCTCCACCACCACCATATCCTCTCCCGCAAGTCGACGTTCCACAAGGTCCAGATCCAGCGATTGCAGGGCATTCCGCAGCCTCCTTTCATTGAAGAACCTGCGTTTGTCCCAAGCCATGCGGGCTGGCCTCCCCGAAGACGGTGAGGGACGATCAGCCTCAATCTGCCGGCGCTCCTGCCAGGCGGCCAGCACCTCGGCCTCACCCGCATTCCAAATTCGGTCTTCAGATTCCGCCCGCAGCTCCATGTCCTGAAGCACGGCCGCAAATCGTTCTAGTTCTTCGGATGACCGACCCGGCAGCAACTCACCGAGGCCTGCTTCCATTCCCCGTGATGCGGGTATGACCAGCGAAGGTGACATTTCCAGTTTGCCTTCAACGGAACCGGCCTGGTCCGGCGCTGCCTGAACAGGCGCTTCCGCGACCACATCCTCCGTGGAACTGCCTTCAGGTTCCCCTTCACCGGCTTGTACTTCTTCGATGGCCGCCCGAATCTGCTCATCCCGGACTTCAGCATCCATGACATCCGCATCCATCACCGATGGCCCATCCATTGGATTCACTGGTTCTTCCACTGGCGTGGCTTCAACATTCATGGACAACGCCTCCACTTCCGATGCAAAGCCCAATTCCCATTCCCTCCAAGCCACAGCGGCAGTCAATGCAGCCTCCTTCCGCTCCATCAACAGTTCAAACAACCCCTCGCCCTCTACTGTGCGCATGGCTTCCTCCAACCGCTCCAACTCCGCTTCAGCATCCCTTGCCACACCGAGAAGCTTCACCAAACGCTCAGGGAGGAAAGCCGCTTCCTCATCCCATTGTCGCAACGATTCCCTGCGATCCCGCGCCGCCTCATCCAACCGCACATCCAGAACACCCAGGGTCGATTCCAACAATTCCTGATGGGCCAGGCGGACAGCTTCATCCAACAGCATCCACTCCTTCCCGGTGCGCACGATGGCCATGCCACTGCCATCCAACCGCTCGCCCAGCCTGTCCCATGCGCGGGCAACCTGCCGTGACGATCCCACGGCATCCATCCATTCGCGCTCCACATCCGATGAAATGCTTCCTTCCACAACCGATTCTCCGTCCTCAACGGCCGCTTGAACATTCCGGGATGCCCCGGCAAACAGCACATTAATGAATTCGGTGCTCTCAGGCTCCACGCTCGCCTCGGGAAGGATCCCGACATCATCGATTGTGTCCTCATCCACAGCATTGGAGTCTTCCCCCGCCGACGCCGACTCTCCTTCAGGAGAATCCTGAACATCTTCCACAGGATCATCCTCCGACTGCTCCGGGGTCTCGTCCATTGATGGACCGGTTGGGGCCGATTCATCTGCAACCTCAGCCTCCAGAATGAACGCATCCCAGATGTCCCGGCTTCTCTCGAGGAAATCCAACTCCCGCTTCAACCACGCACCACGCCATCCGGACCTTTCCTTTTTGGACCACGCCGCTTCGGAGGCCTCGAGCACAGCGGTCCAATCCCTGAACAGGATCGCCCCATCCTCCGCGCCCATCTCCACGCCTCCCCCGTCCTCGATTTCCACGCCGCGCTGGACATTCCTCCAATTGGACCACTGCAGCTTGAGCGCAGTCACATCCAAATCAGCTTCAGTCCGCAATTCCCTGGCGGCAAGTCTATCCCTCCGGTATGCGAGTGCAGCCTCTCCCGCCACCCGGGCCAAAGAAGCCTTGGTCGCGGATTGCACGGCACGGCTCCATTCATCGAGCATGTCTCGGATGTCTTCCAACGCCACCCCGTCGCGCAGCCGCTCGTCGATCATGCCCTGATCGGGCGACCACGATTCCATTTGCTCCAGGGCATCATACAACTCGCCCGCTTTTCTGAAATCGGGTGCATCCAGAAATCCACGCTCCAATTCCAGGACTTGGTTTGCCCGCTCCTCCCAGACACCGACAACCACATCCGGATATTGCTCCAACAGGGCATCCACCACCTCAAAAGAGGCGGGAATTTCCTCCGCCAAAGCCCCCACATCCTCCACGTCCCATTCTTCGGGCCAAGCAGCATTCTTTTCCGGCTGCTCCTCCGCGGCTGCCTCGACACCTGAAGAAAGTCCGGCCTCATTCCCGTCCACTCCTTCTTCCAGTTCCAGTGCGCCAGTCCCATCGGCTTCATCGTCACCCCCGTTTGCTTCTGGATGGTCGGCTGACACCTCGGATCCGATGTCCTCGGAAACAGTCGGAGGCACGTCTCGAGCGTCGAATCGAGGGTCACCGGCATCCGCCATGGCATCGTCCGGACCATCCATGCGGTCCGACAGCCATTCCGCCCAACCGGATTCTTCGGGCACTTCCCCACCCATTTCATCGGATATGCCACCATCCACAATCAATTCCTCACCGCTCGAGCCCACCTGCAGATCGGAAAGGACGGCCCAATCCGCGGCCACATCGGATTTGGCCACCACTTCCCATCCGTTCAATCCCTGCTTCAACTCCCAAGCTCCTTCTCCCGCACCGAACGCCTCGGAAACCAGTGCACCTGTTGCATCTTCCAACACGATCCTGACACTCTCCCCACCATGGAAATTCAGGTGCGTTCCCTCCCTGTCGAGATCGTCGACAGCGACCTCCTCACCCCCCGAGAAAACGCGCAGACTCAATCCCGCATCCTCCACCTCATCCGCCGACCAAGCCACAGAACCGGTCGCCATGACGCCATCCCCTATACCGATGCGGTAGGCGTGCACCTTGCCCTCAACGGATGCGCGGTCCGAAGCCATCCAGGCCCCTCCATCACTTTCCGGGATGAAGAACACATCATCATTGACGGAATTGATCGGATACGGCAACCGATAGGGCACTCCCGTCGGCATTCCGTCCTGACCACAGGTCACCGCATAGATATCGAAACCTCCCAATCCACCGGGACGGTTTGAGGAGAAATAGAGCATCCCCTCCTTCGACAGGTAGGCGTCCTTCTCGTCAAAAACGGAATTGACCCCTTCTCCCAGGGATACCGGCTCACTGAATGTGCCCGCCCTGACGGATACTTTCCACAGGTCCCATCCCGCGCTGCCCTTCTTGCCGAGGGAAGAAAAGACGAGGATGGTATCCCCATCGTGCAGCGCCATGCTGCCCTGCTCGGCACGCAAATCGGCCTTGGAACGAAGGTCATTGGGCGTCGCAATCAACCTCAGCCCCTCGACATCGGGATTGTAGTATCGGAATGCGGCAGCAGGATCGGCAGGAATCCGCTCATGAACCTCAAGGGAAACCGCTTCATCGGGCGACCACCCAACATCTGCACACTCGATGGCCCCTCTTTCGGCTTCCATCTTGAATCGGGCTTTTTTCCCCCCTGAAACCAGATACGCCGCATAGAGATCGCGCGCACGCTCGAAATCGTACTCCAACTGGGCCAACCGCGCTTGGTGGAAGCCCAAGTCCGGATCCGAACAACCCTTTCGTATCGCAATGCGCAGGTGACGCCTGACGAGGGCCAGTCTGCCGGGCTCCTTCAGGGCGCACCCCGCCAACCGCCCGTGAAGGCAGGCCTCCTCCGGATACAGGCTGACCAACCTTTCGTAATCGGCCATCGCCTCGAGATAGGACCCCGATTCGTAGGCCGCATCGGCACGCTGTCGCACCTCCTCATTGCCCTGGCCGACCTGACCTTCCAAATTCAGGCAAGTCAACCCCATCAGGAGGAGCAGATACGTCCTGACCGACCAGTCGCAGGTCGGGGTGCGGAAAGGTGCGATCCCTCGTGGATCCATGTTCGGCAAATTGCCCACTGAACGAGGACCTACGCGTAGGAACCCCGCGGTTTTTCAACAGGAATGGCCTGACCTTTTGCCTCCTGGACCTCCGACTACCTTTGCCTCCAGATTTTCGCACCATGCCCAACGCCTTCTTCCAAGTCCCCTATCCCGAAAATGAACCGGTATTGGCCTATGGCCCCGGAAGTCCAGAGCGAGAGGCCCAACTGGCCGCCTACGAGCACATGCTCAACCAGGACCCCATCGCGGTGCCCATGGTCATCGGAGGCAAGTCGGTCTTCACCGAGGACAAACGCCCTTTGACCCCGCCGCATGATCATCAACGGGTCATCGGACACGCCCATTTCGGCAATGCCGACCACGTCTCCTCTGCCATCGACGCCGCCCTCGAGGCGAGGTCAAGCTGGGCCGCGCTGGGCTGGGAACAACGCGCGAGCATTTTCCTCCGGGCAGCCGAAATGCTGGCAGGCCCTTGGCGAACCCGCATCAATGCCGCCACCATGCTTGCCCAAGGCAAGAACCTCCACCAGGCGGAGATTGATGCCGCCTGCGAGTTCATCGATTTCCTGAGGTTCAATGCGCAATTCGCCCAGGAGATCTACACCCAGCAACCGGAAAGCGCACCCGGGATATGGAACCGGCTGGAATACCGCCCGCTCGAAGGGTTCATCTTTGCCATCACCCCATTCAACTTCACGGCCATAGCAGGAAACCTGCCCATTTCGGCTGCCCTGATGGGCAATGTGGTCGTTTGGAAGCCCTCCGACGAACAGATCTACTCCGCCCACGTCATCATGGAGTTGTTGCACGCCGCCGGATTGCCTGATGGTGTGATCAACCTCGTGACCGTCGATGGCCCGGTGGCCGGTGATGTCGTCTTCAACCACCCCGATTTCGCCGGCCTGCATTTCACGGGAAGCACCGGCGTCTTCCGCCATCTGTGGAGCACCATCGGACAGAACATTGCCAAATACAAGACCTACCCGCGCATCGTCGGGGAAACGGGAGGAAAGGACTTCATCATCGCACACCGCTCCGCTGATGTCGATGAAGTGGTGACCGGAATCGTGCGGGGTGCTTTTGAATTCCAGGGACAGAAATGCAGTGCGGCCAGCCGGGTCTATCTGCCCGACAACCTCTGGCCCGAAATCAAGAAAAAGCTCGTCGCGGAAGTCGGGACGCTGAAAGTCGGCACACCCGGCGACCCTTCAAATTTCGTTGGTGCCGTCATCAGCCGGCGTTCATTCGACAAGATCAAGGGCTACATCGACCATGCCGCACAAGACAAGAACGCCGAAATCTTGATCGGCGGCCAATACGACGACAGCATTGGCTATTTCGTCCACCCCACCGTGATTGTGGCTTCCGATGCCCATTTCAAGACAATGGAAGAAGAGATTTTCGGTCCAGTGGTCACCCTGTACGTCTATCCTGCTGACGATTTCGAGGGCGCGCTCAATTTGGTGGATTCAACCAGCGAATACGCCTTGACCGGTGCCGTCTTCGCCAGGGAAAGATATGCCATCGATGATGCCATGCGCGCACTGGAGAATGCTGCGGGCAATTTCTACATCAACGACAAGCCCACGGGCGCAGTGGTGGGGCAGCAGCCCTTCGGAGGGGCCAGGGGCTCGGGAACGAACGACAAGGCCGGATCGCTCTTGAACCTGTTGCGTTGGGTCAGCCCCCGCACCATCAAAGAAACTTTGGTTCCACCGACCGATTACCGTTACCCCTTCCATCAGTCCTGAGGGACGCGAGAACGAAAAAGGGGCGCAAGTGCGCCCTTTTTCATTCAATACCGTGGGGTCCAAGCCTCAACCTGTCACCGGCTCTGCCAAGGAAGGTTTCTTCGCTGCCGGTTTCTTCGCAGCAGGCTTCGCTGCCGATTTCTTCGCAGCAGGCTTCGCTGTCGCCTTCTTCGCAGCAGGCTTCGCTGCCGCCTTCTTCGCAGCAGGCTTCGCTGCCGCCTTTTTCGCTGCAGGCTTCGCGGCTGCCTTCTTCGCTGCGGGCTTCGCGGCTGCCTTCCTCACTGCAGGCTTCGCTGCCGCTTTTTTCGCTGCAGGCTTCGCGGCTGTCTTCCTCACTGCGGGCTTCGCTGCCGCTTTTTTCGCTGCAGGCTTCGCCGCAGGCTCCATTCTGGCCTTCACTTTGGCCTCGGCACGGGAAGCAGCCGAAGGACGACGCGGCTTGCGTCCACGATCGTCCATCGGGGTTTGGGCCACAGACTCGAATAACTTGTCATAGGGTGCCTTCAATCCGCCTTCCGCATTCAACCAAGAAGTCAAAACAAGGAAGCGTTCCTTTTTGCCGGGCAGCCCGATCGTATCCACCTTGTTCAGGTGGGTGCGCAACCTGAACGCAGCATTCAACACACTGGCCTTGGCATTCTTCTCCTTTGATGCCGGCAGGTTGTGCATGACCATCGCATCACGCACCAATTCCGAATAACTCAAGGGACGGTCACATTGACGCAGCCTGCGCATGATGAAATTCCCCCAGACGCTCTTGGGTCCGCGTTTCTTAGGACGGCCAGCTTTTTTCGCTGCCGGCTTGGAAACCACTTCCGTTTTGCGCGGACGACCCGGCTTCCGCTTGGGCATCTCCTCCGCTACCACCGCCACAGCCGGTGCAGCAATCGGAGCAGCCAGACCTGTCATTCCATCGGTGATCGCACCTTTGCCTCCATCGAGGCGGGAAAGCACTTGTTCTACATGTTGGAGGCGGGAGAGCAACTGGAATCGTTCCTGCTCATAGAAGCTGCGGATGTACTGCAGCTCGTTGTCCTTGAATCGGACACTCATCTTTTTGGCCATTGAATTTCAACGCTTTGATCAATAAATACGCTCATTTCGTATTTGCCAGGGGGCACGAAGTAACAACAAAAGAAACAAACACATCCAAATGGGCTTCAGTGCAAAAGACAAATCCCCGGGGACAGGCCCCGGGGACGTCAAGGCAGTAAGCCGGATTCTGTTGTCCCGAGGGACTTCCACCATTGATCTGCGCAACCTACCCTCCAGCATCGGGCGGGTCACCCTCAAACACTGGTTTACATGGTCTTGCAGCCCGAAAGGTTTACCTGAGCCGTGCAGTCACCCGACACGCTGGTGGGCTCTTACCCCACCTTCTCACCCTTGCCTGTGCCCGAAGGCCATCGGCGGTTTGAATTTCTGAAGCACTGTCTGTCACCCTTGCGGGCGCCTCTCCTTTCAGAGAGTTCGGTACCCTGTGCTGTCCGGACTTTCCTCACCCCGCAAGCGGAGCGCGGTGGAACACCTTGAGGGCCAAAGATACCGCTCAATCCCAAGTGACTTCAACCACAACGGACTCCCCGTTCCTGAGCACCTCGACGGGCGTCTTTTCACCCTCTTCAAACATTGATAATCCTTCCATATATCCCATCATATCCGCCACTTCAACCTCACCAATACGAACAACGACATCTCCCTTCTGCAAACCCGCCAGCTGTGCGGGCCTTCCCTCACTCACTCCGTCAATCCTCATTCCTGTGCCCGAGAAAAGGTAGTCGGGGACCACGCCAAGGGTCACCTTGAAGCGGGGCGCATCGTCATTTGAACTGTCCTTTGTTTTGGTAAATGAAATCTCTTCCTGTCGCTCCAACTCGGAGACGATGCAGGCTGCAAAATCCGCAATCCTGACCATGCCCTCGTAATTCAACTTGTCGGCGGTATCGGTCGGTTTGTGATAGTCCTCGTGTTGTCCGGTAAAGAAGTGAAGGACCGGAATGTCCTCCAGATAGAAAGAAGTGTGATCTGAAGGCCCCACACCACTTTCGCTCAACACCAACTCGAATCCCGCCCCGTCATGGGCGTTGCAGGTATCGAGGATCCCATTCCAGACTGGAGAAGTGCCATTGCCGTATACCGCCAACGTGTCGCCCCGAAGGCGCCCCACCATATCGAAATTGATCATCCAGTCCACATGCTGCAATCCGACTGTAGGCTCGTCTGTGAAATGGTTGGAACCCCACAGCCCCTTCTCCTCGCCACTGAAGCTGGCCATCAGGATGGGGTGACCGGCAAGTGGAGCAGCCAGGTGCCTTGAGGCCAATTCGAGCAGGACGGCCACGCCGCTTGCATTGTCATCCGCTCCGGGGTGCATGGCCGAGTCTCCTTCCGATGCTCCACGCCACAAGCTGTTCTCGTCCCCCCAACCCAGGTGGTCATGATGGCATCCGATGACACCCCACCGCTGCGTGGTATCTGCAATCGAAGAAGTCGCCCCCAGCACATTCCGACCGACGATTTCCTTCACGACGGCCATGCCCATGGTCTTGGAGGTGTCCCCGTGGACCTGCATCGGAGGATGCGGCTTGTACCTGAATGACTGGAAGAAACCGGAGTCCCCGGCCGCTTCGAGGCCCAATGCCTCCATGCGATTAGCCAACCATTCCCCTGCCCTGTAGGCTCCCGGCTCGCCCGTCTCCCGGCCTTCGTATTCATCCGACGTCAACAGTTCGACATCGGCGCGCATGGCCGCCATGCCCGCTTGCACCCCCATGTCCGAAATGGCCATCGGAGCGGCATCCCCGTCGCCTTCGGAGCAGGATGAAAGCAGGATGCAGCAGGCACCGATGAGCGGGAGCAATGGAGACGGGCCTTGCTTGCGGCCCTTGGGAAAAAGAGAATTCATGGACTTCGTGAACCGTTCGTGGGAACGCGAAGTTCTACATTCGCATCGCTTTTTCCCATGCGGTTCAATTCATTCCTCCCTCACAGCACCCTGTCCTCAGTGGTGTGCGCTCTGCTCCTCCTCAGTTCATGCACTGAAGCAGATTCCCGTTCAGATGATGGTGACACGGCCATTCCGGCTGCGGAAAACCAAACTTCCGAGCCACTGAGCCTGCCTGAACTTCCCGACAGCCTCGACCGTGGTTATGAGGAGGAAGTCCACTTTGACAATGTGCGCCAGCTGACTTACGGCGGCGACAACGCGGAGGCATACTGGTCCTTCGATGGACGCAGTCTCGTGTTCCAGGCCACCAACCCCGGTTGGGGCGTCGAATGCGACCAGATTTACGTCATGGACCTTTCGGACGGCACACCTTCGTCCACGCCTCCGGCAACGGTCAGCACAGGATTGGGCCGGACCACCTGTGCCTACTTCATGCCGGGTGACCAGGAAATCCTGTACGCATCGACCCATGCTGCCGACACCGCATGTCCGGAGACACCAAGGCGCGGCCCCAACAACGAGTACGTCTGGCCCATTTACGCAGGCTACGACATCTACACCGCTCCGGTCGGAGGCGGCGAGCCCAAGCTCCTCATCGGAGGGGATGGTTACGATGCCGAAGCCACGGTCAGCCCCAAGGGAGACAAAATCGTCTTCACCAGTACCCGCGATGGCGACCTGGACCTCTACACCTGCGACATCGACGGAAGCAACATTCAGCGCATTACCTCCAAGGTGGGCTATGACGGCGGCGCCTTCTTCAGCCCGGACGGAGCGTACATCGTGTGGAGGGCCAGCCGCCCCAAAATCGGCGAAGAGGCCTCGAACTACATGCAGCTGCTCGCCAAAGGTTTGGTGCAACCCACGGAAATGGAACTCTTCGTCGCCAAGGCAGACGGAAGCGAACAACGTCAGATCACCAACCTCGGCGGCGCCAACTGGGCCCCCTACTTCCACCCGGACGGCCAGCACATCCT